>JBBSFI010000009.1:0-106926 GCA_038238905.1 Chthoniobacterales bacterium | reverse complement strand
CGATGCATGCGGCCCACTTTTGTTTTCCATCGAGACCGATTGCGCAGACAATCCCATTGGCGAAGACCGTAAAGATGGTTTTCCCGTCGGTGACAGGCGTTGCGGCGGCCATTCCAGACCCATCTTTTGGCAATTCATAGCGTTCCGCTGCATCGCGGCTCTTCTGGTCGGCAAGCGCGGCTGGAGTTACCGTGAGGCTCCATGCGAGCGCGCCGTCCTTGCGCTGGAGACACACCACCAGATTTGGCTCCGCTGTTACAACTACAAAGCGATCCGCTAGTATGGGCGACGAGTAACTGCGGCCCGTGGCGGCGCTCCACTTCACATTTTGGACCGGCGACCATTCCGTTACCGGCGCCGCCCCCGGAAAGCAGCCGCTTCCATCGCCGCGCCAGCCGAATGGATGTTGCGCGGAAGGCTGAAAGCCCGCCGAACCGAGAAGCGTCGGCGGCTCGACAGGCGCGGCGTGTAAAACCTGCCCTACGAAGCTGGCGAAAATGAGCAGTCGCGCGGCGCCTCGCATCACTTATCGCCGATGCAATACAGGTAGCCGGGGGAACGGTAATACATTCTCGCGCCCTCGAAAATCGGGCTGCTCACCATTTGCGCCTGCTCCTTGTTGTCGCGCAGTTCCACGATGCGGTTTTGCGCAACAGGCTGGTACGCACGGCCAGGCTTCATGATCAATGTATTGCCTTGATTATCCATGATATATATCAACTTCCCGGCTAGAGCCGGACTTGCCGAACAACCGGCCCAATTCCAGTACTCAGTCCGCGGTTCGAGCGGCAGCACCTTGCGATAGATCAAGCTTCCATCCGCTGCGTCATTTACGAGCAATCCACCGCCTTGAGTGACTTGGTAAATGAGTCCATCGACATAGAGGGGCGAAGCGACAAAGCTCCGGTCGAAGGGGCTTTTCTTCTTGTCTGCCGGGATTTCGTCGTCGGCCCATTCCTCCTTGAAATCGAAGGCTGCCTTGAATTCCCCGGCCTCGGTGCTCTCGGGAATATGGAATGCCTTAAGGCCTTGGTTCTTATCGTTGTACCGGGGATAGCCGACTCTCACAAAGATCGTGTTTCCTTCAATAATCGGAGTGCATACCGAATCGCCGAAGATTCCCTGCTTCCACACGGGGAGACCATCGCGCACGCGATCGAAAAAGCCGCATTGAAAGAAGGCGACATTCTCGCCGCCGCTGGTCAGCCGGAGGAACGATCCATACGTATTCGACGCCTTTGCGGGATTGCTCCAGAGCAGCTTCCCGCTAACCACATCGTACCCTCGCATCTCGTTTGCCCACACAACCAGGCGGTTGTCGCAAAGCAGGGGGCTCGCGAAATTCCCGTGTTCGCTCCCTCCTCCACCGCCTCGCATGATCCATTTCCGATTGCCATCCAGATCGTAGCAAACTGAAACGCCCGTGGTGAAAAATGCGCAGACGCGCTGGCCGTCACTCGTGGGGGTCGGTCCGCTAAACCCAAAAACATCCTGGCCCCAATAGCGCGCGTAGAGTTTCTTGTCGATCGCGACCTGCTGGTCGTTGATCTGTTTTTCGAAGTCGTGCTTGCGCGTGAGCGCCGCCGTCTTTTTTGCCGGCGCGCTCGTTTGTGCCGACGGCAGCAAGGCATTCAATTCTTCGACAGCGTCTGCGTTCGCTTTCGCCAGCTCGACTGCGAGCGGCGCCAGTTTTTCCGCGTAAGCAGGCTCCGATTTCCGATCTTCCTCGCTCAACCCTTCAAATTCCGGATTCGACCTAATCCAAAGGATGCGCCCCGTCTGCTTGTCGAGACAAATGAGGTCATTGACCTCCGACGTGACGAAGAGCTTTCCGCCGACGATGATCGGAGTCGCGACGCCGCGGCTCGGCAATGGCGCCATCCAGACGAACCCTTTGGCGGCATAACCGTCGCCGTCCACCTTCCGCTCCCAAGCAACGGGCGGCGTGGCGCCAGGATACCGTCCCGTGCCATCGCCTCGCCAGCCCACCGGCCGGGCTGAAGACGGCATGCATTTCAGCGATCCCATCGGAGAGGACGGAGCAGCCGCCGGAGGCGCAGCGAAGATCGGCAGGGAAAAGCCTGCAATCAGCGCGACCATCACATACCGGCAGAAAAACGCCGAGCGATACCGACGCGTGGGCTTGGCGCGACGGAGGTGCGATACACCGATGGAGCGGAAGCCACTCATCGTGGGGTGAATCCGCACATCCATCGATACTTAGGAGGAAAGGGGAGGTCGGTCGGCGCAAGCCCATACCTGCCATCGCAATGACGCGGCAAGACGCCGCTGGCACACATCCGTCGGGACAGAATGGATTTGCTACAGGCCGCTGCCGGCTTCGAGCTTCTTCGCAGTATCCCGATAGAGCACTTGCTTGTACGTGCCACCGCTCGGGATCATCGGCATGACATGCTCGGTGTAGGGCACCATGACGTCCAGAACGTAGGCTTCCTTGGATTCCAACATGCGTTCGATGGCGCCGCGGAGGTCGCGCTTGTGGATCACGCGCTCGCACGGGACGCCGAAGCCCTCGCACATCTTCACGTAATCGGGATAGATGCGCTTCAGGTCGCGTGGGTCGCCCAGGAAGGTGTGGCCGCGGTTGGACTTGTAGAATTTGTCCTCCCACTGCATTACCATGCCGAGCCATTGGTTATTGAGGATCATGGCCTTGGCCGCGATCCCTTCGATGTGGGCGAGTGCGAGCTCTTGCACATTCATAAGGAACGAGCCGTCGCCGTCGATATCGACCACCTGCCGGTCGGGAAAAGCCACCTTGGCGCCGATCGCGGCTGGGTAACCGAAGCCCATCGAGCCGAGGCCCGCGGACGTAATGAAGGAGCGCGGCGTGTCGAAGTGAAAAAATTGACCGGCCCACATCTGGTGCTGACCGACGCCGGTGGTGATGATCGCGTCGCCTTTTGTGATCCGATAGAGCATCTCGATGGCGTGCTGCGGCTGGATGACATCGTCGGTGTCGTCGTAATAGTATGGGAACTCGGCCTTCCATTCGGCGATTTGGCGGTACCAGTCTGGAAATGGGCTTTCGGACTGGAGGCCGGCGCTCTTCATGCGCTCTTTGCCTGAGCGCTCCAGCAATGAGTTGAGCCTGCCGAGGGCGTACTTCACATCGGAAACGATCGGCAGTTTGACCACTTTGTTCTTATTGATCTCGGCCTCATCGATGTCGATGTGGACAATGGTGCCGTGCTTGGCGAACTCCGAGATTTTGCCCGTTACGCGGTCGTCGAAGCGCACGCCGACCGCGAGGAGCAGGTCGGCTTCGTTCACTGCATTGTTTGCGTACACAGTGCCGTGCATGCCGAGCCATTTGAGCGAGAGCGGATGGGTCTCTGGAAAGCAGCCGATGCCCATGAGGGTGGTCGCCACGGGTATCTGCGTACGCTCGACAAACTCCAGCAATTCCTCGGAGGCGTTGCTCGATATGACTCCGCCACCGACATAAAGCATCGGTTTGCGGGCCTGGCCGATCAGTCCGATCAACTCGTTCAATGCGAGGTCGTCGGCGTGGCGCACCGGATCGTACCCACGCAGCTTCACTTCCGCGGGAAAAAGAGGACGGGTGGTGGCCTGCTGGATATTTTTAGGAATATCGATAAGCACAGGCCCTGGACGGCCCGTCTGGGCGATGTGAAACGCCTCTTTCACGACGCGCGCGATGTCGTTCACGTCGGTGATGAGATAATTGTGCTTCACGATTTGCGCCGTGACGGAAAACACGTCGGTCTCCTGAAACGCGCCCTTCCCGATCATGTGCTGCGGCACCTGGCCGGTGATCGCGACCAGTGGCACGGAATCGAGGAATGCATCGGCTATGCCGGTAACGAGATTTGTAGCGCCGGGTCCCGAAGTGGCCATGCAAACGCCAGCCTTTCCGGTCGCGCGGGCATAGCCCTCGGCTGCGAACACCCCGCCCTGCTCATGGCGCGGCAGATAAGTGCGGATCTGCTTCGATCGGGTGAGCGCCTGGTGCATTTCCATGGACGCGCCGCCTGGATAAGCGAAAATGGCGTCGACCCCTTCCCGCTCCAGCGCGGCGACGAGAATGTCCGCGCCCTTCATCATTTCGCCGCGCTCGGGCGCGGTCCTGGCGGGTTGCTGCGTCGAAGTCGATTGGATGCTCATGTTCTTTGGAAAAGAACGCCGACAATAGCGCCCAAAGAGCCGCCGGGCAAGCCGGTTTTCCATTCACAGCGGGCTTTACCCGTTCGCACACACGCCATACGTTTCCCATCCCGCCCATGCCGCAAGTTACAAAGGACGCCCTAGTCGATATGCTCGAGAGCATTGCCCAGATGCTCGAGTTGAAAGGTGAAAACGTGTTCAAAATCCGCGCCTATACGAATGCCGCGCGGGCGATCGAGACCTTCAACGGAGACTTCCAAGCCATGGCCGCCGAGGGGCGGCTCACGGAGATTCCCGGGGTTGGAAAGGCGATCGCCGACAAAATCGCCGAAGCGGTAACCACCGGCCGGATCCCATACCTGGAAGCTCTGAAAGCCGAATTTCCACCCGGACTCTTCGCGCTTTTCGAGCTTCAAGGAATCGGGCCGAAAAAGATCAAGGCGCTATGGCAGCAACTCGGCATCACGAGCCTCGAAGCGCTGGAGGCGGGCTGCCGCGACGGAAGCGTGGCGGCCTTGCGCGGCTTTGGAAAGAAGACGGCGGGCAACATTCAGAAAGCGATGGAGGATCGGAAAAGGCATAGCGGCAGCTTTCGCCTCGGAGACATTGCTGCCGAAAGCGAAAGTCTTTTGGATCAACTGCGAGAACTGCCCGAAGTGTTGCAAGCTAGCATCGCGGGATCGTACCGACGCAGGAAGGAAATCGTGCGCGACATCGATTATATCGTAGCGGCATCCCATCCGGACCCGGTCTCCACATTCTTTGTCAATCATCCTGCCGTCGAGAGCGTGATCGTGCGCGGTCCGACGAAATCGAGCGTCCGGCTCAAAAGCGGAATTCAGGCGGATCTCCGGGTTGTGACAAACGAACAGTTCCCGTTTGCCATCGCGTATTTCACTGGGTCAAAAGAGCATAACATCGCCATTCGCGGACGGGCGCTGGCGCGGGGGTGGACACTGAACGAATACCGTCTCGGGCCGGACGAGAAATCGAAGCGGGCGCCCGATCCGATACCAAACATCGAGTCGGAGGCCGATTTGTACGCGGCATTGGGCCTCGACTATATCGCTCCGGAGCTCCGGGAGGACCGGGGCGAAATCGCGGCAGCCGAGAAGCATCAATTGCCCGGCCTGATTGAGCTAAGCAACCTTCGCGGCACATTCCACAATCACACCACCGCAAGCGACGGACGGAACACGCTCGCGGAGATGGCAGAAGCAGCACAGGAACTTGGCCTGCAGTATCTGGGGATAGCCGATCACTCGAAAAGCTCCATGCAGGCCCACGGACTTGAGGCGGACCGGCTGCTGGCGCAAGTGGCGGAGATTCGTGAGATGAACAAGCAATGGGGCGGCTGCTTCCGGCTTTTCGCCGGGGTCGAGTGCGACATCCTGAAGGACGGCTCTTTAGACTTTCCGGACGAAGTGCTGGCGCATCTCGACTACGTGGTGGCTTCGGTCCACAGCGTATTCACGCTGCCGGAAGCGGAGATGACAGCCCGGATCATTCGCGCCATTTCCAATCCATATATAACCATTCTTGGCCATCTGACCGGGCGGCTGCTGTTGTCGCGGGAGGGATATCAAGTCAATGTGCCCGCAGTGATTGAGGCCGCTGCGGATACGGGCACGATCATCGAACTCAATGCGAGTCCGCGCCGCCTCGATATGGATTGGCGCTGGTGGCCTCTTGCCCGGCAGAAGGGTGTGAAGTGCGCGATCAATCCGGACGCGCATTCGACCGGCTCGCTGCAGCATCTTTGGAACGGCATCGGGGCGGCGCGCAAAGGGTGGCTCACTCGCGCCGATGTAGTGAACACCTTGCCGCTGGGTAAAATCGAAGCCGTGCTGTCGGCAAAGCGGCGCATGGTCCCGGGGGCCGCGGCAGGGAAGCCGCTGTCGGCGGCACACTCACAATGAACTTAGCTTCTCAAATCGCTGTCATCGCGATCTTCGCCTATCTCGTGGGGTCGATTCCCTTCGGATTCATAGTAGGCCGTCTGCGCGGGATAGACATCCGCCAGCACGGCAGCGGCAACATCGGCGCCACAAATATCTGGCGGGTGCTTGGGAAGCCGTGGGGCTTGACAACCTTTCTTTGCGATACAGGCAAAGGGCTGGCTGCGGTCGTAGTCGCCAAGGCGTTTTCCGCACATTGGATGTCCGTGATTACAACATCGCACGGGCTGACACAAGCCGTTCCCCTGGACGAGGGGGTCATCGGTATCACAGCGGCGATGGGCTGCATTATAGGCCACAGTTTCCCGGTGTGGCTGGGATTCAAGGGCGGCAAAGGGGTGGCTACATCCGTGGGAGTAATCTTCGGGGTGATGCCCGTGGCGAGCCTCAGTATTTTCGCCATCTGGGGAGTCGTTTTCAAGCTCTCTCGCTACGTTTCACTGGCGTCGATCGTCGCAGCGTCGTCGCTCCCGGTGATCGTTATATTCCTCCTCTCGATGGGATGGATGCGGAGCTGGGCTAACTTTTACTTTTCCGTGGCGGCGACGCTGCTCGTGCTGCTAAGACATCGCGGCAATTTCCAGAGGCTTCTCGCAGGCACTGAGAGCCGTTTTGCGGCGAAAAAGGATGCAATCGACTCAAATCCAGAATCATGACAGCACCATTTCAACAGGTCGGAATCGTCGGGGCTGGAAGCTGGGGAACCGCGCTCGCGCTGCTGCTTCACGGCGGCGGACTGCGGACGCGTGTCTGGTGTCACGATCCGGAAATCATAGAACGAATCCGGATGGAGGGTGAGAATGCAACGTACCTTCCTGGCGTCAAGGTGCCCGCCGAGATCCCGTTCACCTCCCGGATCGAAGATCTCAGTCCATGCGATTTGGTTCTTGTCGTTACGCCGTCCAAGGCGATGCGTGACGTAACGGGTCGGCTGGCGGGAATCGGCCTTGGGAACGACGCCGTGCTGCTGTCATGCACAAAAGGAGTCGAGCGCGGCACGGGAGCGCGCATGAGCGAGGTGATCGGCGAGTTTTTTAAAACAAATCCGATCGCTGTCCTTTCTGGTCCAAGCCACGCCGAGGAGGTCGCTCGCAAAATGCCGACCGCGGTCGTGCTTGGCTGCGCAAACGAGGCGGTCGCGATGAAACTGCAACAGGCGCTCTCCAGCCGCACGTTTCGCATTTATACACACGACGACGTCGCCGGCATCGAACTTGGCGGCGCCCTGAAGAATATCTTCGCGATCGGAAGCGGCGTCGGCGACGGCCTCGGCTTGGGTGACAACTCGAAAGCAGGACTTGTCACGCGCGCGCTCTCGGAGTTAATCCGCCTCGGGACGGCGCTCGGCGGACGCCGCGAGACATTTCAAGGACTCAGCGGCATCGGAGATCTGATAGTTACTTGCTTTTCGCGCCATAGCCGCAATCGAATGGTCGGTGAACGGCTCGGAAAAGGCGAAACGCTCGGTGAAATAACGGCATCGATGCCGATGGTCGCCGAGGGCGTGCCGACGACATACAGCGCCTTCGAATGCGCGCGAAAGTTCAGCGTCGAGACGCCGATCATAGACCAGATCCGCGCCCTGCTCGAAGGTGAAGTCTCCGCTCGGAAAGGGATGGAAAATCTTTTGGGAAGAGATCCGCGCCCGGAGGTGCGCGCATAACCCGCCGATATCACACCCACTATTATGATAGCCCCAAAAGACATATCCGACAGCTACAAGCCGCTTCACGGTTTGCCGCCGCTCGCGGGAATCGCCGACTTTCATTCCGCGCAAAGGCCGGGTTTATCCGTGGAAGCGTGTGTGAAGCGGCTGAAACGGCACCATTACGCGCTGAAGCGGTTGCACGAGATATTTATTGCCCGGCTCACTGCGGAACCCATCTACGAGTTGAAGATGGCGTTCTCCCTGCATGCGCATTATTGTGCCGAGCATGTATCGGCGCTGCGGCAGCGCGTCGGCGAGATGCGCGAGCCGCCGCTGGGATTGGATGTCGTTCCCGACGAAAACCTGGCGTTGTTTTTCGACGAAATACTCGGCGCGCCCTCGACTGAAGAATTGCTGCTGGCCATCTATCAAAAGGCGCTGCCCGCCATCGTACGCGCCCTCGAACACCACATCGCGGATACGAATCCTCTCGCCGACCATCCATCGCTTCGGGTCTGCCGGTTTGCGGCGCTCGAATTGAAAGAAGCGGCCGATTATGGCGCCAGAGCGGTCTCGGCGCTTGTCTCCGAGGAGCGGCTCAGGCGCCCGGATGGGTGGCTTGCGCTGCTCGACACCTGCCTGTTGCGCGCAGGCGGAATGGACGGCGCCACGCCCCGAACCGATCACCCGATCGAACGCAAATATTCGGCTGCGAAATATGCGTACAACGCCACGCCAAAAAGGGATGAGCGATTTCCAGACCCGTATAATATGGGTGTGAATGCGGAGGCATTTCTATACGACGAGACCATGCCGGTCGAGCCGAAGGTGCTCATGATGTTCTACAAGCGCCTGCGCGAGATAGATGTCCCGGAGATGATGGCCTCGATTATAACGGAGACGCCCGGCAAGCCGTGGAATTACTATCGGGACATGACCCGGCAACTCTGGGACGAGGCGCGGCATGCCATGATGGGTGAAGTCGGCTTTGTGTCACTGGGTATAAATTGGCCGGAACTCGTGATGATTAATTTCACCTGGGCGCTTGGGCTGAACATCCAGCTTACGCCCCGCGAACGCCACGGGGTGCTCTACTTTATCGAACAAGGACTGATGCCTAAAATGGGCAAGCGATTCGAGTGGGAGACGGCTCAAGCGGCGCACTATCCGCTCTCCGCGCTATTTCAGGATTACGATTGGGCCGACGAAGTGCTCCACGCCCGTGTGGGCCGCGATTGTTATGTCGGCACATTCGACAACCCAAAGGAGGCCGTCGAATGGGGCGACCGCTGCTGGTCCAAAGTGGTTATGGGATGGCGCGAATGGCGCGACGAAGGTTTGACAGCGCATCGCAATTGGTGGCCAGCGCTCTACCAGGCTTTTTGCGCCACGCAGCAAATGGATCCCGATCAGAAGGTGCTCTCGTTCGATACAACTTATGAAACCCAGCGGGCCGACTTAAAAGTGCTGGCTGTTTCGGGTTGAACCGCTGCCGAATTGCAGCCGGTCTTCAGGAGGGCGCCACCGAGCAGGCTGGTCGACAGTGCAGCCGCTCTCAGATAATCGCTCCGATTGCGGCGGGACCGCGCTCGCCAGTCTTGAGGCGCATCGCATCGAGGATCGGCACAACGAACACCTTTCCATTTCCTCGATTCCCTGTGTGCGCGGAATCGTAGATGGCTTTCAGGATGCCATCGGATTCCTCGTCGTGACAAGCAATCTCAAGACGCAGCTTTTTCGTGAGGTCGAGTGCCGCAAACGGCCGATAATCGGGATGCTGCCGGTCGTGTTCCTGGCCGAATCCCTGCGCGTGCGAGACCGTGAGGCCATGAATGCGATGCTGGGTGAGTCCGGATAAGATGGAATCGAGGCGATCGGGTGGAATGTAGGCTATGACCAGTTTCATGACGGCTTAGTATTCGGCGCGTTCAGTTTCAAACCAGGGGTAGAGAATCGGCACAAGGAACAGAGTGAGCAAGGTTGCCGTAACGAGACCTCCGATAATTACAGTCGCAAACGGGCGCGAAGTTTCCGCGCCGACGGCGTGCGAAAGGGCTGCGGGTAGGAGGCCTAGAGCGGCCATTGCCGCCGTCATCACGACTGGCCGAACTCGAGAGACGGCGCCTTCTCGCACGGCCTCAGCCATGCCCAGCCCTTGACGACGCAGATGCCGGATCCGCTCGACGAGGAGCACTCCATTTTGCACCGAGACACCAAACAACGCAATGAATCCGACCAGCGCCGAGACGGAGAGGGCCAATCCCGAGATCGGCAAGGCAAGGACGCCGCCGACCGCGGCAAACGGAACATTCAATAGAATGAGAATGGCGAGCTTCGCCGAATCGAAGGCTGTGAAGAGTAGAAAGAAAATGGCGAGCAATGTGATCGGCACAATGACTTCCAGTCGTTTCAGGGCGCGCTGTTGGTTTTCAAATGAGCCGGTCCATTCCAGCCGGTAGCCAGTAGGGACTTTCACACGTTCGCTTACTTCCTTTTGCGCCTGCGCCACCAGCGATCCAAGGTCACGGCCACGAACTGAGAGTTTAACGGCGGTCCGGCGCGAGTTCTCCTCGCGTTCGATTCGTGAGAAACCGTTTCGCGGTTCCACGGCCGTGACGTCGGCCAGGCTGAGGCGTTCGCCGCTGGAGCCAAAGACAGGGATCCGCTTGATGGAATCAAGATCGCGAACGGATTCGGGCTGGATTTTCACCGCTAGATCGAAAGTGCGTTCGCCCTCATGGACCTGCGTTGCCACCCCTCCACCGAGTGCGGTCTCCACTTCTTCCTGAATATCCGAAACGGAGAGGCCAGCGCGCGCGATGGCCGCGCGATCGACCGTGATCTGCACCTGCGGCTGCCCGAGCAACTCGTCTGTGCCGACGTCCGCCGCCCCCGGGACTTTCTTGATCACTTCGACGATCTGACTCGCGATCGATTGCAGGACTTCCGGATCCTCGCCGAAGATCTTCACGCTCAACTCGCTTTTTATGCCTGAGACCGCTTCGTTCACGTTATCTTCAATAACTTGACTGAATTGAAATTCGACGCCTGGCAGCGCCTTCGCGAGACGCGCCTTCATAGCGTCGCAAAGCTCCTCGCGCGTATGCGCGCTGGTCCATTCGTCGCGAGGCTTGAGCGGAACTCCGTTTTCGACAACATCGAATCCATTGACATCCGTGCCATCGTCAGGACGGCCCAATTGTGAGACGACCCGGTTCACTTCAGGAAAACCCGCCAACACCTCGCGTGTCTTTTTCACCAGTCGGTCTGCTTCCGAGGGAGAGATGGTCTCTGGCATGAACCCGCGCACCCAGAGCGCTCCCTCATCCAGTTTGGGCAGAAACTCCGAGCCGAGGAACCCGAGGACGACGCCCATCAAAACCAAGGCGCAGACGGCAAATGCCATGACGAGATAGCGCGCTCTCGTCGCCCGGTCGAGCATCGGACGATATGCCGCGAGAAGCCGGTGGACGAGCCACGACTCGTGCTCTGCGATCTTCCCTTTAACGGCGTAACTAGCCAGCACGGGCACAACGGTGAGCGCCAAAAGAGTTCCTACAATGAGCGCAAAGGTGAGCGTAAGCGCCATCGGACGGAAGATTTTCCCTTCGACACGCTGCATGGTATAAAGGGGAATAAAGGCCGTGAGCAGTATCGCCTTCGAAAATAGGATGGGCCGGCCCATCTCCGAAACCGCTTTGACTATAAGCGATGGGATCTCGCGGAAAGTGGTCTTTCGCTCCTCCATGAGGCGCAGAAGGTTCTCTATGACGACCACCGCCGAATCGACAATGATGCCAAAATCGATGGCTCCCATGGAGATGAGGTTTGCGGGAATGCCTTTCAAATCCAACAACAAAAAGGCGCCTAGAAGTGAAAGCGGCACCACGGCTGCGACGACCAGGGCGGAACGGAAATTGCCCAAACCCAGAAAGAGAATCAGCACTAGAAGGACAAGCGCGATGCCCTCAATCATGTTATGGCGGACGGTGTGCAGGGTGCGATCGATGAGATCCGTGCGATCGTAATAAGGAACGAGCCGCACGCCTTTGGGAAGGTAGCTGGCATTGATGCGGCCCGCCTCGGCGCGGACTTCCTTGAGGACGTCGAGCGCGTTTTCTCCTTTTCGCAAAATAACGATCCCCTGCACTACATCGTCCTCGTCGGGATGACCCGGAATCAACATACCGACGCGGCCGAGCCGTAGTTGGTCCCCTACCGCGACGCGGCCCAGATCTTTAATGCGGATCGGAGTTCCATTGCGTGTATCCACCGAGATCTGGGCGATATCATCGAGACTCCTAATAAGACCAAGCCCGCGCACGATATACATCTCCGGCCCATGTTCGATATAGGAGCCCCCAG
Source organism: Chthoniobacterales bacterium (assembly GCA_038238905.1). GTDB lineage: Bacteria > Verrucomicrobiota > Verrucomicrobiia > Chthoniobacterales > Chthoniobacteraceae > JBBSFI01. Next base: position 94,806 of record JBBSFI010000009.1, on the reverse strand, counting down.
CGTTCCGATTGCCGTTGGAAAGCGCATCGAAGACCTGCTTGAGCGGGATGTTATAGGAGCGCAACTTTGCGGGATCGATCAACACCTGATACTGCTTGGTCGGACCGCCAAACCCGACCACATCAACCACCCCAGGCACGGTCCGGAATCGCTTTTCCACCACCCAATCCTCCAGGGCCTTTAGCTCGACCGCGGGGAAGTCAGAAGGCGCTTGCAGAGTATAACGAAAGATCTCGCCAACCGGCGTCGAGTCCGGGGACAATCCCGCATTGGCGCCCGTCGGGAGATTCACCTGGGCGAGTGCCTGGAAAGCCTGCTGCCTCACAAAATTGCTGTCTGCGTCGTCCTCGAAAACGATTGTTATCTGCGAAAGGCCGAAAAGCGAAATCGAACGCATTGAAACGCGTTTCGGAATCCCATTCATCTGATTTTCGATCGGAATCGTGACGAGCCGCTCCACCTCTTCGGCGCCGTGACCGGAAAACAGAGTGATAATTTGCACCGAGACGTTCGTTACGTCGGGATACGCCTCGATGGGGAGGCGCTGGAATGCGGACCACCCTGCAAACGTGAATGCCGCAAGCAGCACGAGGACGATTGCCTTATGTCGCAGAGCGTAAATTGTAAGCTTTCCCATCGGCGCGGTTAGTCCTTTCCTGCACCTTCCGTGAGAGACTCAAGCAACAAGCAGCCGTCGGTGACAACCCGCTGGCCGGCGGTCAATCCCGCAACCACGGAAATTTGCCCGTTGTGCTCTCCGGCGACTTCGACCGATTGCCGTTGATATTCCCCCGGAGCCTTTTCGAGAAAGACGTAATGGTGGTTTTCCTTGGAAAACACCGCTTTCACGGGAACTTCCACGCGCGCTCGTGGACTTGCTTTCAACTCCGGGCTTTTTGGATCGTCGGGCGATCCGGCGATGGCCTCGGGATCTGACGCCAGCCCGAGGTCGATATCCACCGAAACGTACATCTCCGCTTTAAGCAAGCCGCCTGGATTCTCGACAAACCCGCGTGCAAAGATCGTCCGCGTCTGCGGATCGAGTGCGCTGCCGATTACCTGCAGTTTGCCGATAAACTCGCGTTCGGGGTATGCCCGGGACCGAATCGCAATTGGCTGATCGGCCTTCAACTTCTCCAGATCCAGTTCGGTTACGTCGAGCAGAACAGAGAGTTTGGTTGGATTACTGATTACGAAGAGCGGATTCGTATATTGAGCCAAATTTGCGAGCATCTGGTCGGGACGGACTTCCTGGCCCGGGTTGATATGTTTCTCGACCAGCTTTCCGCCGATAGGCGCCTGCAGTGGATATAACCCGTTGATCGAGCCTAGCTTTCCGCCATAGAGTTCGAGCCGCGCCACCGCGCGTTTTAGCTCAGACTGCTTGTTATCGAAGTCGTCCTGGGCGGCTTCGAGATCCTTTTGCGCGGCCGCCCCATGCTTCAAAAGATCCTGCGTCCGCTCCTGTGTGCGCTTGGAAAGTTTGAAATCGGCGTCGGCCTTGCTCGCATCCGCCTGCGCCTGGCCGAAATCTGGCGAGAAAATTGTAACCAGCACCTCATCCTTCTGAATCTCCTCGCCAAGCTCGGCGCTGATGCTGCTTACGCGTCCGGCGACCGGTGAAAAGACACTTACGGTGGTTGACTCATCCCACACGAGGCGGCCATTCACCGTGAGAACATTCGCGCCGGCTGGCTTCACCGGCTCAATCGCGAGAGACGCCTGCTTCGGCGAGTGCTCCTTCAATATCACGCGGTCGCCGTCGACGCGCGCCTCCGGCGTTTCGTCGGGGTTTTTCTCTGCCTTTCGGCATGCTGGCAATACAAGCATGAGCGAAGCAAAAGCGGCGAACCGCAGCGAGCAGCAGTCCCTTCGGATGCGCGCTTGGCGCGATTGGGCAAAAACGTTGTCGGCCTGTGAAAAGAACGAAGCGAACATAAATTATCTTTGCGTCTTGAGCGGATGCGAGGTTGCCCGGTCGAGCGTGCTGTTGCGTGAAAGCGTGAGAGTTACGGCGGCGGTGGCGCAATCCGCCATTGCCTGCGCCGTTGCGACACGTACATCGTTGTCGTTGCGTTCCGCCTGGAGAAGATCGACGAGGGCGGCGCCGCCCTTCTTATAGGAATACTCGATGCTTTCGAGCACCTTGGCCGCTCGCGGCCTCACCTCGCGTTCGTAGCGCCGCCATCGGCGCGATGCCTCCACGTACGCGTCTTCCGATGTCGCGATGTCCGCCCAAACTTGCGTATGCACCTTCCCAAGCTGCGCTTCGGCCTGCGCGCGCACCGCTTCAGCAGCGTGTATATTCCCGCCATTCCGATTCCAAATCGGCAGAGGAAAGGTGATTCCGATTCCAACAGTGTTCGATTGATCCGGCGGTTGATGCTCATACTGCGCCAGAAACGTTGGATCGGGAATGCGCATCGCCTTCTGCAGTGCCAGATCGTAACTCGCCTTCCGCACCGCGGCTTCCGCCGCAACCAAATCTGGGCGGGTCTCAGGATCGCCGCCTCGCAAATCGGGCGACAGATTCGCGAGTTCAGCGAGCGTTTCCGAAGCTTTCCACCTGCCCGTCGGATGCCGCACGCCGAACAGAACCTCGATCGCCACATGGGCCGCGAAATCGGTGCTGCGCGCGGCATCGGCGCTGAGTTCGAGCTGGTCGGCTGTAATCTCAATTTGACCGCGGTCGGCCTCCGAAATATCGCCCGCCTTGAGACGGCTCGCGGCAATATCCGCCTCTTTGCGCAGCGATGCAGCCGACTGCGTGAGCACCTTTACGTTTTCCGCGGCAAGAATTGCTGCGATATACGCCTTGCTCACGCCCAGATCGAGCGTGCGTCGGGCATCCCGAAAACTCGCAATCGCTCCTTCATACCCCGCTTGCGCGGAATTCTGCCGCGCGGTCCGCTTCCCGCCAATCTCGTAAAGCTGGTTGACCGCGAAAATCGTATCGTAACTCCGGTCGAAAATCGAATTTCCACCACCCGTGCTATTTGGCGCATTTCCGCCGCCAGCATTCACTTTCGCGGTGGACCACGCGAGCGTCGGGTTGGGAAATTCGTGCGACACAATCTTCTGCGCCGCGGCCTGCTCGACATTTGCCTGGGAGGCCACAAGATCCCAATTGCGTTGGAAAGCGATGTTACGTGCCTGGCTTAAACAGAGGATCGGCGGAACGCCTGCGACAGGCGTATCACCCTTCGTCTGAATCGCCTCTGCTTTGCTCGCAGGCCGTTCGGATCCAAACAAAATGCTTCCGGGCATGCAGCAGAGCAAGCAGAGAGCAGTAAGCGCACACAACAGCGGACGACCGGAAGTAATGGCGCTGGCGATGGGTGAAGGATTGATGAGGAGCGGCTTTCCGGGGTTCACGGAAGGACTCACTTTATTGGACGCACACGAAGTGTCATGTTGGGCGCCGCCGCTTTGTGCGGTACTCCGGCGCCTTATGCGACGCGTAGGGAACCGCCCTACACGCTCCGCATTGACGCTCGTCGGTTCGCGCGGACTTGACAAGCCGGGATCGCCCCCTTAAAGGGCATCGCAACGAAATGAACCGCCACGCCGCCACCGCCGAGACGCACTCGCTCCAGGGGATTTGCCCCATGAAGCGAAGCGTTCTCGTTTGGGCCTTCGCCCGGATCGGCAGGTTGATTTCGTGATTATCTGAGCTAACGATTTTCCAACAACCCGCCGCGAGTCACCGCTGCGGGTTTTTTATTTCCCGCCCTGGCTCGCAAGGACAACCCAATCTTATGAAAAGCCAGGCATCAACCCACATCACTCGCGACAACAAGCCGCCAAGGCCAGCCCAACGGCTTGCGTTTTTGGCTCTGCGCGACATCTATCTTTCCGCGGGACTTTCCATGCCGCACGCCATTCTCAGCGCCCAGGCGGACCTCGTTTGCAACACGGAGGGGAAGAGGCCGTGAGCGCGACGGCAATTGCACTGGCGCACGAAAGCACCGCAGCCCGCAGGCAACCGCCGCCATCATGGCTCGTTCTCACAGCTTTTGCGGCAGTCTATATCGTGTGGGGCAGCACTTATCTCGGAATTCGTATAGCGATCGGCTCCATCCCCCCGTTTCTCATGGCGGGCGCACGATTTACGCTCGCCGGCGCGATCCTCTACGGGATTCTAAGATTCCGTGGAGCCGTGCGCCCTGCGCCGTATCACTGGGTGAGCGCATTCATCATCGGCAGTCTGCTTCTCGTCGCGGGAAACGGCGGAGTGAGTTGGGCGGAGCAGACAGTGCCGTCTGGACTGACAGCGCTCATAATTGCAGCGACCCCGCTTTGGATAAATCTCCTCGACTGGCTTCGCCCAAACGGCAAGCGGCCAAATGCCCTCGTGGCGCTCGGTCTCGCCGCTGGCTTCACCGGCGTTGCCCTAATCGTCGCCATTCGCGCCCCAACGGGTTCGCGCATGGTGGATCCCCGCGGAGCGAGCGTGCTTTTGTTTGCGACGCTCTGCTGGGCGTTGGGATCGATCTACTCGCGCCATGCAAGGCTGCCTGCAAACCATCTCCTCGCGATTGCGATGCAGATGTTAGCGGGCGGCGCCTTGCAGATACTAACAGGTGTGATCCTCGGAGAAACACGAGGTTTCGATCTACGCCAGGTCACTCCCGCTTCCGCGTGGGCCTTCACGTATCTGACGCTGGCTGGGTCGCTGCTCGGCTTTACAGCATATGCCTGGCTGCTCCAGGTAAGCACGCCCGCCCGCGTCTCGACATACGCTTACGTAAATCCCTTCATCGCCGTGCTGCTTGGACATTTCGTCCTCGGCGAGGAGGTTTCGAAAGGAATCATCGCCGCCGGGGGCATCATATTGGCAGCCGTCGTGCTCATCACCCGCAAGCCGCACCGCTAATCTGGCCCGCTGGTCGCCGTGTTGGTTTCAAGTGCCGATCGAATGTTCGAATGATATGGACGCCCGTTGCTATTTTGCGAGCACATCCACCTCGTGCTTCTTTAGCGCGTCTTCCAAAGCGGCCCGGTTTGTTTTATCGGGATCGATCAACGCCGTAAGGCGCCCCTCCTTGAAACTTACTGTCGCATGCGCGACACCATCGATGCCGCTTATCACTTCGTAGGCTCCCAGGGCGCATGCCTTGCAATCGAGGCCCGCTACAGCAATCTCGACAAGCGTGAGTTTTTCTTTGGGCGTGGCGCACAGCGGCTTTACTCCGAAAGTGTTTGAGGAAGCGGAACGCAACAGATTGTCGAACCGCTCGATGATCTGTTCCGGCTTTCCATTTCCAAACACCTTTGCCCGGTCGTAAGCAAACGTCGCCTCGCCGCGCGCGAAATCAATGCTTAGCAGCGTGATACCTGGGAGTTTCTTAACGGCGGTGCGAAGATCGTTCTCGCGATCCGTCGAAAAGAGACCGGTGATGCGATGCTGAACGGAATCAGGCTGGATCTCGGGATCGGCCGCGACCGCGAAAGCCACACCAAGGGTCAGAGCGACCGCCATTCGACACATGGCTTTAAGCAAGGAGGTTTTCACTTCGATTGAAACAGGGTGCTTTGCACGACTTCATGGATCAAGGTTCGCAGGCCTCCGCCCTGTTTGCTGGTGCGCGTCACGATCCGATCGATCTCGTCTCGATCGGTAAATCCCACGTCGCGGCCGGCGCCGTAGACGATGAACTGCCGGGCAAGGTTTCTCAGGAGCCGCTCCGGTTCAGCCGCCAACAACGATTCGAACTCCGTAATGTCCCCAAATGTGCGCCCATCTGGAAGAACGCCCGATGGATCGACCGGCGGCCCCAGCTTGAATCCGATGCCTATGAATGGATCGATGGCGCCGCGAGGGGCCGGATCGCCGTCGCCGATCGAGCGATAGCGCAATCGCCATCCGCCGATGACGTCGAAAGATTCCAGAGCGAATCCCGGCGGATCGATCTTTGCGTGACAGGAGGCGCACGTCGCGTTGGAACGATGCTTGTCGAGTTGCTCTCGGATAGTTTTGGCCCCGCGTACATCCGGTTCGATGGCTGGCGTATTTGCCGGAGGCGGTTCTGGCGGCTCTCCCAAAAGCTTCGCCATGACGAAAGCACCCCGCGGCACTGGCGACGTGGTTGTTCCGTTCGCAGTGACCTTCAGCACGGCGCCCTGCGTGAGGAATCCTCCCCGCGGACAGCCCACAGGAAGCGGCACCCGCCGAATTTGCGACCCTGTAACTCCGGGTATCCCATAGTGTGTGGCAAGTTTCTCGTTCAACATGGCGAAATTCGAGCGAACGAGATAGGACGCATCGAGATTTTTCTCAATCAACTCTCGGAAATAGCCGCGTGTCTCGGCTACCATCGAGTCCTGCAAGTAGGGACTGAATTCCGGGTAGAGCTTGCGGTCGGGATCGTTTGCGGAGATCTCACGCAACCGGAGCCATTGTCCTACGAAATCTTCGACGAAGCGCAGGGACCTTGGGTCTTTCAACAAACGCTCAACTTGGGCGCCAAGAACTTCCGGCTTGCTCAAATCGCCCGAGGCCGCAAGCTTTACCAGTTCTTCATCCGGCATCGTGTTCCATAGAAAATAGGAGAGGCGGCTGGCGAGAGCGAATTCATCGAGCCGGCCAGCGGGCTCCAAGTGATAAAGAAAATCGGGAGAACAGAGCGCCGCACGGTAAACCCATCGCATGGCCGTCTCGAAGCAATCGCAGGATTTCAGGCGGACCTCGACTTGAACGACATACTTGCGGCGGACTTCCTCTGCAACAGGCCGCCGAAAGGCCTTCGGCAGGAAAACCGCGAGCAGCCGGTCTGCGTCCGCGAGTGGATCGCTACTCTGCACCGTCCAGACTCCAGGGGCTGGCTCTGGTTGGTTCTTGCCGGCTCCGACTTCCTGACGGATGCGCTTGTGAACTGGCGGATGCACGTCGGGGTGCTCCTCGTTCTTAAACTCTGCCAGCGGAAGATTTCCGAAGAGCACGCGATGCGATTTGGGCGGCCATATGTCGTTCAGAGGCCCTTCAATATCGAGATAATCGCAAGCGATTGCAGGCCCCGTGAATCCCATCGCGCGAAGCGGCCCGCGTGTTTCAGCGTGCGCCAGCGAGGCCGCGTTGAATCCAATGATTTCTTTGTAATTCATCCATGTGACGACTTCATGCTCCTGCTCGCGAAGCGACGGCGCATCGAAGTAGCCGAGCACGTTGCTCGGGTGCTGTCCGCCTCGCCCATCGCCCGTCAGTTGGACCACCGACAGGCGCGCCACCTCCGTACCCCGCGCGGGAAGAACGGCGCCCTTATCCCACTGAAAACTCCAAAATGACGTGCGAATCTTGTAAAGACCGGGGTGAAGGGTGACAAAATCGGTAAAATATGGACTGAATGACTCATCCTCGGGCCGAAACAGGCCCACACTCGCGCCATCGTGGAATGAACCCATCCGTTCGTGCGCGCCCTGATCGATATGGTCATGCGCGCCCGCTGGCGGAAAATCAGGATCGGGCAATTTATTCTTAAGGAGGACGCCATCGCCCCGCATCAGAACGTGCGCTACGAAGCCAGCGGGATTTGCAAGGGAGATGCGTTGCTTGACAACAGGCGGCGCCTCCGGCCTCGTCGCGATCACGATGTCGAGCGCCCGGTCGGCTGCCTCTATGTATTTAGCAAGATTAACGTGCGAGATGTCGAGCGCATCGCTGTTCTTGTCGAACCCGTGCGCCAGGCCGTCGGCGGGAAGATCTCCTTTTAAGGCAAGCCCAGGTGCGTCGAAAAGGTCGCGCATCGTATTCTCATACTCGGACCGCGTCATGCGCCGGACTGTCGTACGATTCGCTTCGTCGATGCGGGCCTCCTCTGCCTCCGCGAGGGAGTCGTGCAACCAGCCAAGGAGCGCATCCCTCTGCGCCTTGGACGGGCGCTCCTCCTTCTTTGGCGGCATCTCATCGGCTTTGATGCGGTCGTACACTTTCACCCATCGCTTGAACGCGTCGAGGTTCCCGAATTCGGCCGGGAGCGCCGTGAGATCGAGGTTCCCTTTTCGTTTGTCGGGATTGTGACAGTCGACGCAGTGATCCTCAAAAAACGCCGCCGTCTCCTCCATCGCAGCCGAAGCGGAGGACGTCGCGAACAAAAGGAGCGCGAAAAAGATCCAGCCTGACCTCATGCAGCTTCCAATCCCCGAAATGTCCCAGTGGAAGTCGAGAACTTATCGGTTTGTATTCCGAGGCGCTGGAGCATCGATAGGTATAGATTTGTGAGTGGATAGTTATTCACCTTGTCGAAAGCAAGATGGTGCCCGTGCTTGAATCCGCCACCGGCCAGGAGCACCGGCAGGTTCACGTTGGAATGCGAATTGGCGCTGCCCATGCACGTACCGTAAAGGACCATCGTACGGTCGATGAGGGTTTCGTTTTCTTCTTTGGAGCCGGCAAGGGCGTCTAGAAAACCGCTAAGCGCGCCGAATTGCCCTTCCTCCTTCGATCGAAGGTCGGCAATCACCTCGGGACGATTACCATGGTGAGTGATATTATGGATGACAGTAGTGTCGATGAATAACGTCACGAGCCGCGACGAATCGGTTTCAAGCGCGAGCTTGATCATGTCGAAAGTCAGCTTCGTCCGAAGCACAAACTCGCGCGCATCAGTGACATCGTCGGGTGGTTTGGCATCGACTTTCGGCTTCGGTCTGTGCTCCCATGCCTCGGAACTGTGCAACCGCTGCTCCAGATCGCGCACGCTGGTGAAGTACTGGTCCATCCGCTGCTGATCCCCTTTTGATAGCGACTTCTGCAAGCGAGCGGCCTCGCCTCCCACGAAATCGAGCATGCTCCGGCCCTGTCGCAGCGCCTCCACATTTGCCTCTACTTCCTCGGGTTTGCCCTGCACAAAAAGCTTCTCGTATAGCTTGCGCGGGCTCTTCTCAGGAGAGATCGGCGCTCCGCTGCGCGTGAAACTCAGCGTGGGGCCTCCCTCATTCGTCATCGCAAGCGTAAGCGACGGGTAGCGTGTCTCGTTTCCGACCAGTTCGGCGGCGTACTGGTCCATCGACACCCAATTCCGGAAGCCGCCCTGCTCAGGATGCGGCGTGCCGGTGAGAAAACAGCGTTCCGCCGCGTGACCGCCGGTGACTCCCGGATGGCTCACTCCCGAAAGCACCGTGAAGTTCTTCCGATGAGCCGCCAACTTCTCCAAATAAGGCGTCAATGCATACTCCGCGCCCGATTGTTCGGGAAAGAAAAACTGTGGCATGATGCCCATATTTGTCTCAACGGCAACCATGCGGCGCGGCGTCTTGATCCCGCCATCGGCGCGCGCAAATACCGGCGACATGGCCTCAAGCAGCGGCAGGCCCATGGTAATGCCGATGCCCTTGAGGAAGGTCCGGCGCGGGATCGATTTCATTTCACCGATAAAAGGATTGACCATTGAGTAGGGGATCCCTCAATAGAGCACGAAATGCTGGAAATTTTAGCGGTTTTCGCTTCGGCGAACCCAAGCAGGAGCTTAGTGGCCAGGCAGGGCAGCTCTACCGGTGGCGCGTGCACGCCGAGCTTATTTTAGCTTCGCGTGCAAATCCCGCTCCAGAGCGGCAATTGCCGCTTCAAGGCTCTCGCGAGAGCGTTTCTCCAGCGCGGAAAACAGTTCCACCGGCCGTCCCAAAACTCGCTGCAACATTTGAACCTGCCCAATCAACGATCCCTCTTCGCGGCCCCTTTTTATTCCCTTCTCCATTCCCTTCTCCATCCCCTTCTCCATTCCCTTCTCCATTCCCTTCTCCATCCCTTCGTTTATCAGGTAGTCGGCGGTGCTCATGATTAGGTTAACGGTGTCGGTTGGAATGGCGCGCGCCAGTAGCTTGGCTCGAAACTGCGCTGGTTTCAAGTCTGCCACGCTCAGCAGGTAGTGCAGATATGCCTGGAGGTGGGCGATCGGTTCTGGACCTCGCATCGCCTCGACTATAAGAGCGAGGGCGCCGTCGATCCATTGCTCCGGGTCCATCGCGATGCGAATCTTCAGCAAGCATTGCATCAACCGCGCGTGCGCATCGCCTCGTATCGAAGGAAGGTTTATCGTGTCCAGATCGATTACAGCGTGCTCGAAACGTGGCTGCATCGGCTCGAGAACCGAGCGAACCGGCTCGTTATTGGGCCATTCGATCAGATCGTGGAATTGAATCGGCACTCGCCATCCGCCCGCCACCTGCGCCAGGATGAGCGGCACAATCGGCGGCAGCCGTCGCGCTTTGCCATGCCTTTCAATGTATTGTTGCCAGATCCGCCCCGCATAGCGATGCACTCGCAGCGGCATCCACCGGTCGATTGTGCTTTGATGCTCAAGAAGGAGGTAGAGAAATAGGGGTCGATTCTCGCCGTCGGCGCCCGCAAACGGCGCTTGAAAGAGCAGGTCGCTCTGCGATTGGCGCAAATGTTCGTCTACGAACGAGCCGTCGATTCGCTGAAGGCCCTTCCAATCGATCGCGATTGCCAGGCGGCTGTCCACGTTCTCTCGAAAGAAAGACGCCGCGTGTTCAGTCTGGCTAAACGCATGGCGCACGAGGCTGTCGTGCGGTTGGGAAGTATCGCTCATGGATTTGCCGCCGAGGAAACCGCTTTCGCCAATGGTTTGGCCAGTCCGTTTTTCGGATAGCGCGCTTCCCGCCATGCGGCCGTGCCGACTGCCGGCGCGGCAACGTCTGAAAACAGCAATTGCGGGTGCGCACCTGCCCGCCTCGTGGCAAGTATGCCGCTGAAATGAACGTCCGGCCGAGCGGCACGATTACCTTTATTTTTATCGATATCGACGGAAGCGCTGCGCGAACTGGGCGCGGTGCGCCTTCGCGATTTGGCGCGTCCCGAGCACCTGTTCCAAGTAGCGGCGGCCGATCTGCCCTCGGAGTTTCCGGCACTCCGGTCTTTGGAGAGCGTCTCCAACAATCTGCCGGTGCAGCTCACCAGCTTCATCGGACGCGAACGCGAGATCGGAGAGGTGCGCCGGCTTCTGCCGACAACACATCTCCTCACGCTCACCGGGCCAGGTGGGGCCGGAAAAACGCGCCTCTCGCTGCAGGTCGCGGCGGACGTTCTCGATCAATACCCCGACGGCCTTTGGCTGGTCGAATTTGCCACGATCGACGATCCCCGTCTTGTCGCGGAAGCGGTGGCGGCGGGCGTTGAACGTCCGCCAGAAGTCCGACCGCCCGCTCGCCGCGACGCTCTCCGATTTCTTACGGTCACGCCGGCTGTTGCTCGTATTCGACAATTGCGAACATGTGATCGCCCCGTGCGCGACTCTCTCGGAGGCGCCCCTGCGCCCTGCGCCCTGCGCCCTGCGCCCTGCGCCCCTGCGCCCCTGCGCCCCTGCGCGCCTGCCCGCGCAACTGACCATCCTCGCCAGCAGCCGGGAGCCGCCCGGCTGCTCGGTGCAGCGGAATCGTTGCGGGAAAAATATGGCTTCTCGCCTGCGCCCGCCGATCACCCCGCGCTGCGGAAGATTCTCACCGGCGCTTCGCCTCATCTGGCGGAAGTCGAAAGCGCTCGGCGCTCGGGCCGAAGCATGTCGCCGGAAGAGGCGAGGAGCTATGCGTTGAGGGAAGGGTAAGACGCGAGTGACTCCGCTCCTTTGCGCCATCCCGCAAATCCGCAGTTGAAACGTTTCGATCACAGACACAGCTTGAATCGATGCGCATTCTCGCCGCCCTCCTTCTATTTCTCGGCGGAGCAATTTGCGGCGCTGGTGTCGTGTGGTTCAAGGTGCGACCCGGCTCCGCCAGCCAGCATCGTCTGGAGACGATCATCCGCATGCGCGAAGAGGAAAACATGCGCCTCCACGGTCTGGTCGAAGCGAGCGGCAAGGCAAAGGCGCTCGCTGCGCTGCAGACGGAGCGCGCCGCGATCGAGAAGCAAGTCGCTGAAATCACCGGACTGCCGTTTTTGCATCCGGTCGATTATGACGTTGTCACCCGCAAAGAGATTAAGTCTGTGCTGGCTCGCAAACTGGCACAGACATTTTCCGAAAAGGAATTTGCGCAAATGGCCGCCGCGCTATCCCGCCTTGGGCTGATTCCCGAACACTATCCGCTGCGAGAGAAATACATCGATCTCATCGGGGAACAGGTCGCGGCGTTCTACGATCAACACGAGCACAAGCTCTTCATGTTTGAGAACGCCGCGCTCGATCAGGCGCAGAATCGAATCGTTCTCGCCCACGAACTCACACACGCTCTGCAAGACCAGCATTTTAATCTCACGAGACTGCCGTTGGAGATTAAGGATAACGACGACCGCTCGGAAGCCGCCAGCGCGCTAGTGGAAGGCGAAGCCACGGTCGTGATGGGCGAGTATATGCTTAAGAACATGTCGTTGAAAGCGCTCAAGGAGAATCTCACTTCATCCTTCAGTCAGAACATGGATCAACTTCAGAAAGCTCCGAAATTTCTGCAGGAAGTCCTCATTTTTCCCTATATGCGCGGCCAGGAGTTTTGTGGAGCCGTGATGGCGGCGGGCGGATACGAGGCCTTATCCCGGGCCTTTGCGAATCCTCCACGCTCCACCGCACAGATCCTGCATCCCGAGAAGTATATGGCGAATCCGCCAGAAGAACCGCTGGCGATTGCATGGCCAGAGACGACTCTCAAGGGCGAAGCGGCTGGCGCGGATAACACTGTGGGCGAGCTGGCGATGCGCATACAGCTAAGCCCTGCAATCGACGCGAGAGTAGCCGAGCAAATTGCCGCAGGCTGGCGCGGCGACCGTTATCTAGCATTTCAAAACGGCGGCGCGCTCGTTTGGAAGACGGAATGGGCCAGCCCAGACGACGCCGCGCAGTTCTTTAATGCAGAGACGCAGGTAATCGAAAAGCGCTACCACCCAGCGCAGCCGCGCAAGAGCGATCGTCGTTACGAAGCGGATGCGCCAAGGGCATTGAGACTGATGCGAGCCATGGAAAACGCCGTGCTGCTGATCGATGCAGACTCGCCCGCGATTGCGCTTGAGATCGAAGAGCGCTTCGGGAAATAATTGAATGCGATCCCGCCGGAAGGCTTTCATTGACGGAAAGTCGGCGTCCGGTCGGTGCGCTCCCGCATTTTGCTGCCCGCTCGCCGGAAGCGCGACGTCCGCACACAGCCGCTCAAACGAAAGTCTCGGTGTATGAGCGAAAAACAAGTCGGAAAGATACTGTCGCATTTCGATGGGCTTGGCGTCGCCAGCCCGGAAATGGTCGAGGAGCGCTCTCTCGAGATTGCTAAGACGGATGGGCGCCGCACCCCAAATGAGGCCGACCGTATCCTCGCGAAGGGCGAACTCACCGGAACGGTCGATCCCCAGACGCCGGAGGCATCGCCCGAAGTCGAGGCGATCATCGAATGGGACAAATCGCCCGATGCCTCGGGGACACGGGCGCCTGCGATCACGCCGGCAGATGAAGCGAGTGTCGCCGAGACCCTGGTCAATGAGGGTCTGGAAGAGGCGGATCACGACGTGCGGCTTTCCGCGGCGGGAGAGGGCACGATCGAGGAAGAGGAGTAACCTCCCTCATAACGGGCGCTGCCACAGCCACCCGTCATCAATAATCGTACGATGGGCGGGTTGCTTTGCCTCCAACTGCCGAATCGGGGGGCGCACCGGCGCCACCTTGGCCCGCCACTTTCTGACCTTCAACTTTGCCGTGGGGCCGCTTCGTCCAGTCGCCGTTCAAAAGTTTACTGAAGCCAACCATCGCCCCGACGGCGATGGGGAAAAAGACAAAACCCGAGTAGGTGTGGTACAGGCCGCCAGCCAACTCGGGATCAACAAATTGCGCAACCAAAACCACCGAAAAGACGCGCATGAAATTGCCGATGAGCGCGAAGACCAGCGAACTGCCAAAGATGACCACTTTTTTCCAAAGTTCGCGCTGTGTAAAATGAACGTACAGCGCAGCCAGCATGACCATCGCAGACAAGGAACGGATCCCGGAGCAGCCGCCCGCTACTTCAAAGTGAAACTTGCCATTGAGCGCGGCGATATTCGCGCCATCGGCCAGTACGGCGATTCCAAAAATGCCGGCCAGCTTGGCCGCAATCTTCGCGGCAAGCGTCTGCAAGCCCACCGTTGAAGAGATGATGAATCCGGCGGGGATCATGAACAGCATGAAGGCGCATGGAAACAGGAAATACCGTGCTACATCCCGGCCCCAAAGGTACCGCACCGTCCCGTAGAGGAGGACTGGCAGCGAAAGAATCCCGAGCCGCGGCTGGACGGTCCGGATCGCAAGCACAAAGAGGCAGATCCCCGCAAAAACGATAACCAATCCCAGCGGAGAACACGATTTGGGCGCAGCGACGATCGCGGCGCGATGGCACCAGATCACGAAAAGCGCCACTGGAAGGATGAAAGCCCCGTGTTCGAGATCGTTCTCGGCATTCCACGACGAGAAGGCCCAACTCGCGGTGGATGCCGACTCGCTCATGAACCCGGCATAGAAGCCGTAGTAATAGACCAAAACGCACGCAATTGCCGCGACGATCACTGCCGAAAGCGGTTCCCGGCGCGCCCACCGGCCCACTGCAGCGAGCGCCTCGCCAAAGCTCGGAGCATGCACGGGAGCGGAGGAGATGGTGCTCATTGGGAGGGTGCTATTGTAGATGGGAACCGACCCTGGTCAAGGAGCGGGGCCTTCCAGATAAAGAATGGACGCTCCGAGGAGCGCCATAAGGACGGCTATTCCCCCGCCCCGCGCTTGACTCAGCGCCGCCAGACCTTATTGGACACCGCAATTCGATGCAGCCAGATCCCCATCCACCCCGCCCAAAGCTACTCCTGCTGGAATTCTGGGGATTTGGTGATCTTACCTTTGCAACCACGCTGATCGGCGAGGCGTCGAAGGATTGGGATATCACCGTGGTAGGAAAGGGATACGCCCGTCCGCTCCTCGCGGCCACGTTTCCCGCCTTGTGCTTTGAAACATACGATCCGCCGTGGACGGTCTTCCGCGGAAAATACAAGCTTTGGAAATGGGATTGGTCCGCCCTCATCCGCCTGATCGCCAGGCTTAGGCGCGGGCGCTTCGACGCAGCCGTCTCCGTCCGGCAAGATCCGCGTGATCATTTGCTCATGTGGCTGACTGGCGCCCGGCGCCGCGTCGGATTTCCTAGGGGGGCAAGTGGCGTGCTGCTCACGGAGTGCGCGCGCCGTTCCAGAGAAAAGCAGCATCGGGTGGAAGATTGGCGGGATCTCGGCGCGGCGATGGGTCTTCGCGGCATGGAGTCCGCCGCGCCGTTCCTCGATCGCGCCCGGTATCGGACGGAGCGCGTCGATTCTCTTCTGGAGGGCGTAAGCAAACCGCTGATCTGCCTCCACGCGGGCGCTCGCATCGCCGTCCGGCGCTGGCCCGAAGCGTATTTCGCGACGATCCTCCGGAATCTTCGGGCCTTGTACGACTTTCACCTTGTGCTGATCCCGGATCCAGACGGCTACGGCAGCGGGCTTGCGGCGCTCTCCGATTCCGTGGCGCCCGCGCTTTCGGCGCCGGAATTTGTCGATCTGCTCGGGCGGGTCGATCTGCTTGTGTGCAACGACAGCGGACCGGGCCACATCGCAGCCAGTTGCGGCCGGCCTACGATCTCCATTTTCGGGCCGACCGACCCCGATTGGTTTCGCCCGTGGGGAGACAACCACCAGGTGGTCATCCGCGACATCTGTCCATTGCGCCCCTGCTTCGACTATTGCCAATTCCCCGAGCCGTACTGCCTCACAAAACTCCTACCGGAGACGGTGTGGCCGGAAATCCGGCAACATGTCGAGCGAGTCCTCGGGCGGACATCGTGATTGCAGCAAAAGCAGCGTACCCTTGCGCGCATTAAAACAAGAGCCGATCCGCCGGTTTGTACACGAGAACCAGGTTCACGCGAGCGCCGCGGGCGAGGTTAAATCCGGAGACTTCCACGCGGCGCCAGTTTACCGGCTCCTGCTGAAGAGCCTCGAACTCGCGCGCTTCAGGGAGCACGATCGCGCGGGGACCGGGTTGCTCCATCCAGGCGCGGGCGTTGGAAATTTTTACCGGCGACTGAAAGGTCCGCAACTTGCCCCGGAAATACCAGGTAACGCTCGGCTCCTGATACTCGGCCGTCGTCGCGAGTTCGGTCGTGAGGTCGAGCCACGCTTCAGATCGGCGGTACAGTTGCCGGGAAGCAAATTGCGGCGATACCAGCGGGAATCCGACGAGTGTCACCGCGGCGGTGGCCGCCGAGACGCCAATCGTCCAGCGCGAAAAGAGCGCCTGCGGCCGATGCAATTCCCACCATCTCGACATGAGCAGAGCGAGCAAAGGGAAGGCCGGCAGCGTGTAATGGGGCAGTTTCGTCCGATAGACGCTGAAAATGACGAATACCACGACGATCCCCGATAAGAGATAGGCGGCTGTAAGACCGACCGCCTTCCGCTGCCGCCACCCGTCGCGGATCGCCGCGGGAAGCCAAATCGACCACGGAAAAAAGCTCAGAAACAGACCGGCAAGGTAGAACGGAGTGGAGAGCAGCCAGAATAAGTTGCTCTTGGCCCCATGCCCTTCCATCGGTCGGAAAGATCGCTCGACCACGTGCCGCCCGAGCCCGATCGCCGCAAATTCACCGTGGGTTCTGATCAGAGCCGGGACTCCCCACGCGGCGACAATTCCGACGGCAAGCAGTGCTCCGAGCACCCATTCGAGCGTCCGCGGAGGAGTGGCTCCACGCCGTCGCATAGCGATGAACGCGACCATCCCGAGCGGCACGAGAGCGATGGGGCCTTTCGTGAGAAAACCCAGCGCCAGCGCAACCCAAAAGATCAAGGCAAACCCAATCGGCGTCCGTCCGGAATTCCGGCGCAGGGTCCTCATGTCCAGGCCTTCCCAACCCGCCCACGCGGCGAGCGTCACGAAAAACACCAGCGCCATATCCGCGACTGCGGACCGGCCATGAATGAGCGCCTGGAGGCACAATCCGAACATCAATGCGGCGCGAAATCCGCTCCGGCCCGATTCGAGGCCATCCATGCGGCTGCCCCATATTGCGATGATCACACAAGTGGCTGCGGCAAAGAGCGCCGAGGGGAATCGCGCGCCAAACTCGTTCTCTCCAAAGACACGGTAGGACGCCGCCTGCGCCCAGTAGATAAGCGGCGGCTTGTCGTAACGCGGACGCCCGTCGGAGTACGGCACGATCCAATCGTTGCGCTGCACCATCTCCCGGCTGGCCTCGGCAAAGCGCGGTTCGTCCCGATCCAGCAGCGGCAGCTCCCAGTTTCCCAAGCAATGGAGGCACAGGATTGCGAGAAATAGCAGCGCCAGCCGCGAAAGAGGGGGCATCGGAGTGACTTAGCCCGACGCCCAGCTTAAAACCCGAGTCCCGGCGGCAGGCCCATTCCGCCTGTCATCTTTCCCATTTCATCCTGAGCGAGGGCCTTAGCCTCCTCGACCGCCTTCTTTACTCCCGTGAGCACGAGGTCTTCCAGCATCTCCACGTCTTCCGGATCCACCACATCTTTGCTAATCTTGATCGAGATGACATCACCCGCCCCATTCGCGGTCACCGTTACCTTCCCGCCGCCCGCGGTAGCGGTCACGGTTTGTTTCTCGAGTTGCGCCTGCATC
Organism: Chthoniobacterales bacterium; assembly: GCA_038238905.1. Lineage (GTDB taxonomy): Bacteria > Verrucomicrobiota > Verrucomicrobiia > Chthoniobacterales > Chthoniobacteraceae > JBBSFI01. Next base: position 77,239 of record JBBSFI010000009.1, on the reverse strand, counting down.
TGCTGCGCTTGCTGCATCATTTTCTTAATGTTCATAAGTTGTAACTAATCAGGCTGGCTGGATTTCGGCTCGAAAAATTTCGAGCGCCTTGCGAATCAGCGGATCGTCCTTAAAAACGTCTGCCGGATCGCGCTGGGGCTGGACCTCGGGTTGCGCAGCCGCCTCCGGCACTGCCAGTCCATCGCGCACCTGGCATTTGAGTGTGAGCGATGTCCCCGCGGCTTCCGCAAGAGCGGATTCTATGAGTGGGCGATTGCTCGCCTGCCCGCAGTATTCGGAAGCGAGCGCTTGCGACGGTGGAAAACCGACCAGCGCATTCCCGCCTTCGACGGAAAGGAGCGTTCCGGCCTCGACCCATCCGGCAATCAGCGGGCGCCGCTTTCGGACCGCCGCGACGACGGCGCGCCAGATTTCGGAAGGCGCGGCTGGTTCGGATTCCACGGGCGCCGCAGCTTCGGCCGGGGACGATGGGATGCGCGGCGGCGGCTCGGCGATGGGAGTCTCGGTCGCAGGCTCGATGGCAGCCGCCCTGGCAGGCGCGGCCTCAGTCGGCTCGATCTTGGCAACCGGTTCCGACGATTTGGCTGGGGCCGCGGCGGGCGGAGCCTTCGGCTTGGCCGCAGGAGTTTTGGGCGCGGCGGCAGCCGGACGCATTGGGGCGGCAGGCTTCATCGGTCGCTCGACCGGGGGCGCCCCATCGCCGCCGCGCATCGCGGCGAGCGTGTCGAGCACTTCGGTGAGCGTCGCCTGCCGAAGCGTCTGCACGGCCCGGATCGCCCCGATCTCGAAGTGCATCCGTTTATTCGGCGCCCATTTCATCCTCTGCTCCGCAGCGGCAAATTGCTCGATCAACTCCAGCGTTTTCTCGATGGAGATGCGCGACGCCTGCTCGACCAAAGTCTGGACTGCCGCTTCGCTCAGTTCATCCGCCACTCCCGCGGGATCGGCCTGCGCCACGAGCAAATTCCGAAAGTGTGTGATGAGGTCGCTGAGGAGCCGTGAAAGATCGCGCCCTGCCTCCGCCTGCGCATGGATGATTCCAAGCGCCGCGGATGTGTTCCCGCCGATCAGTTCCTCGCATAGATCGGAGACGGTCTGCTGGGCGGTGAGCCCAAAGACGGAAAGAACATCCGCCTCATCGATCTTCTCGCTGCAAAACGCCACGAGTTGATCGAGCATCGACTCGGCATCGCGCATCCCGCCCTCGGCTCCCCGCGCAACGGCCTCGGCGGCTTCCGACGTGAGTTCGATCTTCTCGCGCCGGGCTATTTCCAAAAGATGAGAGGCGATGAGGCCGGTCGGAATCCGCTTCAGGTCAAAGCGCTGGCATCGCGACAGGATGGTGGTCGGCACCTTTTGCACATCGGTCGTCGCAAAGAAAAATTTCACATGCTCGGGCGGCTCCTCCAAAGTCTTAAGCAGCGCATTGAAGGACGATGTGGAGAGCATGTGGACCTCATCGACGATGTACACCTTGAAACGCCCCCGGCTCGGCATGTACTTCACGTTGTCGATAATGAGTTCGCGCACCTTGTCCACCTGCGTGTTCGACGCCGCGTCGAATTCCAGCACGTCGAGCGACGTCCCGGCGGCGATCTCCTTGCACGAGTCGCACGTGCCGCACGGCAGGATCGTCGGCGCGGGCGCGCTCTGGCAGTTGAGCGATTTCGCCAAAATGCGAGCCGTGGAAGTCTTCCCCGTCCCTCGCGGCCCCACGAAAATGTAGGCGTGCGCCAGGCGCTTCTGCTCGATGGCGTTCTTCAGCGTGCGCGTGATGTGCTCCTGCCCAATCACGTCGTCAAACGTCTGGGGCCGGTACTTGCGGGCGAAAACCGTGTAGCTCACGCGTCGAATATCCCCGTCTGGACGCCGCTTGCCAATCGCCGATTCTTCAATCGGATCGAAAATTACGTCTCGGACTTCCCGGACGCTTTCCGCTACGGTTGGGTTCTTGATGCTTTTGTCCAGCACCATCCGAAGCGCTTTCGCCACGCTGGCGATCGTATTCCTCGTGGCGTCCACCCATGGAGAATTGCCCCCGGGCGCGGACATCGATCTCTTCGGCGATGGGCTGGTTCGCCCGATTCCCGGTCAAGGGCCCGGCGCGGACAGCACCGAAACGGCGCTGCCGAAATCGGATCTGTGCCCGCATACGCTTATCCTACAAGGCGTTGGCGAGCTTCGGGGAAAATTGCTTTCAATCGAAGATGCGGTCGCCGTCTGGCAAATTCCCGGCACGAGCAGCCCAATCCGCATTCCCACGCTCGATTTGCGCAAGATCGTTCTCGACGCGGTGGATCTCACGGCTTTCGCCTCCGACGACATGGATCTCCTCGTGGAACCCGTCGATGGAATTGACCCCGGCGAGCTTGCGACCAGTCCGTTTCCACCCCTCCATTCAACCGTGAAGCTCGCTGGCGGGGATTGGCTGTTCGGCAACGTAACCAGCCGGGACGGGAAACGCTTCGAGGTGGAGTTGGCCGGGCACGCTACGATTCCATTTGACCGGCCCGGCATTCGCTGGATCGCCTTCGGCAGGAGGCCAGCGCCGGCCCTTGAGTTTTCCGCGGCGGACCCGGCCGGCCTCTCGTCGTGGAAAGAGAGGCCAGTCGGAGTAACCGCCGCCGCCGAAGGCGCCACCTTGCGGTTCGACGACGGCCATTGGATCTCGGCCGGGCTGCGAGAGCCAAAGCGCTTCGAGGTTTCCATGGAAGTTCCAGAAGCGAAGGAGGAAGCCATCAACATCGCGATTCAGCCCCTTGGAATGGACGCTCCCAACACCTTTACGACAGGCTCGATGACCTTTCGGCTGGGAAGCCGGGACTTGGAGCACACCGTCTTCATAAACGGCAATTTCAATCAAGGCACGACACGCGTGATGGGCAAAGAGTCAGACGGCTCTGGCGCCTCCAAATACCGCCTGCTTTACGACGGCATCCGCGAGCGTCTCGTTATTCTCCGCAATGGCCACAAAGAGGAGGATATGTCGTTTCGCGATCGCCTCAAAAACGATGCTCTAACGCTACCAATACCTTCACCAGGCGGAATTATCATTTACCCCTGCGGTCCACATCCAAACCTGGCGCTAAATAGCCTGCGGGTGGAGCCGTGGAGTGGTGTCGTGCCGGAACAAGCCGATGTCCCGATCGAGGGAGATACGCTCACGAAAGACAGCCAACCGCCCGCCGCCGGGAGGCTCGGATCGATCGCGTCTGAATCCCTTCGTTTTAACGGGCGGGAGATGCCTTTGGAAGAGAATATGGTCGTTCGCTTAACGAGCGCGCCGCCGTCGCTTGCAAAAGTGGTCTGCACCGCCAGCCTCGGCGACAGCGGTGAACTGAAGCTCGCTGCGGTGAACGTTGCCAATGGGCGCCTGGCGGGACACGTGGCTTACGGATCCTGCGATATTCCGCTGGCAGCGGTAAAAACGCTCACCTTTTCGCAGCTCGGCGCGCCTCTCAATCCGCCGACGAAAGCCGCCGCGGCGCCTCAATTTCTTATCTTCAAGAACGGCGGGCGGCTGCCCGGCACTCTGCTCAAAAGCGAAAGCGGACGTCCGTTGGTTTGGCAAACCGAATCGAAACAAGTGCTGGAAATTGGCGCCGGTCAAGTCGCCGGCGTTCTCCTTGCCAGAGCTGCCTCAAAGCCGGCGCCGGCCGCTGCGGCTGCCTCGGGCAGTGGCGCATCGCAACAAATCTCCCTTCTTGAATTGCGAAATGGCGACCGTCTGCGGGGAAACCTCACGGGGATGGACGAAGCCGCTTTCACTTATAACAATGATTTCATCGGTCCGCGCTCGATTTCACGGGCTGCCTTCTGGCGCCTCTCCCTGAAGGCGACCGCAATTCCGGAGGGAAACTTTCCGATTGCGAACATGTATCGATTCGATGCGAAATCGAGCCAACGCACCGTGGGAGCTTTATCGGAAAGCTGGATTTACCTGGATGGTTGTTATTTGGCCGGTTCGGCAGATAGCGACAATATTCTCGCCCTTTCGCCAGAGTGGCTGCCAGAACGGTTCGATTTCTCCTTCGATGTTACAAGCACGCGACCGGACGGCGCTGGCTTCCAGCTAAAAGTGTTAGGCTCCGATGGGGATTCCTTTGTGTTCGTTTCGGAGGCTTATCAGAACGTGAATGTCAATGTGCATCTGCCTAACGTCCATCGCAATATAGTGAAACAAATCTCGACCGACGCGGTGGGAAAGACCACCCGGTCCCGAGTGCGCGTCCTTGCGGATCGAGCCTGCGGGCTCATGCAGATCGCGATCGACGGAGCGAAGGTTTTCGAGTCGTCCAGGCAGAACAATTCCGAAATTCCGGGCTTGGGCAAAGCCATCCTATTTGGATCCGGTTCCTTTGGGCAGGCTGTCGTCTCCAATATCCAGCTTGTGCCCTGGAGCGGCGAACTGCCGCCTTCGGCGTACGCAGCCGCAAGCACGATCCTGAACAATGGCGATGCGGTCGTGGGGCCGATCCAAGCAGTGTCTGATGGAAACCTCTCCGCGGAAAGCGAGTTGGGCCCGGTCCAGATTCCACTTCAACAGGTGGCCCTTATCCAAGGGAGCGGCGACTTCGCGCCTGCCCCCTGCGCCGCCCGCATCTGGCTTGCCGACGGATCCGTGCTTCACCTCGATTCATTCCGGTGGGACGGGCAGACGCTTTCGGGGAAGAGCACAGTCTTGGGAGACATCCGGCTGCAGGAAGCGGCCGTCGCGGAGTTGATCCTCAGCCCTGCTCTTGCGAGGGAGCCGCTCCGCGTTCAATCGAAGCGGACTTCAGCCGCCAAGGATGCGAAAGCGCGAACCGGCGCCGCAGATGCCAAAGCTCCAATGTAGCACATCGCAAAGACGCCGGATGAGCGCGACGTCCGTCCGCAAAGGCCCGATAGGAGTGCGTCACGACGTCGCTTTTGGCACACTTGAGACGGGCCTATCGCGCCATCGTGTCACACTCGGTCTAGAATGCACTTCGCTGTAACTTAGTCATTACAAGCAACTTACATGATTAGTCGCCATACGGAGCGTTACTTGCTTTGGCCACCACTCCCGAATTCAGGCGAACCCGGGATCATTTCAATACAAGCAACTCGCAATATTATGGCAAAAATTTTAGGCATCGACCTCGGCACGACCAATTCCTGTATGGCGGTGATGGACGGCGGTGAACCGGTGGTTCTCGAAAATTCCGAAGGCGCACGCACCACTCCATCAATCGTCGCTTTCACAAAGAGTGGCGAGCGCGTGGTCGGCCAGGCGGCCAAGCGCCAGGCAATCACCAATCCGCAGAACACCATTTTTTCCGTAAAGCGGTTTATGGGCCGCAAATTCGACGAGGTGCAGGGCGAATTGCATCGCGTTCCGTATCGCGTGGTGAAGGCCGCGAATGGCGACGCCCACATTCAAGTGCAAGTCGGCGGTGAGACGAAGACCTACAGCCCGCCGGAAGTCTCGGCGATGATCCTCGCGAAGCTGAAGGCCGATGCCGAGGCAAAGCTCGGTGAAAAAATCACCGAAGCCGTCATCACGGTTCCGGCCTATTTCAACGATTCCCAGCGGAATGCCACGAAGGATGCCGGCAAGATCGCCGGATTCGACGTGAAGCGGATCATCAACGAGCCGACTGCGGCCTCACTGGCATACGGCTTGGATAAGAAGAGCGACGAAGAGATCGCGGTGTACGACCTGGGCGGCGGCACATTTGACATTTCCGTGCTCGAAATCGGCGAGGGCGTCTTCGAGGTGAAGGCCACGAACGGCGACACGCATCTCGGTGGAGACGATTGGGACAATCGCCTCATGGACTGGATTATCGCTGAGTTCAAGACGGACAGCGGCATCGACCTTTCCAAGCAGCCAGACGCCGTGCAGCGAATCAAGGAAGAAGCGGAAAAGGCGAAGATTGCGCTTTCGAGTTCCCAGCAATACGACATTAACCTGCCCTTCATCACAGCCGATCAAAGCGGGCCAAAGCACATTCTCAAGTCGCTCACACGCTCCAAGCTGGAGCAGCTCACTGACGACCTCTTCGAGCGCACACTTGGACCTGTCCGCTCGTGCTTGAAAGACGCGAACGTCAGCGAAAAGGAGATCGATGAACTCGTGCTGGTCGGCGGAATGACCCGGATGCCCCGTGTCATCGAGACGGCACGGAAGCTTGTCGGGAAAGAACCCCACAAGGGAGTGAACCCCGACGAAGTCGTGGCGGTCGGAGCCGCGATCCAGGGCGGAGTCCTTAAGGGCGACGTCAAAGATGTGCTCCTGCTCGATGTCACTCCGCTCACCCTCGCCATCGAAACGGCGGGCGGCGTCGCCACGGCGATGATCCAGCGCAACACGACCGTCCCGGTCCGCAAATCACAGATCTTCTCGACATATAGCGACAATCAGCCAGGCGTCGAAATCGTCGTCCTTCAAGGCGAACGCCCGATGTCCCGCGACAACAAGCGGCTCGGCACCTTCCATCTCGACGGCATCCCGCCAGCGCCGCGTGGCGTTCCTCAGGTCGAAGTTACGTTCGATATCGATGTGAACGGCATCCTGCATGTGAGTGCGAAGGATCTCGGCACTGGCAAGGAACAGAAGATCTCCATCACCGGAAGCTCAGGCCTCTCCAAGGAGGAAGTCTCCCGCATGCAGCAGGAGGCGGAACTTCACGCCGACGAAGATCGCAAGGCCAAGGAAGCGGTGGAGATTCGCAACAACGCCGACAACCTCGCTTACCAATCGGAGAAGCAGCTTCGCGATCTGGGAGACAAAGTGCCGGCAGACAAGAAGACGGAGATCGAATCCGCCATCGCGGCAGTCCGCGAGACGCTCAAGGGAAGCGATGTGGACGCTATTCAAAAGTCGTACACCGATCTCCAAAATAAGTTCCAGTCCGTCAGTGAAGATCTCTACAAACAAGCTGCCGCAAGCGCTGGAGCCGGCGCCGGATCGCCGGGAGGCGAAGCGGGTCCGCAACCGCGCGGCGATGCTCAAAGCGGCGGCCCTTCCAAGCAGCATGGGGACGTCGTCGATGCGGAGTTCGAGGTCGTGGACGAGAAGAAGAAGTAATTCTTCAATTCAAAGATTTACCAGTTTCGCCTCTGCCGGTCCCGTGAGGACTCCTCATGGAATGGGCCGTCTGGCGTCACGGGAAAAGCAAAACAAACAAACAAACAAACCAACCTAATCATAATAAAAATGGCTAACGTAAAAGTGCGTCCGCTCGCCGACCGGGTTCTAGTGAAGCCGCTCGACGCGGGTGAGACCAAAAAAGGCGGGATCATCATTCCCGACACTGCAAAAGAAAAGCCCCAGGAGGGCGAAATCGTGGCGCTCGGCACGGGCAAGCGCGGCGACGACGGCAAGCTGATCGCCTTCACCGTCAAGCAGGGCGACAAGGTCCTCATCTCCAAGTACGGCGGCACCGAGATCAAAATCGAAGACACTAACTATCTCATCATGCGCGAGGACGACATCCTCGGCATCATCGGATAACAATCCAAACTCCAACCAAACACACTTAATTAAATAACATGGCAGCTAAACAACTATTGTTCGACGAAAACGCCAGGCACTCGCTCCTGCGCGGAATCGAAAAACTCGCAAAAGCCGTCAAGGCGACGCTCGGGCCATCAGGCCGCAACGTCATCCTCGACAAGAAATTCGGCAGCCCGACGATCACCAAGGACGGCGTCACCGTCGCCAAGGAGATCGAACTCGAGGATCCGTACGAAAACATGGGCGCCCAACTCGTGCGCGAAGTCGCCAGCAAGACCAGCGACATCGCTGGAGACGGCACCACGACAGCGACCGTTCTCGCTGAGGCCATCTATAAGGAAGGCCTTAAGAACGTCACCGCCGGCGCGAATCCAACCTCCCTCCAGCGCGGCATCCAGAAGGCTGCCGACGCAGTCGTCGCCGAACTCGGACGCATCTCCAAGAAGGTGAAAGACCGCACGGAAATCGCGCAGGTCGCCACCGTCTCCGCCAACTGGGACACCGCGATCGGCAATATCATTGCCGATGCGATGGACAAGGTCGGCAAGGACGGCACGATCACGGTCGAAGAAGCCAAGTCGATCGAGACCACTCTCGACGTCGTCGAGGGCATGCAGTTCGATAAAGGGTACATCTCCCCTTACTTCGTCACCAACGCGGAATCGATGGAAACCCTCCTCGACAATCCGTACATGCTCATCCACGAGAAGAAGGTCTCCAGCCTTAAGGACATTCTGCCCCTCTTAGAGAAAGTCGCCAAGACTGGCAAACCGCTCCTCATTATTGCTGAAGACGTCGAAGGCGAAGCCCTCGCCACGCTCGTTGTCAACAAGCTCCGCGGCACATTGAACGTTGCCGCTGTCAAGGCCCCCGGCTTTGGCGATCGCCGCAAGGCCATGCTCGAAGACATCGCCATCCTCACGGGTGGACGCTGCATCACCGAAGATCTCGGCATCAAGCTCGAGAATCTTCAGCTTGAAGACCTCGGCCGCGCCAAGCGCGTCACCGTGGACAAGGAGAATACCACGATCGTGGAAGGCGCCGGCAAGCAGGCCGACATCCAGGGCCGCGTCAATCAGATCCGCCGCCAGATCGACGAGACCACCAGCGATTACGACCGCGAAAAGCTCCAGGAGCGCCTCGCCAAGCTCGCTGGCGGCGTCGCCGTCATCAATGTCGGTGCAGCCACCGAGACTGAAATGAAGGAGAAAAAAGCCCGCGTCGAAGACGCGCTGCACGCGACCCGCGCAGCCGTCGAAGAAGGCATCGTCCCCGGAGGCGGTCTCGCCTTCATCCGTGCCCAAAAGGCGCTCGACACCCTCAAACTCGAAGGTGACGAGGCAATCGGCGCACAGATCGTCCGCCGCGCCATCGAAGCCCCGCTTCGCCAGCTCGCAGACAATGCCGGCCTCGAAGGCGCACTCGTCGTGAGCGAAGCCAAGCGCCGCAAAGGCAACGAAGGCCTCAATATCGCCACCAACGAGTGGGTCGATCTCGTGAAGGCCGGAGTTGTCGATCCGACCAAAGTCACCCGCAGCGCGCTGCAAAATGCCGCTTCCATCTCGGGCCTCCTCCTCACGACCGAAGCGGTCGTCAGCGAGCTCCCGGAGAAGAAGGCAGCCGCAGCGCCCGACCCGCACCACGGCGGCGGCGGAATGGACTACTAAGCAAGCCTAGCTAACACGGCGGCCCGAAGGCTGCCGCGCAAATCACAGCCGGGATTCCGAAAGGAGTCCCGGCTTTTTTTGCGTGGGCGCTCATCATCGGAAGGTCGAAGTGAAGCGTTGGAATAGAATGCGCCTACCCACGTCACGCGCATTCGTGCGCAATTCTTCCCAGCAATCCAACCTCGGTAACTGTGCTTTCCGTGAGACATTCGGCGCCAAGGCTCGAATGCATTGGTGTTCCCAGCGACCCAGTTTCCTCATCGACGCCCGCTCTCCGTGATGGTTAACTTATGCCATGCGGCAAATTCGCCCTACCATCGAAGAGCTGAAGCTTCGGTATTCTCGGGAACTCGCCCAGCGTACGATGCTGGCGCGCAGGCATGCGGCGCGTCCCGGTCTGGCGCTCGCGCCGAAAACTCCCGATAATTCCGAACCGTGGCTCCCCAGCAGGCCCCAAACAGTGGCCGAGTGCCTCTGGATTTCCGATCAGGTCGCCAAGGAGATCGAAAGATGCCGCCTAAACAGACAGCAAGCGGCTTCATAGAGACGCTGGCGCGCCACAACCGCGTTATCCTCCTTGGGGGCGCCGCTGTCATCGCCCACGGTCTCAACCGGACCACGAAGGATATCGATGTCTGGCTGGAGCCGGGAGATTCCCCGGAGGCGTGGGTTGCCAGCTTTCTCACGGAAGTTGAACGGATCGAGGGAGCGGCGCTTTGGTCGCTGGCCCGGAGCGCTGTTCTCCCCTCCTCGGACGCGACCGACGAAATTGTGAAGTTCGGCGTCGTTCGAGTGATTGGCCTGGACCGCGACACCGATCTCTTTCGAAATCCGAATGAGCTCGAGCCGGGCGATTTCGACGAGATTTGGGGGAGAGCCGCTCCGCTTCGGGACGGCACGCGGTTGATGGATGAAATCGATCTTTACGTGACGAAGGCAAACACCGGCAGAAACCATGACCGCCAGGACCAATTGTTTCTTGAATCGCTGATCAAAGAAGATCTTGCCAAGCGATTGCCAAGTTGCGGATTGGATGAGGCGCGATCGCTGCTAGCCCGCTTTCTCGACCCAGAGGTGTTGCGATTCGCGTTGGATAACCCCAACGAGGCGGTGCGGCGCCTCGCCATTAAATATCTCCAGGAATTTGAAACAGAGGGCGATCCTTATTCCCATGATATCTTGCGCGAGTGGCACGCCAAACCTCCGAAGTGAGGCTGGCTGCACGGGACGTTAACTCGCGCCGTCACCGCCGCGCGCGTGCGTCTCTCCGGTCGATGTAAAGCGTTCATCGATCGACGCTTCCAGACCGCGTTTGAGGGTATGCACCGCGGCACTTTTGGGATAAATCGACTGTGCGTTGAAAGACACCCTCAAAATTCTCCTATACTTCGCCGGAGCCGTTCTTCTCGGCGCCCTTCTGGCGCCGCTCCTTTATTGGGCTACCCAGTGCGCAATTTCTCACGGAATGCTCGGGTTCCTAAAGAAGACGGACTTCCACGCCTATTTCGACCGCGGCGTGCTCGTGGCGGCCATCCTGCTCCTCCATCCACTCGCCCGCTCTCTGCGGATCGGCGGCTTCTCCGAACTCGGTCTCGCGGCGAACCCGCGCTGGGTGCAGGATGTCGCGGAGGGGATGGCATTCGCCCTGGCCTCCGTGATTCTGCTGGCGGGAGCCGCCGCGTGCGCTGGCGCGTGGCATTCGCCGCCTTGGCTGCGATTGCTTCGGCTTTTGCCCGCGGCCTTGCTCACGGCGGCAGTCGTAGGAGCCATTGAGGAGTTCCTTTTTCGCGGCGCGATGCAGGGGGCAATCCAGCGCACAGCCTCCCCGCGGGCGGCGTGGCTCGCCGTTGCCGCGCTCTTCGCGGTGCTGCACTTTCTCAAACCACCCAGCAACACCATTGCCGCGAGCGAAATATGCTGGACGTCCGGCTTCGTTTTAATCCCAAGGGCTTGCTGGCAATTCGCCCACCTCGACGCGGTGATCGGTTCGCTCTGCACGCTGTTTGTCATCGGGCTCGTGCTCGGCTGCGCCCGCCTGAAGACCCGCTCGCTCTGGCTTCCGATTGGGCTGCATGCCGGATGGATTATCGGCCACATCGGCGCCAAGAGCGGCTGGGTGAAGCCTGCGCGGCGGGCGCCGTGGACGGATCTCTGGTTTGGCGCAGATCCGCTTACAGGCCTCGCTCCCTTGCTCCTCTTGCTCCTCACATTTGCCGCAGTCGTCCTGCGGCTTCGAAGCCGGAATCGGATGCAGATGCCGACGCTCAGCGCGTGATCGGACAGCCAACCCAAGCCGCTTGCTTATGAAACCGACGCTCGCCGAGATTCTTACCGCGAGTCTGGCAGGCCTGGCAATCGTTCTCGGGCTGCTCTTTTACATTGTGTTCAGTGCCACGCGCGCGGCAATTGTTGAAAGTTCCGAACGCATCCGGAATAGCGCGAGCCGGGAGATCGGCGATCATGTAGCGGCTTTCCTCGGCGAAGCGCCGGACGCCGTAAGGCAGTTTGAATTCTCGCTGCATCGCGGCGCCGCTGGCAGCGGCGATCCTTCTGCAATCGAAGCGGCTCTCTTTGGCCCGCTGCTCGCAGATCCCAACATCGGCGAGATCGCTTTCACATACGGCGAGCAGACCGGATCCCACCCCGATGGCGCGATCGAGCTTGCCACCGAGCCGCGCGGAGAGTGGCGAATCTGGCGCACCCCTGGCTCTGGCGGTGATCGATTTTGGAGCCGTCATGTCTATTACCGAAACGGCGCTTTCGTTGCCTCAATGCGTGAACTGGCGCCATCGGAACCTGGAGCGCGCTACGCCGGGGAAGGAAGAGAGGAAGGCGCAACCGATCCCACATCGGATCTCACTTTCACGACGCCTGCGAGCAAACCGTTTCAGGACCGTCTCCTGTGGAGCGACCTGCACTGGGCCCAGATCGACGCGGCCCTGCCAGAACGGGAGCGGCGAGGAGAGGTGAGCGTTCAGCAATCGCTCACGGATGCGAAGGGGAATTTCGCGGGCGTCGTGCGAGTGGGGCTTCTCACGCGGCAGCTCGATCGGGCCGTCCGCATCAAATTGACAGAAGGCGCAACGGAAGATCCGCATCGCGTTTTTATCTGCGATGGAAAGGGCCGCTTGATCACGCGGGGAGATCCCGATGACGTGCTGACGGAATTCGACGACGACTTGCGCATTGCGCCCGGCGCCGTCCCGGAGCCGGTCGCCAGCGCCCTTCTCGATCCCAAGCTTCGATTAGTTGGAAGCGAGACCGCGGTGGCCTCCGGCTCCTTCCGTCGAACTGGGGAAGAGTTCCTCACCACATTTCGCATGCTTCCAGCGACTCAGGATTGGATCGTGGGCATTGTCGTGCCCCGATCGTTTTACCTCGGCAAACTCACGTCGATGCGCGACCGGCTGCTTCTCCTCTCTTTCGGCGTCATTCAGGCGCTTGTTCTCGGCAGCAGCTTCATACTGCGAAGTGTAAAGCGCGCGCAGTCGCGCATCTCGAGGGAGAGCGCAAAGATGAACGCTTTCGACTTCTCACCAGCCGCGCCCACCGCGCCGTTCCGGGATGTCGCCGAAGTGTTGGAGGGCCTGGAGAAATCGAAAACGGCGATGCGCGCCATGAGTAAGTATGTGCCAGTCGATTTGGTGAGGCGGCTTTACCGCGAGAAAAGCGAACCGACGCTTGGCGGCGAAGAGACGGAATTGTCGATCATGTTCACCGACATCAAGGACTTCACAACGCTGTCCGAACAACTCGATCCTAACACCCTTGCGGCGGCGCTCGGAAGTTACCTCGATGCCATGGCCCGCATCATCCAGCAGGAAACGCGCGGCACGATCGACAAGTACATCGGCGACGCAATCATGACGATTTGGAACGCGCCTGAGCCCGTTCCGAATCATGCGCGCATGGCATGCATCGCCGCGTTGCGCTGCCGGGGCGCGGGCCGCGCGCTGGCCGAAGCAACTGAGTGGCGCGGCCTTCCTCCGTTTGAGACACGCTTTGGGTTGCACTGCGGCTCCGCGCTTGTCGGCCACTTTGGCGCGCACGATCGCATGAACTATACGGCGATCGGAGACGCTGTGAATCTGGCGTCGCGTTTGGAGAGCTTGAACAAGCAATACGGGACATCGATTATCGCGAGCGCCGCAATCGTGCAGGCGACCAGCGAATTCTTCCGCTTTCGCCTTCTGGATTGTGTAGCGGTCAAGGGAAAGACGCTCGCGATCAACGTTTACGAATTGCTCGGTGAAAAGAGCGATGTGGAAATGTGCAACTATACGGCTGTTTATGAGACAGCATTCGATGCCTACCTTGCGCGGGACTTCAATCGAGCCATCGCGATCCTAAGCCTCCAACCGGAGGATCCTCCGAGCGCCTTTCTTTCCAGCCGCTGCGTGGAATACGTGAGGCTGCCTCCACCGCCGAACTGGAACGGAGTGCATGTCGCGGAGGTGAAATGAAACTGGCGTTTTCACTTCTGCAGGCTAAGATTCAAAGCAGCGGACGCCGCATCTAATATGAAGCGATCATTGTTCGCCGGAGCGACTTGTTTGGCGCTGCTCGTCCTGCCCATCGCGCAAGGGCGCGCCGCCGATCCCAAAGCGGCCATCGACTGGCAGCCATGGTCGGATCGCGTCTTTGCCGAAGCACAGGCCGCGCACAAACTCGTGCTGCTCGATCTCGGCGCCGTGTGGTGTCACTGGTGCCATGTGATGGATGAGGAGACGTATTCCGATCCGTCGGTGCGCGCGCTGTTGAGGGGGAAGTTCATCGCCGTGCGAGTCGATGCGGATGCGCGTCCGGATTTGGCGAATCGATACGAGGATTACGGCTGGCCTGCCACAGTCGTGTTCAAGTGGGACGGGAGCGAATTGGCGAAACGGCGGGGCTATATTCCACCGAAGCCGATGGCGGCGATGTTGCAGGCGTTCATTGACGATCCGACGCCAGGGCCATCCATCGAACCCGAGGCGCCGATAACGGAAGCCGCAACGGCAGCGCTCACCCCGGAGTTGCGCGCGATGGCTCGCAAGCGCTTCGTCGCGGGATATGACGTGGAGCGCGGCGGTTGGGGTGATTCGCAGCATTACTTAAATTGGAATGCGCTTGAATGGTGTCTGGTGGAAGGCGCTTCAGGCGATCCTGAATTGGCCGGGGAGGCGCGCAAGACACTCACCGCCGGGCTCAAGCTCATCGACCCGGTCTGGGGCGGCGTTTACCAGTACTCCACCGACCGCGACTGGGATCATCCGCACTACGAGAAAATCATGCCGTTCCAAGCCGAAAACATGCGTATTTTCGCCCTGGCCGCCACGCTCCGAGCCGAGCCGAAATGGCTTGAGCCAGCGCGCGCGATCCGCACGTATTTGCGCAGTTTTCTTACGTCACCCGAAGGGGCGTTCTACACGAGCCAGGACGCGGATTTGGTACAGGGCGAACACGCAGGCGAGTACTTCGCGCTCGACGATGCAGGGAGGCGGAAACGAGGCATTCCGCGGATCGACAGCCATCTTTACGCGAGAGAGACGGGCCTCGCCGCAACGGGCCTCTGCGCGCTGTACGCCGCCAGTGGAGACGCAGAATGTCTGGCAGATGCCCGCCGCGCCGTCGAGTGGGCACTCGCGAACCGCAATACTCGGGGCGGCGGATTTCGCCACGACGAAAAGGACGCAGCCGGCCCGTACCTTGCCGATACGCTCGACATGGCGCGCGCCTTTCTCTCGCTATACACCGTGACTGCGGAACGCCCGTGGCTTGATCGCGCGGTGCAATCGGCCGAATTTATCGACGCGACATTCCGCGCGCCGATCGGCTTTTACACAGCGGCGCCCGCCCCCGCATCGGCAATCGCGCCCAAACCGCAAATCGATGAGAACGCCACACTTGTCCGATTTGCCGTCCTCCTCAATCTTCATACAGGAACTCCCCTTTTCCGCGCGATGGCGGAGCACGCGATGCGCTTCGCCGCGTCGCCCGCGGTTGTGGAAAGCCAGGGATTTGGGACGGGCAGCCTGCTCCTTTCCGATCGTGACCTCACGAGTGAATCGATCCATATAACAATCGTCGGCAGCAAGAAAGATGCTGCCGCGCGGACTCTCTTTGCGGCCGCATTGCGAGGCGCATCGACTTCGGCCCGCATCGAGTGGTTCGACGCGCGCGAAGGGCCGCTTCCGCGCAGCGATATCCAATATCCGTCGCTCCCAAAGCCGGCGGCGTTCCTATGCGCAAACGGCGCCTGTTCGGCGCCGATTGAGGACCCGGCCAGGCTTGCCGCCCGGCTCGCTGTGAACTGGAAGAAGCCGCTCTGATTCATAAAGCGGATTGATCCACCACTCCCGGGTTGCGTTGCGCGCTTCTCCCTGTACACACGAGCGATGGAGACCATCGCGTGCCCTCGCTGCCATCACGAATTTGAATTATCGGAAGCGCTTTCGGGCAAAATCCGGGACGGTTTGAAATCGGAGCTTCTGTCCGAGATCAGCAAGCGAGAGGCACAGACGAACGCAAAGCTAAACGCAATCGAAGCGCGCGAACTCGAGTTGGTCAAAAAGCGCGACGCGATGGACGAGCAGGTGAAAGCCGCTGTCCAGGCCAGGATGAAAGACGCGGAGGAGAAGGCGAAACAGAGCGCGAAGGCGGAGTGCGCCCATGAACTCAAGGATTTGCAACAGACGTTGACGGCGCGCGACGAGGCGATCAAAACCTTTCGCGAACACGAGATGGAGCTTCGAAAGGAAAAGCGCGAACTGGAGCAGGCAAAAGAGAACATGCAGTTGGAGGTCGCACGCCGCCTGGACGAAGAGCGCGAGCGCGTGCGCGGTGAGGTGGAGCAGAAATCGATCGAGCAGCACCGGCTGAAAGATCTCGAGAAGGAGAAGCTCATCAACGATCTGCGCGGCGCGCTCGAAGATATGCAGCGCAAGGCGAATCAAGGCTCGATGGAGACACAGGGAGAAGTGCTGGAGCGCGACTTCGAAGCGCAGCTCAAACGCTTCTTTTTGCAGGATGAAATCCGCCCGGTGCCGAAGGGAGTCCAGGGAGCGGATCTCATCCATATCGTCAAAACCAGCCTGGGCGGCGACTGCGGCATGCTGCTCTGGGAAACAAAGAACGCCAAGGCTTGGGGCGGCCAATGGATTCCGAAGCTCAAAGCCGACATGATCGAGACCAGGGCGACTCTGGCGATTCTCGTATCCGTCGTTTTACCGGAAGGGATCAGCCGCTTTGGCATGGTCTCGGGAGTCTGGGTTTCCGATCCCATTTCGGCCATTCCACTTGCCTCAGCGCTTCGCGAGCATTTGCTTGCGGTGAATTGCGAACGGCAGGCCGCCACAGGCAAGAATGAAAAGATGGAGATACTATACAGCTATCTCGCGGGAACGCAGTTCAAGCAAAAGATCGAGGGAATCGTGGATGCCTTTACCGGCATGCATAGCCAACTCAACCAGGAGCGGCGCGCCATGGAGAAGCAATGGAAAGAACGCGAGAAACAGATCGAACGCGTAATGAAAAACACCGTGGGTCTGTATGGCGACATGCAGGGAATCATCGGGGGACACATCCCGGCGATCCCCGCCCTGGAGATCGGAGGCGCCGCATTCCCTTTGTCAGATGGGAAGCCGATGGAAGAGATCGGCGATCCCTATTGAGGGTCCAGCAGCCCGGCGGGCCGCAAAATCATGCGCCCGGCCGGCTCGCTGCTTTCGGCTTGAGGCTCAATTCCAGGAAATAGCGGTAGAGCGCTTCGGCCTCGTCGAGGCGCTCCTTGACCCTCTCATCGCCCAGCAGTTCGGGCCGCCGCCAATGGCTCGCGCGCAGCTCGGATCGAACGGCCGAGGGCCTGCCCACCGCCATCTCATCCACTGCCCCGGTCGGATTCGTCCAATGACGTTCCAAGCCGCTTTTTAACTCGTCCCCATCCATCTCGGGCACGTTATTTGTCTTCCCTGCCGCTATGAAGAAGCGCTGGAGCACGGCGCGGATGTCGCGGGTGCAATCGGCAAACTCCGCTATGAACATCGCCGGGGCCGCAGGCTGCAGGACACGATGGAAATCGATGTAGTAGTCGAGCGCCCAGGCCAGAGCCTCGATGAGATCCACACCCCGCTTCCGCAACTGAAAGTACTGGCACCAGGAAATGGCCGCGCTCAGCGGCTCCCGGATAACTAGGATCCCATTCTCGCCCGCTCGATGCAAACGCAGGATTTGAGGCGGAATGTGGAGGTGAAAGGCCACACTTTCACCGGGTCGGATACAACGTTGAAGCGCATATGCCGTGTACGTATTCGCGGAGCGCGGATAGCCGCCCACCCAAAACTGGCCAGCGCGCGGAAGCGAGAGAGGGCGTCCCCGACCGATCGCGACGAGACGATGGATAGCGGGCCGCGGCCAAAACAACCGGCGGGCCAGTCTGTGCAATGGGCCTGGCTTCCTCCAGCTTGCGCCGATCCCGCCCTCAGGCGGCCCCGGGACCGAATCAGCAGCGGGTGCAAGCGCGGCAGGCACCGGAATGGGACTGGGGTGTTCAATGGGCCGCATCGGGGTGAAGGCTATAGAAAGAACGGGGATGTTTATGAAGATTTCTTCAGAACTGCCCTGCTGCGAACGGACCACCCTGTCGGAAGATTATCTATATGCATAAGTTGTTAGCGCGTGCGTATGATCGAGCCATATAAACTTGCGGGGCGACCCTCAAAAATGGGCGCGTCCTGCATGAGACTCGTGGCGTAGGTGGATTAATGCCTCCCACGGCCTTGCTCAAGTTAAAACTCGCGGAAACCTTGAACGCGCATCAAGATACAGCACGTCGCGTGCTCCGCAATCGCACTACTCGTAACTTTTCGAGCAATGCGTTCCGCTTCCGAATGTTATTACAGGCAGCCCGCTCTCCGTCTCAGCGCCGCTGAACCCCCTCAATCTCGTCAGCGAGCGCGCCCGCATCGTACACCTTGCGCAGCGCTTCCACGATGGCCTGCGCATTTACCGAAACAGCCCGCGCCTTCCTGTCGGTGTATAGGAAGTCGAGCACACACGACTCGATATTGCCGTCGAAGATGATTCCCACGAACTCACCGGCGCGGTTCAAGACGGGACTTCCCGAGTTGCCTCCGATAATATCGGCGGTGGAAACGAAGTTCAAGGGCGTGCTGAGATCGAGCTTCTCTTTTGCGGCGACCCAGCGCGGCGGCAGATCGAACGGAGGCTTGCCCTGGTGCGATTCGGAACGCGCATAAAGGCCGCGAAGCTGCGTCTGAAACGGAACCGGGCGCCCTTGCTCCTCATAGCCTCGCACCGCGCCAAATGCCAACCGGAGCGTGAAGGTGGCGTCGGGGTAAGATCTGCCGCCCTCAAGTTTGAATCTCGCCTCGGCGATCTTCGCATAAGCCTGGCGCTTAACCTCGTCCTGGGCCTCGCCGATTTTCCGGAGCCTGCGGGATTCCGGATCGATTGTTTGGGCGAGCAGCAGCATCGGATCGAGCGATTCGGCCAGGCTTCCCACGGGTTTGAGATACAGGCTCCTGCGCACGCCAACGTCCTTCAACTTTGTGCCTGCCACCAAGCCCGCTGCCCGCTCCCTGGGGGAGAGTCCCACAAGCACTGCCTTTACCACCGGATTTTCCGCTCCCAAGATTTCCACCAGCCATGTAAGGCTTCCTTCGAGCTTGAAGATCTCGAAGTCGTCATAGATCGGCTCCTCTGAAAATAGGCCGAGTTCGAGCGATTCGCGGTTCGAGTCGCGATACTCGCGCAAGCGATCGCCGCTCGGCTTGGCCTGTTCCTCGCTGGCTCGCAGCAGCGTTCGCGCGATATGAAACAGCGTGGAGTCGAATCCGCGCGCCTGCTCGAGCATGGCGGATGCGCGCGCATCCGGCGCTACGATCTTTTGCGCTGCGTCGATCCGGTCCCAAGCTGCCGCCGCGTCCTTCAGTTCAGCAGACTTCGATATGGCGTCCCGCAGCCGGTTCTCTGCTTCTCGCGTTGAGGCCATGAGTGCTGGTTCGAGCAGGCCAGCGAGCATGCCACCGCGCGCTTTGCGGCCATTTTGGACTCCGAACAAACTTTCCCGAGCCCGTCTCGCATTCTCGTCGCTCCGCCCGCTCCATGCCATCAGCGCCACTTCTTTCCGATAAAGGCCCGCCAAGGCGAAGGGAAACGCCTCGTCCCGAAGGTACTCCAGTTCTCCCATCGCGAGCTGGCGGCTGGTGTGGCCGGGATGGCCCGAAACAAACACCAATTCATTCTCGGAAACGCCGCTCGCACTCCATTTCAGCCAGTCGGTGATGTGCGCGGGCGCGCCATTTTCGTACGCCCGGAAGAGGCAGATGTCGAGATCGTAGCGCGGGTATTCGAAGTTATCCGGATCTCCGCCAAAGAAGGCTGCCTGCTGCTCGGGCGCGAAGACCAGCCGCACATCGGTGTAGCGTTTATACCGGTAGAGATGATAGGCTCCGCCGCCGAAAAGCGTGATGATATCGCTGCGGAGACCTGTGGCGTCGAGCGACACCTTCTCGATTTGCGCCATCACCGCCCGGCGCGCTGCGAATGCGTCCTGCGCGCTCATGGAGGGCGCAATCGCGGCGTTCACACGCTCCGTCACGTCTTCCATGCTCGTTAAGACATTTAACTCAAGATCGATGCACCGCTTTTCCTCTTCCCGCGTTCGCGCATGGAAGCCATTCATCACATAGTCGCGGCCTTCTCCGCTCAACTTTTGCAAGTCGCCTGCTCCGACATGGTGATTCGTAACGATGAGGCCGTCTTTCGAAACGAACGATCCCGACCCGCCGCTGTTGAAGCGAACGGAGGACTGCCGGACATGGTCGAGCCATGCGTCATCCGGCGCGAACCCATAGCGCTCCCTCAAGAGTTGGCGCGGGGGCGCGTTGTAAAGCCACATACCCTCATCGGCCGAAAGAGAAGGAGAGAAGTTTACGGCCATGAGGGTGGCAAGGGCGGCAGGCAGCAGGTGTTTCGTGTTGATGCTCGTATTCAGATGAAGGATCGATAGTGCATGACTGCCTGCCGCGCCGCAACATCTCACTCGCGGTGCGCACCGGAGCGCAACTGACCATGGATTTTCTCGACGAATTGGAGCATCGCATCCTGCCCGGCGATGGCGCCATGGGCACGTACCTTATGGAATTGGGAAGGCCGATCGAACGGTGCTTCGAGGAAATCTGCGTCAGCGACCCCGATCTCATTCGCCGGGTTCATTCCGAGTACATCGCTGCGGGAGCGCGTGTCATCGAGACCAACTCTTTCGGGGCGAACGCGGTCCGGCTTGCGGCGCATGGCTTCGAGCAGCGCGTGAATGAATTCAATTGGACTTCCGCGCAATTGGCGAAGGAATGCGCCAAAGGCAAAGGGATCTACGTGGCGGGAAGTGTCGGCCCGCTCGGCATCGGCGCCGAACAGGCGGCGGAGCGCGGCATCGATCGAAAGCAGGTGTTCACCGAGCAAATCGGCGCTCTGCTGGACGGAGGCGTCGATTTGATCTTCCTCGAAACGTTTCTCGACTTGGAGGAGCTTGCTCTGGCCCTGTACGTGAAGCAATCGCTGCACCATTGCCCCGTGATCTGTTCCATGGCCTGCACTGCCGGAGGGCGGCTTCCAGACGGGACGCCTCTCGCCGAAGGCTTCGCCAAACTTCGCGAACTCGGCGCCGATGTCGCCGGGGTGAACTGCGCCAACGGTCCCCAGGCGATGCTTCGCCTTTTCGAGACCCTTCCATCGGATGAACCTCTCTCGGCGTACCCCAACGCAGGCTATCCCCAATATCACGAGGGCCGGTTTGTGTACTCGACCACGCCTGCCTATTTTGCGCGAACGGCGGTGGAACTCGCCCAGCAAGGCGCGCGGCTGATCGGAGGGTGCTGCGGCACGAGGCCGGAGCACATTGCAGCTATGGCGGAGGCATTGACGGGACTTGCTCCCGCACGCGGCAAGCGCGCCCCGCACATCGAGCTTTCCGAACGGCTTGCTCCGCAGGAGAAGCCATTGGAAGCTCGAGAAACCTCCATTCTCGACCTGGCCGCTTCCGGGAAAAGAGTAATCGTCACGGAACTCGATCCGCCCAAGACGCTCGATCTCGATAAGTTCTACGCCGGGGCGCAGACGCTTGCGGCTGCCGGGAGCGATGCCATCACCCTGGCGGATAACTCGCTTGCTATTTTGCGGGTGAGCAATCTAGCGGTCGGCGCGATACTCCGACAGCGCTACGGCTTGCGACCGCTGCTTCACTTAAGCTGCCGCGACCGAAATATACTTGGGCTGCAAAGCGAACTCATGGGAATGGCCGCGCTCGGATTGCGCCATGTGCTGCCGCTCACCGGCGACCCGGCCAAAGTGGGAGACCATCCCGGGGCCACCTCCGTATACGACGTGACTTCGATCGAGTTGATCCGCATCGTGGCGCAGTTTAACGCGGGGCTGAATGCCAATGGAAAGGCTATCAAGGGCAACCCCGCGTTTGTGACCGGCTGCACATTCAATCCATCCGCGCGCAACATCGACGCGCAACTGGCGCGGCTGGAGCGCAAACTGAAAGCGGGCGCCAGCTATGTCATGACGCAGCCCGTATTCGACACAGGCTCCATAGCAGAGATGTCGCGGCGCCTGGCGCCGTTTAACGCGCCGATTTTCACTGGCGTATGGCCGCTGCTAGGCGGCCGGCAGGCTGAGTTCCTGCATAACGAAGTGCCTGGAATAACCATCCCGGAGCGGGTGCGTGACCAGATGCGCGGCCTCGAAGGCGCCGCTGGGCGGGCGAAAGGAATCGAAATAGCGAAGGATGTCTGCGGCGCCGTGCTCAACTATTTTCCTGGCGTCTATTTGATAACCCCTTTTCTCGCTTACGAACTTACCACGGAACTAGTCCAGTTCGTGCGGCAGCAAGAATAATCACGGCGCGGCGCTTTGTGGTTTCGCACTCGCGGAAGCCTCTGGCGGCCCCAGCTTATGCCTGCGCAAGACAAACGACACCTGGACGCCGGTTCGATACAGATATTCGGCGGAGACTATTCCGACGCCCGGCGCTCTCCAGATGCGATTCCCGCTCGCGACACCGCTGTTAACCGAGCTTTCGATGCAGCAGCAGTTGCGCAGCGTTCGTCCACCAATCGGTAAATCTTGAAACCCAGTAAGCGTGCTCGTGATCAGAGCCGTTCCGTCGTTGTACGTCCAACTCGCTCCCTCGGTTAGAGGGAAAGGGCATTGCAAAACTTCCCGGCCATCTTGGGCAAGCATGTAGCTTCCCGATTCGTCCACTCTCTCGAGAACGAGCGCGGCGGGTAACCATGTCGAGCCTTCCTCCAGTTTGGAATATTTCTTCCCGTTGCTCATGCTCGCGCCAGTGACGACGATTCGCCCGGTGCCGCGCGCTCTGGCGCCGAAAATGTTCGTCGTGACGGCATCGTAACCCCAATCTGAGCCGGGTTGGATCGGAAAATACGAAGCGCTGTCGATCTTTGGAGCCGCTGGAGGAGCAGGAGGCTCCGGCGGAGCCGCGGGAGTTTCCGCGACGGGGGCTGTCTCCTGCTTGTGCTGCTTCGCTGGGGGCGCTTCGGGAGGCTGGTCTGGCACGGGTATGGCGGCTGCGACTGGCGGGCCGGGATCCCGTACCGGGGCGTATGTCGGCTGAGGAGGCGCTTCGGCGGCGCGCGACCGTCTCATCGCGCTGTGGAGCCAGATGCCGGCGCCTGCGATTGCCGACATGGCGGCAAGCGCTCCGATAGCAAGGATCGTGGCTGAGCGTTTCCTGGAGGCTTGAGTAGGTCTCGCCTGCGCAGCGGATTGCTGGCTGCCCACATCATGCCGAGCCGATACGGAAAGCGCAGCCGCGGACGGAATCGGAATACGCACGCTCTCCTGCGGCGCGTTGCCCGCCGCCTTCGATGGGGACTCGCCGCCCGCGATGAGAACGCCTTCGTTCGCGCACAACTCCTTGAGCAGCAGCGATGCAGTCCGCGCGACTTTTCGGCGGTTGATGCAGTCACGCAGAAGCGCGTTCGATCCAGCGCCGAGCGCCACAGTGGGCGGGTATCCGTCCGGTGACATCCGCGCCACCGCGGGCACTTCCGACCCGTTAACGATTCGATAGATCAGTCTCGCAAAAGCCGCGACGGGATGATGATCGTCGGCGGACATTGCCAGCGAGCCGGTGCTCGTTCCGAGCGACTCCTGATTTTCGTCGAGCAACTCCGGTGGGGCAAACATCGCGCTGAAACGCACATCCATCGCTCCAAACTGAAACGACGCTTCGGCGGCGCCCGCCTGCGCGGCCGCGCCTGTCGAGCGCAGCCAAATGTCGTCCGAGCGGAGCAGAAGCGATGTAAGGCCATGCTCCATGAGATGGTCCAGCGCGGCGGCAATGGGGCGCAGGATGAGAGCGGCCTCGGGAAAGGCAGCGGGGCGGCGCCCGGTCGATCGCGCTTTCAGTATCTCGGTGAGCGAGATGGGCGAAAATAGCGGTTCGACGCATACGAACTGTCCGCCGCTTTTCAGGAGCGAGAGCACCTTGAAAAGCGCGGCTGGGCAGCCCGGATCGCGTGTGACGCTGGCGATCTGCTCCAGATTGCGCTGGAGGGCATCGGCCGAAGCCGTGTCGGCTGGAATGGATGCGAGCAGTGTCAGCCGGATGTTTTGTTCTCGCGCGCGATCGACAGCCTCGTACGACTTCCTTCCGCGCTTGCCGGAGAGCACTTTGCCGATTGTAAAAAGTGTGTCGAGTGGCTGGGCTGCGTCTTTGAATTCGACCGGCGCGTCCTGCGATGGCTCCGTCGAGATGATCGCGGTGCGGGAGAGGTAGCTCCGAACCGCCCGCAGCAAATCGGCGGCGCTCGCAAAGCGCTCGTCACGATTCTTCGCAACCATCTGCATCAGGAGCCGCTTGAATTCGCCGCTGAGACTCGATGGGAGCGACGAATGGAAATCGTCCGGATCCAGATGTCGGCAAACAGCGTCGGCCACACTCGCTTCCGAAGTGCCCGTCTTATCGAGGAGTGGTCCGCGCCCTTCCACCAGGCGCCAGAGGGTCATTCCGAGCGAGTAGATGTCGCTTCGCGCGTCGAGCGGCTGCTCGCGCAGTTGTTCGGGGCTCGCGTACATCGGCGATCCCGCAAAGCCCTGGCCTGTTTGTTCGCTTTCCTCCTGAAGATTGACCAAGCCGAAATCGACCAGGCGGATGAGCGATTCATGCGCTTCGATGCATCCCGCCAGATCGTCCGCAGACACCGCCACGTCGATCGCCTCGGCAAGCATCACGTTCGAGGGTTTGATGTCCCGATGCACCATATTGCGCCGGCCCAATTCCCGCAAACCGGAGGCGACTTGCAGCGCGATCTGGGCGGCTGCCCGTTCGGGAAGCGGTCCAAACCGCGCGGAGAGCGAAGTGAGATCGCCGCCACGGCACAAACCCATGGCGTAGAAGATCTCGTCGCTTTCCTCGCCGCAACCGACATAGCGGATGAGATTCGGATGATCCACCTGCGTAAGCGCCTCGATTTCGCGGATCAATTGCGAGCGCTTCCGCTCGTCCTGGAGATGCCGCGGGTTTAGAACCTTAAGCGCCACGTGCGTCTTGATCTCGCGCCCCGCGATGGGATCGGTGCGAGTCGCCTGGAAAGTTTTTCCGAATCCCCCCTCGCCCAACAAACGAGCGGAACCGTCGTCGTTCAAGACAATCCGGTAGTCACCGTATTTCGGGAAAGCGCCCCATGTGGAGATCATACAAGTGAGATTCGCAACGACTAGAAGCCGTCTAACGCCAATTTTCATCGCTGCGGCGCGGACAAGCGCCGCCTCAACGCTGAAATGGGATGGCAGAATCAAATGGCACGGCTTGGCGCGCTTGGCAATCTGTGTGTTGACGCAAGCATCCATCTCAATAATCGCCTCGGTGACGTCTCCGGAGCGAGCAACTTCCTGTTATCCGACGTCGGAACGATACCCAATTTCGCGGCGAAAACGATTCGGCGCTTTGCATAGGGAATCCAACCGGTCCCAAGCCGTTTGAGCGAGCGGGGTCTCCTGCCGGCCGAGCGCACATTGGAGGAAGAGTGCCTCTCGCAATATGTTTGCGAGATCGGCCTCGCAGCAATCGGCCCACGCTGCGTCGTTTTCGTCACGGCGCTCCTCCGCGGCTTCAAAGTCGATCAACACAGCCTCCATGGGTGCACTGCAGACGATAATATTGTGCAGTTCCAGATCACCGTGCGCCATCCCGCCGCTATGCAGTTTCTGGACCTGCGCAAACGCCTGCTCCATGAAAGACCAGAGGCCCGCGGCAGCGGCGAGATCTATCTGGCGCGCGATGTTGAGATTGCTCTCCTCCGGTTCGGCGCCGAATGGCGATAGCCGCGCATACGATTTGCCGTGCAAAAAGCAGCACCGGACGATCTGAGGAGAATATCCGATGGGTGGAGGCACGCCAATGAGTTCCGCCGCTCGCGAATGCCGCGCAAACTCGACCGCGGGTGAGCCGTGAAGCCGCCCCGGGTAGTACGTTTTGCGAAAGTGGAGCGGGTACGTGGCAGCAAGCGGAAACCTTTCTCGATTCTCGCGGCTTGCAATTACGAGGTCGGCCATCATGAGCGGTGCGCCCGCAACGATGCTGCGAGCGAGCGTGCGCACGACAAAATCGGCGGCGGGCGGACGCTGAATCAGCGTCCAGTATTCCGGCGCGAGCTTCACCGCATGCCTTTCAGAGATTGAAATGACGCCGTCGAGTTCCATGCGCGTTCAGGGGTTCCCGAAAAGAAAAGCGCGATCAGGCAAAGGCACAAGCCGCCGCCCTCGGTTTACGAGAGCGGCGGCTCGGGCTGGTTAAGCGAGTAACTGGCGCCGGAGAGCGGGAGCTCCCCGGGCCTGGTAAAAGGCGGACCGGGAAGCCTACCTGATGAACAGCATTTCCTGGTACGTCGGCAGCGGCCAATAATCATCTGGAACGATCGCTTCCAGAGCGTCCACGATTTTTCGGATCGCTAGCATGGCCGGAAGGACTTTCAGTGTCCAATCTTCGATGTGCTCGGCGCTGGAATGCGCACTCTTGAGGGCGCCGATGGCGATCTCAAGCTGGCTTGCGAGGCCTGCGACTTCATTCAAAGTGGTGGTGGCTGGCGCAAGGCCCGCGGCTCTCACTTTGGCGGCGCCTTCCGCGAGTTCGGCGGCGTACGCGGCGGCAACGGGGAAGATTTTCGTTTGCGCGATTTCCACGACCAAATTCGCCTCGACGTTGACGTGTTTGATATATTGCTCCTCCGCGATCTCGTGACGGCTGTGGAGTTCCGCTTCGGTCAAGACACCGTACTTCTCGAAAACCTCGATGACCTCCGGCAGGACAAGGCCCGGCAAGGCGTCCGGAGTGGTCTTGAAGTTTGGCAATCCACGCTTGGCAGCTTCCGCGTGCCACTCCTCGGAGTAGCCGTTCCCGTTGAAAATGACTCCGCCATGTTCATCAAGAATTCCCTTGAGGACGGTCTGAATGCCTTCGTTGAGGTCCGCGGCGCCTTCCAGTTTGCCCGCGATGTAATCGAGGGATTCCGTAAGGATCGTGTTGAGCGCGGTGAGCGCCGACGAGATCGATTGGTTTGAGCCGACAGCGCGAAACTCGAAGCGGTTTCCGGTGAATGCGAACGGCGATGTGCGGTTGCGATCGCCTGCGTCCTTGGGAAGTTCGGGCAGAGTATCGACTCCGATGGCGAGCGTCCCCTTATGCTTGGAGGTCTTTGCGCCGCCCGCTTTGATCTGCTCGAACACGTCGTTAAGCTGATCGCCAAGATAGATCGAGATGATGGCTGGCGGCGCCTCGTTGGCGCCAAGACGGTGGTCATTGCCGGCCGACGCGATCACGGCCCGAAGCAGCGCGGCGTACTTGCTCACGGCGCGGATGACCGCGCCTGCGAACACAAGGAACTGGGCGTTCTCGTGCGGCGTATCGCCGGGATCGAGCAGATTTCCCTGCGTCGCATTGCCGAGCGACCAGTTCACATGCTTTCCAGAGCCGTTGATTCCAGCAAACGGCTTCTCGTGCAAAAGGCAGGCGAGCCCATGCTTCGCAGCCACCTTCTTCAGCGTAATCATGACCAACTGCTGATGATCGGCTCCGACATTCGCCGATTCAAACAACGGCGCGATTTCAAACTGCCCCGGCGCAACTTCGTTATGCCGCGTCTTCGACGGGATGCCGAGCTTGAAAAGCTCGCGGTCCACTTCGTACATGAAGCCCATGACGCGCTCTGGAATTTCTCCGAAATAGTGATCCTCAAATTCCTGCCCTTTCGGCGCGGGCGCTCCGAAGAGCGTCCGCCCAGCGGCAAGCAAATCGGGACGGGCATAGAAGAAGCCTTTATCGATGAGGAAATACTCCTGCTCAGGGCCGGCCGTCGCGGAAACGTGGGAGATTTCTCCATGACCGAAAAGTTTCAAAATCCGGCGCGCCTGTTTATCGAGCACTTGCATCGATTTCAGCAGCGGCGTCTTTGTATCGAGCGCTTCGCCCGTCCATGAAACGAAGGATGTCGGGATGCAAAGGGTAACCCCGTTGGCATTTTCGACGATGTAAGCCGGGCTGGTGACATCCCATGCCGTGTAACCGCGGGCGCGATGCGTCGCGCGGATTCCCCCGCTCGGGAAGGAAGAAGCGTCCGGCTCGCCCTGGATCAGTGTCTTGCCCTTGAACTTCGAGATGGCTGAATTCCCATCGGAGCTTGGGTCATAGAATGAGTCGTGCTTCTCCGCCGTGATGCCGGTCAGCGGATAGAAGACGTGAGCGTAATGGGTGGCGCCTTTGGCGATCGCCCAGGCGCGCATCGCTTCGGCGACCTCGTCGGCAATGGATGGCGAAAGCTTCTGACCGTCTTTGATCGTGTCGATCAAGGATGCGTACGTCTCGGCCCGCAGCGACGATTTCATCGCCGCAAGGCTGAATGTATTGCTGCCGAAAATCTGCTCCGGCGACTCGCCGGAGAAGTTCACGGTGCCTGCGGAAGGGGTGCGGGTGGTAATGGATGCGATGGCCTCGCGGCGGCTATTTAGTGAGCTCATGTATTTTAGTTTGGGACGGCATTTCGGTCCCGATCGTTCCTGGCTTTGGAACGTCTGGAGACCGGGGGCGGCCGTGTCCGCGCCACCGTAGCAAAAGTCGCGCCAAGTGCATCTTTTGCCGGTAGGACGGGGTCGCCCATGGCAAGAAATGCGCTTGCCGCGGCGTTTATTGCGCAGGGCGGCTAAATTCACGCAGCGGGTGGGCGGTGACGGGACGGGCTGCCATGCTCATGGGACTATCGATGTGCGCCGGAGGCGTGTAAACTTCTGAGAAGCGTCATCGAGAACGAGCAGGCGTGACTCGATCGATCGGCGCCTCCAGAGAAGCCCACCCGGAGTGCGCACAGGATTATCGGATATGCAGCCGCCGGGTTTTCTGCTTTGAAGACCCGCTGATATGAAAGTCGCCGTCTTCAGCACAAAGCGTTACGATCGGGAGTTTCTCGAAGCAGCCAACGCGGGCCAACACGAGATGCGGTTCTTCGAGCCGCGGCTTTCGATTGAAACGGTTCCACTCGCCAGCGGCTTCACAGGAGTCTGCGTCTTTGTGAACGATTGCGTCGACGGACCCGTGATCGAAGCTCTTGCGAAAGGCGGCACGAAGCTTGTCGCGCTGAGATGCGCCGGGTATAACAACGTGAATCTGGAAGCGGCTCGGCGAAGCGGCATCACGGTTCTTCGAGTTCCCGCCTACTCGCCGCACGCGGTCGCGGAGCATACGATGGGTTTGATACTCGCCCTGAATCGGCAGTTGCCTCGGGCCTACAACCGGGTGCGCGAAGGGAACTTCGCGCTCGATGGGTTGCTCGGCTTCGACATCAATGGACGCGTGGCGGGCATCGTCGGCACAGGAAAAATCGGCGCGTTGGTGGCGCGCATCTTGACCGGCTTCGGCTGCCATGTCCTGGCCTTCGACCCGTTCGAAAACGAAGCATGCCGCGCTCTCGGCGTCCGCTACACGACGCTCGATGCATTGTATGCCGAATCGGACATCGTGAGCCTGCATTGCCGGCTGACCTCGACCAACCGCCATCTTATCGACGAGCACGCGATCTACAAAATGAAGCGCGGCGCGATGCTGATCAATACAAGCCGCGGCGCGCTCATCGATACGGCGTCCGTAATCGGCGGCCTCAAGACGGGCCAGATCGGCTACCTCGGCCTCGACGTTTACGAGGAAGAAGGAGACATCTTTTTCGAGGACCGATCGAACCTCATTTTGCGGGACGATGTCTTCTCGCGGCTCCTGACGTTTCCAAATGTCATCATCACCGGGCACCAGGCATTCTTCACAAGGGACGCCTTGGAGCAAATTGCAGCGACAACCGTTGCAAACATCTCCGACGTTGATGAGGGGCGGCCGGTCGTTGGCCGGGGTGTTTAAATGTTAAAGATTGGCGATTCTACCGATTCCGAGTTTGCAGTGGTCGAAGCGTTCCGAACCGCCCGAAGGAATTCATTTTGCGAATCATCGGTCGTTGCTACCGTTGCGCTCCACCGAAACATCCGCCCCGCTTTTGGAGTCTCCATGAACATACCGCGCGCTTCCTTCCTGCTGCTTACAGCCATCTTCACCGCCCTGTCTTCAGCGCTCCTTTTTGCGGCGGACGGACCCACCCCCTATCCAGCCGCCGCGGATGAAGCGGCTTGGCCCGGGAAAGGGCCGATTCGCTCGTTCCCTTGGATGGTCGATAACCGTAAGTATTTTTGGACGCAGCGCGAGAACGATCGAGGCGCCGTTGTCTTTGTCGGAGACTCGCTGACCGGCAATTGGAAGACGCTCGCCGCCACCTTTCCGGCACTGAAGGTCGCCAACCGCGGAGTAGGCGGCGATACCAGCAGGGGCATCCTCTTTCGCTTTCAGGAAGACGTGCTGGACCTCAATCCTCGCGCGGTCGTCATCTGCGCGGGCAGCAACGACTTAAGCGCGCATGGGAACCCTGCAGATGCGGAGGAGAATCTCGCGGCAATGATTGCCCAAGCCCGGAAGCGGTATCCGAGCATGCCCATCGTGCTCTGCACATCGGCTCCGAGCGATAACCCCAAGGCGCCAACCAAATCCGGCGCTCAAGCGGACCTGCACACCCGCATTCTCAACCTTGGCGCGGGCAAGGAGCATCTGGAACTGCTCGACCTTTTCACAGCACTGGGAGGAGCCGACGGAAAGCCCGTGCCCGAATTTTTCACTGAAGACAAGCAGCATCTCGCCGAGCCGGGCTATGAGAAGTGGGCGGCGCTTTTGCGGCCCGCCTTTGCAAAGCTAGGCGTGGCGCTGGCCAACGGTAAAAGCGAAGCGCCATCGCCTGCTGGCGCCCAACCGAGCCCGCCGACAGCAGGCGGCTCTCCGAAAGCCGGAATCAAATTCGGAGCCGATGGCATTGAAATCGATGCAGGCAGCGCCGGAACATTCACGCTCGATTACCCCGTGTTGCTCGATGGCTCGCAAAAGCCGATCGGAAAGGCCGTCGATAAGTCGCTGGGAAGGGACAGCGCGACATTGAAATATGAAAGCGGGGTTCAAATCCGACTTGCCCTCGGCGAGAACGGAGATGTGCGCTTGAAATTTTCCGAAGCTCCGTCGGGCGTGAAGTTTATCGAGTGGGGGCTTTTTATCCCGATTTCTTACAATCAGGGCGGAAAGTGGGGCGCCGGCGGGAAGGATGGAGAGTTCCCAAAGGAGAAGGCGCCCCAGCCCCATCTCTTCCAGGGAAACGCAGATTCCCTTCGTATCACCAACTATGAAGGCAAGAGCCTGACGGTGAAGCTGCCGCCCTACTCGTATCTCGAATTAAACGACAATCGCGAGTGGAATTGGGCCATCTTTCATCTCAAGGGGATCACTCCTTTTGGACTAGACCGAAAGGAACTCTCGATCTCCATCACGATGGATGGCGCCGCGGCGAAAGCCGCGCCAATCGTCGATGCGCTCGGTCAATCGGCGAGGGAAGACTGGCCGGGTAAAGTGAAGAGCGTCAAAGACCTCACGGCCGATGTGGAGGCGGAGAAAGCCTACTATGCGAGCTTGACGCCGCCAGCGCTGGGTCCTTATGGCGGCTTGATGGGAAGCAAGACTAAGCTCGGATTGAAATCGACGGGCTTTTTTCACCTTGAAAAGAATAAGGAGCGCTGGCTGCTCGTCGATCCCGCTGGCGATGCGTTCTTCCAACTGGGCCTTTGTTCAGCGCAGCCAAGTGAGGATTACACTTTGGTCAAAGGACGCGAAGCGGCCTACGAATGGCTGCCGCCGCGCGACGGCGAGTTTGCGACCGCATGGCAGAAAGATTCCGGCGGCACGGCAGTCTCGTTTCACCTCGTCAATCAGATCCGCAAGTACGGGGAGCCGTACGACGCCGATCGCTACACGGCTCGAATGATCGACCGGATGCGCAAGTGGGGATTTAATTCGACCGGGGCCTTTTCAGGGGCCGGCCTGAGAGTGCGCGAGGCGGCGAAATTTCCGTGCGTCGAACACCTCGCGTTCAGTGTCGAGCACCTCCCTGGATTGGATCAAGTGTGTGATCCGTTCGATGAAAAAACGCGCCAGCGCATTGATGACGATCTATCCAAGTCGCTTTCACCGCGCGTGAACGATCCGCTCATTATTGGATACTTCATCGCAAATGAGCCGATCTACGAAAACGTCCAGCACATCGTCCCCGCGCTCAAAGCCAGCGCGCATCCTTGCAAGCGCGAATTTGTGCAAAGTCTCGAAAAGAAGTACAAGACTCCGGCGGCCTTCAACGCGGCGTGGTCTCTAAAAATCAATGATTTTGAAGAACTTGGCGATCTGATTGTTCCCGTAGAGACGCCGGCGGCAAAGGCCGATGCGCAGCAGTTCGCAGCGTACTTTCTGGAAGCCTACTTTCATATTGTCTCCGATGCGTTTCGACGTTACGACGCCAATCACTTGCTGCTGGGCAGCCGCCTCATGCCAGGCACGATAAACGATGAGAAACTTTGCCGCGCTCTCGGCAAGTACGTCGATGTGATGTCGTTCAATTATTACACGAACGGCGTGGACACTAAATTCCTGCGCCAGGTGTACGAATGGACAGGCCGCCCGCTTTTGCTGAGCGAGTTTTACTGGTCGGCGTCCAAGGGGAGCGGACTCACCGGCGGACGCGAAGTCTCCACGCAGAAGGAACGCGGTCTGGCTTATCGCAATTACGTAGAGCAGAGCGCGGCGCTTGGATTTGTCGTCGGCATCGAATGGTTCACACTCAACGATCAAGCCGTCACGGGTCGCTGGTTTCAGGGCTTCGATGGCGAACGCGCCAACACCGGCGTGATCGCAGTAACGGACCGCCCGTGGAAAGACGCGCTGGCCGAAATGACAAAAACGAACTACGATATTTACTCGGTTTGGCTCGGAGCGCGTCCACCGTTCGCGTGGGATGGACCCCGGTTCAAGGAGACGCGCTGAGGCCAGTTCTTGCAATCCCTGCGCGCCATTCAGAAAAAGGGCGGATTTTTCTGCTCATCCGCCTATTTTGCTGAATTGACACGTTGCACGGCAAATGACATAAGAATAATCTGATCAATATGTCCGACGCAATTCCCCCCGCTCCATCCGAACTCGAAGACGCTTCCAAAGCAGAAACCATCCGCATAACCCTGCCACCAAAGCAGGATCAGCAGGCGATAAAGCGCGAAACGGTGCGCATCAACCTGCCTGGCAAAGGAGCGTCGGTGCCACCAACCGGCACGGCGCCCAAAAAGGAAACGACGAAAATTGCAGGCGGTCTCGGCGCCCCGACCCCCGCTCCCGAAGCACCGAAGTCGTACTCCCCGCCGCCGAAGCCGCCGCTCCCCCCTGCTCCGCCGAGCGCCCCAACAATACCTTCCGGGATGCAACGACCGCTGGCCGGTCCGACCCCAAACCGCCCCCCGATGCCTGGCGCCCGGCCGACTGTTCCACTTAAGCCAGCCCCCCCTGTTCCTGGAAGTCTTGGCGCGGGCGCGACCCCAATGCCGGTTTCGGCGCCTGTCACACAACGCGCTGCCGCCCCAAAGAAGGAGACGGCCAGAATCACTCTTCCCTCGGAAGGCGCCAAGCCCGCCCTTCCCAAGGCAACTGTGAAAATGCAGCAGACGCAGCCGCTCGTAAACCGGCCTCCGCAGACCCTTTCAACGACCACGGCACTCACCACAGCTCAAACTCCGGTGGGTGCAGCCGCACCGGATGGTTCCTTGAACATGATCGGAATCGCCGCGCTCATCGTCTCACTGGCTTCGCTCGTTGCCACGTTCCTCGCGTATAGCGCGGCGGCGCCGCAGTAGAGTAATCCATTTTTGAAGACAACGAATTAATGGCCAGTCAGAATGTCGTGACGATCACGGATGCGAACTTCGAGCAGGAAGTCATCCAATCTCCCATCCCCGTACTGATCGACTTTTGGGCGCCGTGGTGCGGGCCTTGCCGGATGCTGGCGCCGATCGTAGACGAGATTGCGGACGCGAAAGCGGGAACCGCAAAGGTGGGAAAGGTGAATGTGGACGAGAATCAGTTGCTAGCCGGGCGATTCCGAATCAACGCAATTCCGGCCATGTTGTTCTTCAAGAACGGTGAGGTGCGTGACCAGGTCGTCGGCGGCGCCGCGGCGAAGGCTTCGCTCATTGCGAAGCTGGATGCCCTGGCCTAAGGCCGCCACATGCGGATTTGCCTTAAAACTAAGCTGCATTCCATCCAAGTTAGATTACGGCTCTTATCCACGGCCAAGATCGCGATCCAGTTCATCGATCATGGATTGAAGCCGCTTCGACTGCATTTCCGCAAGAGCATCCATCGGATCGGGTTTCCGCCCAGCCAGTCCTTGCAAAGCTTGCAGGCGCCCGATTAGCGCACCCTTCTGAAGACCCTTCTGAAGACCCTTCTGAAGACCCTTTTGAAGACCCTCCTGAAGACCCTTTTGAAGACCCTCGTCACGACCCATTTGCTTGAGTTCTTCGGCTATACTCATAATTGTTTCGGCGGCTTTTTCTGAGTTGGGATTCGCATGCAATCTCGCCCGCAATTCGGAAAAATCCACATCGCTTTGCGCGCCTGCCAAATACCGAAAAAGCACGCTTAAGAATTCCACCGTGTTCTTGGCGGTTCCGAGTTTCGCAAGGAGCGGCCCGGTCCACTCCAACCACGCCGCAACTCCGTTCTCGCTGACCGCCTTAAGCAAGCCCAGAGCCATCCGCACTTCAACATCGCCGCGGAGCTTGCTGAATTCCATCCTTCCGAGATCGACGAGAGCGTGTTCAAAACGCGGTTGATGCGCCTCCAAATACTGACGCAGTTCCGGCTCTTCGGGCCAAGCGAGGTAATCCAGAAATTGAGTCGAAATGCTCCAGCCTCCAGCAACTTGCGCCAAAACCATCGGCACAATCGGAGGCAACACGCCAGCCTTGGGATGATCCTGAAGGTGTCGCCTCCAAATTCGCACCATGTAGTCTAACAAGCGGAGCGGCATTTGGCGGTCGATGCTGCTTTGATGCTCGAAGAGAATATATAGGAGCAGCGGCGATTCAGCCTGCCCGAAAGGCGCCTGAAACAGCAAATCGCTCTCCGATTGCCGAAGACCTTCATCGACAAACGATCCCCCAATCAGTTTGAGGCGATCCCAGTTCGTCGCAGAAACCAGCACTTCCGGCAGATTCCCATTGAAGAACGAGACAGCGTGAGCGTGCTGCGCAAAAGTATGCCGAAAGAGGCTATCGTGCGGTTGAGCAATGCCGCGCGAGCCCATTCGGGATCCGGAACAAAAGACGCTTGCGGGACCGGAGTTGATCGCCGATCTCCGATGCTTTTTACGCCTCCACCTCGACGCCCATCTGGCGCGCCGTGCCCATGATGATCTTCATGGCGGCCTGTTCGGTGCGTGCATTGAGATCCTTCATCTTGCGCGCTGTAATCTCCTGAAGCTGCTTCTTCGTGAGCCTGCCGACTTTGACTTTATTGGGCTCCTTGGAACCGGATGCAATGTTCAGCGCCTTCTTTATCAGCGAGGAAGCGGGCGGTTGCTTCGTGATGAAGGTGAAGCTTTTGTCTTTGAATACCGTGATGACGACCGGAAGAATGTCTCCCGCCTGCTTCTGCGTCTGAGCGTTGAACTCCTTGCAGAATGCCATGATGTTGACACCCTGCTGGCCTAACGCAGGGCCTACAGGAGGCGCGGGGTTAGCTTGACCGGCAGGAATTTGGAGTTTGATCTGTGCGACTACTTCTTTGGCCATGACTAGTGTGAACGTTAAGAATTACTGAAAAAAGAATTATCCGCGCTCGACCTGCCAGTATTCGAGATCGACCAGCGTATTGCGACCGAAGATACTGACCGAGACGCGAAGTTTGCCGCGCTCAGGATCAATCTCCTCGACCACTCCGCTCTGATTTTGGAACGGACCGTCTGCGACCTTTACCGTCTCGCCTGGTGCGAAACTGATCTTCGGTTTGACTGCGTCTTCGCCACCGCGAACCTGTGCGAGAAGCCCGTCAACCTCGTTTTGAGGCATCGGAATCGGGCGATCTTTCGTTCCCGCAAAACCGATGACGCCGGGCGTCTCTTTGATAAAATACCACGTCCGATCGACGAGTTGCTTGCCCTCATCAAGCAGCCACATGTTGACGATGAGATAGCCAGGGAAAAACTTGCGGGTCGTCTCAGTCTTCTTGCCCCGCTTGATCTCCGAAACCCGCTCCGTCGGAAGAACCACCTCAAAGATGAAATCCGTCATCTCTTCGGTTTTCATCCGTTTGATGAGATTTTCGTACACCTTATTCTCCTGGCCGGCGAGAACGTGCACGACATACCACTGCTTGCGCTTCTGCTCTTCAGTCATCTTAAATCTAGTGGGGAACGTTCGTGCGGAACATGAAACTGACCAGCAGATTCATTATAAAATCCCACCCCGCGACATAGCCTCCGAGCAGGATCATGGCAACCGTAACGATCACCGTCGAATCGACGAGTTCCTTGTACTTCTTCATCCCCTTCTCTTTCGGATCCCAAGGCCAAGTGGCTTTCTTGAGCTCCGTAATGATGTCGGTGGTGAATGTTTTTGTTTTGGCTAACAAAGGAAATCTGCGGGTTTCGAGATGAAGTAAAAATGCTTGGGGATCTCCCAAACTGGCGGGCATCACGGCAGGAGGGACTTGAACCCCCAACAAGCGGTTTTGGAGACCGCTGCTCTACCAATTGAGCTACTGCCGTCTGTGATGTTCGAGTGCTAGGCGGTAAGAATCTCCGCAATACGGCCTGCGCCGACGGTGCGTCCACCCTCGCGAATAGCAAAGCGCATGGTCTTCTCCATTGCAACCGGAGTAATCAGTTCGACCTCAACCGAGACGTTGTCTCCCGGCATGACCATCTCGACGCCATCGGGCAGCTTTACAGCGCCGGTCACGTCCGTGGTGCGGAAAAAAAACTGCGGCCGGTAGTTGCTGAAGAATGGCGTGTGACGCCCTCCCTCTTCCTTCGAAAGGACATAAACTTCCGCCTTGAATTTCGTATGTGGCTTGATGGAGCCGGGCTTGGCGATCACCATGCCGCGCTCGACGTCATCTTTCTTGGTGCCGCGAAGCAGGAGTCCGACATTGTCGCCAGCGCGCGCTTCGTCGAGCAGCTTCCGGAACATTTCAATGTCCGTGACGGTCGTCTTTGCGGTCGGGCGAATGCCGACCAACTCGACTTCCTCCATCTTCTTGAGGATGCCACGCTCAACACGACCGGTTGCAACCGTTCCGCGTCCTTCAATGTTGAACACGTCTTCAACCGGCATGAGGAATGGCAGATCGATCGGGCGCTCCGGCACTGGAATGTATTCATCCACTGCGTCCATGAGTTCCATGATCGCCTTCGCGTCCGGGTGATTCGGATCGCCCGCGGCGAGCGCTTTAACCGCCGATCCTTTGACGATCGGAATCTTGTCGCCCGGAAATTCATACTGGGTAAGCAGGTCGCGAACCTCCATCTCAACAAGGTCGAGAAGCTCAGGATCGTCCACCATATCGACCTTGTTCATGAAGACGACAACGGCAGGGACACCGACTTGGCGAGCCAAAAGGATGTGCTCACGGGTCTGCGGCATGGGCCCATCGGCTGCTGAAACCACGAGGATGGCTCCATCCATCTGGGCGGCGCCGGTGATCATGTTCTTAACATAGTCGGCGTGTCCGGGACAGTCCACGTGGGCATAGTGCCGCTTGTCGGTCTGGTACTCGACATGCGCCGTGTTGATGGTGATGCCGCGCTCCTTTTCTTCGGGAGCCGCGTCGATTTCGTCGTACTTCTTCGCTTCGGCATACCCCTTCTTGGAAAGGATCGTTGTAATTGCCGCGGTGAGCGTGGTCTTTCCGTGGTCGACGTGGCCGATCGTGCCGACGTTCACATGCGGTTTCGTGCGTTCAAATTGCGCCTTGGCCATAGGGTCAGGTCAGTTAGTGAGTTTAGTATGTTGTTTGATGTGGAAACTTCCGCCCGGGCCGCGCAGCGAGTGGAGCCTGGGACCGGGATTGAACCGGCGACCTCGTCCTTACCAAGGACGTGCTCTACCAACTGAGCTACCCAGGCTTCTATTTCTTGCGAACATCGAAATCGTGCAATTCCGATGAACCGGGTTGCTTTCCAAAGCCAGAGGGCCAAAAAGCCCGATCCAAACCGTGTATTGTTTACCCGGTGAACGATCAGGCTCTCTCATCCAATGACTCCGAAAAGCGAGCGGGCAAGCTACGGGGCCGCAATCCGCGTGTCAAAAGGATTTTCTAGCAGGTGCACAAGACTTTTTTTTCGCCGTATCCTGCCAGCCGCCGTGCCCCCTGGCATCACACCGCGGCCTCCGCCTTTCGCTCCGATTTGACCGCGCGCGTCCTGAAGAGAATGTCCACGACATTCCGGACGTACTGCTCATCCGGAAGTCCCTCGACCACTTCAGCCGGGAATGCCACGAGCGATTTGTAATGCCCCGCTAATTCCGAAAAGAGCGTCACCCGCGCACCCGCGTCGAGTTCCTCCCGGCGGAGGACTGCTTGCAGCCCGATCCGCGCTTCTTCCGCCGAGACGCGCTGCCGGAGCCTTGCCGCGAGATGTGGATGTTCGCGGAGCGAATTGAATTTCCCAGCCAGCAACTGCTCCAGATCGGGCTCACGATGCCGGGCCAGATGGACTACGATTGTTCCCGCAGCCAGGTCGCCGAGCCTCTGCGCGCGACGGGAGAAAAGGCAGGCGAGGCCGCCGACCATGTAGAAAAAGGGAATCGAGTCGATCGGGCGTATCAAGTTGCGAAGCAGAACTTGATGAAACTGCAGACGAAAGCCGTATGCGTCCGTCACGCGCAGGCGAAGCAGCCGCTTGCCCAGCGTCTGCCCGCGCCAAAACCATTCGAGCAAGATGGCGTAAAACGTGTCGATCGCGAAGTACGCTAGCGCCATGAACGCGCCGGCAACATCGGGCAATATCCAGGCGAGTTTTACCACCGCATTGGCGGCTACCACCAAGAGAACGACGATGACGACACGGTCTATTGCCCATGCCATGCACCGGGTGATCGGACCCGCGAGGGGATAGGAGAATCCAATCCCCTCCGGCGTGCGAATGCGCAGTTCGGAACTGAGGTTCATTCGGATCCGCCTCCTTTCTCGTCGTGCACGGCGCGCGCGCCCGCCCAATTCAAGAACCAGACGAGCAGAATCAATTCAGCGGAGCCAAACGCGATTTTCAACCAATACGGAAGAACGGGCTGGTGGTGTTGGGAAAGAAACGATTCGACGATGCCGGCCCAGACGAGCATAACGGCGACGCCGCCAATGAGTGTCGCCACGTCGCCCCGCACGGCTCGAAGGCGCTGGGCCAAGTCCCGGCGGCTGCCGCGCCCAATGATCGCCTGCGCCAGGATAAATCCCGCCTGGCCTGCGATCAGGATCGATGGGATTTCGATCACTCCGTGCGGCATGAGCCAGCCGAGCAGAAACACCGTCTGCCCAGCCATGACGTAATCGACAACCACCAGACCGAGCTGGATCCCGTTGCTAATCAATACGAGGATGGTGCCGACGCCCCACGACATCCCCAAGGCCATTGCCTTTATCGAGACGGTCGTATTGTGCGTCATAAGGAATCCCGCAAACGACGCGTGCCGGTCAGATCCACTATCCTTGGCCGCCTGTTCCTCCTCCCGAACTCGATCGACCGGATTCTTCAATAGATGCGCGAAGCCGGGTCCGACGATCGCCTCCTTGGCCTCGTCGTCCAGGACCATCGCGAGACCTCCGAGAGCGACGCCAAACATCGTTATCGCAACCGAGAGATGGAATGCCCACGCATGGCGTCGAAAGACTTGGGGAAATCGAATGAAAAACCAATCCACCAAATTCCATCGGCATCCTTTTTCGCGGGTCTCATGTATTTCGCCGTAGCCTCGGGCGACGAGCGATTCGAGAAAGCGCCGAAGTTCAGGTTCGGAGGCAAACGTGGAAAGCCGTCCGAGATCCGCGGATACCTTTTGGTAGAGAAAGTGAAAGCGTTTTGCCTGATCGAGCGAGGGACGTTCGCCGGTGGAATCGTCCATCCTGTTCAGCATCGCGTCGAACTCGTTCCAAGAGCCACGTTCCGAGGCGATAAATCGAGGCAGGTCGATGATCATTTGTCGTCTAGAGAAGTTGCCGGGCGCGCACTTCCGAATGCTGCGCAATCAATTCCGCAGAGAGCTTGGCAGGATCGAGGAAGGAGAGCCGCACACCGCGCCGTTGAAGCACTTTTTGCAATTCGCGCAATCCATTCCAGCGGAGGTGGCCGCCCAGACGGCGATAGACATCGTCATCCGTCTCCGGCGATCCCTCGCTGCTAAAGAGCTGCGCGGATCCCTCGGGCAAGAGCATATTGGCGAGGATCAACTGCTCGCGGCAGATCATTTCGCTCGCGGAAACGAACGCCTTCGCCAGCACCGGATCGTCGAGCGCGGTGAGAAAAATAAGGAGCGCCCGCTTCCTCAACTGCAGCCGGATGAAAGTCGCGACCTCCTCAAAGTCGGGCGACGCATCCTGGGGCTGCAACGTGTAAAGCGCCTCCCGGCATGTATCGAAATGCGACTGGCCGCTGCGAGCGCGCACAAACCCAAGCACTTTGTCGCTGAAGGTGATCAGACCGAACTGATCGCCCTGCCGCTCCGCAGCCAGAGCGACCATGAGAGCTGCCGTGACATACCGTTCGAGGCTGGTCGTCTCGGCGTTCATTCCACCAGACCCGCCCGGGCCGGCGAGGTTGACTTTCCTCGCGGATAAACGCGATGCATCGATGACGAGGTACACTTGATGTGAACGCTCTATTTGGTGCACCTTCGTCACCGGTCGTCCCCGCTTGGCTGTTGCTTTCCAGTGGATTTCGGAGAGACTGTCGCCAGCCACAAATTCGCGCAGCTTCTCAAATTCGCGGCCCTGCCCAGCAGCACGCTGTGCATGCTGCCCGAAATCCGCCCGCCGCAAAAAGAGTGCTGGCGCGCGTTCTCGCTCGGAAATCAGATCGGGATAAACACGCAACTCGGAATGGATCGGGCGGCTGCCCCGCACAGCCCAAAATCCCATTCTGGACGTCGTTTCCAAATAAATCCGATCAAGGAGAAACAAACCGCGCTTTCGGGGCTTGCAACTCCAGTCGAACTTGGATTCGACGGAGCCGCCGGGAAGTTGAACGAACCGGTCCGAATCGGCCGCCTCGAAATCGGGCGGAAATGCGACGCCAACGCGCACCAGACGGGGTTGGGCCGAGTTGTTGTACAAATGGACTGAGACAGTTCCTCCTCGCCCATTCTGGAGCCTCACTACGCCTGGAAGCTCCGCGCGCACTCCGTGAAGCGTCGCGGGAGCGAGGGACGCATCGGCCACAGCCGCGAGAATGAAAGCGCCGATGCACAGAAGCGCGACCGGCATCGATGCGGGAGCGAGCGCGCCTATAGTCGCGAACGGCAGCAGGATGCCGGCCGACCAGAGGATAAGACGAGTGCGCGGAACGAGCATCCCTAAGTTCGTTTTGCGGATGGCTACCGCGGCACCGCAACCTGCTCCAGTATCTTCGCGATGACCTCCGCGATCGTGACGCCTTCGATCTCGTACTCGGGGCGCAATATAAGCCGGTGGCCAAGCACCGGAGCCGCGAGCGTCTTCACGTCGTCCGGCGTTACGAAATCGCGGCCGGAAATCGCGGCTGCGGCGCGGCTTGCGAGCAGAAGGGCCTGGGTTGCGCGCGGACCCGCTCCGACCAGCACCATATCGCTCGATCGCGTGGCGCGGACTACATCGACGACGTAGCCAACCAATTCTTCGCGCACGGTTATCGCGTCGAACGCGCGGCGCATAGCCGCGAGATCATCGGTGGAAATCACCGACTGAACTGCACCCGAAGCCAGCGCCGCCTCGGGAGATCCGCTCCCGAGCATCCGGCTCGCGAGCTCATATTCGCCGCCCCGATCTGGAGCGCTCATCGCGATCTTGAGCATAAAACGGTCTTTTTGAGCTTCAGGGAGCGGATAGGTTCCTTCGTATTCGACAGGGTTTTGCGTGCCAAATACCGTGAAATTCGGAGAAAGTTCATGCGTGTCGCGATCGATCGTGACCTTGCGCTCCTGCATCGCCTGCAACAAGGCGCTTTGCGTTTTCGCCGGCGCGCGATTGATCTCGTCGGCTAGGAGGAACGTGGTGAAAACAGGCCCTTTGACCAGCGTAAACTCGCTGCTTTGGATGTTGAAAATGTGCGTGCCGGTAATGTCTGCCGGCATCAAATCGGGCGTGAACTGAATCCGGTTAAACTCGCAGCCCAGCACCCGCGCAAGCGTTCGCACGAGCAGAGTCTTCGCCACGCCGGGCACCCCTTCGATCAACGCGTGATGCCCGGTGAAGATCGCGATCAGCGCGTGATCGATCACTTCCTCCTGGCCGATGATAATTTTGCGCACCTCGGCTCGGGCGCGGTTGAGAACTTCTTTTATTGTTTCGGTAGTCACAGATTGCGATGGGTCGATGGTGTATGCTTGTACGAGAGGTGCGTTGAGATGGCGCGATACGCCGCGGCAGAATCCTTCACGCCGGCATTAGCAACGAGCAAGGTGGCCTCGGCCATTCGCGCCGAGGCAGCAGCGTCGCCACCGAAGCTCTTTCGCCATTCGGCGATGCACGTCTCGATCAGCTCTTTTGGGGGAATACTGCGCCGCAGGAGACTCACAAATCCGTGCGCCAGGTCGTGGCGTCCGATCACGTCGTCAGCTCCAGTTTCGGAAGGATACGGTGGCAAAAAGCGGATCATATTTTGCCACAAGAACAGAGACGCGATCACAAGAAGCGCCGCGAACACTCCACCCAAGTGATGCCTGCGGACGAGCGTCGCGACATTTGGGTTCTCCTGAATGCCGTGGTTCTGCTCATCGAAGAGGATATTAGGAGGCCCCGGCAAGGAGGCAAGAAGGCGGCTCGCGCGGTCGTTCCGCAATGCCTCGTTGCTCATAAAGTATGCGTCGCTTGCCAGGAGAATCGCGCCTCGCCCCCAGGCCCGTTCGATCACCACCGGATGGCCTTCGCAGGTATAGATTGTGCGCCATTCTGGAGTCATTTTGGCAAAGTAAAGTGCGCTGTGCCACGCCACTTCAGGATCGAGATCACCGGCGCCCGGCTCCAATACCGCTTTCCCGGTAAAGGACGCCTTCCGATTCCCCGGCTGGATGGCAAACTCGAATCCCCAGGCGCTTGCCACTTTCGAGAAAAACACGGGTTCAACTGCTTCATCCTCCTTCCGTGACCCCTCATCCCCCTTGCCCTTCGATTCGTCCGGCTTTTTCCCCTTTACGGCATCTTTATCAACCGCCTTTTTCTTCGAAGCGCTCTTTTCCGTTTGCTTCTCTTTCTCCTTCCGCACGCGTTCCCGCTCCTCTGCTTGCCGGTCCTTCGGCATTCGGTCGGCGGGGAGAAACGCGAATACGGCGCGCGAGCCGTTTGTGATTCGACTGCTGAATGCGGCGAGTTCTTCCCGCTCCCAATAAGTCTCCGCGCTGATGCCGACGTAAATCAGTGTAAAAGGCCCGGCCTCCTTGAGATGATCGATGGAACGGTAGCTGCGGCGCGCGGACAAGCCCGGGATGGTATTGAACGCCTCGTAAATCGCCTTTGCGCCGAGCGGATCGGCTCGCAGCGTGGAATAGGGCGCGTACACATCACCCTGCTCGACCCGGAATGCGAAGAGTTGACCGATTCCGTACACGAGTGCGGCGGCCAAAAGAAGCGCCAGAAAACCGGCGAAAACCTGCTTCCTCAGCATGCGCGTATCCTCTCCAAATTCCCCGTAAAACGCGTGAAAATATCGGTGGTGACTTCGTGTCGGCCGTACCAGGATCGTTCAAAATCGGCCAAATTGACCTCAAATGCAGCGACCATCTCCTCTCTCTCGCGCGCCCGCCGGCGGAGTTCACGGTCGTAATCGCGATTGGACTTATGCTTGGCGATGGTGACCAATTCGCGCTGCCCCAAGTGCGCCAAGCCTGCGAGGTAAGCGGCGCGAAGCGCAAGGCGCAATTCACCCCGCTCCATGAGCTGGCGCGCGAGATCGAGCCAGCCATCCTCCGGCAACTGATCCGCAGTCACGTCGTCCGATCGCAGGTCAGGCATCGCCACGACGGCTTCCGCCGCGACGATCTGCCGTTTTTTGCCAAATCGCGTACGCAAAAGCA
This sequence comes from Chthoniobacterales bacterium, assembly GCA_038238905.1. GTDB lineage: Bacteria > Verrucomicrobiota > Verrucomicrobiia > Chthoniobacterales > Chthoniobacteraceae > JBBSFI01. Next base: position 33,358 of record JBBSFI010000009.1, on the reverse strand, counting down.
CCCGTGCGAGAAGTGCAACCCCCAAGGCAAGCAGCATGTAGAGGATGGCCTTCCACGGAAGCTGGCCAGCAGACCATTCACGCTGCGCGCTCTCTTTGTCGTGCGAAGGGGATATCCACTCCCGCAGTCGTTTGAAAAAGCGGCGCACGGAACCTGCGGCTGTTTTTGCCATCTTGAACACGTCTTCCACCCACGCGGCCAGGGCGCTGGTGTGCTGTTCCCCCGCGCCACGCGGCGTGCGCCAGGTGTAATCGCGGCGCGCCAGCACGTCATCGATCGACCGGTTCAATTTTTCTTGCGACACGGTCGATGGAAACTCCGGACGCGGCGCGGCGCCGCTCGCCGGGCCGGTCGGAATCGTGGGCGCTCCGCCGTTTTTGGAAGCTTCCGCGAAGGCCTGCATCACACCGGCATCTGCCATCGATGGCGCCGGCTTTCCCATAGCGGGCAGGCAGAGCAAGGCAAAAGCTGCGAGCGCCGCGCCAGTCCGCAAGGAGCGGGCCTGCGCATTACGCAACCGGAGACGAAGGTCCTCCCCCGTCCGAAGAGATTGCCCATGGAAGCAGCGCAACACGTAGGCTGCCCTCCAGATCGGATCGATGCAAAGCCATGTCACCGCCACGGTCGCCATGAAGAAAGTGGTGTTCAAGTAGGCGCCTATATCGCGGCTGGCAGCGGACTCCATGCCCAGAAATTCCTTGGCAAATAAAGGCGGGAGCAGCATTGCGGAGAGCACATTGACCCAGACGAAAAACGTAAATACGCTCAGGACCAGGGCGAGGAAATGGGCTTGGCGGGACCAGAGAAAAGCCTGCTTCCACGAGACTTTCGCGACGGATTCGCCCTCCCGTGGAGTGCCGTCTCCGAAAATCGTCGCATTGTGGTAGAAGGAGGAGACCCAGACATACGGCAGCAGCACCGTGACGGCCAGGGCGCGCACTGGCAGTCCCCAGGATTGAATCGCTGTCTGCTGAAGCACCATTCGATAAATCCGGCCCGCGCTCCAGCGGCTGTCAGATTCCAGTAACAGCGCCGAGCGCAGCCTGCTCGTGTACACCGTCTGCCAGCACTTCATCCACAGGTAGGTTGCTGCAACGGCGAGCGCACCGGAAGCGAGGCGCTCGGATGCGTACCCATCGTGGCTCATATCGGCGGTGAAGTATTGCAGCGCCAACCAGAACGGGACGCCGCCGACATAGTAGGTCACGAGCGTGCCAACGGAAGCGCCCCGAATAAGCGCAACCGCCTCTTCCGTCAGGCCGAACGCGGTTTGGCGTTCCGATTTGCGTGCAGCCTTGTCCATCACTCGTTGTCCGGTTGAATGGCTTCGTACGTCCTTTCCCAAAGGCGGGAGTGAAATTGGGAAGGGATGCTGACGAGCAACCGGCCGAGCAGAAAGAAGCAAATCCACGCCACGACCAAACCGACGAGCGCATTTGCGAGAGGCAACGATTGAGCAAGCCATCGGTTGCGACGAGGCGCGGCGCGCTGTCTCACGAGGCTTTGCAAGCATGCGGCGCACAGCACGCGCTCCTCGTGCTCGGTGATGCATTCGCGGCAATAAAATCGGCCGCACTCGGGGCAGCGCGCCACCGCTTCGCGATCCAGATGATTCGAGCAGCGCTGAAGGGCGAGAGCTTGCATAGGCATAGGCGCGCTCACGAAGCGATCGCGGCGCCCGAAGGAGCCTCGGGGACGACCGGCGGAACTATTCCAGTCGACGCGGCTTCGGCTTGCCTGGCAGCGATCACAGGCGCGGCGATTTCGATCATCCGGCGCGCCGTTGGCAGCCGCACCGGCACCCCAAGCCGCTCCATGCCAGACGCGGTCTGGATAAATGTGTTGCAGGTTTGACCACGGATCGAGTTGAGAATGGCAAACAGAAGGGATGCGGCAGCCAGTGCGGCGAAAATAGCGGCAAAGAATGCTGCCGCATCGTCATCTGTAATATTTTTTCCCTGGCGCACGCCAAACCAAATGAGAAGCGAACCTCCTGCGGAGGCCGCACCGACTACGCCGAATGCGATGTTCCAATTTCTCCGACCTGCCGTCCGGCGGCAGACAATCGATCGGATGGTGTGAAAATAGAACCGCCTATACGTCTCCACTCCAAAAGTTCCGGTGACCGAGAGTAGGTGATCTTCCCCCATCCAGAGCCCGGTCGTCCCTGCGAAGCCCGGCGCGCGGCCTGGCAGTTTGCGGTAGGCAGAATTAGCGGGCATGGCTGAAGGATTGGATCATTGACCAGCCCATGACGCCCATCAACGCGATCTGCGCGAGGGCAAAGAGAAATCCCACCACGCCCATCCAGCGCTGCCTTCCCTTTACGAGGCTGCCGGGCTTGTTCCATCCATACACGAGGAGCCCGATCGAGACCGGCCCGGTGATGAAACAGAGCATCCAGAAACACGGGATGAGGATGGGCATGACCGCAGTGAGGCATGCGACGCGCATCCAGCAGACCCTCCTCCGCACGAGCTCTGGCAGCTTGTCGGCAGCGAGACCAGCGCCGAGGCAGGCGGGACAGACCCGTCGCGAGCCGAGAGGAATCTCGCACAATTTGCAGATGAAACGCCCACAACGATCACAGCAGAGCACCGCGCGCCTCGCCGGGTGAAAGTAGCAAACGGATTCGCCTTCGCTGGCTCGATCACCGGTCTGAAGGTCGGATGAAACGCCCCGATTTGCTGCGAACACCCGTCCGGTGATCTCGCTAGAGCAGCCGGGGCAGCGAACAACCGCGCCGGGGAGATCCCACGCAGCCGCTTCGAGCATCGTGCGGCACTGCGGGCACGGGACGGCGCCTGGAGCTGGTGAAAGGGGACCCGGCGTCATTATTTTGCTTTGCGCAGAGACTTGCTTTAGCGGTTCAATGGGCAACGCCAAGCGGCAATGCGGCGAAACATCCAACTTTTTTCACAGTCGAAAATGGATTTCCGTTCGCTCTTCCGTTCGCGCATCGATCGAAACCGCGCTTAAATCACCACGCCCCGAACCCTCCCTCACACTTATGAACTGGTTTTACGAATCCGCCGGGCAGCAGCAAGGCCCTGTCTCCGACACCGATCTCGACCGCCTTGTCGCAGAAGGAAAACTCACGCCGGATACACTTGTATGGCGTGAAGGACAGGCGACTTGGCTTCCCCTCCGCCAGGCGCGCCCTTCACAAGTCGCGCCCCCTCCCCCACCTACGGCGGGCCCTCTCCCGAGCTTCGGGCATACGGAATCTGGGCCGGGAGAGCTGGTGCGCTGCGATACTTGCGGACGGACTGTGATGAAGTCTGACACGCTGCAGATAGGCGATCGGTCGATCTGCGCGGCGTGCAAGCCGGCAGCGCTCGAACAGATTCAGCGGGAAGGAATGATCTCTGATTTCGCCGGGAGCCGGAACGGACCGCCGTGGGAGCAGCGTGCGCAACTCGGATTTGTCAAAGCGGCATGGGAGACGATGAAGGGTGTCTTGCTCAATCCAGGCCCAACGTTCCGAGAGATGCGTCTGGACGGGATTCCATCAGCTTTATTGTATTTAGTCATCCTAGGCAGCATAGGCGGCATCGCTGGCTTGCTCTATCAGGCGGCCTTAACCGCGGCGATGTCCAGGATGCCGGGCATGGAAACGACCACATCCACATCGCTGAACACAAACGTGATGCTATCGGGTGTGCCGCTCATTATCATGACGGTCCTTATGCCGTTGCTCATAGCATTCGGCGCATTCATAGCGAGCGGAATTAATCATCTCTCTCTGATGGTGTGCGGCGGCGCGAAGCGGCCCTTCGAGGCAACCTTTCGAACATACTGCTTCGCGGCAGGATCGGGATATATCCTGCAGGTCGTTCCTTTCGTCGGGGCAATTGTTGGTCCAATCTGGACTATAGTGATACTCTGCATCGGTCTCGCCAAGGTGCACGAAATCTCGACTGGAAAAGCCGTTCTGGCGGTGTTCCTTCCGGGTATACTCTGCTGTGTCTCGTTTGTATTGATTTTTGGGGCAATCATGGGATTTGCGCTAAACGCTGCACCGCATCATTAATGGGTGATCCGCGCGTTTGAGTTGTTTGCCAGCATGCACGCGCACTGCGCATCGTACTCTTGGCGAAGACTAGCCTCCGGCGAAGTCGATCACGAGGCGATCTGGCTGCCCGTCTCAGTGGCGGCGCTGGGAATGGGAGCTTTATGGGCGCGCTTTCAGTTGCCAGTCCCGCCGTGTCTCTTCCATCAACTCACCGGTTGCCCATGTCCCGGCTGCGGCGCTACGCGGGCCATGCGGCAACTGGCGCAGGGCCATATCGAAGCTGCTTTACACTTTAATCCGCTTGCGGTCTGCCTCCTCGCGACGCTGGTGGCATTCGATCTCTATGCAACCATCGTACTCGCATTGCGCCTTCCGCGATTCCGCGTGGATGCTGTTTCGCCAAATATGGCTCGCTGGCTGCGCCTCGGGATCATCGGCGCAGTTTGGGTCAACTGGCTTTGGCTTTGCCACGCTCGCGTTTGACACCCCGGCGCAAAAGGGGCTCGCCTTGCGGCGAGCCCCTCGTCTCTCTGTATTAACAGATTCCGGCTAGTCTCCCGCAGTCAGATCGCGGATCGATTCTCTGTCCCCCACGATCCGGCTGACGAGGCCGTGTTCTTCGCTTCCGATTCCCGCTGACAGGTAGAGATTCCCGTCGGACTCGAACAATTCATCGTCCTCGACTTTTCCGATGTACGTCTGGACCTGCGTCGTTTCACCCCAGCCGGGGCGTCCGAAATGCAAGGACCAGAGATTGTCGAACACGAATGGCTTCCCATTGTCCCGAGTGTATGGGTAAAGCGGCCTCGGCGTCACCGCGGAGCTTGCGAAGATGCCCGCAAGGCTCACCACATCGATCGTTCCCGTCGCGTTGTTTCCGACGATGAGGTAGTCAAGCTGCCGGAGCGGCGCGACTCGATAGATCGCCATGCCCCAAGGGCGGCTCAGGGATGGGACCGCCGCCGTCGGCGTCGCCTGGTAATCAACCAGCCGTCCGCGGAATGAACCGTCAACCCCAAAGACGTCTATGTATCCGCCAAACGGCGTCGTCGTGCTTTTCTGCGCATAAGACACCAGAAGGACACGGCGATAGTTCGAGATCGTCGGATCGTACGATGAGTATCGCGTGATATTGAACGGGAAGTAACCGGTCACCGCGTTTGGATCTGTGAATGGATTAGCGGCCAGCCCGGTCGTCGCCCGGGTAAAGTCGCTCTCAAATACATCGACGGCTCCCGTTCCCCAGTTTGCGGCAAACAGGCGATGCTTCAACTGCACCGCGGGATTGGCTCCTTGTGGATTCACGTCCACAGCGGCGAGCGCGAGTCCAGTGTAGGAGTCGCCCGCCTTTCCCTGCACCGCCGCGCTCGGATACCCCTGCACGGCCACACCAGAAATTCGTTCCGCGTTAATCCCGTAGATGGCGCCATCCTCTGAGCATGCAAGCAAGTGGCTCGGATGCGGGTTCCCTCCGGAGTCCTTGATCAGGAATTCATTCGGATGATCCTGTGCATCGTACGACCAGTAATCGAGGATAAGTCCAGTCGGTGTTCCGGTCGTGGCAACTCCACCGCTGATCGGCGGAACAGTGATAACCTCCGGAGATGTGGACCCAGCGGGGGTGAAGGGAGCGCCATTGAGACGATAGCGTGTCACCACGCCGGCGCCATTGTCTGCGACCCAGTTCGTGAACCCTTCAAGCCCCGGAACCAAGCCCCATGGGTTCTTCAGGTTAGTCGCGTCAGTGTGTCGAGCGACGCCGTTGATATCCGACACGAGATTCGTCCATGACAAGCCGTCGTCAGCGGCAACGGCGCCAGCCGATAGTCCCGCCGCGCATATGGCGCTGCAAAGGATCTTCTTTGTGGGTGATGTGATCTTCATTACGATGTATAGTTTAACGTTTGTTTTTAGTTGTTTTCACTGAGCGGGCCGCCGACGTATTCTCGGAGGGATCGCTCAGTGTTCGGGCGATACAACGCCGGTTATTCGGAAAAGTTTCCAATTATTTTCGGCGTTCCGAAAATTGCCTCCTGCTCGAAATCGTTTAGCTCGACAGACGGACGCCCTCTGCCGAGTTTTCGGTCTATTCATGAAAGTTCCCCTGGGCGCCGCCATCTTCTTCCGCGAGCGCGAGTGCTGGAGGCTATCCTGGAAGGGATTGGTGTTTCTCTTCTTTGTCACCGCTTGTTTAACGATGTTCGCCGGCCGCGGCGTCTATCCGTTGCTGGCTCGGAACGATCCATTGCCTGGGGGAAGCCTCGTTGTCGAAGGCTGGGCGGGCGATGCGGCCATGCTGCAGGCGATTCACGAGATGAAGACGGGACGATATGCGCGGCTATTCGTGACAGGCACGCCGATCCCAGCGGGTGAGCCGCTTTCAGATTTCCAGACGCTTGCCGAATTCGGCGCGAGCAGCATCCGCGCGTTGAGCGACGGCACGGTCGAGCCATGCGCCGTCCCAGCCGTGGATGTGAAAAGAGACCGCACCTTTGCTTCCGCCTTGGCACTCCGGTCGTGGATGCTGGCACACGGCGGGATCGACCGGCGCATCACGGTGCTTTCGGTAGGGCCACATACCCGGCGAACCGGATTACTGTTCCAGAAGGCATTCGAATCGGAGGCGCAAATCGGCGTCATCGCCACCGCGCCCGCTTCGTACGATCCGGCTCGATGGTGGAATTCCGCGGAAGGATTTCGCGCGGTTTTTGCCGAATCTATTGCTTACCTGTACGCGCGCTTATTATTCCATCCCCAAGGTTAGTTGCCGGAGAAGTGGCCGGCGCCGCCGCATACTGCAATATTCTGTAGAGCGTTTCAATTCGATCCATCCGTGCTCCCGCCGCGACGCCCTGCCTCCAAGGCTCGCCCCAGATCGCTTCGACTTCGACGGGGTGGCCTGCCTTCCAGTCAATAAGGCTGGACGGCTTGTAGGCGCCCATGCTCCAGCTTCGATCGATTTGATGAGCGGCAAACGCTTCCGGGATCTCATGCCCGAGCCGCCGCGCGGCATCGAGCGCTTCTCCTATCAGTTCGCGCGCCAAGGTGCGCAAACCGTCATCCGCAAGGACATCCGCGACGGTTGCGCCGCCAGCTGCAATGCAAAGGCCATTGAACGGAATGTTCCAAAGCAGCTTTCGCCAGCGCTCCGTCACCAAATTATCCGCGATACTGGAGTCGATTCCCGCCGCGCGAAACAATTCCGCCAGCTTCCGTGTCCTCTCCTCGGGTCTCCTTCCATACTCGCCGAGGGAGAGGGACCCATGGTCGTAATGCTCAATCACTCCCGGGGCCGTGCGGTTGAGGCAGACGAAGCAGAGGCCCCCCATCACCCTTTCCGCGCCCCAGCGTTCGGCAAGGAACTCCTCATTGCCGAGGCCATTTTGCAAAGTAACAAGCGCAGTGTCCGGCTTGAGAAGCGGCGGAAGCAAACCTTCGAGCGCCTGGTTGCCCGTAGCTTTTAAGCCAATGATCACGAAATCGCACGGACCGATTTCCTCGGGAAGCCGATAGGCGCGAGGCGATATATGCACTGTCTTTCCCCGCGTTTCAATGCGGAGCCCATGCTCGCGAACGGCATCATAATCCGACCGGATAAGGAAATGAACATCGGACCCGGCGTTCGCGAGCATTCCTCCATAGTAACAGCCTACTGCTCCCGCGCCCACGATCGCGATTCTGGGATTTTGAACTAGGTCCATTGTGTTATTAAGAGAGCACCAATGCGCGTGCCGCACAGCTAACATTTGCTTTGGAAGGCAGCATCCTGCGCCGAACGGCTTTCATGATGCGGCCCGACAACTTTCAACTGGCTGCTACTCGGGAAAACGGTACACTTTCAGCGGATAACGTGCGGAACGCGCATGCCGCCAATCTGGTTGCGCGTGCCAGGCGCGCAGAAACACGGGGCGGCATGCCACCCGTGCGGCATCTCGCGGATGATCAATGCGAAATTAACGGCTTACTCCGCGGATTCCCCGGGTTGATCTGGTTCCGTAGGTTGATCTTGTTCACCGGGTTGATCGGAAGCTGGAGCTTGAGCTTCCGCCTCCTCTTCCTCCTGATCGCTAACTACAGGAGCGATCGCCGTGAGCCGTTCCCCTTGTTTGAGGTCGATCAGCTTCACTCCCATCGTGTTTCTCCCTACTTCCCGAATTTCGCTTACGCGAGTGCGGATCATCTGCCCCCGGTTGGTAATAAGCATCAACTCGTCCGTGTCGCGAACCGTAAGTCCGCCCACGATCGGCCCGGTTTTATCAGCGATTTTCATCGTGATGATCCCTTTGCCCGCGCGAGATTGCTTCCGGTACTCGTCGAATGCCGTGCGCTTTCCGACGCCCAGCTCGCCGGCGACAAGGAGCATGCAGTCGGGGGACACAAGCGCCGTCGCGACAACGTAGTCGCCGGGATCGGTCCGAATTCCCCAAACACCGATGGTATTCCGATCCTGATCGCGCATCTGGTCTTCGTCGAATCGGATCGATTTCCCTTGATGGGTTATCAATACGATCTCCGCATTCCCGTCCGTCAGCTTCGCATCTATCAACTTGTCCCCTGCCTCGATCTGAATCGCGATAATGCCTCCCTTGCGGATGTTCTTGAACCTTGAAAGATTCGACTTTTTCACGATGCCGCTCTTGGTCGTGAAGATGATGTTTTTAGTCTCGTCCCAAGTTTCCGTATCGGTCTTCTTTCCCTGAATGCGGATCGTCGCGGCGATTTTCTCGCCGGCTTTGAGCTCCAGGAAATTGGCGATAGAGCGGCCCTTGGAGGTGCGGCTCATCTCCGGTATCTCGAAAACGCGCTCGACATAACACCGGCCTTCCACGGTGAAGAACATGAGATAATCATGTGCGGTGGCAGTAAAGAGATGCTCGACAAAGTCGCCATCCTCCTCGGTCTGCCCTTCCCGCGTTCCCATTCCAATCACCCCTTTGCCACCCCGCCGTTGCGCGCGGTATGATGAGACCGCGGTGCGCTTGATGAAGCCGTTGTGCGTTATGGTTATGATCGTTCCTTCATTAGCGATCAAGTCTTCAATGTTAATATCGCCAAGTTCCGCGACAATCTGCGATTTGCGCGGGTTTCCAAACTTCTTCTGAATTTCGCGCAGTTCATCCTTGATGATCGCAAGAACGCGGCTTTCCCTCGCCAAAATGTCGAGCAAATCCTTAATAATCGAAATCAACGCATCGTACTCGGACTTGATGCTTTCCCGCTCCAGTCCCGTGAGTTGATATAACCGCAGGTCGAGGATCGCAGTCACCTGCCTGTCGTTAAATCGATAGTTTCCGTCAACAAGCCGCGCTTCGTCCCGGATGAGGATTCCCAACTGCTCCACTCCCGTGCGAGTCCATGAAAGATCCAGCAGCCGCTCCTTGGCATGCTCGCGGTCCCGCGAATCGCGGATGATCGAGATAAAATCGTCGAGATTTGCGAGAGCAATCAAGAGCGCTTCGAGCCGCTCCGCCTTATCTTCCGCCTCGCGCAAAAGAAACCGCGTGCGGCGCAGGACCACTTCGCGCCGATGCTCAATAAAGCAGCCGATGGCGTCCTTCAGCGAGAGGAGTTTTGGGCGTCCCCGGTCGATTGCGAGCATGCCGACCGAGAAGGACGACTCGAGCGCGGTATGCTTGTAGATGTTATTCAGCAACACCTTGGGATTTGCATCGCGCTTCAATTCGATGACGACGCGCGTATCCTCCGCGCTTTCGTCGCGCACATCGGATATTCCCGTAAGAACCTTTTCGTTCACAAGATCCGCGATCCGCTTAACTAGCTCGGCCCGGTTCACGTTATACGGAATTTCCGTGACGATAATCTGCTCGCGCCCGCCCTTCATTTCTTCGACGCCAGCCCTGCCGCGGACGCGGACCGCTCCCTTCCCTGTGTGAAAATAGGATCGAATGCCGCTCGATCCCTGAATGATGCAGCCCGTCGGAAAGTCTGGCCCTTTTACATACGCCATCAGACCCTCGATGGAAATCGTGGGATCGTCGATCTGGGCGCAGGTGCCGTCGATAATCTCGGATAGGTTATGCGGCGGCATATTTGTCGCCATGCCGACTGCAATGCCGGTGCCTCCATTCACCAAAAGGTTGGGGAACGCTGCAGGGAAGACGGTCGGCTCAGTGAGGCGCTCGTCATAATTTGGGACAAAATCGACCGTATCCTTCTCGAGGTCGTCCAGCAGTTTCCCGCCGAGGGTCGTAAAACGCGCCTCGGTGTAACGCATTGCGGCGGGCGGATCGCCTTCGACTGAACCGAAATTCCCTTGCGGATCGATCAGTGTCTCCCGCATGGCCCAATGCTGCGCCATGTGAACCAGCGTCGGATAAATGACAGCCTCCCCGTGCGGGTGATAGTTGCCCGAAGTATCGCCGCAGATCTTTGCGCACTTCATGTGCGTGCGCGGCGGGTACAGGCTCAATTCGTGCATCGCATACAGGATGCGGCGCTGGGACGGCTTCAATCCATCGCGGGCATCGGGCAGCGCCCTGCTAATAATGACAGACATCGAATAGTCTAAAAACGACTTCGACATCTCCGACGCTACGTTTACTTTCTCTACCTTTTCGTTTGGGTGTGGCATTGGTGCTATAAGGCAAGCGGCTGGCATCCGCTTCTACTTGCAAGGGAATAGACGGCAGGGGAGCCGGCGGTTTTTCGGCCGGCTGTTCTTCTCGCTATACATCGAGCCTGGCATTCAGCGCATTGTCTTCAATAAACTGGCGGCGCGGCTCAACTACATCACCCATAAGAATGGTGAACATCTTATCGGCCTCTACCGCGTTATCTTCGTTCAAGTCGACTTTCATCAGCTTTCTTCTCTCCGGATCCATCGTCGTCTCAAATAGCTGTTTTGGATTCATTTCACCAAGACCTTTAAATCGCTTGATGTGCATCCCTTTCTTTCCGATCTCCAGCACTTTGGCCAGGATCTCAGGGACTGAAAACAAAGAATGCACCTGCGCCTTCTCCCCTTCCCCTTCGATCAGCTCGAAAATCGGGTGATCGCTGTCGGAGAAATGCTCAACCGTTAGTCCTTTGCGCGCAATCTCCGCGATCAACCTTTGAACGGCCACCGATTCATGAAGCTCGACCAGCCGCGCGCGGCGGTGCACACCCTCCTCCTTCTTCCCACCACGGACTGGCGCCGGGGCCGCTTCTTCACCGGGAGGGCCTCCGCCCTCGTCCGCCGCGGACTCTGCCGCCTCAGCCTCAGATGCGGGAGCCAAATCTTCAAAGAGGTTCAGGTCGCGATTCTCCTCGTGAAATGCGCGCACCTCCGTCTCCCCAGGGAAATAGGTGACCCATTCCTGGTTACCCTCCCGCACAACGACGAGGTAGCTCGGAAATGCGCCTGTCCTCGGATCGCGTTCGCTGAGATACAGCTCGAAATCTCCGCCGTGCCTGCGGATTGCGTCGCTGAATTTCGCCAGCCGCTCAAGCAGCTCCAGCAATTCCTCCACTTGCTTGGCCGTGAATTCTTTGCCGTCGGCAAGATTCTTCAGCCGGACTTCGCCTGCACCAAGATTGATCAAGATCCGATTCAATTGAGAGTCATCGTCCACATATTCCTCCCGCTTCTTCCGTTTGATAAGGTAAAGCGGCGGACACGCTATATAGATTTTCCCCTGTTTCACGAGCTCCGTCATCTGCCGATAGAAAAACGTAAGCAGGAGCGTCCGAATATGCGAGCCATCCACATCCGCATCCGTCATGATAATAATCCGGCCGTACCGCAGCTTGGCCATGTTAAACGCGCCTTCCTGGTCTCCGGCGCCGATCCCGGTGCCGATGGCCGTGATCATCGTTTGGATCTCGGTGTTCTGCAGGACTTTATCCAGCCTAGCCTTCTCCACATTGATCAGCTTGCCGCGGATTGGCAGAATCGCCTGGTAGCGCCGGTCCCGCCCCTGCTTCGCAGAGCCGCCTGCCGAGTCGCCTTCCACGATGTACAGCTCCGTGAGCGCAGGATCGCGCTCGGAGCAATCCGCAAGCTTGCCCGGCAAGCCGCCTCCCGTTAGAGCGCCCTTCCGCACCGTCTCGCGCGCTCTCCGCGCTGCTTCCCGCGCGCGGGACGCCGTGAGGCCCTTCTCGACGACACGCTTCGCCACCTGCGGATTCTGATCAAAAAACGTCATCAACGCCTCGTAGGTGATGGAACTCACAATTCCCTCCACCTCCGGCGTTACGAGTTTGACCTTCGTTTGCGACTCGAAGCCCGGCCAAGGATGTTTGATCGAGAGCACCGCGATAAGCCCCTCGCGAACGTCGTCTCCCGAGATGGACGGATCCTTCTCTTTGATGAGGTTGTTCTGCTTCGCGTACTGATTTATTACGCGCGTAAGAGCGGTGCGGAAACCCGTGGAATGCGTCCCCCCATCCGGATTCGGGATCGCGTTCGTGAAGCAGAGAATCTGGTCGTTGTAGCTGTCATTATACTGCATCACCAAGTCCATGAACATGTCGTCCTCGACTTCCTGCTGATCCTTGTTCCGAAACTTCACCGTTCGCTTGCCATTGACCGCGATCGGCTTGGGATGGAGCACCTGCTTATTTTCACCCAATTGCCGGACAAACTCCTCGATGCCGAGCTTGTACAAATATTGCTCCTTTCGGATCGGCTCCGTCCGCTCGTCCACGAGATTGATCTCGAGGCCCGGGTTTAGAAAGGCAAGTTCACGCAAGCGAGCCGCGAGTCTGGAAAACTGAAACTCGGTCGTAATGGTAAAGATCGTCGGATCGGGTAAAAACGTAATGAGCGTCCCCGTGTGCTTTATATTTTTCAGATCGCCGATGATGCTCAGCTTTTGCGTCGTGACCCCCCGTTCGAAGGCCATGTGGTAAACCTTCCCATCCCGCGAGACCTCGACCTTAAACCAATCCGAAAGCGCGTTCACGCATTTGGCGCCCACTCCATGGAGTCCCCCGGAGAATTTATACGCCCCCTGGCCGAATTTTCCGCCAGCGTGGAGATTCGTGAGCACCAGCTCGACGGCCGGCATTTTCCATTTCTCGGAAATATCGACCGGTATGCCGCGCCCATTATCGCGAATGGTGCAAGAGCCATCGACATGCAAGGTCACATCGATCCGCGTACAGCACCCCGCCAGATGCTCGTCGATCGAATTGTCGAGCACTTCAAAGACGCAATGGTGCAATCCTCGTTCGTCCGTTGGTCCGATATACATTCCAGGACGCTGGCGGACGCCAGCAAGGCCTTCCAACTTGTCGATCGCCGACGCATCGTACGTGCGGGTGCTCATTGTCGCGGTTGCGTCCGTCGTAGAGATGTCGGTTTGCGGGTCGTCCTGTGTGGCCATGATGCGGGAAAAATGTCTGCCGGAGAAACTGGTGCTTACCTTACGCCAAACTGGCGCGTCGCGACAATCTTTTTTTACATTTGGAAAGCCGATAAAACCGCAATCGCTTGGGATAAGCATTCGGCGCTTCCACAATCTGTTGTGGATGCCGAAGGCGTCATTCGTAATCCGCAATTACCGCCCACCAACCGGCCCAAGCCGCAAAACCGTCGATCTCGTGATTGGATTGGATTCACCTCAACCGCGGTGAACCGTTGACACAAATGCGCTCTCCCGTTGCACTACGATCGATTATGCCGAAAGAGAACCCATGGAATGCGCTCCTTGCAGGCCGCCGAAATAAGATGGTCTGCCTCGTGTCGCTCATGGCTCTCTACTCGGTGCTTGCGGCGTTCCTCTTTTTTCTTCGCTTCAACGAGGCCCGTCAAGGCTTCGTACTCCACGATAAGCTGGTCGCCCTCGTACCGGCCATCGACCTTTCGATGCTCACCTTCGGGTTTACATACGCGGTAATCGGCGCTGGCATCCTGATCGCCATTCGCACCCCCGTTCTCGTGTTGGTCCTTCTCCAGGCATATACACTCCTTATCCTTTTTCGCATTTTCACGCTGGCCGTCGCGCCTTTGGAGCCGCCCGCGGGCATCATTCCACTGCGCGATTACTTTCTCCGGTCCTCTGTGTACTCGGGAGGCGACGATCTGAAGGATCTTTTCTTCTCCGGCCATACTGCCACCATTTGTCTTTTTCTGTTCGGATTCCGCGAGAGAAGCCTCAAGTTTGCGTTTGGCATTGGCGCCGCCCTGGTCGGAGCGCTCCTCTTATTGCAGCATGTTCATTACACGATCGACGTTGTCGCAGCACCCGCTTTCGCGTGGTTGGCCATTTACCTCGCTCGCCGGATTTCGGCAAGCTCCTTGATGGGGCCTGCCGTCTTACAAATGGGTGAACAGGGGAAATAATTGCCCGGCTTGCCCCCGGCCTGGTCAACGCCGGACGCCTCAAAGCGGCACGCGCATCTCAAAGGGCTGTATGCGTATGAACACAGCCGTCCCGTCTTCCGCCAGGCCAAAGAAAGCCCCTTCCGCGCGGCAATCCGAGCCGATTACGTGATAATGGGAGTACGAAAACGTCTGACCGGGTGCGAGCCGCGGAAATTTGCCGAAGACGCCGTCACACTCTGTCACCTCCTGGCAATTCGACGAATCGGTGATCACCCACTTGCGGGCGCGGATCGTCACGGTCTGCCGGGAGTCATTGCGGATTGTCACCGAGTACGAAAAGGGATACGGACGATCCGCAGGCGCATCCAACCCAGGCGTGTAGCAGACAGACTCGACCGCAGCCTGCAAACCGGCAAGTTCTACGAAGGAACTGAAGGGCATCGCGAGTTGGGAGTTGAGTCGGAGATCCACACCCCAAGCGGCAAGGCTCCCGGCCCGCGGTAACTTCAATCGAAATCGCAAAATGCAAAAACGAAATGTGAAACCTGCAGCGATCCGCGCCGCGCATTTTCTCGGCGATCTGCAACGGGCGAGCGTCGGGACGGCAAACTTCCTCCGTTCCCCGTTTACAATGCGGCGCTCGGGAGTATTTCAACTTCCACTCCAATGCTCCCTTTTTCATGGCATCGCCTCCCGTAGCGCTTACGATTGCCGGCTCCGACTGCAGCGCGGGAGCCGGCGCGCAGGCCGACCTTAAAACCATGTCCGCGCTTGGCGTCTATGGCGTCACTGCCATTACATGCGTCGTCGCCGAGGCGCCGGGTAAAGTGAGCGCAATCGGCCCTGTCGATACGCGCTTGGTCGCGGAACAGATCCGCGTGCTATTCGGGGCTTTTCCGATCCAGGCGATCAAGACGGGAATGCTCTGCTCGAAGGCGATTGTCGATTCCATATGCGATACGCTCGCCGATGTCTTCGCAGGCCGCGCCGATCGTCCGTTTCTCATAGTCGATCCCGTGATGATCGCCACCGCTGGCGCCCCATTGCTCGACTCGGACGCCACCCGCGTGCTCAAGGAACGGCTCCTTCCCCTCGCAGACCTCGTCACTCCGAATCTCGATGAAGCCGGTGCGCTTCTCGGAGCTCACATCTCCAGTCTGGCCGAGATGGAAGCTGCTGGCGACGAATTGATGCGCACTTTCGGCGTCTCATTCCTATTGAAAGGCGGCCATTTGCGATCGGAAGCCAAGGCCACCGATCTTCTCTTCACAACCGATGGGGCGCGCCGGCAATTCACCGCGCCGTTTGTGCATGGCATCGCTACTCACGGCACAGGGTGCGCCACATCAGCGGCGATCGCGAGTTACCTGGCAAAGGGCCTGCCGCTTCCCGAGGCCGTCGAGAGATCGAAACTCTTCGTGACGCGATCACTTCGAAAACATCTCCGATGGCAGAGCGGCGCGGCATCCACGGATGCGCTGCACCACTTCGCGTAAA
Organism: Chthoniobacterales bacterium; assembly: GCA_038238905.1. Taxonomy (GTDB): domain Bacteria; phylum Verrucomicrobiota; class Verrucomicrobiia; order Chthoniobacterales; family Chthoniobacteraceae; genus JBBSFI01. The sequence continues at coordinate 17,576 of JBBSFI010000009.1, read as the reverse complement.
ATCCGTTTCCGCTCGTTTGCCGCCTACGCCGGTTCGCCTTCCATTCCCGCGTCCGCCGCCAGCGCATCCGCTGGTCGGGACGGGGGATTCGTGGCGCCTCTATTCGCGCCCACCGGAAACGGAGAGCGCAGCCGATGCTTTGTCATCACGGCGTCATGCGCCCGTTCCAAGTTAAAAAGGAATTGCCAGGCCGCTCCGGCGAGAAGCACTAGAAGTCCGCACAACTCCGCCGTCGCGGGCGCTTCAGGTTCTCCCAGAAGCAGCGCCCACCCTCCCCCCGTCCGCGATGGCGAGCGCGGCGAAGGAGAGGAAAGCGCGGACTATCATTCTGATAATTGCGGAAATAGCGGAAAACATCAACACTCTTGCTTCTGAGCAGGAAGAGGGCCATATTTTCGCCAGTTTCTTGTTCCAGATCGCTGGTTCTATGTTAGTGAGCGGTTTCAAGCATGAAGATCCTCGTCATCGGTTCAGGCGGCCGTGAGCACGCGCTTGTTTGGAAACTCAAGCAGTCGCCCAGAGTGACAGGTCTCTTCTGCGCGCCGGGGAATGCCGGCATCGCGCGGGACGCTCAGACCGTTCCGATTCCTATTTCGGATCACGCCGCCCTGGTCGATTTTGCCAGGAACGAGAAGATAGGCCTCACGGTCGTCGGCCCCGATGACGCGCTCGCCGCTGGCCTTGTCGATCGCTTTGAAGCGGCGGGACTTCGCATTTTTGGCCCGAGTCGCAGGGCGGCGCAACTGGAGTCGTCCAAGGTCTTCGCCAAAGCGTTTATGGAGCGGCACGGGATCCCCACCGCCCGGCATGGCAGCTTTTCCGATCCAACGGAGGCGCAGATGTTTGCCCAGAAACTGGGCCATTCGGCGGACGGGCGCACCGTTCCGATCGTCGTCAAGGCCGACGGTCTTGCACTGGGAAAAGGAGTGTTGATTGCCCGAAATGGATGGGAGGCTGCACTCGCCATCCATCGCATCATGGACGAGGGCCAGTTCGGTGCCGCAGGCAGCCGGATCGTGATCGAAGAATTTCTCGAAGGCGCCGAGTGCTCGGTCCATGCGCTCGTGGACGGTAAAAGCTATCTTCTTTTTCCCGGAGCGCAGGACCACAAGCGCGCCCTGAATGGCGATCGGGGATTGAATACGGGCGGCATGGGAGCCTTCTCACCCACCAGGGTCCTCAACGCGGACATGGCCGAGCGGGTTCGCCGAGAAATCCTGGATCCATTCCTCGTGGGCATCCAGAAAGACGGCATCGATTTCCGCGGGATGCTTTTCCCTGGAATAATGGTCACCGCCGAAGGGCCAAAGGTCCTTGAGTTTAATTGCCGATTCGGAGATCCTGAAACGCAAGTGCTTCTCCCGCGGATGGAGAATGATCTCCTGGATCTATTGGAGGCGACGATCGATAGCCGGCTTGCCGGAACTGAAGCGCGATGGAATCCAGCAGCCGCCGTGTGTGTCGTTCTGGCGTCGGGCGGCTATCCCGAAAAATATGAGACCGGCTTCCCGATCCAAGGGCTCGACGGAATAAACGGCAGCGCCCTCCTCTTCCACGCCGGCACCCGACTGGACGCCGGGAGCCTGGTAAGCTCGGGCGGGCGCGTGCTCGGCGTGGTAGCGCAAGGCCCCGGAATACCGGCGGCTCGGGAAAAGGCGTACGGGGCAGCGGCTAAGATCCACTTTTCCGGCTGCCATTTTCGCACCGACATAGCGGCGGAATTGCATCGCTCGTAAGCCATCCCCAAACGATGAATGACGCTCCGCGATACGCGTTGTTAGCGCTTATCATGTATCCGGCAATATCGATTGCCGCACCGCCTCCAAATGCGCCTCCCGCTCCACCGGAGAATCGCGCGCCCGCCGACGGCGCGCCCAAAGCACCACCCGCTGGCGCCGCAACTCCTTCCGCCAGCGACGATGCGCTGCCCGCTCGCTTAGAGAGCGAGACTGCGCCGCAGAAAGCCGCCGCCTCTTCGCTCATCGACAAGCTTTCCGATGCGGATCTTTCCCAGATCGTTTCGCTTATTCGGTCAAACTACGTTTCGGGAGACAAACTTTCAGATACCGAGATAAAGCGTTCGACCGTCGAAGGCTTGCTTCAGCGGCTTAAACGTGGCGTGCGGCTTCTCCCGCCGTCCGATCCAGCTTCGGAGGAGCCGAGTCCGTTCCGATCTGAAATCCTGGATGGACAGCTTGGCTATATCCGTCTCGGAGCAGTGACAGGCGATACACCACATCGGCTGGACGCGGCATTGAAATCGTTTGCGGACAAACGGCTCCCGGCAATCGCCCTGGATCTGCGGGCCACCTCGACGGCAGCCAGCTTTGACTCAGCCGCGGAGATCTGCCGGCGTTTCGCACCCGCGGGCAAGCTCTTGTTCACCGTGCGGCGGTCGCATGAGAAGGATCAGATTTACACGTCGAACGCCGCCACCCCTCGCGCGACGCTGCTGGTCGTTCTCACCGGACGCGAGACATCTGGGGACGGGGAAATCATCGCATCCGTCCTGCAAAGCTCCGCCCGAGCGATGCTGATCGGCAGCGCCACCCGCGGAGAGACTGCCGAATTCAAAGACCTTCCGCTGGCCAGCGGGGAACGATTGCGCGTAGCTGTGGCCGAGGCGATCCTCCCAGGGGGCGCGGCACTCGCGGATGAAGGAATAAAGCCAGACTTGGTTATCGAAGTCCCCGAGGAAGCGTCAAAGCTTGCCTTGCGACGGGAGCTTGAAAAAGGGGCTGCCCCTTTGGTGGATGAGACCGAACGCGCCAAACTGAACGAAGCGGCGCTCGTGGCTGGCACGAATCCCGAACTCGACGCAACAATCGCTGCGCAGACCAGCCATGAAAAGCCCAAGCAACCGCTCCACGATGCCGTCCTCCAGCGCGCGCTCGATTTCGTCACGACTATCGGGATATACGAGAAGAACAAACAGCGCTTGGGAGAGTAGCCTAGTAGCCAGCGGCGGCGGTTCGCGCAGCCTTCAAGCGCACCCTTGAACGCACAGACCTCAGCGCACTCCCGTTTTGGCCGCGATCTTTGCCCGACCCTTTTCGAGGACTTTCCGCTCTGCGCGGGTCAAGCTCTGCATGCCTTCGCGCGAGATCTTATCCAGGATCGGATCGATCTCCTCATTGATGAATTGCTCGGCTGGCATCCGCGCAAGCCTCGCTTCACGCTGCCTCCGCCGGTAGAGAAAGCGCTGGATGGCCAGGGGATTCCCGTAACCAAGGCTCTTCACATACACCCAGCCGATGAAGAAACCCGCCAGCATTCCAGTCGTACCGATCTGCGGCGCCGTTCGCGACGCCACGAGGGCCGCCACGCCGCACACGGACGCGATTCCCACCACTTTTGTCTTCAATCGTATCGGGACGATAAAGAACAGGCGAACGCTGACTTCGAGTTCCGGCAGGATCGTGGCGTAAGCAGCGACTACCGCGCACACCGCAGCCGAAATGCCGGCCACCGGCACAGACGGTGCGAGGCCCACACGCATCGCCGCAAACTGCAGAGCTCCGGCGGCGACATTTGAGAAGGCGAAGAGAAACAGGAAATTGCCTCTCCCTATGATAGGCTCTACTTCACGCCCTGCGAAATAGAGCAGCAGGACGTCAGCGCAAAGCTGGATCGGTCCTGCATTCAGGAGACCGTAGGTAAGGATCTCCCAGACACGCCCGTGGCGCATGCCCTCTACAGTCAGGGCAAGGAGCGCGTGCAACCCGAACCGGCGCCCCAGAATATCGCCGTGCTGCATGATTGCCACCGTCCACTCTGCAAAGGCCGCCGCGACCGCAAATGCCACGAGAATGGCGACAATAGACGGCTTCCCGGCCGGCCAAGGTCGGATGAATGGCTGCATCTGGCGGGACGGACGCATTCGCGGATCATCTTACTAGCCGTTTTTCATAATGTAAAATATGGAGCGCAAAGTTCTCCGAATTCGCCTCGGCATCCTCGCGCATTTCCCATTCGCGCCCCATGGCAAATCGTGTACATTACCATCTGGCTGCGCCGCACTGCGGCCCTCACAGCTACGCTATGAATCCACTTCCCCGCAGGACATTTCTGAGAGGCCTCGGCGCATCGGTGGCGCTCCCATTTCTCGAGTGCATGCTGCCCGGCAAGGCCGCCGCTTCCGCTCCAGGCATAGGCGCAAGCGGCGCTCCACGCCGCATGGTATTCATTTACCTCCCAAATGGAATGGACATGCAGAATTGGACTCCCAAGTCCTCGGGCGCGCTCGGCGAGCTTCCTTCGATCCTCCAACCACTCGCCGGGCTGAAGGGCGATTTCCAAGTGATGAGCGGCCTCGCCCATGTCCAGGCGCGCGCTCTCGGCGATGGAGCGGGAGATCATGCGCGCGCGAATGCCTGCTTCCTTACCGGAGTGCATCCGCGCAAGACGGCGGGCGCCGACATCCATTCGGGCGTATCCGTCGATCAAGTCGCTGCACAGCAGATCGGAAAAAACACCCGGCTGCCATCGCTTGAAATCTCCTGCGACATTTCCAACAAGCAGGCCGGCGGATGCGACAGCGGCTACGCTTGCGCCTACCAAAATAATATCTCGTGGCGCAATGAAAATACGCCCATGCCGGCACTCGTCGATCCCCGCCTCGTCTTCGAGCGTCTCTTCGGCACGGAAGCCGATCCCGATCTCGCCGCAGGCCGGATGTTGCGTGAAAGCTGCCGCAAGAGCATCCTCGACCTCGTTTCCGACGACGCGCGCGCCCTGCAGTCAAAGCTCGGCGCCACGGACCGCCGCAAGATGGAGGAGTACCTCACCGCCCTCCGCGAAACCGAGACCGGAATCGAGCAGCACCAGAAATTTCAGGCGAGCCTTCCCCGCCCGAACATCGAGAAGCCCGAGGGAATACCGGAGGAATTCGCGAAGCATCTCAAGCTCATGTACGATCTTCTGGCGCTCGCTCTGGCGACGGATTCGACTCGCGTCGCCAGCTTCATGGTGCTCCGCGACGGCAGCAATAACCCGTACCCATGGCTCGGCATCAACGAAGGCCACCACGAGCTTTCCCATCACGGCGGCAGCGCCGAGAAGAAAGCGAAGATCGCCAAGATCAACCAGTGGCACATCGAGCAACTCGCCGCGTTTTTGACGAAATTGAAAGGGATGCGCGAGGCAGGCGGCAGCGTCCTCGACAATTCGATGATCGTCTGCGGCGGGGCCATCGCGGATGGCGATGCCCATGCCCATGAAAATCTTCCCGTCATTCTCTGCGGACGCGGAGCCGGCGCGCTCAAAACAGGCCGCCACATCCAGTATCCCAAGGAAACGCCGATGACCAATCTCTTCCTCACGCTCCTCGATCAAGTCGGGGCCAAGGCCGAGCGGCTCGGAGATAGTACGGGCAAACTTGCGGACGTGTAAGCCGCGCAAAGCCCGAAGCCCATCAATTACAGCGTGCCAAGCGCGTAATTGCGCCGATAGTCCGCCAATGCCTTTTCGCGCACTCGGTCTCGGATCTCAATTACTCAAAGCAATCGAAGAGTCGGGCTACACCGAGCCTACTCCCATCCAATCCGCGGCCATTCCAGAGATCCTCGCGGGCCACGATCTTATCGGAATCGCCCAAACCGGCACCGGCAAGACCGCTGCATTCACACTGCCGATGCTCCATAAGCTCGCCGGGATCATCGGCGCCGACCAGAACAAGGGCGCGCGCGCCCTCGTCCTTGCCCCTACTCGCGAACTCGTCGCGCAGATCGATGAAAACGTGAAGGCCTATGCGAAGCATCTCCCGCTCCGGATCGCCACTATCTTCGGCGGCGTCGGAGAACGTCCGCAGATCGAGGCGCTCCGCTCGGGTGTGGATCTCATTATCGCCACCCCGGGCCGCCTCCTCGACCTCATGGCCCGCCGCTATGGCGACTTCACACGGCTCGCGTTTCTCGTGCTCGATGAAGCCGACCGCATGCTCGACATGGGATTTCTACCGCAAATTCGGCAAGTCGTGCGCACCTTGCCCAAGCAGCGGCAGACGCTCCTTTTCTCTGCCACCTTCTCGCGTGAGATCGAGCAGGTCACATCGGAATTCCTGCGCTCGCCCAAGACGGTGCAGATCGGACGGCGCGCCAATCCGGCGGAAACCGTCACGCAATACGTGTACGAAGTGCCCAAGCATCTGAAGCCCGCACTCCTCGTCCATCTCCTCCTCGACGCCGCCATGGACAGCGTCCTCGTCTTCACCCGCACGAAACACGGCGCCGATCGCATCGCCCGCCGTCTCGAACAAGTCGGCATCACGACTGGCACCCTGCATTCCAACCGGTCGCAAAACCAGCGCCTCGCTGCATTGAAGAAATTCAAGTCGGGCGAAGTGCGGGTGCTCGTCGCCACCGATATCGCAGCGCGCGGAATCGACGTCGAAGGCATCTCCCATGTGGTGAATTTCGATTTTCCCATGCACTCGGAAGATTACGTTCACCGTATCGGACGCACCGGACGCGCTCACGCCATCGGCGACGCGATCTCCTTCGCCACAAACGAAGATCACAGCGCCCTCCGCGCTCTCGAGCGCTTCATCGGACGCGGCATCCTGCGCAAACGCGCCGAGGGATTCGACTACCAGGCCGCACAGCCCGCCGGTGAACCACGCCTTCGCGAAGACCGCGTCTCGCACGCAAGACCCGGCGCTCCCAGCCGCTCAGTCCGCCAGGATGGACGCCCCGCAGGCCCCTCGCGCCGCGGCGGCTTCCGCGGCGGCCGGTAAACCGGCGCGCTCGCAAAGTGGGCCCGGTGGGATTCGAACCCACAACCAAGGGATTATGAGTCCCCTGCTCTAACCATTGAGCTACAGGCCCGTTCTGACGCGGGCGCGGCGCCCTCGATACGAGGCGCACTTCCCGGAGCGCGCATATTCGCCGCAATGCCGCTAGGAAGCAAGAGGTCGCGCCGTGAAAAGGTGGGTGCACTTCCAACCGGCGAAGGCTTGACTCGCAGGCCCAGAATCGAACGCCCCGGTTCACCTCGCGAACTGGAACAGATACGCTACGCCGCGCAGAAATCCGCGGGCTTTCCATCCTCCCCGAGCGCGGCGATGATGTAATCCACTTTGCCCGCCTTTTTCCCATCAGAGTTATATTGCACCGAGTGGGCAGACGTGGAGGTGGCTTTGAGGGAGGGCGTCCCGCCAAAATAGCAGGAAATCCTGGATGACGCTTACATCGCGATGAAGCGAAGAAAGAAACCGATCGTGGTCATGGAAATCTAGTCATGACAGGCTTTTCAGTCGCCACCTAGAGGGTGACGGATTTGTCCTCCTGGAAGAGCATAGAGCCGACAAGGACGCGGTCTTCTTCATTGATCCGCCATATACATTAGCGGCCCGGCGTCTCTACACGAAGTGGCAAATCGATCATCGGCGGCTATTTACGGCAATGCATGCATGCAAGGGCGATTTCCTCATGACCTACGACAATACTCCTGAAATCGCGGCGCTCGCTGCCGAATTCGGATTTCAGGCCAAGCCTGTAGCTATGAAAAATACCCATCATGCGAAAATGACCGAGTTACTGATCGGACGCGATCTGGATTGGTTGAACTGTGTGACATTGGTGTAAGCCAACTGGATGCGTCGCGCGGCCTTGCAAACGACGTCCGCTCCTGAATTTGCGGAAAGTGAATATCCAATCTGGAGATTCTTACGCTGTTATGGCCGCGCTGGCGAAGACGTCCGATTCCACAGATGCGCCAATCTGATAGCCGGGGTGAAGAAACGGCTCGAAGCCGCTAAACCATGACCACTGGGGTTTCGGGGCAATGTCTTTCCCCGCGCGGGAGCCAGGAAATCTCCCGCTCCCCATTCAAGCGGGGAGGTATCCCCACAACGCCCCTCTGACGCCGGCATTCGCCGGGAACGGTATGGCGTGCCCAGACTCCATCGCACGTTTTCCGCTTCGCTCCTGTTCGGTCGCCGCAGAATCGGAAAACACCCCGCGCCCTGGGAGGGGATCCTGTCCTCACTCCTGTCCTCACTCCTGTCCTCACTCCTGTCCTCACTCCTGTCCTCACTCCTGTCCTCACTCCTTCCTATTACCCCGACCGGCTACTCACCCGATCGGCCAAATGGAAGCTCCAGCGCCCCCGCAAAGATTCCAATTCCTACTTCTTAAATTCCAAAGGGTTTGCACGAAAGCCGGTGTTGAAGTGCGGTATGAACTCTTCCACGAACGACAATATCACTTCCAGGCTGCAAGCGTGGACTGTCGATCCGGACGTGCCCCCATCGTTTCAGCGCGAAGTGTGGCAGCGCATCGCGGACCGCCAAACGGCACGGGAGGAAGCGTTCTGGCCGCAACTCGTGCAGTGGGTTTCCGCTCAACTCGCGCGCCCTCGATATGCGATGGCGCTGGTTGCAGTCAGCCTTACGGCGAGCATCGGCGTGGCGCACATCCAAGCGCAGGACACGAATGCCAAACTCGGCAAGCAACTGGAGGCGCGCTACGCCACGTCCGTCGATCCACTGGCGATGATGGCCCGCTAGAAAACGAGCGCTTCGGTGAAGAATGTTCTTCTCATTCTCATGCTCGCCTTTGCGAGTGCGCTCGGCGGTTACTGGACTTACTACCGCTGTGCGACGGCCCCTGCGCGGGCCATGCTCACGGAGCAAGGCGGCGAGATGCAATGGCTGCGCCATGAGTATCATCTTAGCGACGCGCAGTTCGCCCGGGTCGAACAAGTGCATCGGGAATACACGCCGAAGTGCGACCTCATGTGCGGGAATATCATGAAAGCCAATGCCCGCCTCGACCAACTCATCAGCGCCAACAAGTCCGTCACGCCCGAAGTCTCAGCAGCCATGAAGGAATGCCTGGCGGTGCAAAACGAGTGCCGTGAAGCGATGCTTGGTCATGTCTATGCGGTCGGCTCCGAGATGTCGCCTGCGGACGGCGCACGCTACTTGGAAATGATGAAGGCGCGTATCGTCGAACCGGCCCTGGGTCACAGCGCGGCAATTTCGGAGTCGTCAAAGTGACCAGCTCCCGCCACGCTCCCGCACGTCCTCGCCGCGCCATGCCTGCCCGCGTTCATCTCATCATCATACTCGTCCTCAGCCTGCTTTTCACCCCACAGGCGCCGACTGCGATGGCGCAGCCCGTGGAATCGAAGATGCCGGGCTGCGCGATGACCACGTGCATGACTGGCTGCTGCGCGAAGATGGCCTGCTGCGTGCGTTCGGCAAAAGATCAACCGCAGCCGGAACAAGCGCCCGCGCCGCAGCGGGTGAACCTCGAACTTGCGGCCATCGGACCGCGCACTTTTACCATTCTCTACGTGCTCCCCGTGGAGCGCCGTCTCGCCCCTCGCGAGGACGCGCTATCGGCGCACACGCTGCCACGGTTGGCGGCGACCTGCATCCAGTTGATCTGAGGCCCCGGCGTTCACAGGCGAAGTGTGCCCCGCGCACACGCTCACCCTCGAAACCCGCACCTCAGATTCATGAAAACCCTTTCCGCATTTCTCTGCCCATTTCTACTGGCTCTCGCCGCAAGCGCGGAGCCGCCTGACAAACCGAACGCCAACCCTTCGCTGACGCTTTCCGCCGCGACGCAAACGGCGCTCGCCAACAACCGCTCGATCAAGGAAGCCCGCGCGAAGTGGGAGTCCTTGAAGGCGCGCGTGCCTCAGGCCTCCGCGTGGGACGATCTGAAAATCAGCGCCAACACACGGCTCGGTCGCTTCGTGGACATTGGTCCAAACGGGTTCACCGATCAAATGTTCAGCGTCGAGCAGATGATCCCGATCTCGGGCAAAAACCAAAGCCGCGCCCGGATCGCGGCGGCGGAGGCGCTCGCCGGATTGGAGGAATTGCGGCGCAAGGAAATCGACGTGGTTATGAAGGTTCGCACCGCTTACATCCGGCTCGCCGATGGATATGCGCAACTGGAACTGAACCGCGCCAATGACGCCTCGCTCACGCAGACGCTCGACATCACGCGATCGAAGTTTGAAGTCGGCGGACAAGGCCAGGCTGACGTGCTCACCGCGGAAGCAGAGTTAATCAAGATCGCCGAAGCCCGGCGCGATTTGGAGCGGACGATTTCCGACGACGAGACACAGTTGAAAGTGTTGATGAACCGCGATGCTTTCGCCCCGCTTGGGCGTCTCGCTGATGACCTTCCAACCCAAGCGGCGTTTTCCGTCGAACGGCTCCGCGCCTTGATCCTCTGCAACCGCCCGGAGCTGCGGATGGCGCAGGCGAACATCACCGCTGCAAAATTGAAGATGGAACTGGCAAAACGCGAGTGGATTCCCGACCCGATGGTGAGCGTGCAGGCGCAGCGTTACAATGAAGCCTCGCAGGTCGTGAGCGAAGTCAGCGCCGGGATTTCGTTCAGCGTCCCGTGGCTGAACGGGAAAAAATACCACGCCGAAGAACGCGAGGCGCAGACCGGCGCGGAGGCCGCACAGCGCGCCCTCGAAGGCGCGCAAACCGAAGCGCTTGGGATGTTGCGCGACCAACTCAAGAAGATCGAAACCTTCCACCACCACATCGAACTCTTCCGCGACCGGCTCATCCCGAATGCGCGGCAGACCGTCGAGACAAACCGCGCCGGCTACCAAGGCGACAAGACCGGCTTCCTTGATCTCGTGACCTCGCAACGCAGTCTGCGCGAAGTCGAGTCGATGCACCGCCAGCACCTCACCGACTACCAGGTGGCGCTTGCCGAATTGGAAGCGCTCGTGGGCGCTGACCTCCACCTTTTCTCCCGGGACAAGGAAGCGCCGAAACGGAAAACCAAATGAAGACGGGAAAACTCATGCGCAATTTCACGTTTATCGCTGTCGCACTCTGCATCGTGGGGAGCTTTACGGCCTGCCCCAAAGTGGGCGGCGGCGCCAGGAAAGACCCAAACGTCGATTACTACACCTGCACGATGCACCCCTCGGTGAGGTCGCAAGATCCGAACGGCAAGTGTCCGATCTGCTCGATGGATCTCGTGCCCGTGATGAAGAAAGGCGGGGGCGCGGCCGGTCACGACTATTCGCGAGGCGCGATCACGATGCCGATGGGCGACGGGATGACGGCCGCCGGGCCGATGTTCAGTGAGTTCAGCGTGCCCGTGGAGCGCCAGCAACAAATCGGCGTGACCTACGCGGCGGCAGAGAAGAAGCCGCTGCATCACACCATCCGCGCGGTTGGCATGGTCGTGCCGGATCGTTCGCGGCAGTGGAGTTTCGTCGCCCGCGTGGAGGGCTATGTGCAAAAGCTCTACGTCACTTCGCCCGGCGAACTGGTCGCGGAAGGTGCGCCTCTGCTCACGATTTACAGTCCCGAATTGCTCACGGCGGAGCGGGAATTCGTGAACCTGCTCGACGCGCGCGACCGCGCCGGGAGCGCCGATGGCCGCGCGAGCAGCGACCGCCTGCTCGAATCCGCGCGCCGCCGCCTGGAGCAATGGAACATCACTGCGAAGCAAATCGCAGCGCTGGAGAAATCACGCAAGCCATCCGAATTTCTCTCGCTGGATTCTCCCTTCAAAGGCGTCGTGCAGGATGTCCCCGTGGACCAAGGCCGCAAGGTGATGATCGGCGATCCGCTCGTCACCGTGACCGATCTCTCGCTCGCCTGGGTGTGGGTCGAATTCTACGAAAACGAACTCTCGATGATCGCCAAAGGGCAGAAGGTGAATCTCACCGCGAAGTCGTATCCGGGCCAGACCTTCGAGGGCGAACTCAACCTCGTCGATCCGTTCCTCAACGAGAGGAAACGCACGACCAAGGTCCGCATCGACATCCCCAACGCCGATCTCAAATTGCGGCCCGGCATGTATGTCGATGCCGAGCTGTCGATGGACATGGGCGAAGGTCTGACCATCCCCGTCAGCGCGGTGATGCCGACCGGCGCGCGCTCCCTTGTTTTCGTGGACAAAGGCGCGGGCCGGCTGGAGCCGCGAACCGTGCATCTCGGCGGCAAATTCGGCGACAGCTACGAAGTGCTCAGCGGCTTGAAGGAGGGCGAGCGCGTCGTCGCGAGTGCCAACTTCCTCATCGACGCCGAATCGAAAGTGCAAGGGGCGGTGAAGTCATTTGAGGAGCCGTCGGGCGGGGAGGTGAAGCCATGATTGAGCGCATCATCGAGGCCAGTTCGCGCAACAAGTTCCTCATCTTCATCTTCACCGTCTTCGCCATCGCGGGGGGGATCTACGGTCTAATGAAGACGCCGCTCGACGCGATTCCCGATCTCAGCGACGTGCAGGTAATCGTCTATACCGATTGGGAAGGACGCTCGCCCGATCTCGTCGAAGACCAGATCACGTATCCGATTTCGACGCGTTTCATCGCCGCTCCGAAAGTGAAGTTCGTGCGCGGCGAGTCGATGTTCGGGAAGTCGTTTGTCTATGTCATTTTCGAGGATGGCACGGACATCTATTGGGCGCGTTCGCGCGTCATCGAATACCTCAATTCCGTGCGCGGTTCGCTGCCCGAAGGCGTCAATCCCGTCATCGGCCCGGACGCCACGGGCGTCGGCTGGGTTTATGAATACGCACTGGTCGATGATACCGGGAGACACAACCTGGCCGAGCTGCGTTCTTTCCAGGACTGGCATCTACGTTACGCGCTGGAATCAGTGAAAGGCGTCGCCGAAGTCGCGCCCGTCGGCGGCTTCGTGAAACAATACCAGGTCGATCTCGATCCCAATCAACTCGTTGCCTACAACATCCCGCTGGCCGACGTGGTGAGCGCGATCAAGATGAGTAACGGTGACGTGGGCGGGAAGATTTTCGAGGTCGCCACGACCGAGTATTACGTGCGCGGTCGCGGCTACATCAAGGACGTGGCCGACATTGAAAATGTCGTGCTCAAGGTCGTGGACGGCACGCCAGTCTATGTGAAGAACGTCGGCGCCGTGCATCTCGGCGGCGACTTGCGGCGCGGTGTCGCCGAGTTGGACGGCAAAGGCGAAGTGGTCGGCGGCATCGTCGTCATGCGCTACGGCGAGAACGCGCTCAACGTCATCGACGGCATCAAGAAGAAGATGGAGGAAATCAAAGCGTCGTTGCCCGACGGCGTCCGCATTATGCCGACTTATGACCGCAGCGAATTGATCCTCAACGCGATTCACACGCTGCGTGAAAAGCTCATCGAGGAAAGCATCGTCGTCGCGCTGGTGTGCATCGTCTTTCTCTGGCACGTCCGCTCCGCGCTCGTCGCGATCATCACGCTACCTATCGCGATCATCCTCTCGTTCCTACCGATGATGTGGCTTGGACTTACATCCAACATCATGTCGCTCGGCGGCATCGCCATCGCCATCGGCGCAATGGTCGATGCGGCGATCATCATGGTCGAGAACGCGCACAAGGCGCTCGAGCATTTCCGCGACGAACACGGGCGCGACCCCGACCGCGCGGAGCATACCCGCGTCATTATCGATGCGGCGAAGAGCGTGGGCCGTCCGCTGTTCTTCTCGCTCCTGGTCATCACAGTCAGTTTCGTGCCGGTCTTTTCGCTCACCGCGCAGGAAGGGCGGCTTTTCAAGCCGCTCGCGTTCACAAAGACGTTCGCGATGTTTTTCGCCGCGATGCTCGGCATCACCGTCGTGCCAGTGCTCATGCTCCTGCTCGTGCGCGGCCAGATCACGCCCGAGATAAAAAATCCGGTGAACCGCTTCCTCATCTGGGCCTATCAGCCGTTCGTGAATTTCGTGCTGCGTCACCGTTTCCTTACGCTGCTCGGTGCGGTGCTGCTGCTCGTGGCGACGATCTATCCCTACTCCAAACTCGGCAAGGAATTCATGCCTCCGCTCAACGAAGGCGCCATCCTCTACATGCCGACCGCAGTGCCCGGCATGGCGATCAACGAGGCGACGAGGATTCTGCAAATTCAGGACCGGATGCTTACCAAAGTGCCGGAGGTCGAGCGCGTCTTTGGCAAGGCCGGGCAATCCGAAACGCCCACCGATCCCGCGCCGCTAGCCATGTTCGAGACGGTCGTGACGCTCAAGCCACCGGGGCAATGGCGGCCCGGCATGACGTGGGAAAAACTCATCGCGGAGATGAACGCGAAGATCAAAACACCGGGGATGGCGAACAACTTTTGGATGCCAATTCAGACGCGCACTGAGATGCTCACCACCGGCTTCCGCACCAAACTTGGCATCAAAGTTTTCGGGGCCGATCTCAAGCAAATTGAAAACGTCGCCGTCGATATTGAGAAGGCGCTCAGCGACTTTCCGAATACCCGCAGCGTCTTCGCCGAGCGCACCACGGGCGGCTACTTCCTCGACTTCGATGTGAACCGCGAAGCCGCCGCCCGCTACGGCTTGCGCGTCGGCGACGTGAATGACATCATCGAAACCGCTATCGGCGGGAAGACCATCGCGACGACCGTCGAGGGCCGGGAGCGTTACCCGATCAGCGTTCGCTACGCGCGCGCCTTCCGCGACGATCTCGACTCGCTCAAGCGCGTCCTCGTCGCCGCCCCCATGAGTCAGTCCTCACCGGCAGCGACCGCGATGAATGGCAGGGACAAAGCCGCCGCGCCGGACCCAACCACGCCGCAAGTCCCCATCTCGCTGCTCGCCAACATCAGCTACAAGACCGGCCCGCCCTCGATCCGCAACGAGAACGGCCAGCTCGTCGGCTTCGTCTTCGTAGACATCACGAGCAGCGACATCGAAGGCTACGTGCGCGAAGCTTCGCAGCGCATCAACGAGCGCGTGAAATTTCCGCCCGGCTACTACATGCAGTGGGCCGGCCAATTCGAATACCTCAAAGCCGCTGAGGCGCGGCTGAAAATCGTCGTCCCGTTCACGCTGCTCATCATCTTCGTGCTCATCTTTATGAACACGCAGTCGGTGACGAAAACGCTCATCGTCCTGCTCGCCGTGCCGTTCTCGCTCATCGGCGCGTTTTGGACCCTCTACCTGCTCGGCTACAACATGAGCGTCGCCGTGTGGGTCGGCCTCATCGCGCTCGCCGGGCTCGATGCGGAGACGGGCGTGGTTATGCTGTTCTATCTCGATCACGCCTGGGAGAAACACCGCGACGCCGGCCGCATGACTTCGATGGCCGATCTCTACGTCGCCGTGAAGGAGGGCGCCGTGCAGCGCATCCGCCCGAAGATTATGACTGTCTGCGCAATCCTTTTCGGCCTGCTTCCGATCATGTGGAGTCCGACGACGCAAGCCGGCGCCGACGTGATGAAACGCATCGCCGCGCCGATGATCGGTGGCGTCGTCACCTCCGCCATCCTGGAACTGCTCATCTATCCCGTGATCTTCGTCATTTGGAAAAAGCGTAGTTTGCCTCATCAGGCCACCGAAATCCCGCTCCTCGCCGCCATTGAATCGTGAACGATAACGAAGCAGACATTCAAGCGATGCTTCGCCTCAAAGGCGGGGATGATCTGGCGCTCAACGAACTGATGGGACGCTGGCAAGGTCCGCTCACCGGTTTCATCCTTCGCTACACAGGCAATAGGGAGGACGCGCTCGATCTGGCTCAGGAAACATTCGTCCGCGTCTTCGAGCACCGCCGCAAGTACGAGCCAAAAAGTAATTTCTCGACCTGGCTTTTCACGATTGCCACTAATCTATGCCGCAACCTCGCGCGGTGGCGCGAGCGCCATCCGACCGTCACCCTGCATACCGTCGGCGGCGGCGGCGATTCCGGCCTCGAACAGACTACCGCCGCTCCCGGCGATTCCCCAGACGAGAGCGTCGAGCGCGACGAGCGGGCCATCGCCCTGCGCGATCAAATCCAGAAGTTGCCGCACGATCTGAAAACGGCCGTTCTCCTCTTCGAGTATCAAGATCTCGGCTACAAAGAGATCGCCACAGCGCTCCACTGTACTCCAAAAGCAGTCGAGACGCGCCTCTATCGTGCCCGCGAAATCCTTCGCGCAGCGCTTTCTTCATGGAAGGCTTGACGTACCTCGGGGCATCACTGTGCGCCCGAATGAGCGCTCCCGCGCCGTCTGGACCAGATGACGGAAATGTAATCACGGAGAAGCGGCGTTTCTCAGCAACCAACGCGCAATACGCGGTTGTGATATGCCGGATGCGACCAACTCTCAGTTTCTGAGTAGCGTCGGCTTCGATCGCAATATACTCTGGACCCAAAATGCTCTTCCACAGGCTTTTCCCATTTGGACGCAGACAACCGAAGGAGCCGAGCCACACTACGCTCCACATCACCCACGCAAAGGCCGGCTCGTCTTGGATTGAGCAAATTCTCCAGAAGGCTTGTGGACGGTATGTCGAACCGCGGGGGGCCAATGCCGCCGTCACTTTAGGCGGAGAATCCTCACGATACGTTTTCCAAAAACGCCGCATCTATCCCGCGATGCTTCTCTCCCGGCAAGAAGTGCTTGCCCATCCGGAGCTTCGGCACGCAAAACGGTTCATTGTCTTGCGAGATCTCCGCGACACCCTGGTGTCGCTTTACTTCAGCTACAAGGTCTCACACGGACCAGATAAGTCTGTTGGTCCAGTTCGGACAATTCTAGAAGGGCTCAGCGAAGAGGACGGGCTTCTCTTCTGCGTGCGGGAGTGCATCGGCGGGGTAGCGGATCTCCAGCTATCGTGGCTGAATTGTGGCGAAGCACTGTATCGGTACGAAGATCTACTCAAGGACGACATTCGACTCTTCGCCGAAATTTTCATGAGTATGGAGCTGCCGACACCGCCCGATCGCTTGGAACATGCGGTCCGCGCGATGCGATTCGAAACGCGTTTCGGAAGAAAGTTGGGAGCGGAGGACTTGACCTCGCACGGGCGGCAAGGCGCGCCGGGGGATTGGAAGCGACGTTTTACGCCAGCCGTCAGGGAAGCATTTGCCGAGCGATTTGCTCCGGTCTTGGTCCAAACGGGGTACGAGACGGACAACAGTTGGGTGGGACGCGGGATTTCGGTCGCAGCACGCGACAACGTTGCGTAGGCTATCTCCGTTTTTGTACGCATATCGATTGAAGACGAAACGAAAAAGGCGGCTTCCTGCGCCGCGGGTTCGCTGAACGCGGCTTTGTCTGTGGATTGGGCCCGAGATGGAAATGCGGGGCTGGAATTGCTCATCGCCAGAGGCTGCGAACTTCTGACGCCTCTCTCCAATTCCACACCGGAAAACCGCTGAATTCTCTTCTGTCGTGCGCCGGGCCAAATTTTGTGCACGGCGCAATGTCGCAATTTGGCCAGCAGCGCCTCTCAGTGGCTCTTTTTGCGCTGCCATCGGTCGCATGCACGCAACTCGAAACAATCGCTAAAGGTCCGCCTTCAGAGGCAAAAACGCCTAAATCTGCGCATCGATGCGAAGCTCTGGTCGGGTTGGCAAGGTACGTGCTAAGGGGGCGACTGCCGGAAATCGGCGCATACAAAACCAATCAAAAACCATCGAAACACCATCCATGATTAAAAATAGCCTCGCCCGGTTTGGAGTCGCTGCAGCCGCTCTCGCGCTGCCCGCCTTGAGCTGGGCCGCCGACAAGGAAACCATCCAGCCAAAGGGCAAAAACGTGGTCGAAGAGACCAAGGAACCGTGCATCACCGGCGACCTCGGCGCCAATGTCGTCTCGCAATATGTCACGCGCGGCCTCATCCTGGAAAACCAGGG
>JBBSFI010000008.1:0-111271 GCA_038238905.1 Chthoniobacterales bacterium | reverse complement strand
GCCGCCAGTTCGCCAGGGAGGCCGTCCACCGCCTTTTGCACAGGGGGAACAGGACCATGCGCCATAAGCCCGGTAATGAGCCGCTGCTGCTCCTCCTTTGAAAGCTTCCCGAATTCCGCGAGCGAAGGCAGCTGCTTCTGCTAGCAGGCGCCGCAAAGTTCGGAGCACTGCTTGTGCTTGCTGCACCGATGTGCGTCGCCGTGAGCACGCCTACCGCGATGGCTGCAATGATCACAAAGAAAAGGGCGCTTACGCTGCTGAGACCCCACACCTTGACCGCGTTTCCGAGTGTTGCCTTTTCCCCCGCAACGACCTTTGATGCCGCCCAATGCGCCAGGATGCTAATGACCTGAGCCAGCGCCATCCATAGGGCGATGAAGATGGCGGCGCTCGGGAGTTCCGTGCGGAATTGCTGAATGAGCGCGTCCGCCGAAGACGGCTGCGACCTTATTTGAGCGAGCATGGGGATAAGAGAATCCGCGCCGGCGCCGAGGGAAAAGAGTTGCATGCGCCGCGAGCGTACAGGATTTCTCTGATGGATCAACGCCGCCGTTGCGCCCCCTTTCCCTATGATCCGTCTCGAGAATGTCGCGAAAACCTTCGGGCGCAAACCGGCGCTGCATGGTCTCTCGCTGGATGTGGCGGCTGGCGAGATTTTCGGATTGCTCGGCCACAATGGGGCGGGAAAAAGCACCACGTTCGGAGTGATCCTCGGGCAGGTCTATCCGGATCGCGGAGAGGCATTCATAAACGACGTATCCGTGCAGCGCGACCGCTCCACCGCCCTGGCGCGGACAGGCGCCATATTCGAAACGCCGGGATTTTACGATTACCTGAGTGGATGGAAAAACCTCGTGATTTTTACGAGTTACACCGCGCGCGTGCCGCGCCGGGAAATCGAGGAGGCGGTGGAGATCGTCGGACTCACGGCGCGCATTGGCGATCCCGTCCGCACGTATAGTCACGGCATGCGGCAACGGCTGGCGCTCGCGCAAGCGATACTGCCGAGCCCCGAGGTGATACTGCTCGACGAACCGACGGAAGGTCTCGACCCCGAAGGCATTCACGAGATGCGGAATCTCATCCGGTCACTGAATAAGACGCGCGGAATGACCGTGCTCCTCTCGTCGCATCTCCTTTCCGAAGTCGAGCAGTTATGCGATCGCATCGCAATCATGAACCAGGGTCACCTGGTATTTCACGGACGTTGGACTGACCTGCAACCGAAGGGCGAATCGTACCGGCTCGAAGTGGATGACTGGACGCGTGCGAGCGCAACCTGCGAGGCGCGGGGCGTCCGCGTTTTGGGCGAGGGTCAAATCGCGATCACCGACGGAGCAGACGTATCGGACCTCGTGGCGGCGTTCGTGACGGCCGGCATCAAAGTGCGCGGACTCGCTCGAGACCGCCCAAGTCTCGAATCGCTCTATCTGGAAACAATGGCTGGAACAAAACACGATAAACACGGAGCGGAAAAGCAGCCAAACGCATGAGCCTTTTCCTTCTCCAATTGCGATGTGAATTGCTAAAGCTTTTCGCAAAGAAGCGCACTTACCTCGGTTATGGCTCCTTCCTTTCCGTGGAGACACTCGTACTGATCCTCTGGCAGCTTCCAAAAGGACAGCGAACCATGCGCGAATGGATCGAACACAACGGCGGCGCCTTCGATCAATACTTTTCCGGACTGACGCTGGCGTTGACCATGGTAACGGCCACGATCTTTCTTCTCGGGGCGCTTTTTCTGGGTCTTGTTGGCGGCGATCTGGTGGCCAAGGAGATCGAGGACGGCACAATGCGGATGACGCTTTGCCGGCCGATCTCGCGGCTGCGGCTTCTCATAGTGAAATATTGCGCCTGTGTGATTTACACCTTTTCCCTTGTCCTTTTCGCCGGATTCTCAGCGCTCGCAGCCGCGATGATCGTGAGAGGAAGCGGGGGCATGTTTGTGATGATCCCGGAAGCCAAGCTGCTGGCGCTGTATGATTTCCAGCCGGGACTTATCCGCTATATCGCGGCGATCGTCTGTCTGGCAGCCGGGATGCTGACGATATCTACCTTCTCCTTTCAGCTTTCATGCTGGAATGTGAAGCCAGCCGCCGCAACGATCGCGGCGATCTTCGTATTCCTGGCCGACTGGATTTTCCATCTATTGCCGCTTTTTGAATCTTACCACCCGTACCTTATGTCCACGCACATCGGCACATGGCTGAATGTGCTGCGGCCTGTAATTCCGTGGGAGCAAATCCTCGAAGATTACGCGATACTCTTTGGATTAAATGCAACGTTTCTTACAATCGGGATCGTAGCCTTCCAAGCGAGAGATCTTAAGTCATGAAGCGGGCCATCTCCTGCATTCGGGAATGCGCGACGGACGCAATGGGGTGGATGGGCCGTCTCCTGCCATTCTGTGCACTGTGCATCAGCGTGCATGCCGCCTCCGATATCGTATTCGCCGACTTCGAGGGGTACAATTATGGCGCGTGGAAGGTCGAAGGAGCCGCATTCGGAAATGGACCATCGGAAGGAGCGTTGCCGGGGCAGATGTCAGTGAGCGGCTACGCTGGAAAGGGGCTGGCAAACTCCTATCACGGCGAGGACGATGCGCGGGGACGGCTTGTTTCACCGGAGTTCGTCATCGATCGAAAATATATCTCCTTTCTGATCGGCGGCGGCGGTTTCGAAGGAAAAACGTGCATCGATCTATTCATCGGCAACCGCGCAGTCCGCAGCACGACAGGACCGAATACGGAGCCAGGCGGCAGCGAGGATTTGGCGCAAGCGGGATGGGATGTGAGTGAATTCGTGGGCCAGTCCGCGCGCATTGAGATCATTGACGACGCTACGGGCGGATGGGGGCACATCAACGTGGACCAAATCGTATTTACCGACACGAAGCCGGTCGTAGCGCCACGGCTGCTTCGCCATCCAGCCCGCCAGTTTGACGCTGTCAAGAACTGGCTGAATCTTCCGGTAAAGAACGGCGCTAAAAAGCGGTTTGTGACGGTGACATCCGATGGCGCGATCGTGCGGCGACTGGAATCGGAATTGGCGGATGGAAAGCCCGATTGGCTCGCCCCGCTGGATGTGAGTCCGTGGCGGGGGCGGAATGTCGTCGTATCGGTGAATGAGATGCCCGAAGATTCCCTCGCGTTGAAGCAGATTCAGGATAGCGATCAGCCACTTGGCGAGGAAATGTTATACGACGAACCTTTGCGCCCACAGTTTCACTTTTCAGCGAAACGCGGCTGGCTGAACGATCCCAACGGACTTGTCTTCTACAACGGAGAGTATCACATGTTTTTTCAACACAGTCCTGCGAGCTGGGGCGACGCCATGAAGCATTGGGGACACGCCGTGAGCAAGGATCTCGTCCACTGGACGGAGCTTGGGGAAGCGCTTTATCCAGACGAACGCGGCGCTATATGGAGCGGGAGCGCGGCCGTCGATTGGAAGAATACGAGCGGCTTCGGCGCGGATGGCAAGCCGCCCCTCATTTTAATCTATACCGCGGCTGGAAATCCATTTGTTCAGTGCGTTGCATACAGCACAGACGGGCGGACATTCGTCCATTATAAGGGAAATCCAGCAATCGGGAGCATATCGGGCGGCAATAGAGACCCAAGGCTGCTGTGGCACGAGCCCACACAGCGCTGGGTCGTGGCGTTGTACGTCGAAAAGGAGCGGCGGCATAGCATCCATTTCTTTACTTCGACCAATGCGCGGGACTGGACGCAGGCCAGCGTGGCGAATGGCGGGTCCGACGGGTCGTCCTTCCTCTTCGAGTGCCCCGATTTCTTTCAATTGGCCGTCGATGGTGATGCTTCCAGGAAGAAATGGGTGCTCACGGCGGCAAGCACCGAGTATGAGGCGGGATCATTCGATGGCTTCGTATTCACGCCGGAGACCAGCGCTCTGCCCGGCGAGCAAGGGCATGGATTTCGCGCGCCGCAGGCATTCAATAAAGAGCCGTTCTATGCGCCACAGACTTTTAGCGATGAGCCCCACGGGCGGCGCGTTCAGATTGGCTGGCTGCAGGCCGCGACGCCCGGCATGCCGTTTAATCAGTCAATGAGCATTCCGAGCGAGCTTAGCTTGGTAACAAGGGCGGACGGCCCGAGGTTGGCGAGGAATCCAATCAAGGAGCTCGAGTCATTGCGGATCGAGGCGCATTCGGCGGGTCCGATCACACTGAAAGAGACTGATTTGAACCCGCTATCGGCGATCAAGGGAGAGCTTTTTGAGATGCGCGCTGAGTTTAACTGCAAGGAGGCCGCCGACGTTGCATTCGACGTAAGAGGCGTTGCAATCGGCTACGATTGCAAGAAGCAGGAACTGTCCGTCAACGGACACCGTGCCGCGGCGCCTCTCTGTGCAGGCGGCGTGCAGAGGCTGGCCATTTATGTCGATCGCACCTGCGTGGAAGTCTTCGCGAGCGATGGCCTGGCTTACTTTCCAATTCCGATCAATGTCCAGGCCGAACGCCGGTCCCTCGGGGTCTCAGTTCACGGCGGGAGCGCGAAGTTTGCGCGGCTGGACGTTTATCAGTTACGGAGCGCCTGGAAGTGACCTGCGGCAGGACTTTCTTTCTCCCATCCATACCCACTGCGTTCGTAAGTCTTAATTGTAGTACACCGCCTCGTTCGCCATCAGCAGGGCGTGCGTGTACTTCTCCCACGGCGTGAGGGGCGTGCGGGCGACTTTCTCCCCCTCGTTTTGAAGCTGGAACCCTCCGCCTTTCCTCATCTCCTGGAATTTCTCCTTCCGCATGGCAATGAGTTGTTCCTTGGTCATTTTTCCAGGCGGCAGATCAGCCGGCTTGGCGGATGGCGGAGGAAGTGGCGCCTCATGCGACTTTTCGGCTTCCACTGCTTTGAGAAATCCTATGCCTAGCTCGATTTCAGCCGGTTTAGGCTGGCGCTGATAGACCATCCAATAGAGGGCGTGAACGCGCTGTGCGTCGGTCTTTGCCCGCGCCATTTCGGGCCGCTTCAACAAGGCGCGCACCACTTCGATCATGAGCGGGCTGTTCATCATGAAGAGCGCCTGCTGGGGCACCGTCGTTTCGTGCCGTTTCCCGAGGGGCATGCCGGGATTCGCAAAATCGAACTGGTTCATCATCTCAGGGAGATTGCCGCGATCGACGAAGCCGTACACGGAGCGGCGCAGCGAGTACGGCTCGGAGAGGATATTCACGGGATGCCCGCCGACCGTCAGATCGAGCCTGCCGGAGATATACAGGAGGGAGTCGCGCACCGGCTCAAATTCCAGGCGGCGGATGTTATATCGCCAGAGGAGGCGGTTGCCCGGATCGGCGCTGGCGCCAGCGGGATTGGTCTCGCTGCTCTGCTGATAGGCGGCGGAGAGCATGATGAGCTTGTGGATCGCCTTGATCGACCAGCCGCTTTGGACGAACCTGGTGGCAAGATAATCGAGCAACTCGGGATGACTCGGCGGCCCGGATTGCGTTCCGAGATCGTCTGGCGTGATAACAAAGCCGTCGCCGAAGTGGTGCTCCCAGATGCGATTGATCATCACCCGCGCTGTCAGAGGATTGGCCGGCGAGGCGATCGCCTGCGCCAGCTCAAGCCGCCCACTCCCCTCCTTGAACTCCGGCCGGTTTGGGCCGCTCAGAATCTCAAGGAAGCGCCGCGGGACGATGTCGCCTTTGCTAGTCGCCTCGCCGCGGATGAACACCGGCGAATTCTGCGGCTTGGCCGCATCCTCGACCACCATCGCACGCTTCGGAGCGCCAGGATGTGTCAGTTCGACCTTCGAGACGGCCGATAGCTTTTGCTGGAATTGGATCGCGAGGCGCGGCGGCAGTTTCTGGGCGATCTCCTTTTCGTCGAATTCCTTTTCGGGATCGAGCCGGAGCGGCGTGAGACGCACCTCTTCGAGGTCGCGCTGGCCTGCGCTGATCGGAGCAAGGGCGCCGGGAACGGCAGCGGCGGAGGCCATCGCCAGCAACGCCGGCTTTGGAGGCTCCACGGTTTTATCCACCTGAATGAAAAGCTCCTGATATCGGCTCGCCACCTCCTGCAAATCTTTCGGAGCCGATTTATTGCGGAACATCGAAAGCACGAGAGAATTCACCTGAAAGCGGGGGTCGTTTGCCGCAACGATCTCCGCGGTGAGTTCTGGGGCTTTCTCCGCGAAGTCCGCCGCTGGTATCTCCGCGTAGCGCGCCCATGGCCCAAGCACGGGATCGCGCCGGGCAAAGTTTAGCCGTCGCCCAAGGGCCTGCGCCAATTGCTGCATAATCTTCGGAGGCCCGCCGATATCCTTTATCAATTTGACGCGATCGGGGCCATCGGCACGCGAGGCGAGCAGGAAGGCGGCGGCGTGTTCACGGAAATCATGGCGAATTTCATCCAACGAATTTGACGCAAACTTCTTCGCCTCATTGAGAGCGACATCGCGGTCGTGGACGTATGCCTGATACTCGGCAGGCGTCCCCTCCCCCGCGATGACCGGATCGTCCTTGGGCTCGACAGTCGAAGCAAATATTCCGTGCAGCGAGTAGTAGTCTTTTTGCGGGATCGGATCGAACTTGTGATCGTGGCATCTGGCGCATGTGACGGTGAGACCGAGAAATCCCTTGGAGACAACATCGATTTCGTCGTTGATAACATCGTTGCGATTCCCATTGAACCGGTCGCCAACGGTGATGAAACCAAGGGCTGCCAGCGCGCTCTTATCCGGGCCCAGATTCAGCTTATCCGCAGCAAGCTGTTCCAGAATGAAGCGATCGTACGGCTTGTCCTTATTAAACGAATCGATAACATAATCGCGATAAGTCCAGGCATCGACATAGAGCGGGTTTTGTTTCTTGCCGGGATCACCCTTCGTGTCGGAGTAGCGCGCCACATCGAGCCAGTAGCGTCCCCACCGCTCGCCGTAGTGAGGGGAGGCAAGCAGATGATCAATCACTTTCTCCCACGCCTTCGGAGTTTTGTCATCGATGAAGGCCTGGACCTCCCACGGCATCGGCGGGAGTCCGATGAGGTCATAATAGGCCCGCCGGATGAGGGTCGAGCGATCGGCGGGAGCGGAAGGAGCGAGGCCAGCGGTTTCCAGTTTCGCCTCGATGAAGTTATCGACGGGTGTCTTGCACCAGACGGCGTCCTTCACGGCGGGCACGGGCTGGTTGCGAAGCGGCTGCCACGACCAATGCGCCTTCGCGCTCGCGGTATCGTAGCCGGCTGGGGCGCTTCGCGGATCGGGGGCGCCCATTTTGACCCATTCCGTTATGTCCGCCAACTGTTGCGCGGAAAGAGGCCCGTCTTTGGGCGGCATCTTCTCATCGGGATCTTTCGATGCAAGTCGCTCAAGGAGCATGCTGTCGGATGGATGCCCTGCGACGATGATCTTGCCATCGTCACCACCTTTTAGAATTCCTTCGCGCGAATCGAGTGCAAGGCCGCCCTTTACTTTTTGCGCAGGGCTGTGGCACTTGTAGCAGTTATCCGACAAGACCGGCTCAATCCGCTCCCGGAAGAAGGCCTGCTGCTCCTTGCTGATCTCTGCGTGAAGCGCCGGAATGAAAATGAATCCGACCGAAAAAATGAGCGCGCCCGCGCATCGGAAAGACTGGGCCATGGCGATTAGGCGATAATATCTCGCACCACGTTTCCTGCGACATCCGTCAGCCGAAAATCGCGTCCGTTCACCCGATAGGTTAGCTTTGTGTGATCGAACCCGAGCAGCGCCAAAATGGTCGCATGCAGGTCGTGCACGTGGACCTTGTTCTCGACTGCCTTCGAGCCGAATTCGTCGGTGGCTCCGTACACATGACCGCCCTTTACTCCACCCCCGGCGAGCCAGGTGGAAAAGGCTTTGTTATTGTGATCGCGCCCAGGTTTCTCATTTCCGTTGCGATCGTAAGTGACCGTTCGCCCAAATTCTCCGCCCCAGATTACCAGCGTCGATTCGAGCAAGCCGCGCTGCTTCAGATCCGCGAGCAACGCCGAAACCGGCCCATCGATCTCCTCGGCCCGTTTTGGCAGATTGCCTTCGATGTCGTTATGGTTGTCCCATCCGCCCGCCCAGACCTGGACGAAGCGCACGCCGCGCTCGACGAGACGCCGGGCGATGAGGAGTTGATTTCCTTGGGCGCTCGTCCCGTACATCTCGCGCACGTTGAGCGGCTCCTTGGAGATGTCGAATGCATCGCTCGCTTCGGTCTGCATCTTGAAGGCCATCTCAAATGCTTCGAGCCGCGCCTCTAGCTGCGCATCTTTCTGCAGCTTGGCCGCGTGGACCTCATTGAGCTTATGCACAAAGTCAAGCTGCTCGCGTTGCTCCGGAAGGCCCATGAATGGATTGTGGATATTCTCGATGATCTCGTCGGACCGGAGGTGCGCCGTATTGATCATCGTCCCCTGGTAAGCGCCCGGCAGGAATGCGGACTGGCAGCAGGCGGTCATGGATGGCTTTGATCCGCCCGACCGGAGGACGACAAAGCCCGGCATATTCTGATTCTCCGAGCCGAGACCGTACGTAACCCATGACCCCAGGCTCGGGCGTGGCTGCCGGAGCGAGCCGGTATTCATGAAGACCTGCGCTACTTCGTGGGCGGGGATGTCCGTGTACATCGAACGGACGATCGCCATCTCGTCAACGTGCTCGCCAAGTTTCGGAAAAACTTCGCTCACTTCGATCCCGGATTTCCCCCGTTTGCTGAATTTGAATGGAGACGGGAATGCGGAGCCACGCAGGCCGGGAAGTTCTTTGCCCGCCCATTTTTCGAGTTCCGGTTTCGGATCCCACGTATCGACATGTGAAGGAGCGCCCTCGGCGAAGATATGGATGACGTGCTTCGCCTTCGCCGGAAATGGGGGCGTCTTGGGCGCGAGCGGGTTTGTGCTGCCCATCGCGGCGTCGGCCAGAAACTCTGGACCGAGGAGGGAGGCGAGGCTGAGTGCGCCGAATCCCATGCCCGTTCGCTGGAGAAAATCGCGGCGTGTTACGATGGGATCTGCGAAGTTGGGACGATGCTCGGCTGGATTCATGATCGGAGGGTTTGCTTTACACGTATAACTCCATCGGGAAGCATTTGTTGCGCGAGATCGTGTGATCGCTTCGTAAACAGGCTCATCGCTTCTGTGGCGCCGCTCTCCACAATGGCGGTTCCTCCAGGCTGGCGGAAGCCATTTCGCCTGCGATTTTTCCGGACTTGGGGTTATCTTTGGTTCCCAACCGTGACAATCCGCCGCACATTCACCACGCTGATTTTTATCGCGAGCACAGCCAGCCCGTTGCCTGCGCGGGATGTCGATTTTGGGCGTGACGTGCAGCCGCTCCTTTCCGACGCGTGCTATCACTGCCACGGCCCGGATGAAAAGGCGCGCAAAGCGGAGTTACGGCTCGACACGAAGGACGGGATCTTCCGCACCAAGGACGGCATCACCGTCGTGAAGCCCGGTTCTCCGAGTGAAAGCGACCTGGCGGACCGCGTTTCAAGCATTGATCCCGACGAGCAGATGCCGCCGCCGAAGGCGAATCGCAAGCTTAAGCCGGAAGAGATCGATCTGCTTAAAAGATGGATCGCCGAGGGGGCAAAATGGGGCCAGCCGTGGGCATTTACGCCGCCTCGCGCTGCCACATCCGCTCCCCCGGTGCAGGGAGGATGGGGCCATAACGAAATCGACGCCTTCGTCGCCGCCCGCCTGGCCCTGGAAGGGCTGACCCTTTCGCCGGAAGCCGATAAGGCGAGGCTGCTGCGGCGCGTTGCGCTCGATCTCACCGGACTTCCACCATCGCTCGAAGATTTGAACGCATTTCTCCGCGATCCTTCGCCGGGCGCTTACGACGCGGTGGTCGAGCGGCTGCTTGCATCGCCACGGTTTGGAGAGCGGATGGCCGCCGACTGGATGGATATCGCCCGTTTCGCAGACACTCACGGCTACCAGGCTGACAGGGAGCGAGCCATGTGGCCGTGGCGCGATTGGGCGATCGCCGCTTTCAATCGCAATATGCCGTACGATCAGTTCGGAACGTGGCAGCTCGCGGGCGATCTGCTCCCGGACGCGACGAAGGAGCAGCGGCTCGCGACGGCGTTTAACCGGCTGCATAATCAGAACGAGGAGGGCGGCATCGTGGGCGAAGAGTATCGCGTGGCTTACGTCGTCGATCGAGTAAACACCTTTGGCACTGCGTTTTTGGGCCTCACCTTCGAGTGCTGCCGCTGCCACGATCACAAGTTCGATCCCATCTCTCAGCGCGATTATTATTCGCTCTTCTCGTTCTTCCAGAACATTGACGAGGCGGGACAGATCTCTTATGGCGGCTTCTCCGACGTAATGCCCGTACCGACGATGCTCCTGAGCACGCCCGAGCAGGATAAGCAGCTCGCTGACTTGCGCCAGAAGACGGCGGACGCCGAGAAGGCGCTCGCTCAATCGCGCGCCCCATCCGGCGCTGCATTCGATGACTGGCTGGCCCACAAGGGACCGGCGCCGGCATCGCCGCAGGGATTGGCCGCGCGGTTTACCTTCGATTCTTTCGATGGCGGGAAGGTGGCTAACACCGCTGATCCGTCGAAGCCGGGTCATTTGCAAGGATCGCCCAAGCTGATCGCAGGCAAACTCGGAATGGCGGCGGAACTGGACGGCGATAATGGATTCACCTTCCCCGGGCTTGGGGTCTTCAAAAGGACGGACGCATTTTCGCTGAGCCTCTGGGTCGAGCCGACGGAAGAGAGTCCGCGCATGACGGTTTTGCATCACTCGAAGGCGCCGGTGGATGCGGCAAGCCGCGGTTACGAATTGCTGCTGGAGAACGGGCACGCAGCATTCGGGATGCATTACATATGGCCGGCGGCTTCTTTGAAGGTCGTTACCAAAAAGCAGGTGGCGCTCAACGACTGGACACAGGTCACCGTCACCTATGACGGTTCAAGCCGCGCCGGTGGAATTCACATCTATTTGAACGGAGAGGACGCCGATCTGGAGGTCGTGCGCGATGGGTTGTACAAGGATATTACTTACGTGAATGGCGAGCCGGACCTGGCGATCGGCTTTCGATTCCGGGACAATGGATTCAAAGGCGGTCGCGTCGATGACCTGAACTTGTTTAATCGGGCGCTCACGCCGCTGGAAGCAAGCTCAATGGCGGGCAAAAGCGACTTGAATGACGCTTGGAACAGCGACCCGGCGAAGCTGGCTCCCTCTCAACGGAATTCGCTCGCAGACTATTTTGGAGCACTTGTCGATGCAAACGCCATCGAGGCGTCGAAGCGTGTGCGCGGGCTTCGCGAAGAGCAAAACCGGCTCGTGAACGGGATTCCCGAAATCATGGTTATGGAAGAGCTGAAGCAGCCGAAGCCGGCCTTCATCTTGAAGCGCGGAGCGTACGACGCGCATGGCGACGAAGTGCATGCAGACACACCGCACGCTCTCGCTCCCTTTCCAGCAACGGCTCCCCGAAACCGACTCGGTCTTGCGCAATGGCTCTTCGCGCCGGAAAATCCGCTCGCCGCCCGGGTCGCCGTGAACCGCCTCTGGCAGATGATGTTCGGACGCGGACTCGTGGAGACATCCGATAACTTCGGCTCGCAAGGCGCTCCCCCCACCCATCCAGAGCTGCTCGACTGGCTCGCGAGCGATTTCGTGGCGAATAAGTGGGATGTGAAGGCTACTTTGAAAAAGATCGCGATCTCCGCTGCCTACCGGCAGTCGAGCAAAGCTTCGCCAGATTTGCTCGCGCGCGATCCACAGAATATCCTTTTGGCGCGCGGACCCGCGCGGCGTCTTACTGCGGAGATGTTGCGGGATCAGGCGCTCGCAGACAGCGGCCTGCTTGTCGAAAAGCTCGGCGGCCCGAGTGTGAAGCCGTACCAGCCGGCAGGATTATGGGAGGAGATCGCCATGGGGCGGCCGCACTACGATCAGGGCCACGGAGACGACCTTCATCGCAGGAGCCTGTACACCTTTTGGAAGCGAACCGTGCCACCGCCCGTGATGATAACCTTCGACGCCGCGGAACGGAATATATGCACCGTGCGTCGGCAGAGCACCAGCACTCCGCTGCAGGCGCTTGCAATGCTCAACGATGTGCAGATTGTCGAGGCGGCGCGCAAAATTGCCGAAAGGATGCTGAAACAAGGAGGCGGCCTGGATACGGAGATCGAGTGGCTGTTCCAACTATTGGCGGACCGGAAGCCGTCGCAAAAGGAGACTGCCGTTCTCCGCCAGCTTTATCTCGAGCAGCGCGATCTCTTTGCCGCCGATCCAAAATCGGCTGAGAAGCTGCTCGCTTTCGGCGAAGCCAAGCCCGATCCCACGCTCCCGCCCCTCGATCTTGCAGCCGGAACGATTCTCGCCAAATCGATGCTCAATTTCGACGAATGCCTTATGCGACGCTGATCCGGTGAATTGAATATCTGTCTATGTTTTGCCGCCACGTAAACTTCGCACTGAACCGGCGCGACTTCTTTGGACGTTTCGCCATGGGAATCGGCGGAATGGCGCTTTCCCAACTCTTGCGGGATTCCGCCGTTGCCTCCGAAGCAAAAAGCCCCTTCGCAGGCATCCTCGACCAGCCGCATTTTGCGCCGAAAGCGAAGAGGATCATCTATCTCTTCATGGCAGGCGGACCGTCCCAGCTCGATCTATTCGACTACAAGCCACTGCTCAATAAGATGAACGGCCAGGATCTGCCGGAGAGTGTGAGAAAAGGCCAGAGGCTTACGGGGATGTCGGCGAACCAAGCACGGTTGCCGCTCGCGGGTTCGATCTTTAAATTTGCCCAGCACGGCCGAGGTGGAGCGTGGCTCAGCGATTTGATGCCGGAAATGGCGAAAGTTGCGGACGATCTCTGTTTCATCCGCTCGATGCACACCGAGCACATCAATCACGATCCGGCGATCACGTTTTTTCAGACGGGCCATCAACTGCCAGGGCGCCCCTCGATGGGATCGTGGCTCTCATACGGACTCGGGAGCGCCAATGAAAACCTGCCTGCGTTCGTGGTGCTCATATCGAAGGATCGCATCGACCAGCCGCTTTACTCGCGCCTGTGGGGAAACGGGTTTCTGCCCAGCATCCATCAAGGAGTGCAGTTTCGGTCCGGAGGCGATCCAGTCCTCTATCTCGATAATCCCGACGGCGTGTCCTCGGCGGGCCAGCGCAAGATGCTCGATCGCCTGGCCGAATTGAACAGGCTGCAATTTGAAGATCTGGGCGATCCCGAAATCAATGCGCGCGTAGCCCAATATGAGATGGCCTATCGCATGCAGACGAGCGTCCCCGATGTGATGGATCTCTCCAAAGAGCCGGCCACGAATTACGAACTGTACGGCGAGGACGCAAAGAAACCGGGAACCTTCGCCGCGAACTGTCTCCTGGCGCGCAGGCTTGCCGAGAGGAACGTCCGATTTATCCAACTCTACCATCCGGGGTGGGATCAACATGGCGGGCTTCCCGGCGCAATTCGGCGGCAAAGCAAGGATGTGGACAGAGCCTGCTACGGACTCATAACCGACCTCAAGCAGCGCGGTTTGCTCGACGAGACACTCGTCGTGTGGGGCGGCGAATTCGGAAGGACCAACTACAGCCAGGGGAACCTGACGCCAACCGACTACGGTCGCGATCATCATCCGCGCTGCTTCACCGTCTGGATGGCAGGAGGCGGAATCAAACCGGGCGTGGCATACGGCGCGTCCGATGAGTTCGGTTACAACGTCGTGGAAAATCCGGTCGGCGTCCACGAGCTCCACGCAACGATCTTGAACCAGCTTGGAATCGACCACGAACGCCTCACCTTCAAACATCAAGGCCGGTACTACCGTCTGACGGATCTGGAGGGAAAGGTAGTCAAGGACGTGCTGGCTTAGCGGGCGCTCGTAGTTTCACGCGGAGGCGCGGAGATCGCGGAGGGGGGAGGAATAACGTCTGCGCACTCCGGATCCTGTTTCATGATAGGACCGATTTTCACGGTGTCGTGTAACAAGCCGTTACAGCGATTAGTGAGCAAGCCCTGTTCATCGTTGTGTTCTTCCGTTGCACGTCGGTCTTACGCACTCTTCCTCAATGCGTGCGAATCAGGACACGACTAGAAACTAGAGACATCCTGCTACATAATCCTGTAAATCCTGTTAATCCTGCTCGAATAGCCCGATCCAGTCTCGTCGGCAGCCTTCCACTCGGGCGATAGCGTCCGCTGGACACCCGCCCCGCTATGCCTGATAGCCTACGGTTTCACAAATCACATGCGCATCGTTCTGAAATTCGGCTCCGGCATCCTCGCCAATGAGGAAGGCAACACCTTGGACACGGCGCAATTTCAGCGGCTCTCAGATGAAGTGGCCGCTCTTGTTGGGGCTGGGAACGAGTGTCTCATTGTCTCCAGTGGCGCCGTCGCGGCCGGTCTCGGCGCCCTCGGCCTCACGGACCGCCCGGAAGAGCTTTCCGAGCGCCAGGCGTGCGCCGCGATCGGGCAGTCCAAGCTCATGCAACTCTACGCTTCGGTGTTCGAGAAGCACGGCCTGAACGTCGCCCAATTGCTTCTCACGCACGGCGACCTCGACAGCCGCACCCGCTATGCCAATGCGCGCAATACCATCGATCGACTTTTTGGCCGCAGGAATGTGCTGCCGATCGTCAATGAGAACGACTCCGTGGCTGTGGAGGAGCTCCGTTTCGGCGATAACGACCGCCTCTCCGCGGAGGTCGCGATCCTCGCCTCTGCGGATCGATTGATTCTGCTCACCAGTGTGGATGGCCTTCTCGATGAAAGCGGAGCCACGGTCGCCGAAGTGGACGATATCGCCTCGGCAACGCATTTGGTGCGCCAGGAAAAGGGCCGCCTTTCCGTTGGCGGCATGACATCGAAGCTGCAGGCCGTCAAGCTTGCGCTCGATAGAGGCATCCCTACATGGATCGCCAGTGGGCGCATCGCAGGGCAGATCGGGGCAATTGCCGATGGAAAGCGCGTCGGGACGCGCTTCCTTATACGGCAATGAACAGTATTCAGGAACAGATCACGGCTTGCGGCATGCGCGCCAAGGCGGCTTCGCGCATTCTGGCGCGAACCAGTCGCGCCGTGAAAGACCAAGGCCTTCTGGCGATGGCGGATGAACTCGAATCGAGCGAAGCGGAGATACTCCGGGCCAACGCGCAGGACGTCGCGCGCGCCACGGCAGAGGGCCTTTCCTCCGCGATGATCGACCGCCTCACCCTCACCGTCCCGCGCCTCAAGGCGATGGCCGAGGGCGTGCGTCAGGTGGCCGCTCTCCCCGATCCGGTTGGGGAGATCATCCGTGATTGGACCCGCCCAAATGGATTGCACATTTCAAAAGTCCGCGTGCCCATCGGCGTAGTCGGCATCATCTACGAATCGCGCCCCAATGTTACGAGCGACGCCGCGGTGCTCTGCGTGAAAACAGGAAACGCGACGATCCTCCGCGGCGGTTCCGAATCGATCCAATCGAATATCGCGATCGCCGCCGCTCTGAGCAGCGGCGGCGCAAAGGTCGGGCTGCCTCCCGATGCCATCGTGCTTATCCCCATCACCGATCGCGAAGCGGTGAAGCATCTTTGCCAGATGGATCGCTACGTCGATGTGATCGTCCCGCGTGGCGGAAAAGCATTGATCGAGACCGTGGTGGCCCATGCCCGAATGCCGGTAATAAAGCACTATCACGGCGTCTGCATCCTCTACGTGGATAAAGAGGCGGATCTCGATATGGCCCAACGCATCGTCCTGAACGCGAAATGCCAGCGCCCCGGCGTCTGCAATGCGATCGAGACGGTTCTCGTGCATCGGGACGTGGCTGCGCCATTCTTTGCCGGCGCCGGAAGCGCGTTGCTCGAACACGGAGTTGAAATCCGCGGCGACGGACGTGTCACGGCACTGCTGGGTGGCCGGGCAAAAGCAGCCACCGACGACGACTACCGCACGGAGTATCTCGATCTTATCCTGGCGAGCCGCGTCGTGGATGACCTCGATGCCGCCATCGATCACATCGAACACTACGGCTCACATCATAGCGACGCGATCGTAACGAAGGACGAGGCTGCCGCCGAACGCTTTCTGGCCGAGGTCGATTCCGCCACCGTCTATTGGAATGCCTCGACTCGATTCACCGATGGCGGCGAGTTCGGATTCGGGGCCGAGATCGGCATCTCCACAGATAAGCTGCACGCCCGCGGACCGATGGCATTGGAAGAGCTGACCACGTACAAATACCTCCTGCGGGGCACGGGCCAGGTGCGGGAGTAGCAGGCGCCAGGCCGTCGTTGCGGCGGCAAAACGCCTAAAAGTTTTTTCTCGTCAAGGAGAGGGATGATCCTATTCTCCCTCTCCGCAATGGAATTCGAGGCCACTAGCTTCAACGGTGTCCACTTTGGCGCGGTGCGCTAAGGCAAGCGTTGTATCGTCATGAAGGCCTCCGTTTCCGCAAGCAGCCCGGCCCTCGGCGAACTCGAGCAGGCGCGCCAACGCCTCTCGGAGCACATGGAGAATACCCCGCTCGCGGTGATCGAGTTCACCCAGACGTTTCAGGTAATGCGTTGGACCGGCCAGGCAGAGCACATATTCGGATGGAAGGCCAGCGAGGTCGTCGGGAAACACTTCGGGGAATGGGAATTTGTGCATCCCGTCGATGCGGCGGACGTAGCCGGCGTCGCTGCACGCCTCATGCAAGGGATCGAACTGCGCAACACCTCTCGTAATCGAAACCTGACCAAGAGCGGCGCGGTGATAAACTGCCTCTGGCACAATTCCGTTGTTCGGGACCTGGAAGGAAAAACGGTCTCGATCCTCTCGTTTGTCCAGGACGTTACCGAGCACGAGCGTGCGTTGAAGATAATTAAGGAGAACGAGCTGCTTTACCACACGCTCACCGAGGCCACCAACACGGGTTACGTGCTTGTCGATTCGGCGGCAGTTGTCCTCGATGTGAACGACGAATATGTGCGCCTGACTGGGCGCAAGTCACACACTGATGTGAAAGGCCACTGCGTCTCCGAGTGGATCGCGCCCGAGGATCTGGACCGCTTCATCGCCGACATGCCGCGCCTTCTAGAGATGGGTCAGGCGCGCAATTACGAGGTCCAGTTTCGCACGCCGGAAGGCGAATTGGTGCCTGTCGAGGTAAATGCCAAAGTGCGTCATGACGAGGATGGCCCTCAGATCCTCGCCTTCTGCCGCAGCCTCGCTCCGAGGAGGCGCGCCGAAGCCGAGCGAAACGAGATCGAGCGCCGGTTGCTGGAATCCCAGAAGCTCGAAAGCCTCGGAGTGCTCTCGGGCGGGATTGCGCACGATTTCAATAATCTGCTAACCGCCGTCATTGGCAACGTCTGCCTCGCGGCCATCGAGGTCGGCGGCTCGAACCGAGTGCTGGAGGATCACCTCCTGCAAATCGAGACGGCCGCGACACGCGCCTCCGACCTGTGCAAGCAACTCCTTGCGTACTCAGGCCGCGGGCGTTTCGTCCTCGAAAAGCTTGATCTCAATTCCATCATCCGCGAGTTGTCGAATCTGCTCGGCTTTTCGCTCAGCAAAAAGGCGAGCTTGAAATTCCATCTCGAACCCGCTCTCCCGCTGATCCTGGGCGATCCCACGCAGGTCAGGCAGATTCTGATGAATCTCGTGATCAATGCTTCGGAAGCGATCGGCGACGCCGACGGGAGCATCGAAGTGCGCACGGGCGTCATGAGCGCTTCGAGCGAATTCCTGTCTGGCGCTGGAGTGGGAGCCGATCTTCCGGAAGCTGAGTACGTTTGCCTTGAAATAGCGGATACCGGCAGCGGCATGAGCGCCGAGGTGCAGACGCGCATTTTCGAGCCGTTTTTTACGACGAAGTTCGTCGGACGCGGCCTGGGTCTCGCCGCCACGCTCGGCATTGTGCGCAGCCATCGCGGGGCGTTGCGGGTCGATAGCCTCGCAGGCAAGGGCACCACCTTTAGAGTTCTCTTTCCGAAGGTCCATGGAGCGACCGTCGCCGCGCTGCCACCGCAAGATCAAGGGAAGTGGCGGGGGGAAGGCATTGTGCTGATAGTGGATGACGAAGAAATCGTGCGGGCGACTGCGGCGGCGATGCTTAAGGCGCTCGGTTTCGACGCGGTCCTCGCAGAAGATGGGATGGTGGGCGTCGAGCGATATGAGGAGGTTCTGCGATCAGGCGGTCGATTCACATTTGTGCTCCTCGATTGCCATATGCCGCGGAAGAATGGAGCCGAAACGCTCACGGAACTCATGCGACTCGATCCCGCCGCGCGCGTCCTCATGATGAGCGGCTACAATGAGCAGGATATGCTGTCGCGCGCTCCGTGCGGACCTGCCGGTTTTATGGAGAAGCCTTTTCGCATGGAAACCGTGCGGCAAAAGGTGCGCGAAGTAGTCGAAGCGGGCCGCTCCCGATAGCCGGGACACAGCGCTGTCGCTTTTCGCCGACACTTGGATCCCGGCGGGCATCCATTTCCGGATTCGACCTCCGGCGATTCCTTCGTATCTTCCAAGTTTCAATGCTCAACGAGGACGCCTTTCAATACGCCATCGAAAATACTCAAGTCATCCATTCCCCCCAGCGCCGGATCGATACCTTTGGCTCCACCAGCTTCCGCTTTTACCTCGTCACCGAAATGATGGATCGCGCCAATGAGGTGCGCGTGCGGGATGGTCGGCTCCACGCGGAGCGCCCGCAGATCATCTCTCCGAGCTTGTACAATCGCGCCATGCTGGAAGGCTTCGGCGAGCGCGCCGAGGCGTTCGTCGAGTGGTTGCAGGAGCATTCCAGGGAGCTTGCGATCCTCAAGTACGGCTTCCAATTTCGCAAAACCGATCTCAAGGAGAACGTCGTTCACGACCCCGTCTCCGATGTGATCGCGCGTCTTCAACAGACTGTGGACCAATCCGACGACCCGCTCAGCGCCATTATCCATGGAGTTGATGAGGGATGGGAAGTCTGCCTCCTCAAATTCGCCTCCGATATGATCCAGAAATCCGCCGGAGATAACCTGGGTGACTTCCGCCGGCGCGGCCTTCTGTAAGACGCCCACTCCCCCGGCGGCGCAAAACACGGCAGCCCGCCCGGCGGCCGTGGCCGTCTCTCCGCTACGCGTTTCGATGAAAGTCGTATTTGTATTGATCCTCGCCATCGCCGTTTTTGGCGCCGGTGGCTACTATACGTACAAGCTTTTCGTAAAGCCGCAGCAGGAGCTCCTCGCAGACAAGGCGCTGCCGCCGCTGCCGCCCCCACCCGATCCGTCGCTTCCGGATTTCGACCGGTGTGTGCAGCTCCAGCAAAGCGCCGACCTCATCGGCGCGCGATCCGCGTTTGCCGATTTCATCGAGCGCAACCCCGATTCCACGAAGCTGGGGGATGCCCGTGAACGCCTGGGCGTCATCAATAGCTACATTCTCCTTTCAAACTATCCTGCCCCGGAAAAAGAGAGCTACGTCGTTCAGAAAGGCGACGTCATTTCGCGGGTCGCCGTAAAGATGCGCAGCACCCCGGAACTCATCCTCAAAGCAAACGATCTCCACGGAGTTATGCTTCGGATAGGACAGCGGCTCACGGTGGCCCCGGCGGATTTCTCCCTCGTAATCGATCGAAAAGACCAGAAAGTCGTCGTTTTAGACAAGGCCAAATTCTTCAAGCAATACCGGTTCGCAATTGCGGCGCCGGAGAAGAGCCATCCTCTCACGGCGCCAACTCGAAAGGCCGCACCAGCGCCTCACCCGCCGAAGATCGCGGCAAGAGTCACGGAGGTCATCTCGCTTTTCAACGGCCAGCGTGTGACACCCTTTGACAAAGATAAAGGGCAGGCTTACGCCGAGGCGGATCGCTGGATTGAAATCGCGCCCGCAGGGCATAGCCTTTATACCGACCGCTCCTCGGACGCCGGTAAACCGACCAACAAGCCTCCGGGAGGAGGCTACGGCCTCCCACCGGATGCGATGGACGAACTCGCCGCGATGCTCCATAAGAGTACGACAGTCGTCATTGAGTGAAACCGCCCGTGAGAAATAACGTACTCGATTTTGAAAAACCGATCGTCGCGCTCGAAGAGCAGCTCGCCGGGGTCAAGAAGCACTCGCGCGCCAGCGATATCAATTTAGACCCCGAGGTGCGCCGCATCGAGGAGAAGATCGCCGCCATGAAACTGGAGATCTACTCCAACCTCAGCGCGTGGGAGCGCGTTCAGATTGCGCGGCATCCCGGCCGTCCCTTTACGCTCGATTATCTCCAGCTCTCATTTCAAGGATTTGTGGAGTTGCGCGGCGACCGGCTCTTCGGCGACGACCCTGCGATGCCAGGCGGCTTCGCTCGAATCGGCGACCACCGATGCGCCGTCATCGGCCATCAAAAAGGGCGGGATACCAAGGAGAATCTGAAGCGGAACTTTGGCAGCGCGCATCCCGAGGGCTACCGCAAGGCCCTCCGCCTCATGCGCCTGGCTCAAAAGTTTCGAATGCCCTTCGTTGGCTTGATCGATACGCCTGGAGCGTATCCAGGCGTCGGCGCCGAAGAGCGGCACATCTCCGAGGCCATAGCAGTCAACCTTCGCGAAATGATCCTCTTGCAGACGCCCATCGTCTCGGTTGTGATCGGTGAAGGCGGCTCCGGCGGCGCCTTGGGCATCGGCGTGGCGGACCGCGTCCTCATGCTCGAAAATTCCTACTACTCGGTCATATCTCCAGAAGGATGCGCCGCGATCCTTTGGAAGCACCGCAAACACGCCCCCGAGGCGGCTGAAGCGCTCAAGCTCACGAGCAAGGACCTGTTGGAATTTGGGCTGATCGACGAGGTCATACCGGAGCCCGTCGGCGGTGCGCATCACGATCAGGGCGAAACCATCGAGCGGGTGAAACTTGCGGTCCGCCGGCATCTCGACGATCTCGCGAAAACCTCCATCGACGATCTGCTGCGCGCGCGATATCGGAAGTTCCGAAAGGTCGGCGAATTTGAGTTCGACAGCGCAGGCTCAGCGCCGTAAACGGCGCCATCGGAAGCCTTTTCCGCGCCGCAGTCACGGAGCATCCGCCGCGTTCGCCCCTTTTACCTCCCGCACGAATTCCGTTGCGGCCCGCCGGATCGAAGCGCCGATCTCCGCTTTGGGCCTCACGAACTTCGGCGTAAACCACGGGAAGAATCCGAAGAGATCATGCGAAACGAGCACCTGCCCGTCACAGCCCGAGCCGGAGCCGATCCCGATTGTCGGGATTGCAATCTTCGTTGAAATCGAGCGGGCTGCATCCGGCTGCACCAGTTCGAGAACGATGGCGCAGGCGCGATAAGCGTCGAGCAACCGGGCGTCCTCCAGAAGTGCGGCTGCCTCCGCCTCCGTCTTGCCTTTGATCTTGTAGGAGCCTTCTTCACGGATCCTCTGCGGCAGCATCCCGATATGGCCCATCAGTGGGATGCGGGCGGCATCGAGCGCCGCGATCTGGCGCTTCCTGGCTGCGCCGCCTTCGAGCTTCACAGCGTGCGCGCCCGCCGAGAGCAATCGCCGGGCATTCAGCACAGCATCCGCCGCTGTTTCGTAGGAACCCAGTGGCAGATCGGCAACCACAGGCGCACGCGCCGCTCCTCGCGCGACCGCCCGCGTGTGATGCACCATCTCTTCCATCGTGACCGTGGTCGTGTCCGGATACCCCAGCACGACCATCCCGAGCGAGTCGCCCACCAGCATGGCATCGACTCCCGCTTCATCCAAAAGGCGCGCCGTCGGGTAATCGTACGCAGTCAGCACGGCGATCTTTTCGCCGCTCCGTTTCATCTCCGCCAGATGCGCGATGCCGGGATGCACGCTACGCCTTCACACGTTCGATCTCCGCGCCGAGACCGTTCAATTTATCGTCGATCGATTCATATCCGCGATCGATGTGATACACCCGGTTCACCTCTGTGATTCCATCCGCTTTCAATCCGGCCAGCACAAGCGCCGCCGACGCCCGCAAGTCGCTC
Organism: Chthoniobacterales bacterium; assembly: GCA_038238905.1. GTDB lineage: Bacteria > Verrucomicrobiota > Verrucomicrobiia > Chthoniobacterales > Chthoniobacteraceae > JBBSFI01. The sequence goes on along the minus strand of JBBSFI010000008.1, from coordinate 89,358 downwards.
GCCATGACCCGCGCGCCGCTCAGACGCGGCACCCCCTTGATGATCGCCGTCGCGCTGTCCAATTCGATATCCGCTCCCATCCGCTTCAGCTCCGATACATGCATGAAACGCTGCGGAAAAATCGTCTCGGTAATGCCGCTGATTCCCTCCGTATGGCTCAGCATCGCGCAGAATTGCGCCTGCATATCGGTCGGAAATCCAGGATACGGCTCGGTCGTGATGTGAAGCGGCTTGGGATTGCCGTTCCCGTGCAGCGTAATGCTATCCGGGCCCGCATCGAAGCGGTATCCTGCATCGCGCAACTTGTCCGTCACGGCTTCCACATGTTTCGGGTTCACCCGCTTGAGCACTACTTCTTTTCCCGCGATCGCGGCAGCCACAAGAAACGTTCCCGCTTCGATCCGGTCAGGGATCACATGATGCTCCGCGCCATGCAGTTCCTTTACGCCTTCGATCACGATCCGCCGGGTTCCCGCCCCTTCGATCTTCGCGCCCATTGCGATCAGGAAATTGGCAAGGTCGATCACCTCCGGCTCCGCTGCAGCGCTTTCGATCACGGTAGTTCCTTCGGTCAGCACAGCCGCCATCATCACATTATCCGTCCCGAGGACGGTCGGCCCAAATTTGCCACGCAGATTGATCGTGCCACCGACCAGTTCAGCAGCAAATACCTTCACATCGCCGCCAGCGATCCGATGCGAAGCGCCGAGCGCGGCGAATCCTTTGAGATGCAGATCGATCGGCCGGTCGCCGATCACGCACCCGCCTGGAAGAGATACCGTCGCCTCTTTCTCGCGTCCCAACAGCGGCCCGAGCACGCATACCGAGGCGCGCATTTTTCGCACGATATCGTATGGTGCGACCGTCTTTACCGTTTCAGCCCGCACCGTCACGGTGCCGCTCGCACGCTCGACCTCCGCCCCGAGGAACGCGAGGATCTGCAGCATGTAATGGATGTCGCTCAGGTCAGGCACGTGATGGATCACGCACTGCTCCTTCGTGAGGAGAGTCGCCGCCAGGATCGGCAGCGCGGAGTTCTTCGATCCGCTGATCTTTACCGTTCCTGAAAGTGTGCGGCCGCCGTGGACGAGGATTTTATCCATGTGTTGCGAAAACGAATCGGTCGCGTCCTTGGTAATCCGCCGTCACCTCGATGTCTTGATAATTGTTGCGCGTCAATTCGGCGGAAATGGCGGCGGCCTGATCCGCACCGATCTCCAGCGCAAGCAATCCGTGCAGGCGCGGCGCAGCGGTTTCGATAAGGCGGTTGAGAAGTTCGAGACCGGTCTCGCCCCCATCGAGAGCCGCGGCGGGATCGTGCCGCACTTCCGGCGCGAGCGTGGCGATTTCCTGCCGCGCGATGTAAGGAAGATTCGCGACGATCAAATCAAAGGAGCCGGAAGCGTTCCCGAGAAGGTCGCTTGCATAAAATTTCGCCTTATCGCCAATCCCCAGCCGGTCGCTGTTGCATCGCGTCAGCTCAAGCGCCTGTTCGGAGATGTCCACACCCTCGATTGATGCCCCGGTCCAATGCGTTGCCAGCGTGAGCGCGATCACTCCGCTTCCCACTCCGACATCGAGCGCGCGCCCCACGAACTTCGGATCCTTGTATCGGGCAAGAAGGATTTCGCAAAGCTGCTCGGTCTCGTGCCTCGGGATCAGCGCCCGTTTGTCGCATAGGAAGCTGTTCCCGAGAAATTCAACCGTTCCGAGCACGTGCTGGAGCGGCTCGCCGCTCGCCCGCCGGCGCACGAGTTCACGCAGCGGCTCCATTTCGGCTTCCGAGACCGGGCGATCGAATTGAAGATAAAGCTCCATCCGCTTGATCCCGAGCGCGTGCGCCAGCAGATGCTCGATGTTCAAGCGCGGGCTCTCGACGCCATGCTTCTCGAAGTAGGCGCTCGTAGCCCGTATCAATTCGAGGACGGTCTTCAAAACGCCGGTCAGGCCGCTTCGGCCGCGGAGAGATTCGCCTGCGCCAGCCGCTCCTCCATATCGGCCGCTTGCAGCGCCGAAACGATTTCCCCGATCTCCCCCTGCATGAACGAATCCAGATTGTACAGCGTCACCCCGACCCGGTGGTCTGTGACGCGGTTTTCCTTGAAATTGTAAGTGCGCACCTTCTCGCTTCGGTCGCCGGTCCCGATCTGGCTCTTCCGATGCGCGGCGTATTTCTCAGCCTCTTCCCGCTGCTTTCGCTCCAGGAGCCGTGAGCGCAGGATTTGGAGCGCCTTTTCCTTATTCTTCTGCTGCGAGCGTCCGTCCTGGCACCGGACGATCGTTCCACTGGGGATGTGCAGCACTTGAACTGCCGAATCCGTCGTATTCACCCCTTGCCCGCCCGGTCCGCCCGCACGGCAAACCTCAATCCGGATCTCATCCGGCTTTAACTCGAAATCGACTTCCTCGGCTTCTGGCAAAACAGCCACCGTCGCCGTGCTGGTGTGAATCCGCCCCTGCGCTTCCGTAGCCGGCACCCGCTGAACCCGATGCACTCCGCTCTCGTAGCGCAGCTTCCGAAAGACACTTTCGCCAGACACCCGGAATATCATCTCTTTCAGTCCGCCGAGTTCGCTCGGACTCGATTCCATCGGCTCGATCTTGAGATGATTCGACTCCGCGAACCGCGTGTACATCCGGTAGAGATCCGACGCGAAAAGCGCCGCCTCGTCGCCCCCGGTGCCCGCTCGTATTTCCACGATCGCATCGCGATCCTCGTTTGGATCGGGCGGCAGCAGGGAGAATTGCACCTCGCGCTCAAGCTTCGCGATCCGCGTCTCGAGTTCCGGAAGCTCGGCCTGCGCCATCTCGGCCAGCTCGTCGGCGCCTTTTGCGAGCTCCTGGTTGTCAGCAAATTCTTGGCGCGCCCGCTGGAGCTGATCCCAGGAAGCGAGAAGCGTTTTCAGCTGGCGATGCTCGCGCATGATTTCGCGCGAGCGGCGCGGATCGCTGTAGATCCCGCCGCTGGCGATCTCCGCCTCGATTTCCTGAAATCGATCGGATTTTCTGGCGATGAGCGAGCTGAAGTCCATACGGATTTTCCAAAAGAAAACGGTGAAGACGCGCTGGCGCCTTCACCGTTCCAAAATGAAGCCAGACGTGAGCTTAAACCTTCTTCCGGCGCGGAGTGCCACCGATCGTCGCGTAACGCCGCGAAAATTTCTCGATGCGTCCCGCCGTATCGACAAACTTCTGTTCCCCCGTAAAATAGGGGTGGCAGGCCGCGCAAATGCCGATCTTAAGATCGCGCCGTGTGGAGCGGGTGTGATAGACCGTACCACACGCACAGGCGATGGCGGTCTCTTCGTAACGCGGATGAATATCGGCTTTCATGGAAAGAAAAAGGAGTGAGACATTAGCGGCCCTTTCCACCCCCGCAACGAAAATCTCGCACCCTCCAGAATCCACCAGAGCGCCCCATTGTTCGCCACCGACCTTTTCGCGTTTTTCCGCTCCCGAGGGCAGACGCGTTTTTCCAACTAAATGACAAAAGTTTTCCAATTAAGTGACAGACTCTTTGTAAAAAAGTAGTTGACGTTTCGCGAGGGTCATCTTTACTCGGAGGCATGAGACAGGCGCGCATCAAGGCTCCGACCGATCATCCGCTGGCGTATTACCACTGCATTTCACGCGTGGTGAACCGCGATTTCATACTCGGTGAGCGCGAGAAGGAGCGCTTCGTGAAGATGATGCGCGGGCAGGAGCGTTTCAGCGGGATCCGGGTGGTCACCTTTTGCGTGATGAGCAATCATTTTCATATCCTCGTGGAAGTCCCCAAACGCCCGCATCAGATGCCTGACGACACGGAGCTTTTGGAGCGAATCGCGGCCGCAGGCGGGCGCGGCGCCGCGGCAAACGCCGGGCAACTCCTCGAGTCGCTCGTGAAGGGTGGTTCGCCGGACGCCGCCGAAGCCCTGCGCGCAAGCTACTTCAAACGGATGTGGGATGTGAGCTTCTTCATGAAGGCGCTCAAACAAAGCTTCAGTCATTGGTACAATTCAAAGCGGGCGCGCAAGGGAACTCTCTGGGAGGAGCGCTTCAAAAGCGTGCTGGTGGAGGCGAGCGGCGACGCGCTTGCAACAATAGCGGCCTACATCGATCTAAATCCTGTGCGCGCTGGAATCGTCTCGGACCCGAAAGAATACCGCTGGTGCGGGTACGCGGAGACCGTCGCCGGAAACAAGCGCGCCAAGGAAGGGATCGCCGTAATCGCCTGCTACCTGCTCAATCGCAACTCAGCGCGCACAAAAGCCGTCCTGGCCGAGTACCGCCAATGGCTCTTCTGCCAGGGCGAAGAGCAGGGATCCCAGGAAGACGGCACGCCTGCCCGGCGCGGCTTCACCCGCGAAGAAATCTCCGAAGTGCTCGCAGCCAAGGGCAAATTGACCCGGCCCGAACTCGTCCGCTGCCGCGTGCGTTACTTCGTCGATGGATGCGTGATCGGCAGCAAACAATTCGTGGACGACGTCTTCGAAGCAAACCGCACCCAATTCGGCCCGAAGCGCGCCAGCGGCGGTCGCGCCATGCGCGGAGCCGCCCCTCCCCTATACAGCATGCGCGATTTGCAGGTGGACGTGATCGGCGAAGCATCCCCAAAAATCTCGGACGCAGCGTAGCAGCCGATTCGCCCCCAGACTGCTGGCAACCGTGCAGCCATCCCGCTCGCACATGCTCCTTTCCATCCTCGATCCGCCATTGACCGCCGCCCCGTGCTCGGCCATTCGTTCCCCGCACGAAACGTCCCCAATCGTCTGGCAGGCTTCACCGTGACCGATCCTTCACCCCGCAACCCCATCCTTGCCGCGTGGGATCGCACTTTCGACCGCCGCGCGTCTGATCCCGCCCTCATCTCGACCGCTGGCGAAGTCCTCCGCACCTTCTCCGACATCGACACGGAGTCGCGGGAACTCGAACGCCTCTTCGATGGCGATCCGCCGCGATCAGCCATCGGTGTGCAGATCGGCAACAGCCCATCCTGGCCCGCACTCCTGCTCGCGCTATTCCGACGCGAATTGGTCCCGATCCCAGTTGGCAGACACGTGGAATCGGCCGAACTCGAAGCCGCCCTCACCACCTGCCACGCCTACGCGCTGATCACCGCCACCGGCAGCCGCCTGCACATCGATCGCCGCGGCGGCGCCCTCTTCGCGCACGCCTGCGACCTTCTCAAGCTCACCTCGGGCACCGGCGCCCAGCCGCGCGCCGTGCGCTTCCAAGCGCGCCAACTCGTGGCGGATTGCGGTAATATTTGCGAGACCATGGGAATCACGCCCGGCGATCTCAATTTCGGCGTCATCCCGATGTCGCATTCCTACGGATTCAGCAATCTGCTCACACCGCTCCTCTGCCGCGGCGTCCCGCTTGTCCCGAGCGAAGAGCGGATGCCCCGCGCTCTCCTGAGCGACCTCGAGACATCGGGCGCGACCGTATTGCCGGGGATGCCCGTCTTCTACGACAAACTCGCCGCCCTGGATTGCCCGATGCGACTCCCGAAACTCCGCCTCTGCATCTCCGCCGGTGCGCCGCTCGGCACACAAATCGCCGAGACGTTCACCGAGCGTTCCGGGCTAAAAATCCACACGTTTTACGGATCGTCGGAGTGCGGCGGAATCGGCTACGATTCCAGCGACGACCCCATTTATGAAAAAGGATACGTCGGCACGCCCATGCGCGGCGTCGAAGTCACGCCGGAAGCCCCCGACGGCTTGGGTCACATCATCATCGGGGGCGCTGCCGTGGGCGATGGCTACTTCCCTTTGGGCGAAGCGGAAAGTCTCGGGAACGGCCGCTTCATCCCCGGCGATCTCGTCCGCTGGACGAGCTGCGGCATGTACATCGCCGGACGCGCCTCGGACATCATCAATATCGCTGGCAGAAAGCTGAATCCGGGCGAAGTCGAGGGCCGCATCGCCGAATTTCCAGGCATCCGGCAGGTCGTCGTTTTCGGCGTTCCGTCGCCGTCGCGCGGCGAAGAGCCGGTCGCGTGCGTGGCCGGAGATGGGATTGATCCCGCGGCGCTTCACCGCTTTTGCCGTCAGCAACTGAGCCAGTGGCAAGTTCCGCGCGATTTCTGGTTCGTCCGCGAAATCCCGACGAATGAGCGCGGCAAAATCAGCCGGCGCGCTCTTGCCGCGCAGTTCAGCGGAAGCGCCAGCAGCATCGGCGAGGAGCCCTCATCTCCATGAGATCTCCGACAGCGCTCGTTGCGGCGCCGCAATGCAAATCGCACGACACCGGCCCCGACCATCCCGAGCGCCCCGAGCGCTTCGACGCCACACTCCTCGGACTGGAGGAGGCGGGCCTGATGCCAGGTCTGCTTCTTATTGAACCGCGCATCGCGTCCCGCGCCGATTTGGAACTCGTCCACACTCCCCGCTACCTCGATCTCGCAGAGGCTGAGATCCGAGCGGGCGCGAACCAGTTAAGCACCGGCGACACCGCAGTCAGCGCGCGGAGTTGGGATGCCGCGCTCCACGCCGCCGGCAGTGTTCTCTCCGCGGTCGATGCCGTCATGCGGGGCGAGGCGGCAAACGCCTTTTGCGTCGTGCGCCCGCCGGGCCACCACGCGTCGCCCGACCGCGGCATGGGCTTCTGCATCGTCAATAACGCCGCCATCGCCGCCCGTCATCTCCAGCGGCGGCACGGCATCGAGCGGGTGCTCATCGTCGATTGGGACGTGCATCACGGCAATGGGACGCAGGACGCCTTCTATTCCGATGGCTCGGTCTTTTTCTTTTCCACACATCAGGCGCCGTGGTATCCAGGCACGGGCAATGCCAGCGAAACCGGCGAAGGCGCGGGCCGTGGCGCGACGCTCAATTGCCCGCTCCCCGCCATGTCGGGCCGCGAGGAAATCGTGGGCGCGTTCGAGTCCCGGCTGCTCCCGGCGATGGAAAAGTTCCGCCCGCAATTCATCCTCGTCTCCGCAGGATTCGATTCCCGCATCGGCGATCCACTGGGCCAGTTTCGCCTCACCGACGAAGACTTCGCCGAGCTCACGCGCATCGTCCTGAATCTCGCGCGTTCGCACGCCGGCGGGAGAATTGTCTCGATGCTTGAGGGCGGCTACGATCTTACCGGCCTCGCACGCGCCTCGTCCGCGCATGTGGCGGAGCTGGCCCGTCCGCAGTCCGCGCAATGAGCCTCCGCACGAGCGACTACGACTACGCATTGCCGGAAGAGCTGATCGCGCGCTACCCGCTGCCGCGACGGGACGCTTCACGCATGATGGTCCTCAACCGTGAGGCGCGCACGATCGAGCACCGGATGTTTGCCCAGTTCCCGACCTTCCTGCGGCCAGGCGATCTCGTCGTCTTGAACGACACTCGCGTCGTCCCCGCCCGTCTCTTTTCAGACGATGGCCGCATCGAATTGCTCTTTGTGGAAGCCCGCGGCGCCAACACCTGGGAATGCCTCGTGAAACCCGGCCGCAAAATGCGCATCGGCGCCAGCGTCGTAGTCCAGGGCGCCCGCGGCACAGTGCAGGAAATCCTTCCCGATGGAGAGCGCATCGTTGCCTTTGACGGCCCGATCGATTTGGAGAAATGCGGCTGCCTACCGCTGCCACCCTATCTCGAACGCCCCGCCGAAAGCTCCGACACCGAACGCTACCAGACCGTCTACGCGCGCCAATCTGGCGCCGTCGCCGCGCCCACCGCCGGCCTCCATTTCACACCCGAAATGCTGGACCGCATTCCACACGCATTCCTCACGCTCCATGTCGGGATCGGCACGTTTCGTCCCGTGCAGGCGGAGGCGATCACCGAGCACCGGATGCATACCGAGCGCTACCATCTCAGCGCGGAAACCGCCTCCGCCATCGAGTCGGCGGCTCGCGTCATGGCGATCGGCACCACCACCACGCGCGTCCTCGAAGCGTGCGCGCGCGATGGTCTCCCGCTCACGGCCCGCGACGGGGCGACTGACATCTTCCTCTACCCACCCGCCGCGTTCCGCATCGTCGATGCCCTCCTCACCAATTTCCACCTCCCGCGCTCCACGCTTCTCATGCTCGTCTCGGCCTTCGCCGATCGCGAATTTGTGCTCCACGCGTACGCCGAAGCGATCCGCGAACGCTACCGCTTTTACTCGTACGGCGATTGCATGCTTATCGTATAGGCGCCCAAAACGGCTTCGCCCTACTTCGGCACAAACCACGGGATCGCATACGCCATAAACGACACCCACGCCCCCACCAGAACCGCGAGCGCCAGGCTGTGCAGAAAGACCCGCCGCAAAATCGTCCCGGCCGGCACGCGCTCTCCTCCCTGGCTCGTGGCCACGCTCGCCACCACGATGCTCTGCGCATCGATCATCTTTCCCATCACGCCGCCGGAGCTGTTCGCCGCAGCCATCAGCACCGGTGGCAGCCCGAGCTGGTGCGCGGTCACCTGCTGCAAGTTCCCGAAGAGCACGTTGGAGGCCGTATCGCTGCCGGTGAGCGCCACTCCCAGCCACCCGAGCAGCGAAGAAAAGAACGGGAAAAACGCGCCCGTATGCGCAAAGGCCAGCCCCATGGTTGTATCCGAGCCGCTGTAGCGCGTCACATATCCGAGCGCCAGCATCGCCGCGATCGTCAGCAGTGAGATGCGCACCCGCCAGAGCGTCTTCACGTAGAGCGCCACGAGCGCCTTCGGACGCATCCCAAGCAGCAGACCGGATGCCAGTCCGGCGATCAGCAGCGCCGTGCCAGTCGCAGCCAGCCAATCCAGCTTGAAGATCACCTCCTCGATCTTCGGCTGGGCCACCACCGGCGGTGTCCGCTGGATCGCCCCGTTCAGAAGCCACACCGGCCATCGCAGTGACACCTCCTTCAGCGATTTCTGCACGGCTGGCACGCTCCAGATGATCACCAAAATCGAGAGCGTGATCCACGGCAGCCACGGGCGCAGCGGATTCCCTCTCAGCCCGTGATCGGGCGCGCTCTCCCGTCCGCTCCGGCCGGTCAGTGATCGCTCCGATGGCGGCTGCCAGAATCGCAGTAGCAGCACGAGCGCTCCCATCGAGACCAGCGCGCTCGCCAGATCGACCAGCCACGGTCCGTGGAAATTGCTCACCAAAAATTGCGTCGCCGCGAAGCTCGCCCCCGATGCCAGGCACGCCGGCCACACTTGCAGCATCCCGCGCCATCCAGCCTGCACGGCGATCAGCCAGAAGGGGACGATCAAAGAAAACAGCGGAAGCTGCCGTCCCACGGTCGCGCTCAGCGCATGCAGATCGAGGCCCGTCACCTGATTCAGCGTGGTGATCGGTATCCCGAGCGAGCCAAACGCGACCGGCGCCGTATTCCCGATCAGCACCAGCACAGCGGCCTCCAGAGGCGGGAAGCCGAGTCCGATCAGCAGCGCCCCCGTGATCGCCACCGGCGCGCCGAATCCCGCGCATCCCTCGATGAATGCCCCAAAGGAAAACGCGATCAGCAGCGCCTGAATGCGCCGGTCATCCGCCAGCCCCGCCACCTGCCGCTTCAGCATCTCAAATTGATGCGTAACAACCGACACCTCATAGATGAAGATCGCATTCAGCAGGATCCAGCCGATCGGAAAAAGACCGTACGCGGCGCCGTACGCGGCCGACATCGCCACCATCCCGGGCGGCATCCGGTACAGCCCGATCGCGAGCAGCGCGGCGCATCCCAGCCCCGCCAGCGCGGCCCGATGCGCGGGCACATGCCAGATTGCCAGCAGCGACAGCAGCACCACCACCGGAAACGACGCCACGCCCGCCGATGCGAAGACGTTTCCGAGCGGGTCATAATTTTGGGACCACATATTTCCAGCCGTGAATGGTCAATCTTTGCGTCCGTCTCAAGCTGGAACTTTGCCGATTGCCTCTCCTGCCCGCTTGCGCTCGGAAGCCAATCGCCTCTTTATCTCCCTATGTCCCGCCTCCGGCGCATCGAATTCCTCCTCTTCCTCGCCTGCTTTTTCGCCTTCGCCTACTTCAATCAGGGCGGGGGCTGGAACCAAAACGCGCGCTTCGCCGAGATCCGCGCCATGGTCGAGGAAGGCCGCTTCGCCATCGATGATTTCCTCGTCTATCGACTCAACGACACCGGGAGCGATCTCGTCCGCGAACCGCTTCACGATGCCGAGTACGCCATCGGCCCGAAGCGATTTCGCCTCTGCTGGGTCGATATGGAGTGGAATCTCTCGCCCGTCGGCGATCGGCCGCTCGGCGATGGCGTCGAGAAGGCGCCGATGATCGAAGTCTGCGCCTCGGGCGATATCGGCTACATCCCCGCCACCGGCCATTTCCATCCGAATAAACCGCCCGGCACATCGTTTCTGGCGCTGCCAGGCTATTTCGCGATCTATCACATCGAGAAAGCGTGCGGCATCGATCCCGATCATTGGCTCACCATCGAAGTGAATGCCTGGCTCACGAGCGCACTCAGTGTCGGCCTGGTCTCCGCGCTCGGCTGCCTCCTCTTCTTTCGCCTCGCCTGCGATCTCTCCGGCGGCGCCGTGGCGGCCTCCATCCTCGCCACGCTCTCACTCGCGTTCGGCACCACCTTCTTTCCCTTTGCGACCCTCCTCTTCGATCACGCCGCCACCGCTTCGCTGCTCGTCGCCGCCTTCTACTTTATCCGCGTCGGCGCTCGGCGTCAGGATCGCGGCGGCGCATGCTTCGCCCTGGCCGGACTGTGCGCCGGGTTGGCCACCATCACAAACTATATAGCATTTCTAGCCATCGTCCTTCTCGGCATCTATCTCCTCGCCCGGGCGAGACACTCCAAGGCGCGCGCCGCCGTCTTGTTTGTTTCCGGCGCCATCCCGCCCTTTCTCCTCATCTGCTGGTACGGATGGAGCTGTTTCGGCTCCCCGTTCCGGCTGAGCACACAGTTCCAGAATCCACTCTTCATGGATGAGAGCGGAGCCTTCCTCGGCATGTTCCCGATTCCTCATTCCTTCGCCGATATCCGCAATATCCTCTCCATCGCCGTAGTCCTTCTTATATCGCCCTTCCGCGGCTTATTCTTCTTCGCGCCCGTCCTCCTCCTCTCCTTGTACGGCTGCTGGCGCTGGCTCAGAAACCGAGACACACTTCCCGAGGCGCTCCTATGCCTCGCCACCTTCGGATTGTTCTTCGGCGTCAATGCCTGGTTCAATGGCTACCATGGCGGATTCGCCGCCGGCCCGCGTTACCTGATCCCAGGCATCCCGTTCCTCGCCCTGCCGCTCGTCTCGATCTTTGCAAGCGCCATCCCCCTCCGCTGCATAGCCTGCGCCCTCGCCGGAATCTCGATCGCCATCAATCTCCTGTTAACCGCCACCGACGCACAAAACCCTGCTGGTGTCGGCGGACACGCCCGCGTCGAAAGCCGTCACGGGACCGAATGGAATTACAACCTCATTACCGACTACGCATGGCCCTTGTTTGCCAGGGGACGCGCCTGGCCCCTCCTGCGCGAGCAAATCCCCATTGAAATACAAAAAGAGCTGGTCGCGCTAAAACCCGAGGAATACGCCCCGCAAACCCGTGAACAACTAATCGCCCAACTCCATACCGCCCTCATCGATGGCATTCACCGCGCCGACCCCCAGCCCCTCCCCCTCGGCTCCCTCGAAGGCCCCGTCTCCGTCAATCCCATCGGCGTGTACGAAGGCCTCTTCACCTACGGCCTCTTCCCGCCCAAATCCCCTGAATGCCGCTGGGCCTCCTTCAACCTAGGCGAACTCCTCTGGGCCCAATCCCGCTGGAGCCTCCTCCCCCTCCTCGTGATCTCCGGCGCCCTCTGCGCCGCCGCCCTCCGGCTAGGAAGAACAAAGGATAAATAACGAGCCAGGAAATCGGCCCGTGATTCCCCCTCTCCTCCCCCGTCGTTCCCAAACTCCATTTGGAACGCCGAGCACCCGAAATGACAACGCCTCCAGGCTGCGCCTGCACTTCCGTTGAGCGCCCACGGCGCGGCATTAACCACAGCCCAGGGCAACGCCCGGTTGAAACCCCCGGCTACCGGCGGGCATCGCTCCGCGATTTGGGAACGGGAGGGAACGGGAGGGGGCCAGACTGAGGCTGGTCCAAATGGAATCTTGGGAACGAGGGGTGGAGGAATCGCATCCCTTCAGGCTGTGGACTGGCGGGGATTGTGTACCCAACCCGATGGGTTGGGCTAAGGAATTGGCGCCCCGGTGGGGCTGGGAAGGGAACGGGGTCACGCGGAGGGCGCGGAGGGCGGGAGGGTTAGGTTGCCGTGCGGCAAACCGCATCCGGTCCAACGTTGGCAGTGGATTTTGCTCCGGGAGGAAATGCAGTCCGATCATCCCGTTTGAGCGGTTCCCCCGCCGCTCAAACTACGCCATACGATCGGACTGCTTCCCTGTTTGGATTTATTCCCCGTTCGTTTGCACGAACGCGGTGGACCTTAGCAACGACCGTGCCAGGCGGCATGGATCGACGCTGAAATGCGCTGTTACCCAAGCGATCTGAGAGTGGTGATGGGGTGTTCGCGGCTTGCGGGGGTGGAAGCGTCTGACTGCATTTTGACAGGGTGGCGATTGTCGAGCGGACGGCGGAGGATTATTATACATCGGTTGCCGGGAGTGGCGGTCACGCCTTCCTTCCGAACTTCTTTTCGAGTTCTCCATAGGAGATCTGGATCATCGTGGGGCGCCCGTGGGGGCAGCAGTACGGAAGATCGCAGACGAGGAGATCCTGGATAAGGCGGACCAGCTCCGGCTCGCGCAGATAATCGTTGGCCTTCACCGCATGGCGGCAAACCGTCTTGGCGATCATCTCCTCGCCCAGCCGCAGCCTGGAGGTGAGGGCGCCGCTTGTTTCCCGCAAATCGTCGATAATCTCCCGCAGAAGCTGGCTGGCATCGCCCCGCAGAAACGTGGGGAGGGCATCGATCTTGAACGTGGACGGGCCGAAAGGCTCGACGCCGATGCCGGCGCGCTGGAGAAGGGCGACATTCTCCGAGAGCCAGTCCGCGTCCTTTGGGGGCATCTGCAGCGTGATGGGGAGGAGGAGGCGCTGGGTCGGCACGCCCTCCGTTTCCATTCGGCGCCGCATCTCCTCGAAAAGGATGCGCTCATGCGCGGCGTGCTGATCGACGAGCACGAGGCCGCTCGCATTCTCCATGAGGATGTAGAGCTTGCCGAGGACGCCGAGGATTTTGAAGTCGAGCGCCTTGTCCGGCGGACGCCGAATGGGCGGCGGCTCGTCGGGCGGGATGGCGGCAGCGGGGGCAGCCACGGCTGGGCGGGGCTCCCGGTGAACGGGATCCGGTGACGGTTCGCGACGCGGCGGTTGAGGCTGGAGCGGCAGATCGGCCCAATCGCGTCGCAGCGCAACCTGCTCCGCGTGGGGAATGAGCGGCGGCCCGGCATCGGCAAACGGCGGATCGGCGGGCGCGGGGGAATCGGCCCGGAAGCTCCGTGACCACGCGCCCCGGTCGCCCTCGATCGTGCGGCGGATGGCTTCGACGAGGGCATCGCGGACGGTGGCGGAGTCGCGAAACCGGACTTCGCGTTTTGCGGGATGCACATTCACATCGACGGCAGCCGGATCCATATCGACGAAGAGGAAAGTAACCGGATGCTGCCCCTTCATGAGGGCGGTGTGATACCCCTCGCGCAATCCAAAGTTCAGCGTCCCATTTTCGACGGCGCGTCCGTTGAGAAAGACGAGCTGCTGCTGGCGGGTGGAACGGCTGACACCGGGCTTGCCGACGAAGCCGCGGATGCGAATGCCGGCGCTCTCGAACTCGGGGACTTCGAGCAGCTCGCGAGACAAGGGGACGCCGCAGAGATCGCGAATGCGATCGAGAAGATGGAGCGCAGGGGCGAGCTGGTAGGCTGTGCGCTCATCCTGCACGAAGACGAAGCCGACGCCCGGATGACCGATCGCCTGGAGGTGAAGCTGATGCTCGACGTGATGCGCCTCGGTGTTTTCGGTGCGCAGGAATTTGCGCCGGGCTGGAAGATTATAGAACAGGGAGCGGACCTCGACCTGCGTGCCGGGCGCATCGCCTCCGTCGCGAACCGACTCGATCTTGCCGCCCTGAATGACGATTTCGGTTCCGGCGAGCGCGGTCCTTTCGCGGGTCGATAAGCGGAAGCGCGAGACGCTGGCTATGCTGGGAAGCGCCTCGCCCCGAAAACCGAGTGTATGGATGGCGGCCAGATCGTGCCCTGTGCGGATCTTGCTGGTGGCGTGGCGCTCGAGACAAAGCAGCGCATCGTCGCGGTCCATTCCAAATCCATCGTCGAGAACGCGTATGAGCGAGATTCCACCCCTGCGAATAAGCACCTCGATGCGCGTGGCTTCGGCGTCGAGCGCATTTTCGACGAGTTCCTTGACCACGGAAGCGGGGCGCTCGACGACCTCGCCGGCGGCCACCTGGCTGGCGACCTCTTCGGAGAGGAGGTGGATGCGGGGCATGTCGGGTCTAAAGTCGAAGGAGCAAGGCCAGCGGTCTAGGCAAATTGCTCAGGAGGGCTTTGCTTTTTCCAGCGAGCGCATTGACTCGCGGCCCGCAACCCGCATCGTTGGCATCCATTCATGCTCGAAAAGTACGTACTCAAAATCACGAAGGAACTCGCGCTTCAACCCCGGCAGGTCGCGGCCACGGCGGTGCTTCTCGAAGAGGGGGCCACGGTGCCATTCATCGCGCGCTATCGGAAAGAGAAAACAGGCGAATTGGACGAGGTGCAGATCACGTCGATTCGCGACCGGATCGAGCAGCTCGAAGAACTCGACAAGCGGCGGGATTCCATCGTCGCCTCGCTTAAGGAGCGCGAATTGCTGACCACCGAGCTTCACGCGAAGATCGACGCCGCGGAGACGCTCGCCGCTCTGGAGGACATGTATCTCCCCTTCCGTCCGAAGAAACGGACGCGCGCGACGATCGCCCGCGAGAAAGGGCTGGAACCGCTCGCGGAATTGCTCTGGGCGCAAGATCCGGCGAGCGATCCGGCATCGGCGGCGCGCGCGTATGCGGGCCGCGAGTACGCGACGGAGAAAGGACCCGCGAAAATCGAAAACGAAGCCGAGGCGCTGGCAGGCGCACGGGACATCCTCGCCGAACGGATGAACGACGACGCCACAGCGCGCGCCGCGATGCGGAAGCTGTACATCGAGAAGGGTGCGCTCCGCTCGAAAGTGGTGTCGGGCAAGGAGGAGGAGGGCGCGAAGTTCAAAGATTATTTCGATTGGAGCGAGCCTGCGGAGAAGGCGCCGTCACACCGAATCCTCGCGATGCGGCGGGGAGAAGCTGAAGGGTTCCTTTTTACGCGGCTCACGCCGCCCGAGGACGAGGCCGTCTCGATCGTGGAGCGGGCTTTCGTGAGGAATGGCTCGCCGGCCGCGCACGAGGTGAAGACCGCCGCGAACGACTGCTACAAACGGCTGCTCGGCTTTGCAATGGAGGGAGAGGCGCGCACCCACTTTAAGAAGCGGGCGGACGAAGAGGCGATCCGCGTCTTTGCGGATAACCTGCGCGAACTGCTTCTGGCTTCGCCACTCGGGCAAAAGAACGTGCTCGCCATCGATCCCGGCTTCCGCACCGGTTGCAAGATCGTGCTGCTGGACCGGCAGGGGAAGCTCCTGGGGAACGAAGTAATCTATCCGGAAAAGAGCCAGCGCGAACAGGTGGAAGCGGGAGAGATGGTGAAGGCGGTCGTGAAGAAATACGATGTGGAGGCGATCGCAATCGGCAATGGAACGGCGTCGCGCGAGACGGAGGTCTTCATCCGCAAGCTTGGCCTCCCCTCCTCCATCGCGGTGGTCTCGGTAAACGAAAGCGGCGCATCGATCTACTCCGCGAGCGAGATCGCACGGGAGGAATTTCCAAATCACGATCTGACCGTGCGGGGGGCGGTCTCAATCGGGCGCCGGCTGATGGATCCGCTCGCGGAGCTTGTAAAGCTCGACCCGAAATCGATCGGCGTCGGCCAGTACCAGCACGATGTGGAGCAGCATGCGCTCAAGCGCTCACTGGATGATGTGGTCGTGTCGTGCGTCAACAACGTCGGAGTCGAGATCAATACGGCCTCGAAGAATCTGCTTTCGTATGTTTCCGGGCTCAACGCACGGGTCGCGGCAAACATCGTGGCGCATCGCGACGAACACGGAGCCTTCAAGTCGCGCAAGGAGTTGCTGAAGGTGACCGGCCTCGGCCCCAAGGCCTTTGAGCAGGCGGCGGGATTCCTGCGCATTCGCGGGGGCGCGCATCCGCTGGATGCGAGCGCGGTGCATCCGGAACGGTACGAACTTGTGGACCGGATCGCGGCAGATCTCGGCTGCTCGGTGCTTGATCTGCTGCGCGACTCGGCGAAGCGGGCGAAGATCGACGCGAGGAAATATGTCTCGGAAGAGGCGGGGCTTCCCACGCTCAACGACATCGTGGCTGAGCTTGCAAAGCCGGGACGCGACCCGCGCCAGAAATTCGAGGCATTCTCCTTCGCTGAAGGGGTCAGCAAGATGGAAGATCTGAAACCGGGGATGAAGCTGCCTGGAGTGGTGACGAATGTGACGGCGTTCGGAGCGTTCGTCGATATCGGCGTCCATCAGGACGGCCTTGTGCATATTTCACAACTCTCGGACACCTTCGTGAAGAATCCGGCGGACGTGTTAAAGGTAGGACAACGCGTGTCCGCCACCGTGATGGAGATCGACATGACCCGAAAGCGGATAGCCCTTTCGCTCAAGACCCGTCCGGAGGCGGCTCCGCGCGATGCGCGCGCCGCAAAACAGGAAGCGGGGCCGCGGGATGTGAAGCGCTTCCAGGGTGGGGCGCCGGCTGCGCCCGCCGTGGATTGGTTCACGGCGGCGATGCAAAAGAAATAGGCTGGCGGATGCTACCGATTTAAGCGGAAAGTCGCGGCGCTGAATCAATATAGCGCTTCCCGCGTCGCGAGGGCCGCCTATACTCGGCCCTCCCCCACTGATGCCCGGCCTCTTCGTCCACCGCAGCAACCGTCTCGAAGCGCTGGCGGATCGTCTCGCGGCGCTGCTCCGCGACCCGCTGCCGGATCCGCTCGCGGGGGAAACGGTGGTGGTGCAGAGCCTTGGGATGCGGCGCTGGCTCGGCCTCGAACTGGCGCAGCGGCTGGGTGTCACGATGAATTGCGATTTCCCGTTTGCTGACGCCCTCGCCCACCGCATTTTCTCCGCTGCCTTTCCGCGCCCGGCGGGGCCGAGCGCCTTTTCGCGCGATCTGCTTCCGTGGCGCATTTTCGCGCTCCTGCCGCAATTGACGCAGCGAACGGAATTTGCCGCGCTGGCAGCCTACATCGGCGCCGATGAATTCAGCGCGATAAAGCGCTTTCAGCTTTCCAATCAGCTCGCGACGCTTTTTGATGGCTATCTTGGCTTCCGCCCGGGCGATCTCTTGACCTGGCAGCATGGCCGGGAAGAGAAGGTCCGCTCACCGGGATGGCCGACGACCCTGTGGCGCGAGCTTGTGCGCGGCTTCGCGTCGGAAAACCCGCCGGCCCTCCTCCGGCGGCTGGAAGAGAGCGCGGCGCGGGACGATTTCGAATTGCCGGGACTGCCGGCGCGCCTCTCCATTTTCGGCATATCGAGCCTGCCGCCATACTATATCAGTCTTCTACCGCCACTCAGCCGCGCCGCCGATGTCCATCTCTTTCTCTTCGAGCCGACGGATGAGTATTGGGGTGACATCCAGTCTCCTCGCGAACAGCGGCGCTTTTTGCGGCGCAATGCCACGCCGCGGCATGCGGCTCCCGACTTCCATCTCGACACGGGAAATGCCTTGCTTGCGTCATTCGGAAAGCCGGGCCGCCAATTTGCGCGGCGGATCCAGGAACTCGATCCGCATTCGGCGGAGGAGCTGTTCGAGCCGCCAGCGGGCGATTCGCTCGTCTCGCGTGTGCAGCGCGACATTTTTAATCTGACGGACCGGACGCGAGAAGAACGCGAGGCGGTGGCTGCGGAAGATCGCTCGATTCAGATCCATTGCTGCCACGGTAAGATGCGCGAGATGGAAGTGTTGCACGATCAGTTGCTGGAGCTGATGCAGAACGACTCGAGCATCGCTCCGAAGGATATCCTAGTTATGGCTCCGAACATCGAGGAGTTCGCGCCGCTCATCCAAGCTGTATTCGGCGCCCCGGAAGACGAGGCGCTGCGCATACCATTTACGATCGCCGATCGCTCCAGCCGAACCGCAAGCGCTGCCTGCCAGGCATTGCTTCAACTGCTCGCGCTGCACGGCAGCCGCTTTGGGGCAGCCGCGGTGCTGACTCTGATCGAGATGAATCCTGTGCGAAAGAAATTTGGACTGGATGAAGCGGAACTGGAAACGATCCGCCGATGGGTGGCGGAGACTGGCATCCGGTGGGGAATCGACGGGAAGCATCGAACGGAATTCGGCGTGCCGGATTTCGAGCAAAACAGTTGGAGAGCAGGGATCGACCGTCTTCTGCTCGGATACGCGCTTCCGCCGGAAGAGAACGCGCTCTTCGATGGCATCGCACCCTGGGACGGAATGGAGGGAAGCGCCGCCACGACACTCGGTCGTTTCGCGGATTTCACGGGAAAGCTATTCGATCTTATCCCCGCGCTGGCGGCGCCGCGGAAACTGACTGCCTGGGCGCGGGCGCTGCTTCATTTGATCGAGAATTTCATCGACGAATCGGAAGATGGCGCCGAAGAGACGCGCTCACTCCGCGCGACGATCGAGGGACTCGCGGATATAACAGAGTATCTGGACGAGGCCCTTCCATTTGAGATCGTGCGGGCGCACCTCGCGCAGGCTCTCGGGGAGAGCAGCACGGCCCGCGGCTTTCTTGCGGGACGCCTCACCTTTTGCTCGATGAAGCCGATGCGAAGCATACCCTTTCGCGTGGTCTGCATCGCGGGTCTGAACGACTCCGACTTTCCAAGGCGCGATGCGAACGGGGCTCTGGATCGACTCGCCGGAGCGGGGACCGGCGGACCGACCCGGCGTGAAGAGGATCGGCACGTTTTCATGGAGGCTCTGCTTTCCGCGCGCTCGGTCTTTTATCTTAGTTACTCGGGACTGTCTTCCAAGGATAACAATGAGGCGCCGCCATCGGTAGTGATCAGCGAGTTGCTCGATTATTTGGATGCCAACTATGCATGCGCGGACGGCATTCGGGGCGCCGTGTCTACCAAACACAGGCTCCAACCGTTTAGCACGGACTATTTCACCACTGGCGGGCGGCTCTTTTCTTACTCAGCGGAGAATTTGGAGGGGAGCCGCGCCCTGCTTGCAACGCGGAAGGATGAGAACCGATCGCGATTTGAATCTCCGGTTCCGCTGCCACCGGCCGAGTGGTCCGTTGTCACGCTCGAGCAATTGCAGCGCTTCTATAAAAATCCGTGCAAGTATTTTCTGAAGGAGCGGCTCCGGCTTCGCCTGCCCGATCTGGAGTCGGCGGTGGGAGAGTCGGAGCCGATGACGCTGGATAGACTCGAACGCTGGAAATTTCAGAAGGATATGACGGACTCCTTCATGGAAAACGGCGATGCGGAAGGCGCCTTTGACATGGCGAGGGCTATCGGATCGCTTCCGGCAGGGCTGGCCGGGGAAACGGCGTTCGAAGAGTTTTCCAGCAACGCCGAGGAACTCACACGGCGGATTCGCGCGGTTGCGCCTGGCAAACCGGATCATCCGCACCCGTTCGACCTTTCCATCGGCTCGCAACGCCTCACCGGCAGCCTGGCGGGCGTCCACGCGGAGGGGTTGGCGCATTTCGTGTGCTGGGCGATGAAGCCAAAGGACCTGCTGAATGCATGGGTCGAGCATCTCATACTCAATGTGCTGCGACCCCGCGAGCGGGCGATGAAAACCTGGATCTTCGCGAGGGACGGCGGCGTGACCTTCGGGCCGGTGAGTGCGCCCGAAGCCGCTCTTGAAAAACTGCTGGGTCACTATGCGCGTGGGCTGCGCGAACCACTCCCGTTCTTTAGCGCAACTTCATACGAATTCGCAAAGCGGACCGTGACTCCGGGGGATCGGGAGGGCGATTTGGATTCTGCCGTGGAAAAGGTTTGGGAACGTGAATGCGACGAAGTTCACATGAAGCTATGTTTCAGACGGCGAGACGCGCTCTCTCCTGACTTCGAGGAACTCGCCCTCGATGTGTACAGCGACATGCTCCGATCGGCCAAACGTCAATGAAAGAGACGCCGGAACCATTCGATGTGTGCGATTTCAGCAAGCCGCTGGAAAAAGGAACAACCTTGATCGAGGCGAGCGCCGGGACCGGCAAGACCTATACGGTCGCCGCGCTTTTCATACGGCTGATCCTGGAGGAGGCGCTAGCGATCGATCAAATCCTCGTCACGACTTTTACGATTCCCGCAACCGCCGAGTTGACGGGGCGCATCCGAACCCTCCTTCGCGAGACACTCGACGCGCTCGGGGGCGAGTCATCCGAGAACAGCTTCGTGGAAGCAGCGGTCACGCGATACGCGGGAGAACGCGAGGCGGCTTCGGAACGGCTGCGCGGGGCGCTGAACGCCTTCGACGAAGCGGCGATCCAAACAATACACGGCTTTTGTCGGAGGGTGCTCGAAGAGGGCGCTTTCGAAAGCGGCGCGCAGTTTGGGCAGGAGTTTGTTACGGATCAATCGTCCTTTCTGCGGGAGATTGCGTCCGACTATTGGCGGCGCTCTTTTTACATTTGCGAGAAGTGTCTTGCAGCCGCGGCAACGGTGGGAAAGTTAACACCGCAGGTTTTGCAGGGTTTGCTAGCCTTCACGATGAACCATCCGCTGGCAAGGATCGTGCCCGAAGGTTCGGAGGCCGGGCTGGCCGACGCCAAAGCTGGGCTGATGGAGGTGCTCACGAAACTCACTGCTTCATGGAAGGAATCCTCCAGAGCTATCCGCGCATTCTTTCCGGGCGATCAGAAATGGGGAAAGGCAGGATATAACGACGCCGACAGACTTGCGACGGAGTTGGACGCCATCGGCGCATGCCTATGCGACGGCCATTTTTCGGGCTTCTCGTCGCTGCTGCGCTTTTCGCGCCCGGCTCTTGAACTAGGCACCTTGAAGAAAGGCGTGACGCCGGTGCACCTCTTCTTTGATCTGTGCGAAGAGCTGCAAAATCTGGCGGCGCGTTACGCCGCCGAGGTGCAAGCCGACTTTCTTCGCTGGGCGCCGGCCGAACTGCGGCGGCGCAAAGTGCGGCAGGGTGTCCGCTCCTTTTCCGACCTGCTCACGGAATTGCACGGCGGCCTCCTGTCGAATCCGGAGGAAATGACGGCCGCGGTGCGGGGCCGCTATCGCGCAGCGCTTATCGATGAATTCCAAGACACCGACGGCCTTCAGGACGAGATCTTTCAGCGCCTCTTTGGAGATGGGAATGGGTGGCTCTTTCTGATCGGAGATCCGAAACAAGCCATCTATGGCTTTCGAGGCGCCGACGTATTTACCTACCTGCGCGCCGCCAGCCGCGCGACCCGCCAATTCACGCTGCGCACAAATTTCCGCTCATCGCACAATTTAGTCAAAGCCACGAACACCCTTTTCTGCCGGAACGACGCTCCATTCGCCCTGAACGACATCAAGTTCCAGCCGGCGAGCGCCTCGGGAGAGAACGATGCCGCTGCGTTCACCGGCGACGCCATTACCGCGCCGCTCCGGATCTGGGAATGGAAGGGCGGGCAGATGAATATCGCGAAGGTGCGCGCCCAGATCGTCGAATCGGTCGCAGGCGAAGTGGCCCGAATCCTCGGCGGCGAGTCGCGCCTCGGAGACAAGCCGGTCGTCCCACGGGATATAGCGATCCTTACGTCAACAAACGCCGAGGCTCTCGACACACAAGCGGCTCTCAGTACACGCGGCATTCCGGGCGTTGTGATGAGCAATGCCGATGTTTTTGACTCAGAGGAGGCATTTGATCTCCTTACAGTGCTGGCGGCGATCGCAAGCCCGAACGATGAACGGCGTCTGCGAGCCTCGCTTTGGACGGAGCTGATGGGCGTGCAGGCCGCGGACATCGAGGCGCTGACGGCGGACGAGAGAGCGTGGGAAGGGTGGCTGCTCCGCGCCGCGGAATGGCTCGCCCTATGGAAAGGTGAGAGCTTCATCCACATGTTCCGGCGGATGCTGCACGAACTTGGGGTGCGACGCCGTTTCTTCGCCCGTCTGCAAGGGGAGCGGAGTGTGACGAATCTGCTTCACTTGAGCGAACTTTTGCAGCAAGCCGCGAGCGATAACAGTTTCAGCCCAGCGGCGCTGGTGAAATGGTTCGCCGAGAAGATCGCACCGCGCGAGGGCGACACGCCGGAGGAGCACCAGATCCGCCTCGACCGCGACGACGACGCCGTGCAGATTGTTACGGTTCACAAGAGCAAGGGCCTCGAATTTGAGATTGTTATATGCCCCTTTTTGTGGGAATGTCGGGAAGAGAATGGGCGCTCTGTGTTTCGCTTTCACGATCCATCGAATGATCTGAGCCTGACGCTCGATCTTGGGTCGAGTCAGAAGGTCGAGCACCTTGCACTGGCCAGGGCGGAACTCCTCGCGGAGCAAACCCGGCTTGTTTATGTGGCCATTACGCGCGCCAAACAGCGGTGCGACTTCATCTGGGGCCGCTTTCCGAGCCGAACTCCTGCCGGAGCAGTGGCATGGCTGCTCCACCCGCCTTTTGAAACTTCCGATCCCGCCGTGGCGCTTGCCAAAAAAATCAAATCGATCGACGAGGCTCAGGTGCGCGCCGACCTGGAGAATCTCTGCGAACAATCGGACGGAACGATCTCCATCGTCGAAATGCCAAGCCTGGACGGGCCAAGCTACTTGCCAGCAGCGGCGAAAAAGCCAGCCCTGCACGTGAAGACATTCACACGGCGCATGGAAGTGGATTGGGCTGTGTCGAGTTTCTCCTCTCTCTCGGCGCAACTGGAGTCGGAGGCGCCGGATCGCGATGCGCCTGCCATCGAGCCTCCGATGCTTGAACAGGCGGAGCCGGAAGGGATCCATGCGCTGCCGGGCGGCGTGCGCACGGGGCTGTGCCTGCATGAAATCATGGAGGAGATGGACTTCACGGACACAACCGCTCTTTCCACGATCGCGGCACGCAAACTTGCCGCCTACTCATTTGACAAAGAAAAGTGGCTCGAACCGGTGGTCGATTGCGTTGCCCGGACGATGAGCGTGAAATTACGAGGGGGTTTTTCGCTGAGCGAGATTCCCAAGCGTGATCGCCTGAGTGAAGTTGAGTTTTATCTCCCGGTTGACCGCATCGAAGCCGCCACACTTCGCTCCGTGCTCGGTTCGGATGAGTGGGAGCGCCTTGACTTTGCGCCGAGGCGCGGCTGGCTGATGGGCTATATAGACTTGGTCTTCCGGCGCGACGGCCGGTATTACATCGTGGATTGGAAATCGAACAGGCTCGGGTCGCGCTCATCGAGCTATACGCAGGCCGCATGCGATGGCGCGATGGCTTCGCATTTCTACGGCCTGCAACTGCATCTTTATACTGTCGCGCTGCACCGGTATCTCCGGAGCCGGCTGCCTGGGTACGACTATAACAAGCACTTCGGCGGCGCTTACTACATATTCATGCGCGGGGTCGATCCGGCGCAGCCCGGACTCGCGATCGCAAGCCGGCGGCCCGATGGCGCCGTGATCGCCGCCCTTGACGCATTCCTCGGCGGCACTTGTGAAACAATGAAAAGGTAGCCATGGCCCGCCCTCGAAATTCTGCCAATCGCGCCGGGAGCCGGCTATCGGCGACGCCTGCGCTGCCGGGCTTCGATGCCGTTATGAACAGTGATGGTCCGATCGAGAAAGCCGTGGCGGCGGCGGCGCCTGATGCTTCTCCACTGGACGTTGCTTTCGGCAAACTCATGGTCCGGCTCGATGGGTCCGAAAACGCGGCGCTCCAGTCGGCGGCGGAACATGCCAGCGCATGGCGGGCGGCTGGGCATATCTGCATCCCGCTGAACAAAATAACAAAGGAGACAGCAGCCTTGGAGCAAACACTCCGCGCCACGAAAGTCACAGGCGCTCCCGGCGATTGGAAGCCGCTCATCCTGGACACGACCGGCCGGCTCTACCTGCATCGGTACTGGCGCTATGAACGCCATCTCGCCCTGGCTATTCGCGCTCGGACATCCGCCCACACCGCACTGCCCTGTTCACAGGCTGAAGTCGCGAAGCTGCTCGATCGCTACTTTCTCGCGGCGTCCGACGATCAGCGCCGCGCCGCGGAGAGGGCGATCCAATCGAGCTTCTGCGTGATCACGGGCGGGCCCGGCACGGGCAAGACACACACGATAGCGCGGCTTATCGCGCTCCTTGCCGAGATCGCTCCGATCGGCAGTCCGTCGCCGCGCGTCGCGCTTGCAGCCCCGACAGGAAAGGCGGCTTCGCGCATGACGGAATCGATCCGCCACGCACTCGGTGAACTTCCGACGGATGCGCGCCGATCGGAGGCGCTCACCATCGAAGGGCAAACTTTGCACCGATTGCTTGGAATCACGCCGGGATCGCCGATGCCGCGCTTCGATGAGCGAAACCCGCTTCCCATCGACTCGCTCATATTGGATGAAGCTTCGATGGTCGATCTCGCGACGATGTCGAAAGTCTTCGCCGCTACCCCGCTCCACGCCCGCATCGTGCTTCTTGGGGACAAGGATCAGCTCGCATCAGTCGAGGCCGGCAGCGTACTGGCAGATATCTGCCTCGCGGCGGAAGAGGCCGGCGAGTCTCCGCTCGGACAGTGTGTGTCTCAACTGCGCCGCAGCTATCGCTTTACGCCTGGCAGCGGCATTGAGCGCCTCAGCACTGCGATCAATGGAGGGGCCGCGGACGAAGCGATCGCACTGCTTAAAGATCCTCCCGCCGGAATAGAAGCCATGCCGCTGCCGGCGGCCGCCTCGTTTGAGTTTCACATTGCCGAGCGGGCCAGCACGTACTTCCGCTCTGTACTTGAGATGCCCGAACCGCGCCTAGCACTCAATGCACTGGGCGCCTTCCGCATTTTATGCGCCGTGCGGCGCGGCCCGTACGGCGTCGAGAATCTGAATCGCTTGGTGGAAAAGGCGCTCGCATCCCGGAAGATCGCCACTCCGGGCGCCCGGCATTATCACGGGCGGCCCATCCTAGTCTTGCGGAACGACTATGGGCTGCGCCTGTTCAACGGCGACATCGGCCTGCTCCTGCACGATCCCGAGGCTGGCGGCGACCTGCGCGCCTTCTTCATCGGACAGGATGGCGCGCTGCGGCGTCTGCTCCCCGCGCGACTGCCAGAGCACGAAACCGCATGGGCGATCACCGTGCATAAGAGCCAGGGTTCCGAATTCAACAGGGTGCTGCTGATTGTGCCCGATCGCGACAGTCCGCTCCTTACACGCGAGCTACTATATACTGGGGTGACACGCGCACGGGAGACCGCTGAGATATGGAGCGACGAAGCAACCCTGCGCGCAGCGATCTCGCGCCGCACCGAACGTCACAGCGGCCTGCGCGACGCGTTGCTCAGTGACAGCCTTTCCACTTAACTGCCCTTTTTGCGCATGGCTCAAATCCCAACCGAACAATCCGCCGACGGCGCATTTGAGCGGCAGGAAGACGCGTTTCGCTCCTGGCCGGAGAGCGGGGCCATCGAATCCGGTCGCTTTCATTTGTACGTTTCGCTCGCCTGCCCTTAGGCAAGCCGCACGGTGATAGCCCGCAAACTACTGGGACTGGAGGAGGCGGTCGGGCTGACCGTTTTCGATCCGATACGTGACGAACGCGGCTGGGCCTTTCGCGACGGGCCGGGATACAGCACCGATCCGATAAATGGCTTCGAGTTCCTCTCCGAAGCATACCGCGCAACCGATCCGCACTTCCTGGGGCGGGTGACAGTTCCCGTGCTGTGGGATATAAAGACGCGATCGATTCTTAACAATTCCGAGGATGACATTTGCCGGATGTTTAACGATGCATTCCGTCCTTTTGCGAAGCATCCGGAGGTGGATCTGTTTCCCAAAGCGATTGAATCCGAACAATCGATGCTCTCGCAATGGATCTATGAGAAGGTGAACAAAGGAGTCTATCGCGCTGGATTCACCACATCGCAGACTGTTTACGAACGGGCGTGCGCGGAGGTCTTCGCAGCGCTCGATTCCCTCGAAGCGCGCTTATCACACTCGCGATACCTGTTCGGCCCGCGCATCGTGGAGGCGGACTGGCGCTTGTTTTGCACGCTGGTCCGCTTTGACGCGGTCTATCACGGCCATTTCAAATGCAACATCCGGCGCATCGTCGATTACCGGAATTTGCAAGGCTATTTGCTGGATCTCTACCAGCAACCGGGCATCGCGGAGATCGTCAACATCGACCACATTAAGCGCCACTACTATTTCACGCACGACGACATCAATCCGAGTCGGATCGTTCCCATCGGACCCGCGCTCGATTTTTCCGCTCGTCACGATCGAGAGAAGGTTTATGACCTTGAAGTGTGAGGAAATCGATCCGGCGGGCTTTTCAACAAGCCGGCCCGGTCAGTTCAATAACTGCCGGTATGAAGCCATCCGCTGGATAGGATGCCATATATCGCGAGGTGCAGCGCTATTTCATAGTCACGATCCTGTCGGTGCTCGCTGCATAGGAAGATCAACTCGCCCGCGGCATTCCAATGCACCGCAAGGACGCTCTCATGCTCCGCCTGCGCCAGCCGATGGCACCAAGGCGTCCAGGCAAAGCATTCGCATACAAAGCTCCAGCGCTCCTCGCGGCGTGGACCCGGTGGCACGAGCAAAATGAGTCTGTTCATATGCTGCCGCGTGACGACGCTCATGAGTTCCCACCGCAAGCCCGCCGTACAGCTCGCGATCACAACTATGAGTTGCGCGGTATCCATCCATTCCAGAACGGCGGGACGCCATTCGTGCGTCGGAAAATAGTCGCGCACGGCGCCCTCCCGGCGGGATTCGCCGGGCTTGCCAACGGCTATCAATTGCCCGTAGTCGCGCACCTGGCGCTCGATCATATCCTCGAAGCCAACCAAATCGCCCGACTGAAACTTCCGCATCGTGGATCCCGGATCAGCGGGATCGGCTTCGGCGTTCGCAAAGGCGCGCCCAACGAGTGCGTCATCATCCTTGAACGAGCGGAAGAGGACGACCGGCCCGCGTTCGTCGGAAGCCCGGACATCTGCCACGCCCGCCTTCATAATCACGTGAGCCCGGTGGAACAAGTACCATCCACCGCCGATCCAAGCGATAAGAAATCCCAGCACCACGACTATGACGATCGCTTCTGGAAGCCGATTAATGCCCTCGCCATCGAGCAATGCGCGACCGCTCAGGGCGCGCGGCAGCATAGGGACCGCGAGCCATGCCGACGCCGCGATCCGGAAACGCCAGGCGCGCAAGCGAACCGTGGCAGCCTGGGCCTCCGGCTTACGCAAGCGAAGATACTCTCCCAAGCTATAAAAGCCCATTGCCAGCATTGGCACGAACAAGGCGTCGATCCATCGATGCTCCCGCAACAGCGCTTGGTACCAAGCCGACTTCGCCTCCATGTTCATGTGCCAGATGCAGGAGAAGAAGGATGCACCAGAAGCAGCGAGGGCCAGGCGCGACCTGAATAGGCGGCCTCTGTATCGCCTTCCCGCACTTCGGGCAGCATCCCGCTGCAAGGCCAGGAGTCTGTTCCAAATCTGGGCTCGCCGCGCTTCGTACACGGGTACTTGCCGCTCCTTCCAAGGGCGTGGAATCGCGGCGACCCATCCATTGCGCCGTAAATTGAAGTTCGACTGGAAAAAGACGCAGTATGCGTGAATCAAGGAATGGACCACGAAGGACAGGAACAATGCACCGAACGCGGCCCGGTACGCATCGAACAGAAATGTGTCCTTCGCGAATTGTTCGATTCGCGCCGTCGCATTTGGAACCAGGAAACGGCCCGCTGCATCGAGCAAACTGCTCGCGGCCCCGATACCGAAAGCCGCGATGACAGCCCGTGAGAATGCCTTGCCGACGAGTGGAGTTCGTTCGACCCATCCATGAAATCGTCCCAATGGTCCGAGCGATTGCGAACTCAATGTACTGAGATCGAGCCGCCGAATTCCCCCGGCCGAAGGACCGTTGTCTTCAGTCGATGGTGTTGCGTTGGGCGGTCGATCGTCCACGAGGCCAATTGTGGCTTACCCCCGCTGCAAATGCGAGCGCTCTATCCACCTCTGCTCAGAAGGAAAATCTCTCGGACGGTTTGCCGTCAATCCCACTCCCAAAACTAAAACATCACGAAAATCGCGGAAGGATGAATCACATTAACCGGACACATCGTCAACTTTCCGCTGTGTGCCACCAGCGTTGCAGAGACACAAACAAACAGACGGGTGGCGAGTCGCACGGACAGTGACATATAGGAAATGAGCGGGCGGTCCAGACACCGCAAACATTCTCTCCAGAGTCCCTGCTTGGATAGCTCGGCAGCCACAAAAAGCCGATCGCCGCGCCCTTCCTACTTTGCCTTCTTCAGCAGTTCCTTTTCAGCCGCCTCGGGATCGATCTGCTCCATCGGAGCCGAGCCATCCGCATCGGCTTTTGGCGACTCGGATGCAGCCGGGTCGGCCGCCTCGTCCTGCGCTTTCCAGCCGTGATCGTGCGCCAGCATTTCAGCGATGCGCAGCGGCCAGTCGGGCGCCTTGAAGAAATCGGTCGAACCGGAAAGTTTCAATTCCTGGACTCGTGTAAGGAAAAGCTCGTTCTCAGGATCGCCCAGCCTGCCCAAACCCGGGTAGCGCCGCACGGCCTCGCGTTGCGCGCGTTCGGTAATATCCGATGGCTTTTCAGCGGCTCCGGAGGTGGATGGCGATGAAGCGCCCGGCGTGTTGGAAGGCTTCGGAAGCCCGACGCCCGCGGTCTCCTCAGAATCGTCGTCCTGGCGGGCAGCGGGCTTTAGCACCTCCACGAGTTCTTGCGCCAATTCGATCTGCTGCATGCCAGCCTGGAATCGAGCCTGGCCGTTCGAGATGGTCACCAAGGGAAAGATGTCGCCCGCCCGGATGAGAAATGTTTCGCCGCCGATCTTGACCGTCGAGTTCTTGAGCACTTTCACGCGGCGACCACGATTTGGGTCGGGCGGCGGAATCATGAGGGCATCGACTAGCGCGGGCGGATTTCCGGCCGAGGGCGGCGCCCCTGCTGGCTTGTCACCAGCTTCCGGCGCCTTCGACGCATGCTCGATCGGGGTATTCATACGCAGCCACCCCTCCTGGACGAGAGCGACCCAGACGCCCGTCAAACAAACTATTGCTAGCGCGAGAAATCCTCCATTTCGCTGATGAAAAATCCGACAGCGCGCGACCACATACAAAGTCGTGGCAGTGGCAAAAGCCGTGGCGACGGCCATTGCCGCGCGCGGGCCGCCCATCGCCAGCGCCCAGCCAAAAAGCGGAATACAAAGAAGCAGCACGACGACCCCACCGATTAGATTGCGCTGCCCATCTTTGCGAAGGCGCCCAAACCCCGATCCTCCTTGCTCCTCCAAGTAATGGCCCCGCTCGTCCGCGGGACGCACGCGCGGGTCGTCTTCACGCGCTTCGGGATTCTTAGCGCGGACTACGTAGTGCGGACGGTCGGTCAATGCATCGGAAGTTTTCACGGGGGAAGATGGCAGTATGCCACGCTTCGGCGACTCTGCATTAGCAAAAAGCGGCAGCGGGCCGGGCACTGCAAATGCTCTCGCATAATTGGCGCTTTGGTGAAAGATTTGCGCTCGTTCCGAGCGGGTGCGCCGATTTGCTTTCGGGCGTCCCACCGTGCGATTATACTCCGTGACCATACGGCTCCTCATCCTGCTTGCGGTCCTCACCGCCCGGTCCAGCCTCGGCGACGAGTGGAAGCTCTATCGGCATGAAGGGCGCGATTATGTGTCGCTCGATAACATCGCAGCCTTCTACGCATTCCCGCCACCGCAGCCGATTCCGCAGATGGCTGCACCCGCATCCCCATCAGCCCCGGTTCACGCCCGCTCCATTCCATCCGAAGAGCCGTCCGCCGATGGAGCGAACCCGACCTTCCTGCTTTCCCCGGCGGCGTTCACCCTCACCAATGGGAAGAACACCCTCACGCTTACGCCAAATGGACGCGAGGCGCAGATCAATGGAGTCAATCAGTGGCTGGCCTTTGCGACGGTTGTCGAAGACGGCAGATTGCTGGTTTCGCGGCTGGACCTTGCCAAAGTCATCGAGCCGCGGCTCCGCCCCGAAAAGGCGCAGGGGCTTGGTCCAGTCACCACGGTGGTGCTCGATCCCGGACACGGCGGCCACGACAATGGCGCCTATTCCCATTTCGGCCTTGAAAAGGACTTTGCGCTCGATGTCGTCACGCGCGCCCGGCAGGCGCTGGAAAGGAAGCACTACAACGTGATACTGACGCGCAGCGCGGATCTCTTCGTTCCCCTGCCCGAGCGTCCCAATGTGGCAAACCATCTCGCGGATTCGATCTTTGTATCGGTGCATTTCAATTCAGCCAGTTCAAATCCGGACGCCCGGGGATTTGAGATCTACTCGTGTGCGCCTCGCGGGGCTCCGGCGACGAACGACGGCGGCTTCTCCCCTCGCGACCTTCGCGAAGAGCCGGGGAACGTGATGGACACACAAAACACGATCCTCGCGGGCGCCATCTATCATTCGCTGCTTGGCCATATCCCTGTGCCGGATCGTGGGATCAAGCACGCGCGCTTTGCCGTCCTGCGCCTCTGCACGCAACCTGCGGTATTGATCGAAGGGGGCTTCGTCTCCAATTCGCCCGAGAGCGCGCTCATAGCGAGCCCTGCGTGGCGCCAGCAACTGGCGGACGCCATCGTGACGGGGATCGGGAATTATAAGGAACTTGCCGAACAGCACCTGGCTCCGAAGTTGGTCGCCGACTATCGGAGCGCCGCTGAGGCCGGGAAGTGATCCGCAACAAACCGTCGGCGGGGCCAAAGCAAAAGCCCGCCTCGAATAACGAGGCGGGCTTTGCGTTTACAACCGATTGGCAATCTGCCTATGCGCGGCGGCGGCGCAGACCGACGAGCATCGCCACCCCACCGAGGAGCGCGGCGACAGTGGAAGGCTCGGGCACAGTGACCAGCGGCGTCACGGTTCCCTCGGCGGTGGTGGTGAACTTCTTCACGGAGGCCAGGCTGATGGTGGGCGTGATGTCCACCTCACCCAGGTTGTTGATTCCGCTCGGGTCGGTGGTCGCAACGAGATTACCCGTATTATCGAGTATCCCGAATGTGAAAGTATCCGTGCTCGACAACTGGCTCACTTCGGCAGTGAACTTGATGTCCGTAGTATTCGGGCCGAACGCTTCGCTGAAGTCATTGAAGGCGTTCGAGGCGTTCGACAGAATGCTCACGGCCGCCGTGGGCGACGCGAGGTCTCCCGAGGCGGGTCCGGTCGTCGAGATACTGGCCGAATCGAAGATGCCGCCCGTGATGCTCACACCATGAATGTAAGCACTGTCGTGCGTGCCGCTGATGGTGAAATCGAGCGCGAAGGGCCCATCCGTTCCGGCGTTTGCCGCAAGGGTGGAAACGTCGAGATCGACTTTAAAGCTCAACGCATGGCTGCTTTGAGTCATTGCCAGGAGGCATGCCGCCGGAAGGAGGGATGCCGCAAGGAGGTGGTTTGAATATTTGATCATTATGTCGTATTTAGTGGTCTGTATTGATGTGATTACTTGGTGCTGGCGCCGGTCCACTTATGGAGTCGGACCGCCGGTTACAACGCGGGCGGAGTAGCTGATCGCGGCGTTCGATGGGTTGTTGAACGTCACGTTTGCCACGACGGAGCCGTTTGCGGCGAGAGCTCCGGTCTGGAGCGTGATATACGGGCTGCCGTTGGCGGCTGTGCCGACGGTTCCGGGGCCTGCGATCGTCGCATTTGCAGTCAGGTTATCGAACGCGAGGTAGATCGGCCCGTTGAGCGGGACCGTATCACCGTTTGTAACGGTAACCGGCTGGAGATACTGATGGGTGCGGCGATTGTACTTGAGGCCGCCGAGGACGACCTGAGTATTCGTAAACGAATTGGCAAACGTAGGCGCAGCAGCATCGAGGCCGTTGAGCGGCGCAACGCCGAACCGGTGTTCGATGGTGCTTAGCACCGACGTCGTATCGTACAACGTGTGATCGACGCTCCCCTGCTTGGCGTACGGCGAAATAATGAGCGCCGGAACGCGGAGGCCTGGACCCCAGACGTCGCGGGTTGGCGGTGTCGCGTGATCCCAGCGTCCGCCATGCTCGTCGTACGTCACAATGACCGCAGTATGCGCCCATAGCGTCGGATTGGCCTGCAGCGCCTGGACGATCGAGGCGACATGGTTCTGCCCCACTTGCAGCGCGGAGTAGCCGGGATGCTCGTTGTTGATGCCGACAGGCTTCACGAAGGAAACCGCAGGGAGCGTTCCATTCTGGATGTCAGCAAACAACTGCGACTCATCCTGAAGATGCGCCGCGGAGTTCTGCGCCTGGGTGACGCCTGTGGTGCCGCCTGAGAGCGATGGATCGACGATCCCCGTGCCGAATGGCGCGTAGTTATCGAAGTAGGCGAGCGCCTGGTGGTGCCATTGCAACTGGTATTGCCGGTTCACCACGTTAAACGCGGATGTCACATTCAGATCATCCGGGAATGCGACGGATGGATTCGACTGTGAATACTGCTTCATGAAATCCCAGCCGCCCGAGTACCACTTCCACGAGACATTTGCCCTGCTCAGGCTATCACCGATATTCTGGTAGTAAGGCCGCTTGTCGCCGTTTGCTCCGGTCGGATTGCTGTCGTTGTGCGACGGCCCGACGCTGGTGCTGTTGACATACGTCGGATTTATTCCATACGGGACGAGGTTGATCGAGAAGCTGGTGTTCGTGATGTAGTTCTTATCGTAGGTTTGGCCAGGGAACGTGATCGATTGCCCACCGATCGGCGTCACTTTGCCATCGTTAACGAGCTGCCCAGCGTATTTCCCTTGCGGCACGTTTCCGGTATACGAGCCGTATCCGTATTGCGAGAGGGCGCCGTTCGATTCCAGTGCTGCGATGGAGGCCGCGGGCGGCGTCTCACCGTTTGGCCCGACCCAGACCGCTGGCTGGGCTGCCACGAGGAGCTGATGGTTCAAGTACGATCCACCAAATGCGGAGTGGAAGAAGTTATCGCAGATCGTGTACTGCTGGGCCAGCAAACCCTCTGGCAGATTGGTCGCGTCGAAGCGGCTCATTACGAGACCGGGGTCGTCGGCCCATGAGATAAACATATTATTCAGGCCTCCGTTGATTTGAAGCTGCTCCGTCCAGTACCGGTGGACGATGTCGCCGGTGACGTAGGTCGGATCGATGATCCCCGTGTTATCGTAAAACGGCTGAGTTGTCGTGTACCCCGTTCCGGGCGCCAGGCCCGTGGAGTTCGACGCGACATTGGTCAGGAGGTACGGTAGGAGCGTGTTGAACGCGGTGCTTCCATCCGGATTCAGGAAGGAAGGATCGAGATGAGCCCCCGAGACATAGGTTCCTGTGTAAGGCGACGGCGGGTTGTTCTTCACGAGCGCGGTCGAGGGATCGACATACGTTCCGATGCCGGTCTCCGAAGAGAGCGCGTTGCCTGTCAGGCGATCGAGCTGGTTCAGAGAGGCGGCGCTCGCGTTCGCGATGCCATTCACACCGGGCAGCGATCCATAGAGGGCGTCGAAGCTCCAGTTCTCCTGGTAGATGACGACAATATTCTGAATGTTCTGGATCGGATCGTGAGCAGCGTCCACCTGGAAGCTGAGGATCTGACTCACTGGATTCGTTCCCGAATTATATTCCGTGAACGCATTCGGAGCCGTCGAGTTGACTCCCTGGATACCGACCGTAAGCGTCTTGCCATCGGCGCTCACGTCGAGCGTCGCATAGTTAAACGTATCGGGGCTGTAGAAATCGATCGGCTGGCGGGCGGAATCGGCGCTTGGATCGCCCGAGCGCACCACGTTGTGCAGGCCGGGGTAATTCGGGTCGAGGCCGATTGGGTCGATTCCGGCGTTTGTTTGCGCCTGGGCGAGGCTGTCGGCCATCGCCTTGAGATTCGAGTAGGCGTGGTTTGTAATGCCGTCCGGGCCGGTGGCGCCCATTGGCCCGGCCACGATGTGGAAGCAATTCGGCACTTTCACGTAGCTGGATTGAACCGCAGTCTGACCGGTCGGAGAATAAGTCATCTCATTGATCCGGACCTGATGATCGTCGGTGGTTAGGAACACGACGTTCCGGATATTGTGATCTGCGATAAACTTCAGGAGCGTATTGCGTTCCGCGCGATATTCGCCAATCCACGACTTTCCGCCGTCGCTGGCGAGAGGCGCGTAGGAAGAGCCGCCAGCGTTATAGATGCCAGTGAATGCGCTTCCGATCGGGCCGATCTGATCC
Source organism: Chthoniobacterales bacterium (assembly GCA_038238905.1). Lineage (GTDB taxonomy): Bacteria > Verrucomicrobiota > Verrucomicrobiia > Chthoniobacterales > Chthoniobacteraceae > JBBSFI01. Next base: position 55,023 of record JBBSFI010000008.1, on the reverse strand, counting down.
ATCGGCGAGGAGATCGCGATAAACTTCCACGGTGTGCCCGCATTTTCAGCCTGCAGCAGCGTGTTCTCAAGCCATGCCAATTGCGTGGCGCCGAGCACCGTCCGATTTGGATTGTCGCCGCGGCTCCCGGTGTCGTCAGAGCCGCCGGATGTCTTCATGCGGATGTCGCGATAGGTGCGGTCATCGAGATTCAGGAAGATCGCATTGCGGCCGACCTGCTCCGAGTAATATTGGACAACTGTCCCGTTCGAGCGCGCATCCGCAGGAGCGTTCACCGTGCCGCGATTCCGGACGGGCTGATGATCGAAGTACGCTTCCACAAGCGTCTGGAAACCCGCCGCTTGATTCATGAAAGGGCCCGTGGCGGCCGTGACGTCGTTCGCTGTGTTGGTCGCATCCACGCCCTCGCCGGAGCTCATTCCCGGATTGGGATTCGCCGCGTTGGGCACAGCCGTGCCAGCGGGCGCGCCGCCGTTAATGTACTGCTTGTTGCCAAGCTCATGGTTGTCGAGAACCGTGTAAGTGGCCTGCGCCGCGAAGAACGGCTGGAGACAATTCTGGCCACTCGCGTTCACCGGCAGGTATTGCTGGTCATACTTTGTCGAGAACTGGTTGTAGAGCTGGTTCAGGTTGGCGCTGGTCGTCGCCGTCACCGCCGGTGAGTTGTTCACCGCTCCGCCACTCGCCGTCTCATAGATCGTGTCACCGAGGAAGACGTAGAAATCGAGATTCTGCTGTGCGATGGTGTCGAGCGAAACGTATGGGCGCATGAGGCCATCACAATCGCCGCTGAAGGCAAAGTGAACAGGGGCGGCCGCGGTCGGGGCTGGGAGCGTCTTGAACGTGCCGATGACGCTTTGCTCGCCGTTCGGTCCGACGAATTGATAGTAATAGCGGGTCGCAGGCTGCAGGCTGCTTACATCGAGCTTGAGAGTTCCGTCGCCGTGCTCCACGGAGGCCGGGTTGTACACACTCGTGCCGGTGATCGGAGTCACACCGGTCTGCAGGGTCGGGTCAGTCGAGATATTGAGCGTGACCGCGACGGACACGGCGTTCGGCGGAGTGGACGTGTCGCCAGTCCGCGTCCAGAGGATGACGTCGTTGCTCGATGCGTCGCCGGCGGCTGCACCGAGGAAGGTGATTGCCGTGCTCGTTTGAGCGGAGTGTGCGGTGATCGGACCCGCAAGCAAGGTGGCGATGCCGGTCGCGAGGATGGGAAGCGTTCCGAAACGGAAGCGAATGGGTTTAAACATGACGAGACTGATTTTGTTGGTTCTGATTGGTTCGGTGCGGCCACCACACCGGGTCCAAAGCGCCTGAAAGCGCCAGCGGAATTGCTGGCCCAGACAGATGTTCCGTCCTTGAGCGGGTGGTGGCGCAGACTGTGGACGGCGATTATTTCAATCTCGCGTCAACCTTGTTACAATATGATGACTTTTCAGACTTCGAATCGGGCCGGCCGCTCGCGCAGCGCTTTGAAGGAGGACTTCCCCTCTGGCCCCGGCGCATCTCAGGCTTGTTGCCTGTGCGCCGCTGCGAAGGATTATTCCGCGGAAGGCCGCATTGCAGAGCGAACCTCCGCCGCCAGTTCTTGCGGCGTCCACCGGTTCCCTCGAAAGATGCGGCGGACGCGTCCGTTTCCGTCCAGGACGAGAACGCGCAAGTTATGGTCGATCCGCCCGTTGGTGCGGTCGATTTCCAGACCGGCAGCGCGGCCTAGCCTCCGCAGATCGGCGGGGGAAGCGAGTGCAAAAGACCATCGAAGCGGATCGGCCTGAAAATCCTTTGAATAGGCGGCCATTGCGTCTTGGGTATCGTGTTCCGGATCGATGCTCAGCGAGACAAATCGCCATCCGTCGCTTGCCCCCAAACGGCGGAGCAGGCTCTGAGCGGTCTCAAAATTGCGGCTCATCAAAGGACAGTAATTCGGCAGCGGACACCGGGTATAAATAAAGGTGATAGCGACCGCGTTGCCGCGAAGGGACTGCAGGCTCAGCTTCGCGCCGGTTTGATCGGTCATCGCGATATCCGGGGCCTCCTCACCGAGATCGAGTTCAGGAGCCTCGCCCGGAGCGGCTGGACGAATAAAATCGCCGACCCTATCGGTCGGAACCGCGGCGAGGCGCTCGATCCACGCCGTCGTCGAGGTAATACAAAGCTGAAAGGTCACGGCGTCCCCGATGTGGAATTTTGCCAAATCCGGTGGGTTAGGAACGTCGAAGGTCATCGTCATCGCTGGCATGACCCGCGCGATTGCATCGTGGGCGATGGTGACCTGCGTCGCATGGGGATCAATCCGTTTCAAAACGCCGCGCGCTTCATAGCGCGAGATCGGCGTCGTTTCGGCCGCATTCGCCCTCGCAACTCCGAGGACCGATGCGACTGCAGCCGCCCCAATAACACACGCTGCTCGGATGAATCGAAGGTTCAAGCAAGGAGCGTGCGCAGGCGCCCGCCCATCCGCAAGTAACGAGATTGTTACAATTCAATCCTTGCCGGTCGGATGCTTTGGCTATTGGAGACGCGAGGTGCATTCATCCCTGTTCCAATCGGTTCGTCGCTGCGCAATCTGCGCCCTTCTGGTGGCTTCCCTCCACGTACAAGCGCAGACGCCCGGCGGACGCCAGATTCTGCCTGCACGGAGGACGCCTCTTAGCGCGACAAACGTAAAGCGATTCGGAGTCGAGCCGACCACCACGGTCGAAACTGGCGATACCGGGGGGACGTTTATGGGAGCGGCTCCCGATCCTGCTTTGACGCGCCATTACTATATAGCGGCGGAGCCGTGCATCTGGGACTTTGCTCCCGAAGGAGAGGATCCGGTCTGCGGCAAAGCCTTTCCCGCTCCTCTCGTTGCAAACCGAGCTTCATGGAAGACGCGCTACATCCTCTATACAGACGCATCCTTCAGCAAGCGCGTCCTGTCGCCTGAGCGCCTCGGCATTCTCGGGCCCGTCCTGCGTGGAACGACCGGCCAATATCTCGCCATCACCTTCCTCAACCGCTGCGCGGAGCCGCTGTCGATGCATCCGCACGGCGTGAAATATGACAAGGAGAGCGAGGGGTCATATTACAAACCGTCGCCCGGTCGCGGAGCCGCGATAGGCGCGGGAGCGAAATTCACTTACGTCTGGCACATGGATGCAGCGTCCGGACCATCCGCGGATGAGCCGAGCTCCAAGGCTTGGCTGTATCACAGTCACGTCGTCGGGGATGAAGAGATAAACATGGGGCTCATTGGTTTCATTATCGTCACCGATCCTTCCCGCGCGCGCCCGGATGGCACGCCCGCGGATGTGGACCGCGAAATGGGCGCTTTGTTTAAGATATTCGACGAGAACTTCAGCGAATCTTCGCTCTATGACGAAGACGACCCACCCATTCTACCTGCGAATCCGATTCCCGCGAACCCGGCGGCGCCCACGTGGGCCGAGAAGACTCAGTTGCTCGAGGAAGGCCAGCGGTACGCAATCAACGGACGCGTCTTTGGCAATCTCCACGGCTTCGAGGCAAACGAAGGCGAGCGCGTCCGCTGGTATCTCTTCGGGCTCGGTTCCGAAAACGATTTTCACACCGCGCATTGGCACGGCATGCGCATCGTCGAGGGGCCGGAGCGGCGCGCAGGCGATGTCGTCGAACTCCTCCCGGCTACAATGAAGCTGGCCGATATGGTGGCGGACAACCCCGGCTCCTGGCTCTTCCACTGTCATATCGGCGAGCATATGAAGGAGGGGATGTTCGCGCGATTCGTGGTGAAAGCCAAGGGAGCCGCTCGGGCAGGCAATCCAGCGGAACCGCCTTTCTTTGGAATGCCCGATGCCATGGATACTCTCCGCATTTTGAGCGCGGAGTTTGGTCCGGACCGCGCGGACCCGACCGTCTCGGCGCTGCACCTGCACGGTCAGGTCTCCGTGCCCGATCCGTTGCAGGCGGCGGGAAGCGATTTTATCGCCCACATCGGCGCCAGGCCATTTGTTGCACATCCGGATAACGCTGGCATCGGAGCCTCCGACGACGGTGTGGTGCTTGTCAAAAACATCCGCCGCGACGGCACGGTGAAAGGCGGCGTGCTGGAATTCGATCTGACGCTGAAAGGCGCCCAATGGGTCACTGCGCTCCGTGATGAGGGGTTGCTTCGTGGCGATGCTCCTGCGCCGGAGGCGGTCGTTCGCATCGCGATCGAAGTGGCGGGAGCCACCCACATGGCGTCGAATCCGCTCAAGGCCGCCAGCAGGGAGGGCGGGCAATGAGGCTTCGTTTGCGCGCTCTGCTTTTGCTCGCCGGCTCGCTCAGCGGCGTTCACGCACAGGATCCCGCGTCGCCACAACCGCTGCGCGCTGTCTATGAAACTCCGACAGTTACACGGGAAATGGGCGACGTGGGCGGCAAATTCTTCGGAACACCGCCCGATCCCGCAAAGACCCGGCATTTCTACGTCGCAGCCGAGCCTGAACTGTGGGACTTCGCGCCCCAGGGTGCAGACGCCGTTTGCGGAAAACCGCTCCCCTCGTCCCTCTTGCTCTTTCGCTCGTCCTGGAAGATTCGCTACGTCCAGTACGCCGATGCGGCGTTCACGGCCCGTGTATTGCAACCGGACCGTCTCGGGATTTTGGGACCAGTCCTCCGCGGCACGACCGGAGAATACCTCGCAGTCACTTTCCTAAACCGAAGCTGGCGCCCCCTTTCCATGCACCCGCACGGCGTCCGCTACGACAAAGACAGCGAGGGATCCTTCGAAAAAGGAACCGCCGGCCGCGGAGCCGCAATCGCCCCAGGCGCCTCATTTACCTATGTTTGGAAGCTGGATGAAACCTCCGGACCCCGCCCCGGCGAGCCAAGCTCGAAGGCGTGGCTCTATCATAGTCATGTGGAGGGCGACGACGAAATCAATCTCGGCCTGGCCGGTTTTATCGTTGTGACGGACCCTTTGCGCGCCCGCCCGGATGGAACGCCGAACGATGTAGATCGCGAGATGGGCGCCCTATTTAAAATTTTCGATGAGAGCGCGGCGAACGGCGCCGGCACGCCCGACCTTGACGATCAGCCCGAGGCGGCCTCGATGCTATCTACCGAAAGCCATTCATGGAGCACGGAGCGGCAATTGACTGAGGAAACCCAGCGCCACGCGATCAATGGCCGCGTCTTCGGAAATCTCACCGGATTGAATATGAATGCCGGCGAGCGGGTCCGCTGGTACCTCTTTGGCTTGGGCTCCGAGCAAGATTTCCATACCGCCCATTGGCACGGCGCCAGGCTCGTAGAGAATGGCCGCCACCGGTCCGACGTCGTCGAATTGTTGCCCGCCACGGCCAAGGTCGCCGACATGGTCGCGGATCGGCCGGGGACCTGGCTGATGCATTGCCAGGTCGGCGAACACATGAATAGGGGCATGTTTGCGCCGTTCACTGTTTTCCCGCCCGGCGCATCCGGAACGGATCGGGAATCCGACATCCCGTTTTTTGGCCTCCCGGAATCGCTCGCAACCCTTCGCATCCCGTCCGCTGAACTCGTCTTGAACAAACAAGATATGCGCGGCTCCGAAATCGATCTGACGGGGCAGGTCACCGTCCCGAATCCCATGCCATTGCTGGGCAGCGCCTTTTCCATCCAGATCGGCGGCAAGCGCGCCGCGTTTCAAGGTGATCGAAGCGGCGTCTGCTCGGGGCCGGAAGGCGTGCTGATTGTGACCAATGCAACATCCTATGGCGTGGTCCTCGGCAGCGTGCTGCGGTTTGAGGCGACGCTGAAAGGGCCGGAATGGATCGAAGAACTCACAAAACTCGGAGCGCTTAAAGATGGCGTGCTCACAGAAAACGCGACGATGCCGCTTGCGATGCAGGTGGGCCCCGCACTTCACACCGCCAGCGCCCAGCTTAAACTAGCATCGGAATAAGGAGTGGCCGGTCTTGTTTCGGCGCCAAAACCCACTCATCACGGCTCGGGCTCCGGCACAAGCACAGGTCGAAATCCATAGATTACGTCGCGCTCCTGCCGGTCCACGACATAGCGGTAAGAGCTGCGCATCTCCGCCATGGATGATGTTGCCCAGGAGCCGCCGCGCAGCACTCCCCAATCCTTCCCGTGCGCCGCGCCCTTATAGCTATCGAGCACCCATTGCCAGACGTTCCCACCCATATCGAATAGACCGAGTTTGTTTGCGGCAAAGCTTCCGACAGGTGACGTCTGCGCGTAGCGGTCGTGATACCCAGCAATGCCGAGTGTCTTCCGTTTTGCGGAGCCATCCGCATAGTTGCCGGCCCCCGCGGGCGGCGGCCATTGCCGGCCCCACGGGAAGTCGCGTATCTTTCCATCCCTCTGCTCTGGAGTCGCGCCTCCCTCGGGCGGAAGCCCCGCCGCCTCACTCCATTCGGCGTCCGTTGGCAATCGATACACCTGCGATTGCTCCAGCGTGCCGGCGCGCACCTCCTTTTCTGTCAGCCATGAGCAAAAAGCTGTCGCATCGTCCCAATTCACAAGCACCACCGGGTGGGCCGGCCCCTGTGGAAAATCGGTCGGCTGCCGGATCTTTCCCGATGCCAGGCAGTACGCATCGTAGTCGCGAATCCGAACCGTCCACACCGATACGAGCACGCTTTGCACCGGGATAAATTTCATCCCCAAGCTGTTCTCCCATGCCTTGCCTCGCTGCGGGCCGTTGCGCTGTATCATCCGCGCACCGAGAAAGGTCTGCTCGCCGGGCCGAATCACGTCGGCAAGCTTGCACGGCGCGAAGCCGGTGTAGCGCAATTCGTAGGCGACCTTGCCCGGCTCCTGTTCAGAAAGCAGCAGCGGCGTCTTTCCGATCTCCGTCTTTCCGACGTACACACTCGCCCCGGCCGGGGCGCTCGTGATCTTCACGCTGCCAGTCAGAAACTCAAATGCCTCGCTCTCGAGGCGCGTGCGCTCCGCCATCACCGTTTTCCTAAGTTCCGGCCATGATTTGTACCGCGCGACGATCTCGTGCGCTCCTTCAGGCACATTGACATCCAGCGGCGCGACGCCCGCCGGTTTTCCGTCGATCGTGATATTCGCGCCTTCCGGCTGGCTCCCCACGTGGATCTGCCCCGATGCAAATGCCACTGAAACCGAAGCCGGCTCGTCGCGGGTCACTTCCACCGCACGGCTCTCCTCGCGTCCTCCCATGGAGAGCCGGGCAATGTACGCGCCGGTGGGAAATGCCGCCAAGCGCGCCGGGGTTGTGCCCTTTCCGGCTACCCGCTCCCCTTCAAAGAGCGTGAACTCCGCTCCTGGCGGCGTGCTTTCGATCTGCAAGACTCCGCGGCTTCGGAGCAGCTTCACCACGAGCGGAAGGCCCCGGCCTCCCGCGTGAATCTCGACGGGGATTGGCGTGGAATCGTAGCCGGCATGCATCGCCACCGCCTGCCGCCGCCCAGGTGGCACTTTGTCGAATTCCGCCGGCGTATGCCTCCAGATGCCATCGAGCAGCACCATCCCGCCCGGTGGATCCGTATCGATTGTGATATTGCCGGGCTGCCGGCTCTCCCACAGCCATCCGCCGCCGGCCAAAGTCGCGAGCGCCACGGCGCCTGCGGTCATAGCGATTGCGCCTCGCCCATGCCGCGCGGGCGGCTTCCCATCGCGCGCTCGCTCGATGTCTTCGTGCATCTCTTCCGCCGTGTGATAGCGATCCTCGGGCCGCGGCGCGCACGCCCGCAGCAGGACCGCATTGAGCCGCATGAGACGCTCCTTGTCGGGAAGCGATGTGAGGTGCGACTGCAAAGCCGGAAAATCGAGCCGGTCTTTCCCCATGGCGATCTCGTACAGAACCTTCCCCAGGCTAAAGAGATCCGCCTGTACGGCCCCCGGTCCTTCCGGCGGCACATATCCCTCCGTCCCGACGAACGAAATCTGGCCGCTCGCCGCGACCAGTCCGATGTCGGCGATCTTCGGCACGCCTCCCACGAAAATGATATTCGCCGGTTTGATATCCCTGTGCACGAATCCGTGCCGGTGCAGCACCCCAAGCGCCCGCGTGAGCGACAGGCCGATCGACAGGCATTCATCGATCAGCAGCGGGGAGCGCCTTCCCAGTACCGCTCCCAGTGTTTTCGGCGCGTAATTCGCCGGATCCACCCGCTCTCCCGTGATGTCGTCCGCGAGCTCCATCACATAGTAAAAGAAATGCCCCGCGTCGTCGCGCCCCACATGGAGGATATCCATGAACCCGGCGTCACTCCGGGAGATCGGCTCGAAACGCGCCATCCCTTCAAATTCTCGCTGGAAGGCGCCCTCGCTCGCAAACGTGCGCCGGTCCACGATCTTGATCGCCCGCAAAGCTCCTGTGAGGCTCCTCGCCATCCATATCTCGCCATACGCCCCGCGCCCGATCACGCGTACCATCTCGTGATTGGGAACGTGAGGCGACTCTCGTTCGGCGGCGGGCGGCATTTCTCGCCCGAGCGTAGCAGCTTGTCTCCCGCTTGGGAACCCTATCACGTGGATGCGCTCGCTTATTGTCACTGATCCGCGCGCGGCAACGAAAAATGAGCGGCGTAACCTCCCGCCCCAGCCGCCCAAAGAAAGCCTCCCCCGTTGGCGTAATCCGGAGATTTGATCGTGGGATTCTGGTATTTCCGCTAAGACCATTAGAGAATGTCCGACCTTCCCCCGCCCTCCGCGGAATTCATCGCATCCGTCACACGGGCGCAACGGACGCTCCATGCCTTTATCGTATCCATCGTCCGCCATGCCGCGGATGCGGATGACGTATTGCAGGAGACAAATATTGTCCTCTGGCGCAAGGCAATGGAATTCGACGCTACCCGCGAATTCATGCCGTGGGCCATGCGGATCGCACAGTTTCAGTCGATGGCGCATCTGAAGACAAAGAGCCGTGCGAAGCTGATCTTCGACGACGCACTCCTCGACCTCGTGGCCAGCGAGGCGATGGCGGATCATGCCGCGGCAGATGCCCGCCGCATCGCCCTCGCGGGATGCCTGCGGAAGCTGCCGAAAGAGCATCGGGCGCTCATCGCGCGCCGCTACGAGCCGGGCGGCTCCGTCAACGACATGGCGAAGGAGCGGAATACGGCTCCAAAGGCGCTCTCCGAATTGCTCCGGCGCGTACGCCACGATCTACTGCTATGCATCGAGCGCTCGCTGGCTCAGGAGGGCCGCGCATGACCTGGCGCGAGGCCGACGAACTGGAGCTGCTCTTGAATGCGCTCGTGGATGAATCGCTCACTGCCGAACAGGAAGCGGCACTGGCGGCATTGCTCCGCGACAACGCCGAGGCCCGGAATCGCTATCGGAACTGGATGACGCTTCACTCGGCCCTTATGTGGGATTACGCGGAAGCCGCCTCAACAAATGAGCCGCCCTCGCGGATTACCGGCATCCCCTCCCCTTGGATTAGCAAATGGGCCATTGCGGCCGCAGTCGCGCTCGCCGCGGCTTTGCCCGCTCTCTTTCTCGCTCGCCGCCCAGCGAATCCGCGCGCGATCGCGACGTTGGAAGCAATCCAGGGGACGATTGCCTGGAGCGGTGGCGGCGGAGCGGCGCCCGTGCAGCTCGCGGAAGGGGCGCGTCTAAACGGCGGCACATTGTACGCCGAGGGTGAAGCCGCTTCGGCGCAGGTGCGCTTTCTCGATGGCACGCTTGTCTCACTGGCGGGAGACTCCGAAATGGCGCTTTCGGATCAGGGGCAAAAAAAACTCGATCTGCGCAAGGGCACGCTGACCGCTCGCGTCCAGCATCAGCCGGACGGTTTTCCGCTGCTGGTCCATACTTCGACGGCGGAGATCGAAGTCGTCGGAACGGAATTTTCCCTCAGCATCGGGTCAAATGAAACGGCGATCGATGTGGCGGCGGGCCAGGTTCGACTGCGGCGGCTTGTGGATGGCAAGATCGTGGCGGTGAGCGCCGGACAGAGCGTGGTCGCCTCCCTGGCAGTGACGGAACTGAAGCCGGCTGCCACTGGGATGGCGCCGGAGAATTGGTCCATTGCATTCGAGGCTCCTCCGCCATCCGCGAGCTTCGGACGGTGGCTGCCACCCTCCTCCCTCCTGCCGGGGCGCCTCCACGCGATGCCCTATGTCGCGGGCCGCAAAGGCGGCAATATCCCCGTGATCCATTACTCAGTCGGCCTTTCCGCCGGACCGGGCGAGCCGCGCGGCTTCGCGACGCTGCGCCCGGACAGCATCTTGCGCTTCCGATACCGGCTCGCCACTGATATTGGACTGAAATGTTTTCTCTCATGTCGGCGGGCGCGTGGCGCTTTCGGTGGGAACTTCGAAACGGTCGTGCCCGAATCACACTCGGGGCAGGGCAGTAACGAATGGAGAACCGTGGAGGTTCCCTTTAAATCCGCTCACGCACTGATGGAGGAAAGCCACCCATCCCCCGTTGGCGCGCAAGTTGCACTGCTGCTGATTCACACCTACGAAACAGATGCGAGTCTGGAGATAGCCGAAGCGGCAATTTTCCCCGCGTCCAATCGGCCATGACGACCTTGCAAACAATCCGTCCATCTACTCGCAGCGTTGCTCCATTCGCCAGTGCGCTGCTTGCCTCGCTCTGCGGGAGCGCGATCGGAGCGCCTGCTCCGGGGGATTTCCACGAAAAGCTGAGACCCGTTCTCGAAGAACATTGTTTCAAGTGCCATAGCACGGAGAAGCACAAGGGCGGGATCGATCTGACGCAATTCGACAGCGAGGGCGCTGTTCTCAAGAAATACAAGCTATGGCGGCGGGTAGTGGAGGCGGTGCAGACGGAGCAGATGCCGCCGGACGACGATAAATTCACGCCTCAGCACGGCGAGGTGGTCATCGGGAGCGTGAAGAAGATACTGGCTCTGCTGGACAGCGGCCACCCGTCGCTGCTGGATCCGGGGCCATCGATGGTGCGCCGGCTCAGCCGTTCGGAATATAACTTCGCGATGCGCGATCTTACTGGGCTGGAGGTCGATTTCTCCGCTCAACTCGGAATGCCCGACGATTCCACCGGCACAAGCTTCGAAAATCTGGCGGCGGCCCTGAGCATCCCCGCCACGCTCCTTGAGAAGTATTTTGCCGCAGCCGACATAGCGCTCACGCGGCTCTTTGGCGACGCGGATCCCGACTGGGATGGCAAGGCGGACTGGGAACGGAAACCCAATGGCGAGCAGGTAAAAAAGGCGCGGGCGCACTTCTTTGGCGATCTTCCAGAGACTGCCGATCGCGCTGCGAGCGCCGAGTTCACAGCACGTTTCGCGCGGCTCGCCTGGCGGCGTCCGCTCGCGCCACCGGAGACCGAGCGGCTGATGAAGCTGTATGATGCCGCTGTCGCAAAGGGCGATGCGCCGCGCGCAGCCTTGCGCAAGACGCTGAAGCCTGTGCTTGTGTCGCCCGAGTTTCTCTTTCGGATCGAAGCAGATCGCACGCCGGCTAAAGCGCCCGCAGGAACGATCGTCGCCGCAGCGAAGGTAAACGATCTGGCGCTGGCCTCCCGGCTTTCCTTCTTTCTTTGGTCGTCAATTCCAGACGAGGCCTTGCTCGCATCCGCTGAAAAGCACGAACTTTCGGAGCCTTCCGCACTCGAAGCCCAGGTGAAGCGGATGCTTGCTGACAGCCGGGCGAAGCGGCTGACCGGTGAGTTTTTCCTCCGCTGGCTCGAAGCTAACAAAGTGAATGCCGCGCGCCCCAGCACCGAGTTTTTTCCGAGCTTCAATGATTCCCTTAAAACCGCGATGCGCGGCGAGGCCGAGGCATTTTGCGACAATTTGCGCACGGAAGACCGGCCCGTGCTCGATCTGATCGTCTCCGATTACGCGTTTGTGAACGCAGACTTGGCGAAACTATATGGAATCGAAGGCATTACAGCGAAAGAGATTCAGCGAGTGGCGCTTAAACCCGAACAGCATCGCGGCGGCGTGCTTGGAATGGGCGCCGTGCTCGCCTCCACATCGCACACGAATCGCACGAGCCCCACAAAGCGAGGCAAGTGGGTGCTCGATGTGATCTTTGGCAACCCTCCTCCTCCTCCTCCGGCCAACGCGGGAATGTTCAAGGACGAAGACAAGAGCAAGAAAGAACCGAAGGATTTTCGCGAAAAGCTCGCTCAACATGCGAGCGATCCCGCGTGCGCCAGTTGCCATGCGAAGATGGATCCACTCGGCTTCGGCCTGGATAACTACGATGCAATCGGCGCCTGGCGTCCGACGACCGCCGAATTGAATACGAGCGGCGTCCTGCCAACTGGAGAGAAATTCGGCGGCGCGGATGAACTGCGAAAGATCGTTTGGGCGCGGCGGGATCTGTTTCTCCGCAATCTGATCGGCCAGATGCTCAGTTATGCACTGGGGCGCGAACTCGATTACTACGACGAAGGACAGATCACCAAAATAAAGGCTGCTGCCGATAAGAGCGGCGACAAGCTATCCTCCATCGTGCTGGGGATAGCTGCGAGTTACCCCTTCCAATATCGGCGCGATGCCGATCCGAATCCCGAAACTAAAAAGACCGCGTCCAATTAATATGACAACTCACATCGACCGCCGCCATTTTCTAAAAGGAGCCGGAGCTTTCGTCGCGCTCCCCTTCCTTGAATCGCTTGCAAGGATTTCCGCATTCGCCGCTGCTCCTGCAGTCCGTCCGCCTTTGCGCATGGGCATCTTCAGCCTGGCGGGGGGGACTGTGCTTGAATCGTGGAAATGTGCGCAAGATGGACCGCTCGGCGTCCTGCCCTCGATTTTACGTCCACTCGATTTCTGCAAGAGCGACCTGTTGGTGCTCACCGGCCTTTCGCAGACGGGAGAGAGCGAAAATGTAAATGCGCACGAGCATTGCTCCTATACGCACCTCACAGGCGCCAGCAAGGTGGGCCGCGAAGGCGGCCGGATCAAGACTGCCGTCTCCGTAGATCAAGTCGCGGCGGAGAACCATTCCCAGGATACTTTCATGCCGTCGCTCGAAATCGGCTTGAATCTGAATCAGTACTCTTTTGATCGGGCGGGCAATCCGGTGCCGTCGGAGCCCGATCCCAAGCTAGTCTTCGACCGCATGTTTCGCGGACGCAAAGCCGTGGCGCCTAACTGGGCCCGGCGCGCCGCATCGCAGGTGCAACCGGTGACGGCCAGCCGTGATAGTTACGACCAGAGCGTGATCGATCTCGTGCGCGAAAGCACTCAGTCCCTTAGTCGCAGGCTCGGAAAAGCCGATCAACAAAAGCTCACGGAGTATCTGGAATCGGTTCACGGTGTCGAACAACGCATTCAAAAGCTGCAGGCTCTGCTCAAGGAGGAGACTCTCGACGCGGCTCAGCCCGGCCCGGCAAAACTGGTCCAGCCTGGGTTCGCCGATTTCTCCTTTGGTAAAATGCGCAACGCGATCGAACGCGACCCGGAGAAGCACGCGCAATATATCGCGCTGATGTCCGACGTGATGATCCTGGCCTTCCAGACCGATTCAACGCGTGTGGTAACTCTCGCGGCCGGCAGCGACGAAGCGAGCTTCCCAGGTGTAGTGACCGTCGGCTATGAACGGCACTGCCACACGCTCGAACACCAGGGAAACGCGGGCAAAGTCGAGGACGCCGACCCGATCTCACGGGAGGCGTGTCGTCAGATCCACGCGTGGTACACCAGTCTTTTCGCCGAAACGGTGCGCAAGATGAAGGCAATCGACGAAGGCGGTTCGACCCTGCTCGATAATACCATGCTGCTTTATACAAGTTATATGGCCGATGGTGGACACGGAAGGGACGATTATCCGGTGCTCCTGGCAGGCAATGCTCAGGGCAGCCTCAAGACCGGAAGGCAGGTCAGCTTCCAAAAGCAGACGCCAGTCGCGAACCTTTACGTCGAGATGCTTGATCGCATGGGAGTGAAGGTGGATGAATTTGGCAATAGCAAGACCGCGAAGAGCGCAGCTTACAACGGACGCCTGCCGGGGATTGCATGATGGGCGCGCTTTTTGTCGCAGCCGGGCAGGATGGCTTGCGCATCTCCTCCCAGGATGGCGCGGTTTGGAAAGAAGCGCAGCTCGGCAAGGAAGGCGAGACATACCGCGCAATTACCTCCGGCAACGGCATTATCGCGGCCGTGGGCAGCTATGGCGGCGATAACATCTTTGCATCGACCGCGGACGGCGTGGCTTGGGACACTGGTAAAAAAGAGGCCAAGTATAGCAAATACTTTCGGGGCCTCGGCTTCGATCCCGCGCAGAAGCAATTCATAGCCATCGGCGGCGATCCCGGCTCGGTGGGAAGCTCACACCCTTTCATAGCAACATCGCCGGATGGAAAGGCTTGGTCCGATTACCTTGAAATCCCAGGGAAGAATATTATCCGCCGGCTGGCGTTTGGGAAAGGTCTCATCGTAGGAGTCGGAGACCGCGGTCGGCGAGCCGTATCAAACGATGGCGGCAAGACGTGGCAGGATGCGCCAGACTCCAAAGCAATTGACACGCTCGCGGATGTTGCCTTCGGAGCCGGAAGATTCGTCGGCGTGGGGCTCAATGGCCTCCGCATGACCAGTGAAGACGGCGTGACATGGAGCGCCCCGCAGCGCGGCGAAGAAGGGGGGCACTTGAATACAGTCGTCTGGACAGGACAGCAATTCGCCGGCATCGGCGCGGGCGCGACGTTCTTCTCGCCCGATGGCTCAGCTTGGAAGAGGACTCCAAATCAGAACGCGCCGCTCACCGCATGTTTTGGAGGCGGCATATATGTGGGCACTCAATGGAAGGGTCGGATGCTCATGTCGCATGACGCGATCACCTGGAAGGAAACGTACAAAGCCGGCCAGCACCTTGAGGCTGTCTGCTCAAGGGTATCGTAAATCTCACGCTCTCCTGCGACCGCCTTCGGTCCATTCGGAAGGTAACTCCGCCAAAAAACGTATGTTCCGCCGAAACCGCGCATGCACTGCCGCCGTTCTTTCGTGCGGCATCCTCCGGACGGCAGACATCGCCATCGACCCCGTGATATGCGAATCACCGCCGCCTCGCTGACCACTTTCAATCCTCTCATTCCTCGTATGAAGTTCATTTTTATTGGCGCACTTTTCATCGTCCTGGCGATCGGAGATTCGACCGCTTCGCCGCCAGATGCCGCAGCACTCAAATCCGCTGGCATCGAAGCAACCATTCGCGACGGTGGATCAGCCGTTGACGTGCGCGACGCAAAAAGCCTGAACGAGGAGACATGGAAAGCCATCGAGGCATTGCCCAATGTGAAACACTTCTCAACCGGCGGCGAACCGTTCGACGACGCGGCCCTCCTGCGCCTATCGAGAATCTCCTCCATCGAGACCCTCTTCTTCAATGGACCGGCGATAACGGACGCTGGTCTCGCGACGCTTAACAATATGCCAAGTCTTGTGAGGTTTGGCGTCGATCATTCCACCACAATCACCGGCAGCGGCCTCGCAGCGTTGAAAGCGAATTCGAACCTCACGGCAATCCACTTCGGAGGCTGCATGATCGGCGATGAGGCAGTCCGATTGCTGGCTCACCTCACCCAGCTAAAAGACGTGAGTCTGGGCCACGTTCGCATTACGCGGTCGTGCTTCCCTGCTCTTGCCGCCCTTCCAAACCTTGAACGTTTGGAAATTACACCCAACTGGGATCCCGCGCCTTATACCGCTGCGGATTTCGCGGCATTCGCTCCGATGCAGAAGCTGCGAGAGCTCGAGATTCACGACATGGTGCTTCCATTGGAAAACGGGCTTTCGCACCTCAAGGCTCTCAAGAGCCTCAAGACATTGAAGCTATATTGGAGCTATATCACGGAGGCCGATCTGGCGAAGCTGCGAGCGCAAATGCCGACTGTTGACGTCGATGTGCGAAATCCAGCCGGGGAAGATCGCCTCAAGCAATTCAATGAACGCGCCGCCCAGCTCGACAGCGCAAAACGACCGTGATGAGGTGATGTTCTGCCGCCGGATTCACCTTTCGTGCACAGTAACTCCTATCGGAGAGACACGGATCGTCTCGACAGGGTCGTGAAACGCGATTCCCTCGTGCTCCAGCACGGTGCCCGTCGCGAGCCAAAGCTGTGTCACTGACTTGTTCAATTCCGCAGTAACTCCGATCTCCCGGCTCCGCGCGTCGTACAGCCTGCGCTGCTGGTCTATGACATCAAAAGCCGAGATGAGGCCCTCGTCGAGCCGCCGATACGAAATCCGGACCGCTTCGTCACCCAACTCCCGCGTTTTGCGGGAAGTTTCAACCCGCTGCCGGTTTGTCTCGATTCGGCTGATGGTCGTATCGACATCGACGGATACACTCAGCTCGATCTCCTTAATGCGCAGGATCGCCTGCTCCTTTTGCGCGGTCGCAGCTTCATATTGCGCTCTGGGTTGTCGATTTCCAAGAGGAATCTGAAAATTGACGCCGATCGACCACTGCGGAGTCTGGCCGTCGAACACCTGATGTTCGCTGCGCGCGAATCCGAAATCGAGGCCATTGAATCCGTACGTGCCCACCAAATCCAGTTGCGGCAGAAGCTGATTTTTGGCAAACTTCAGGCGTAGGTTCTGAACATCTGCGCCGAGCAATGTTCCTTGATAGTCATAGCGGCGATCGAAGGCCGTGCGGAGCAGTTCGCCACGGTCGATCGCAGGAAGTGGGAGCCTCGGAGCGCGCTCTGGGGCGAAGACGCGGGAATCGTTTGCCTCCACGCGGTCGAGAATGAGCCGCTTTAGCGAAAACTGACGCTCCAGAAAGATGTTTTTCGCGGCCAAATAGGCTTCCCGATCGGTCGAAACGGCCACTTCCGATTGTTGCACATCCAGCGGGGTGGCGAATCCCAGATCGAGCCGCCTGCGATAGATCTGCACCAGCTTGGAATCCGCCTCGATCGCTTCCTGGCGCAGCCGCATATCCTGAAGCGCAGCCTCCATGTCAAAGTAGGTGGCCATGACGTTCTGAACCGCGGTCGAGATATTTTGCTTCCAGTTATATTGCTGAATCTTCTTGTTGAGCCGGGCGACTCGCAGATCGGTCAGGTTCGCATCTTTGCCGGCGCTCTTCAGCAGAGGCTGCTCGATGGTTATGCCGCTGAACGACTGCCACAACGGTTCGGGTGGGCTCGGATCGCCCGAGTAGGTGTTCCGAAATCGGTTCTCGGACGTCTGGAACTGAAAACGCGTGCCGTAGGGGAGGCGCCCTTGCAGGCTGGCGGCGCTTTGATCGTTCTGTTGGTCGAGGACGATGAAGTTATTCAGATTCGGCTTCAGAATTTGCTGGGGCTGAATCAGATTGGAATTGAGCGTGACAATGCCAGGCAATTGCAGTGTGGACTGCCCCGTAACCGCGCGCTCAAAGTTCGCGCTGGCGTTCAACTGGTTTTGCAATTGCTGCCGGATGGCGGACGCCTGATTTTGAGCCTGCGCCTGCACATTTACAGTTTCCGCGTTCAACGCTTGCGCGGCTTGGTTCAACTGAACTTGAAGCTGCTGCTGGGAAGCGACTGCCTGTGCGCTGTTCGGATTGTTAATATCCTGGGGAACGCGAGTCGATTGATGCACACTGTTGATTGAAAAGACTGGATCAAAAGCGCCCGCCGCGAATTTTAACTGGGCGCGCTGCACGCGGATTCCGACATGCTCGACCCGCGCCTCCAGGTTGTTGCGCAGCGCCAGCTCGATCGCGCGCTGCAACGTGATCGGCTCAGCGATTTTGCCGGCAAAAAGATCGCCCGTTGCGCTCCCGCCATGCGCCGATGTGTCTGGCGTCGCCCTGGATGCCTTGCGCACCGGTGCATGCTTGCCAGCATCCTCCGGGTAAGCAGCCGCCACGACGGCCAGCAGCGCGGCGGCAACCGGTGCGAGCGCGAAAGATCGATGAAGTTTTACGAGCATGCTTAAAAGCGATAGTCGAGGCTGACCAGATCGAGGATCGATTGCGCCACCAGCCTTCCCCAGGGCCGGCGCGCCGCATGGATAATCCCATGCCCAGTCATTCCGGGCCGGAGCAAGCGTTCGGGATTGCTGACGTCGATGCTTGCCTCAAATGTCCGCTCGACGGGCACCTCCTGTCCGTGCGCATCCATCGCCGTCGGCACATCGCCCGAGCGGCGGGCCGAGAGCGCGGGCGGAAGATCGTGCGCAAACAGCATGGGATGCACCTCCGCGATCTTGCCCCGGATTGTCTTCCCCGGATAGGCATCCACCTTCATCTCGACATTCTGGCCCTTCGCTATGTAGCGAACCTGCTTCTCATTCAACGCCATCTTGATCCGCATCGGATCAAGCGAGCCTATTTCACAAAAGAGTTCACCGCTGCGCAACAGCTTGCCTATTTGTTTGTCCAAATCGTGGGTGAGCACTGTCCCGCGCGTGGCCGCCTTCAGCACCAAGTGCTCTGAATCCTTTCTTGCCTGCTCCAGCCGGCGCTCGTAGTCGAGCTTCTGGCTCTGAGCCTGCCGCAATTCCGTCGGCCGATCCATTCCCAGCGCCCGCTGCACCGCGTTCTCAGCAGCCTTGAGCCGCTCTCCGATCGATTTAAACTGGCTCTCCACATCCCGGTTCTCCAGCAGCGCCAGCGGTTGCGCAGGCATTACCGCGTCGCCCTCCTTCACGTAGATTTCCCTCACAAATCCGGGTGTTTCCGGTCGGACTTGTTCCGGCTCGGAGAGTTCCACAGCACCCGAACGCCGGATTTTCAATTCGACCGGCACGAAGCACATGATGACGAAGCCGCCTATCAATGCGCAGCATGTCAGCAAAAACCGGCGCATCCGGCCATGTGGCTTCCAATCTTCACGCTTCAATTGCAGGCCTTTCGAGAATGTCCACAGCGGCATGATAACCCACGCGAACAGCGCGGAAAACGAAAGAAGGCGCCCAAGCGTGCGGAGATCGTACTTGGCAAGCTTGTCCGACATGAACCAGGTAAGCTTGTAGATGACAAAATAGCCATAGAGCCAGGAAAGTACCGCATAGGTGTAGAAGAGCGCGAAGCGCTTTTTCGGCAGAGGCATACGCGCCATCACCGGATCGTTGGAGTGTCTTCCAAAGAGCAGGGTCTTAACCTGGTGCGTGACAAGCGCCCTCGACTTGCCTTGCAAGTTCGGCACTTCGAGCAGGTCAGTCATGATGTAATAGCCGTCAAACCGCATCAGCGGATTTGCATTGAAGGCGAGCGTCGAGAACGACGCGATCACCATGATATTAAAGAGAAAATCCTGAACCGGGCCGGGCTGCACGACAGCCCAGAGAAACGTCGCAAGGGCTGCAATCACGAGTTCTACGTAGATTCCCGCAGCGGAGATGAGCATCCGATGCCTACGGTCGGGAAGCACCCATGAATCGCTTACGTTCACAAAGAAGTAGGGAGTAAAGACAAGCATCATCACTCCGACTTCATGGACCTCGCTCCCAAAGTGTTTGCACGTGAGCCCGTGGCCAAGCTCATGGATCGACTTGATCACCAGCGTCGTCACCCAGATAAGGGCAAGGTTATGGAAAGAGAAGAAATTCTGGAGCGTCGGATGAATGCGTGACGCGTTCGTGCAGAAGACCGCGATTCCGGCCAGTACGATTGCTATCGAGATCCATAGCGACGTCCGCGTCCAGATCCACCCGATCGGCTTGGTCATTTTCGCGAAGAGCCGGTCGGGATCGAACACCGAGAAGCGCGCGAAGAAGATTTGGTTAACAAAATTGTAAAAGCTCCCTTTGTTTTTCTTCTGCTTTCTCTGAGCGTCGAATTTTGCTTTGAGCCGCAGCCCCTGAACACTCAGGAACTGCATGAGGGCGAGGTCGTTTGACATCCGCAGCACGCGCTCGTTGAGCTCCTCCAGAGAATACTCGAGCCGAACGTGCGGGAATTGCTCCGAAAACAGGTCGCGAATCCTTCCAAAAGTCCGGCGGCCGTCGAAGAGAGAAGCCAGATAGTAATCCTCCGCCGTCATCCGGAAGTACTGCAGCGAAATGGGATCCTTGATAACGTAGAACGACCGCCCCTCGTAAATCTGCCGGCCGACAATGAGATCCTGGCGGAGCGGCGGCAGCACTACGTTCTCCTGCGGCGCATTCGGGATATGCGGCGCGGGCTGCGGCAGCGGCTCGGCGAGAACGGTGGATTCTGGCATCGGGGCGCTGACTGAGACTCAAGCTCCCGCCGCCTTCGTGAAATCCGCGAGCCCACGCATGCCCGCCTTGATCTTGTGCCCCGGATTGTCGATCAGCAGCTTTACGATAAAGAGATTGCTGCTCGCATCGATCTGCGGCGCGATGAAGTCGATCTTCCCCTTGAATTGCTGCCCGGCAAGGACGGGAAACCGCACATTGACATCGTCGCCGTTGTGCAGCACTTCCATGAACTTCGGATCGAGATAGAAGCGGACGTACACTCGGTCGATGTTAACAATCTCGGCCAGTTTCTCCACGCGATCGACCGACTCTCCCGCCTCTTTGAATTTCCGCGTTACAATCCCGTCCACTGGGGAGCGGACGGTCTTTTCCCGCAATTGCTCTTCAGCGAGCGCCAATCGGATCTTGGCGAGATCCAGCTCCGTCTGAGCCTTTATCGCCTGTTCGTGGCTGCCGATCTTTTCTTTGTATAATGCGTCCAGGCCCTTCTGCACAAACTGAGCCTGCTCGACCAGCTTCTTCGCCTCATCCACCTGCAACTGCTCCTTCGCGCTCCTAAGCTGCACCAACACGTCCCCTTTTTTGACCTGATCGCCCTCCTTTACCAGCACGGCCTCGATCACTTCTTGAAGCACAGGGGACGACACGCTCGTGTCTTCCACCGGAAGCACCAGCCCTTCGATCTCGGCGGCGCGCAGGGCTGGCAGCGCCATAACTAGATACAACGCTGCGCCCAAGAGCCAGCGAGACGGACGGCGAGGAGACCAAGTGAGCAGGTGCATCATGCAAACGAAGGCGGTGTAATAAGTTATCCGACGATTTTGAGCTGAACCCAATCGACAACCCGGCGGAAGAACCAAAACAACAGTGGCTGCCTTCCCATCTCGATCTTGGCGCGTCCCGTAAGGCCAGGGCGGAGTTCGCCTTTCATCTCCTCTGGAAACTGAACGCCGGGAAGGGTAACGATGAATACTTGCTCCTTCTCACGCGGGTAGGCCGCCGCACTGATCTGCTGGGCGTGCTGAAGAGCGCCGCTCAGCTTATGAGCGCTCTGGCTGTATAAGATATAGTTCACGGCCAGCGGCGCATGCCGGGCCAGCGCCTTCTCCACGCGCCCGATGCTTCGCTCGCTCACTTCGAGCTGCAAGTCCCAGTCGGACATTCCAGCAACTTCGGCGAAGCTCGTGCCGGCTTGCACAAACTCGCCCGCATGCTGCTCGATATCTTTGGTGAGCACCACGCCGTCGATCGGGCTGCGGAGAGTCGCGGAGGCGATATCCAGAAGTAACTTTTTTTCCTGCGGTTGCGTCGCTCCCGCCTGAATGGTCGCGATTTGCGCGGCTGCTTCGTCTCCAGCGCCTCGAAAACGCTCCGACTCGGCCTGTGTGCGCATCCGCTCCCCTCGCACCGATTCCAGTTCGGTTTCCAGCCGTCTTGTGTCGAGTTGCGCGAGCGGCTGCCCCTTTGTCACCCGATCCCCTTCATGCACCAGCACCTTCTCGATCCGCCCTGGCACCTCCGCCGCGACCGTTGCGCGATGCTCCGGCGCAAGGACACAATTGCCATCCGCCTGATCCACCTTCGGGTAAAGCGACACCAGAAAGAGCAGTCCACTTATGATTCCAAGCCGCAGCCAATTTCGCCTGCGCCGAGGCCCGGCAAGCGCCAGTCGTGCGTTGCGAAGCCTTCGCGTCGCGGGGAGAAATGGCAGCGATTGGTAGTCACGCGCGGCTCCCAGCGCCTTCGCCGTGTGAAGCGCGAGCCACTCCGTCATGCGGTTGACAGAACTCGACTCCTTGCCCGCGCCGCCCCCATCGAAAAAACTCTCCACCGTGCTTTCCGCAAAATAGGCGCCGACCAGTTCCTTTTCCTCATTCAGCAGGGGAGCGATCGATGCGGAAATTACATGGGAATGCTCGAAGTATTCGAGATCGGTTGCGTCGGTCCGCCGAATCGCCAGGGTGTTATCCGTCGCGTGCGTTGAGTGCGCGCCATTTCCGTTTGAGTTCGCCGCAGCCTCCGATCTTTCGAGCAATTCCTTTTTGCTGAGGGTGAGCGCCTGCTGCCGGATGATCTCGGCGCCAGTGCGGGCATCGTGCTCCGTGCGCGTGAATGCGTCGGGATGCGAGTGGGCCGCCACAAACGCACCCATCGCCTTCACCATGGAACTCTTCTTCTCGACGACCTCTTGCCCAGAAATCGCCAGCACGTCCCAACGCCCGCCATCCACGGTAAGTATCGAGCATCGCTCGCAGCCAATGAGATCGCGCCCGTAGTTCGCGGCGAGGCGCGCCACTTCCAGCGGGTCGAGCGCGCCGACTATGTCGCCTGCAAACCTCAGCACATGCTGGAGCCGCTGGTTTTCCATCACTAAATTGCCCAGGCGCCGCGATTGGAGATGCTGCTCGACATGCCCCGCCAGCGAGGACAGGAACGCCACGAACTCCTGATACGCTTGAGGTTTTACGTACGGCTGAAGCCATACTTGGAGGACGCCGAGTGGCTGTTCCTTAAGAAAAA
This sequence comes from Chthoniobacterales bacterium, assembly GCA_038238905.1. Lineage (GTDB taxonomy): Bacteria > Verrucomicrobiota > Verrucomicrobiia > Chthoniobacterales > Chthoniobacteraceae > JBBSFI01. Next base: position 32,468 of record JBBSFI010000008.1, on the reverse strand, counting down.
GCGGCACGTGGAAAAAGGGAAAAGCGGTGCGATTTGTCCACGGCGAGGCGATTTGCGACGGCGCGCCGCCCATCTGCACGATCTGCGCTTCGATGGACCCAGGTTGCGGAGGAGGCGGTTCGGGAGGACAGACGAGAGGCTGCTTCGTGTTTATCACCTCCCCAAGCGCTCGCAGCAGCAAGCCATGCTGCCGTTCGTCGGAATGAAAAGCCGAAGACTCAAATTCCACCTGCGCCGAGAGCTGGAATTCGCACTTCCCATCGGCGCTTCGCTGCCCGGCGAGCCACAACCCGCCGCCTTTGGCATCCGTCGCTCCCACGGCGCGAGCGAGAAATTCCTTGAAGTACTCCTCACTACGAAGATCCTTGCGCGAGAGCGCGGCAATCTCGTCAACGAGCCGCTGGATGCGTGCGCGCGCGGCTTCAATGCTGGGATCTTGGGCCATGAGTGGGGACGGAAAATAGGAGGGGAGAATGGAAAAGCAAGCGCGGCATGCTAAAGATTTTATTAAACAGAATGCGGAACCGCACGATCGACTCCTCACGATTCAGATAGAATAAACCGCGCCTTTGACTCGTCGCACCGACATCACACGCAAGAACCTCACCATCACAGATCATGACATCCCCAACTAAATCCCCAATCTCCGCACACGGCCACCGCCCTAGGCGGCTCCCGTTGCTGCCTGCTGTGGCAGCGACCGCACTGTGCCTCCTGGCCGAATCCCACGGCGGCTCGCTCTTCTACGCCCCCATCCCTGCCATCGGCAGCGACGCGGGCTCCAGCATCGACGCAAATAACACGTACACCAGCGCGGTCAATTGCGGCCGATCGGCAACCCGCACAATCAATGGCGTCACGTTCACGCCCCTCGCCATCTCTGGGAATCAGGCGTCGGCCAATAATATTACCCTGAGTGCGGCAACGGGCGTGCTTGCAGGCGGCGGGGGAAAAACCGCTACGCTCCAAGCCGATGGCACGATGGCGGAAATCCTGTCCGCGTACACTTTCAACCAGGATGCAGACAACGGTTCGGAACAGTACATCGTGATCGATCCTGCTAGCCTCCAGGCAGGCAAAACGTACGACCTGCGCATCTACATCGGCAATTCCGGTTCGCAAGACCGGCTCACCGACCTTTCATTTGCCGGTGACGGGCAACCAGCGGTCGAGACCGATCTTTTCAATGAAGACGACGCCACGACTTCGCCCGGCGGATTTAAGGATCCGAACCAGGCGTACTACATCGACTATCGGTACACGTGGGACGGGACGACGACTCCTGGGGTAACGATCACACAGCGCGCGGGGAGCGTGCCCTTCGCGTTTTATGCGCTTACAAACGAGGAGGTTTCGTCCCAAGCCGGACTTCCGCCCGCTGCGGTCGCCGAAGCGCCCGCGCCGCAGTTGCCCGCGCCGCAGTTGCAAACGCCGCAATTGCACGCGCTCGAAACGATCCAGACGGACATCCGCGACGACGACGCGGCGGACGAGACACAGACCGACGTGGGCGTTGCAAGCGACATCTTCTACTCGGCAGAGTCGTTGCACCGCCATGGCCAATGGGTCGATGTTGCCAATTACGGTCGCTGCTGGGAACCGAGGGGCGTTGCGGCGGATTGGAGGCCATACACCGTCGGCCGCTGGCATTATGCTTCCAATGCCGGATGGGCATTCGATTCCGATGAAGAATGGGGTTGGGCCACATACCATTACGGGCGCTGGGCTTGCGTTTCCGGCAACCGCTGGGTATGGGCGCCTGGACGCGTCTGGGCGCCGGCGTGGTGTTCGTGGCGGTACGGCGGTGGACATGTGGGCTGGGCGCCTCTGCCTCCAGACGCAGGCTTCGATCGCAGGGTCGGCATCGGCGGCTGGGCGGACGCCCATTATGGGTTGGGACCGGCCTCGTACAATTTCTGCAACGTCTCGGATTTTGGCGCAGCTAATGTGGGTGCGATTCTGTTCCCCCGCCGGGAAAATGTGAACTATATCCAGCAATCGGTGAATGTGACCAACATCAGCCGGGTGACGAATATCAGTAACAATAACACAACGATCTTCAACGGCGGACCGAATATTCATGCCGTAAATAACGTGATCCGCAACTCGGGAGGCCAGCCGTTTGCGCCGATCCTTGTCAGCCGGACAGCCGCTGCGCAACCGTTTGCCGGGGGCAAGTACCATCAAATGAACGGAAACGTCCTTTCGTTCGCGGCGCCTAAAGTAACTCCTGGCGCAAACAAGGCAACGCTGCCCAAAGTAGCGGAAACGATCCCAGCTTCGAAATTGGATAAGGGATGGTCTCAAGTCGATCCGAAGCAAGCTGAAGCCCTTAAGACACACATCGCCCAGCAAGCGCACGGACTTACCCCGGCGAATGCCCCGGCGACGATTCCACTCTCGCTGGCAAACAAAGGATTCAAACCGACGATCCAGCCGCCAACGTTGCATCCCGGAACCGCACCCGGCATGGCAATAGTGAAGCCCGGGCAACCGCTCACGGCAGATCAAAAGGCGGCGCCCGGAACTCAAGCGCCGAAAGGAATTCAGCGCCCCGGAGAACACCCAGGCTTATCTGGAATCAAACCGGGTCAGCCCGTCGTGCCCGGCGAGCATGTAGCTCCGCGTCCAAGCGAAGCTCGGATACCAGGCCTCCCCGGAACGAAGCCAGGCCAGCCGCTGACTCCCGCGGAGCACGGAGTCAATCCACGCGAACCGCACAATCCGGCTGCCACCATTCCGAAACCCGGTCAGCCGTTGAATCCTGCGGAACACGAAGTCACTCCACGCGAACCGCACAATCCGGCTGGCACCATCCCGAAACCCGGTCAGCCGCTGAATCCTGCGGAGCACGAAGTCACCCCACGCGAACCGCACAATCCGGCTGCCATCATTCCCAAGCCCGGTCAGCCGCTGAACCCCGCGGAGCACGAGGTCACCCCACGCGAACCGCACAATCCGGCTGCCACCGTTCCAAAACCTGGCCAGCCGCTGAATCCTGCGCAGCACGAAGTCACTCCACGCGAACCGCACAATCCGGCTGCAACCATTCCAAAACCTGGCCAACCGTTGAATCCCTCGGAGCACGAAGTCACTCCACGTGAACCTCACAACCCGGCTGCCACCGTACCAAAACCCGGCCAGCCGCTGAATGAGCACGAAATTGTGCGTCCAAATGAACCGCGGAACGTGGAGCCTGTTGAACCAAGTCGTCCTGTGGAACCACGTCAACCAGCCGAACCCCGTGTGAATCATGAATCGGTGAAACCGGTCCCATTTGAAGGTCACGCACCGGCCGTTCAGGAAAAGCACCGCGAGAAGCCCGCGGAGCCGCGGAAACCGGCGGAACCGCAAGCCCAAAACCGGCAGCCTGTTCGGCCCCGCGAGGCTTCTGTCGCGGAAAAACCCACGGCGCCCCGGCCTGAGCCAGCCAAGATCGCCGAACGACCGCAGCCGTCCCATGCGGAAGTGAAGCCGAACGCCGCTCCTGCCAAGAAAAAGGGTGACGAGAAGGACAAGGAGAAAAAGGACTAGCCCAACCGAGACAGTTTAAAAACGCCTGCCGCCACAAACGGCAGGCGTTTTCGCTTTCGAAGCCCCCTCACGATTGCAGCTATGAAACGCTTACACACCGGCTTCTGCGTTCATCGACTTCAGGGGCCTGCGCTACTTCGTTTTGGTCGATTCGAGGAACGCAAGGAGCGATGCCAAATCATCGGGCGTCAAGTTCGCCGCGAGACCCTCCGGCATGATCGATTTGTCGCGCTTCTCGCGCTGGGAAATGTCCCCCTTCTCAACGGTGGTTGTGATTCCTGCGACATTCCGGACCTCGACCGAATCGCCCCCCTCCTTGACGACAAAACCCTCGATTTCACTGCCGTTTTTTAGTTTGAAATACTGCGATTCAAAGCCTTGTGCGATCTTCGCGCTCGGCTTCAGAATGGATTCGCACAGTTCGGCCCGGCTGTAACGCTGTGCGATCCCGCCAAGCATCGGACCCTTTGGCGGCTCCTTCTCGGACAGGGTGTGGCAGACAACACATCCTTGCTTGAGAAAAAGCTCCTGCCCCACTTTGGCATCTCCCTTTGCCGCCACTGCAAGCTGAACAACTGCTTCGTACGACATCTCACCTATTGTTTTCATTGGCGGCTGCCCTGCTTTGTCCAAGCCAAGGCGGGTAAGCGCAAACTCCGCAGCCTCCGCGACCGTATGGCTCGGATCGTTGAGATGCTCACGCACTTGCGGCGCAAACTGCGTTGCACGCAGCCGTCCGATCACTCCGAGAAGCGAGGACGCTTGCTCCGGTTCGTTCCACATTGCGTCGATTGCACTCCGCGCCTCCTTCTTTTGCTGCTCGTTCTTGTTCACCGCGCTGATCGCGATATTCACAAGGAGCGTCTCCCCGAGAGAGCGCTTTGCGGGATCTTTCTCCGCGGCCAGCCTGCGCAGGTCGCCAATCTTATCGGCCAGTCGAGAGTCGCGGCTAAACTCCTCCCACACCGAGGCAAGCGGCCCGGTTTGCTCGCGGGCAGCCAGGCTGCTGTATGTCTCAAGTACGGCCCAAGTTTCTTTATCGAGCACACCGCTCAGGACGCGGTACGCGCGCGCCCTCAATTCCGGCTGTTCACTCTCGGACTGTGCAATGCCCCGCAGCGCTTTCAAGACTTCCGGGGAGGTAGGAGTCTTCGGCGACAGGATACTCTCAAGGACATCCAGCCGGGATCCCGTATCGCCGCCCGCTTTCGCGAGCATGAGATCGGTCAACCCAGGGAACGCCACCTTTGTCCGCATGATCTGCGTAACAAGCTTCCTCCCATCCTCGCCCGAAGATTGTGCAAGCGCCTCCTTCAGTACGCCTTCAATCCGATCGCTCCCCTCCCAGCGGACAGGTTTGTAGATGGGCCCGCTCGTATCGGGCCGCGTCCCCCACCACATTTGAGGAGTTGTGTACAGCGCCTCCTGAGTGTCCAGCCGGCAAAGTGCATTCAGTATCGCCTGGCGAAGCGTGGGATCGGAACTTTTTAGACGTGATATCAAACCATCCACAACCGCCGGTTCATAGAGGGACTGCAACACGCGCAAGGCCCCCGGCTGCGTCTTGCGATCGGAAGAGTCGAGCGCATGGAGGCACACTTCGAAAGCATCGAGCCACCGGAGAGCCTGCACCGCCATATGCGCAACCGTGAAATCTTCGTCGGCGGTGCGGCCCAACAATGGATCGGCGGCCTCGGCCTTCCCGAGGTGTCCCAACGCCGTTACCGCTTGCAGGCGGACGCGAGGATCATCGTCGTTCAGAGCTTTGAGAAATGGAGCCGCGGGTATCCGATCCGCAAGTCGCACGTCGTCCCCGAGCGCCTTTATCGCATACTCGCGGACACTTTTATCATCCGTGAGTTCCAGCAGAAAGGGATGCGACTTTTCTCCCAGAAGCTGCTTGAGCGTAAAGATCGCTGCCACGCGAGCGCCGAGATTCTTATTTTCCCGCACGACCGCCTGAAGTCCTTTCTCCCCATCCGCGCTCGCTCCGCGCACCAGGAGCTCGCGCTGGCTCGCGAATCGCCAGACCGCGCTCGGTCCACCGATGCCTGCCACAAGTTCCGCTTCGGTCATCGCTTTGAGCGGCGGCGTCTTATCAGACTTCACGCCCTTCGGAGTCAGACGGATTACGTATCCGACATTTGGTCCGTTGAACGTAAATGTCGCCCCATCCCAGCTTACCGCGTACATGTGCGCGTTTCCGTCCACCTCGAGGTCGGTCGCGCGCGTCATCTGCATGAATTGCTTCAGGCCCGCCTTCCAGGTTGCGCCACTTCGCGTGAGCGGATGCAGATCGATTTCGTTGCGGCCCCATTCCACGCTATAGAATCCGTAGTTCCACGGTGCTGGAAGCGCCGGCTCATCGATGAATACCGCGCCGACCGGTGCGCCCCCACCGTAATCCGCCAAGGCCGGAATGATCTCGTCCGGGAAATTGCGAAAGAGATTCGGGTAGCCCATCTGGGCTCCAAATGGAGTGTGGTTGAGCCGGTCGTTCCAATCGTCGCCGTCGTTGGTATTGTCGCGTGTGAATAGCTCCATCTCGGGACTGATCGCAACCGCAAGAGTATTGCGCGTTCCCCAGACGACCCGCTCCAGCCCGCTCCCATCCGGACGAACGCGCACAATCCCACCGCCGCGCATATTCAGCGTGCGCCCATCCTTGCCGGCGGCCTTGACGGCGCCGTAATCACCCACGGCGATGTAAATCCAGCCGTCGATCCCGATTCGGATCCCATTCGTCGTATGATCCGCTCCTCTGTAATCAAGGCCAAATCCCAGTCCCGTAATGAGATCCTCTTGTCGCGACGCGACGCCCGTCCCAGCGTCGTCATGATACGCCGTGAGGTTTGGCGGATGCATTACATAAAGAGTCCTGGCGCCTGGATCCCAAGCCACGCCTCGAGGGCTGTCCATCGTGGCGAATACCGTGAATTGGTCGGCCTTTCCGCTCCCCTTTGTGTCCACGCATCGAATCACTTTCCCCCTGCCCGGCTTTTGGTCGAGCGAGCCATTCGCATCGCAGCCGACGAAGAGAGCGCCATCCGGGCTTGCGCTCGCAAAAATCGGGTACGCAATATCCGGCGGAGATGCGAATACGGACGCATCGAACTCGGATGACGGATATTTGATCCGCCGCAAAATTTCCTCATCGGTCAGCGGTTTGGTCACGTCCCCGGCAATTGCCCGAAAGAGAGCGCAAATGAGAGACATGGCGGCGACGGTGGAGCAACGGAAAGTCATGGCGAAATGAACTAGCCGAAACCGGAGGAAGCGCCACATCTTAAGATGCTGGGCCTCTTGGGGAACCTCGCGCCCCGTACGCTCGGAAGGTTGCGCCGCAGGGAACTTCCTGCTTTCCTCGGCCGGAAATGGCGCCGGACAAAGAATATCAATTCATTCGCGAAGAAATCCGGGCTGAACACGGCCTGATCGCAAACCGGCTCACCTGGTACGTCACGTCCCAATCGTTTCTTGTGACGGCGTTCGCGATCTCGCGCGGCAACGGATTCAAATGGCACCCTTGGTTTTCCACGCATCTGCTGCCCGCCATCGGGTTTTGCATCTCGCTGCTGGTATTCCCCTCAATCGCAGGAGCGTCGGCCACCATCCGGCTCTGGCACCAGAAGCAGATGGATTTTTATGCGCGAAACCCCGATTTTGCGAGCGCATTCCGGCTCGAACGCAAACGGTGGATCGAGGAGCGCGGCCTGCTTTTCCCAAAAGTGATGCCTTTCCTCTTCGGAATATTCTGGGGGATCGTCTTCGCCTGCAGCCTCCTCGCGTCCTTCTGAACGCTCTGCCGGAAACCGGCTCAGCTTCGCACCAGCGTCTTCTTATCCTCGACCAGGTCGGCCTCGACCATAATGCGGACCAGTTCGTTGAACTTCACTTTGCAGTCCCAACCGAGCTTTTCCTTCGCCTTGGCGGGGTCGCCGATGAGCAAATCGACTTCGGCAGGCCGCTCATAGCGGGCATCGTATTTCACGAATTCCTGCCAATCCAGCCCGGCATGGCTGAAGGCCGCTTCGCAGAATTCGCGGACGGTATGAGTCTCATTGGTGGCTAGCACGTAATCGTCTCCCTCTGGCTGCTGAAGCATGCGCCACATCCCTTCGACAAACTCCGGCGCGTAGCCCCAATCCCGCTTGGCGTCGAGATTGCCGAGGTACAAATCTTTCTGCAAGCCGTGTTTGATGCTCGCAACCGCACGCGTAATCTTCCGCGTAACAAACGTCTCGCCCCGCCGGGGGCTCTCGTGATTGAAGAGAATGCCGTTGCTGGCATGCATGCCGTAACTTTCGCGGTAGTTCACGGTCGCCCAATACGCATAGAGTTTCGCCACGGCATACGGGCTGCGCGGCCAGAATGGGGTTCGCTCCGTCTGCGGAACCTCCTGGACTTTCCCGAACATCTCGCTGGACGATGCCTGGTAAAAGCGCGCGGGCACCCTGGTCTCCCGCAGCGCTTCGAGGATGCGTATCGTGCCGAGGGCGGTGACGTCCGACGTGTACTCGGGAATTTCGAAGCTGACGCGAACATGGCTCTGGGCGCCGAGATGGTAGATTTCGTCCGGACCGACCCGGTCGATGAGCCTCGTCAGATTCAGCGAATCCGAGAGATCGCCGTAGTGGAGGAACATCCGCACGCCATTCACGTGAGGATCGGTGTACAGATGATCGATTCGCGCCGTATTGAAGGTGCTCGCGCGCCGGATAATTCCGTGAACCTCGTACCCCTTCTCGAGCAAAAGGTCCGCGAGGTAGGAGCCATCCTGGCCAGTGATTCCGGTTATGAGCGCTTTTTTCATGTCGCGAAGGGCGGTGAACAAAGGGCGAATCGATTCGAGCGCAAACGAAATTCACGAGACGGACGCAGGGCCGCAATCAACCTGAGCGGAGAAAATCCTCTGAAAAACGACGGTGTCCGGCCTCTTCCGGCGCCACGATGCCGACCGGTCTCGCTTAAGTTCGCCTTCCGAGAAATCTCACGGTCGCCTCAGTGCGGGAATGGACGTGGAGCTTTTTGTAGATGCGGCGTATGTGGCTGCGCACGGTATCCATGCTGATACTGAGTTGATCCGCAATCTCCTTGTACTGATCTCCGCGGGCGAGCAGGCTGAGCAATTCGCGCTCGCGATCTGTAAGCCCGTCGTCATCCGCAGATCCCGCTCCGGGACTGCGAAAAAATTGGACGACTTTGCGAGCGATCTGCGGACTCATCGGCGCGCCTCCTTCGGCCGCCTGCTGGATCGCCTCGACAAGCCCCGCGGGCGCGCTTCGCTTCAGCAAATAGCCGCTCGCACCCGCTCGAAGCGCCCCGAATATACTCTCGGCGTCGTCAAACATCGTGAGCATCAAGACCTGAGTCTCGGGCAGGACGGACTTGAGCAGACGGGTGCATTCCACCCCAGAGATGCCCGGCAGGTTAATATCCATGACGACTACCGCGGGAAGGAGCGCGGGCAGGCGCGCGAGCGCTTCTTCACCCGACGAAAACGCGCTCAGAAATTTAAGGCTTTTGGATCGCGCTATGAGGGACGCTATATTCTCGCAAAGATCGGCGTCGTCTTCTACGATGGCAACAGGGGTTTTCATGATGAGTGGGGAGCAGCAAACGGCGCGATCAAATCGACAGATGTCCCCGCCCCGATGGCGCTTGTGATGGCACATTGGCCGCCAATCGCTGAAAGGCGATGCTCCATATTGCGCAGCCCATTTCGCGATGCTGACCGGTTTTGCAAATCGAAGCCTCTCCCCTTGTCAGCAATGCGGATGGCTATCGCACGCGCATCGAACCGAATCCGCAACTCGACCTCTGGAGATCCTGAGTACTTCACGGCATTGTTGAGCGCCTCCTTCACTGCAAGCAAAAGCTCGTGGCGCACGTCCGATGAGACGGGCACGTGTGGGAACGATTCAGGCGCGTCGAGTCTGGCGCGAATGCCAGCCCCGCCCAGATATTCCGACGCATAGTCGAGGAGGTAGCCCGTGAGGCCTTCGATTGAATCGTTTCGCGGATTAACCGTCCAGACGATCTCATCCAGTGTTTGTGAGACGGCGCGCGCGGCCCTGCCAACCTTCTCGATCCGCTCGGCGACGGCGGCTGGCACTTCCTGCGAGGCCGTCCGGATTTGCTCGGCTAGCAGACAGATGCTTGTGAGATTTGCGCCTAATTCGTCATGCATGTCGCGGGCGATCCGCGCGCGCTCGTTCTCAAGCGCACGCTCTCGCTCCAGCGCCCGAAGACGTTCGCGAAAACGCCTCGCGGTCCAGATGCGAGCCAGGAGGACGGCGACCGCGACGATCGCTGCGCCGGACAGGGCGCGAAACCAGCCCCTTTGCCACAGCGCCGGCTCGATGAATACATCCAGCTTCGCGATAGGCGCGTCCGCTTCCGACGAGCCGGAAAGAAACGTCGACACTTGGAACTGCCGCCGCCCTGGACGCAGCCCGATGAACGTTGCGCTGCGAGTCGTCACTGGACCGCTCCACGTCGGATCGTCGGGCAGGACACGGTAGCGAAATCGAACGGATTCTGGGGCAGAGAGACAGACCGCCACGTAGTCGATTTCAATCTTTTGTGTGAGGGGCGGCGCGTGGACGGCGCCGCCATCGAGCGGCTGCATCGGCTTGTCGCCGATGGACACGCCGTCGATATGAACATTGAGGGCGGCGTCAGATTGAACGACCTTCGCAGGATTCACTTCAAAGGCGCCCTGGCGGCTTGCAAACCAGAGCCTTCCGTCCTTCGTCCGGCAGGCGCCGCGGCCTCCTCCCTCCGCAAATTCCACACTTCCCAGCCCTTCGCTTTGCCCGAAGGATTTCACATCGATCGAGAGCCGCTTGCCCGCGGAGAAAGCTGCAAGCTCCGTGCGGCTGACTCGAAACAGCCCCCGAGCCGAGCCGCACCAAAGCGACGGCCCATCGAGCACGACCTGCCGGATATCTTCGGAGGGCAGCCCCTCAGCTCTTCCAAACCGCGCCGACTTCCCGTCTGCATACCTCACCAAGCCTCGTTTGGCGCCAATCCAGAGCACCTCGCCGTCGTCGGCCGCGAGAGTGCGGATCGCGCCCACGCTTTTTGAAACTCCAGGAGCCGGCTGCCATCGCGAGTCTGTAAAACGAAACAGACCGCCTTCGGCCGTTCCAGCCCAGATCTGCCCCTTCGCATCCGAACAGAAGCAGGTTGCCCGCGCAAGGCTTTCGGTGGTCGCCCAGGCTCCGCCGATATGGCGGAAGACGCCTTTATCACTCGCAGCCCACGCGTCGCTGCGGCTGACAGCAAACACCGCGTCGATCGATCGTAGCCCTTGGCGGCTGAATGTGCCACCGCTCCATTGGACGACTCCGTCGCCGAGTGTCCCGAACAAAACGCCGCCAGACCCATCGCCACTGAGCGTGCCGCAATAGCCGCCGGGCCACCCATTATCCTTCGTGCAAAGCGCGGCTTTTCCATCGAGAAAGCGAATCACTCCCGCGTTTCGCGCTGCCAGCCAGAGGGCGCCTTCTCCGTCCTCGCAGACTGCGTCGATCACATCCGCTGGGAATCCAGCGGCTTCATTGTGCAGCAATACCTGCCTGGGATGCAGGCGCACCAAGCCTCCGCCCAAAGTGCCCGCCCAGATATTTCCCTCACGGTCCTCCGCCAGGGACAGGATGAAGCCGTGAGAGGCGGGGACACGCTCGAACTCACCATCGAATCGAAATAAACCCTGTCCTTTCGTGCCGATCCACAGCCGCCCCTCGTGGTCCTCGATCAGAGCTTGAACCTCGGATGCGCCACCCCGCCATGGAGTCTGCACGCCATACAGGAGGTCGTTTTTATCGCTGCGGATCGTAAGCACGCTTCCGCGCACAAGCCAGATGCCGCCCGCCTTTCGCGGCAGCAGTCGAGGCGTCACCGCATCGCTGGCGAGCACGGTAAAATGCGTCTCGTCCACGGTTCCGTACGAGTCGTCCGTTGCGAACCAGAGTTTTCCTAGTGCATCGCTCGATATCTGGACGCCCCCTGCACCGCGCAGGCCGCCGTTTTCTTCCAAATGCGCCCACCCGTTTCCCTCCCTGCGAAGCAGGCGAAGCTTCGACATTCCCGCACAGAGCCGACTCTCCTTGTCTCTCGCCAGAGAGGCGAGCCAGTCATCGGGGGAGCCTGTGGCGTTTAGGATGACTCGAAAAACGCCGCCGCTTTCGCAGGTGATCGCTCCATCCTCGAACCCGAAACAGATCTGTGCGCCGGCTCCTCCTGCAATCGCCCTCACTTTTCCATCGGGCATTCCCAGTGTGCTTCCGTGCAAGTAGCTTGTGAAGCGCAAGCCATCGAACCGGGCGGCTCCATCGTAGGTGCCGATCCAGAGGCAGCCATCGTCCGCCTGCGCTATCGCGCTCACCGAGTTGTCTGGCAACCCGTCGTCCTGAGTCCACTTGGAAACGAGGTAGCCACCGGAAACCGGAACCTCCTCCTCCGCCGGGGCGAACGGCGCGCAACTGAGCAGCAAACCTCCCCATACCACTATTAATTTGCGCAGGAATGGGATTCGCATCCACGGATTGACTAATCTCATTTGATCCCAACTTCCCTCTCTTTTCGCGGAAAGAGCATGGATGTGCGACTATTTATGAAGCCGGAACGATGGCACGTTCAAGATGTGCCGACGTACACCCAATCACATTCTCGAATGAAAACCGCATCTTTCTCTACGCTCTTCGCCGCGGCGGCCGCTACTGCGTGCTTTGCCGGGCCACAACCACCGGAGCCGCCTCCGCTCGAGATTCCCAAACCGCCTCCGGCCCAGATTTCGTCCAGCGAAGGGATGCCTCCGCTTCCGTACCCTGCCGTGCCGATGAAGCGCCAGGAGAAGAAGAACCCGCCGCTGCCTCCCGTTCTGCTGACCAAAATTAAGAGCGCCGATGCCGAGGACTGGGCGCGCACGCCGAACGATCTGAAAGGTCTCTTGGAATCGCTGAGCGCCGAGATGAATGTTCACTTCTCGTCCAACGTAAAGTCATTCGAGGAGACGAGCACCGACGCTGTCAAGAACCCCGTCCTTTATCGTTCCGGTTACAAAGCCTTCACGCTCAGCACGACGGAGGCGTCTCACCTGAGAGAATACATCCTCAACGGCGGCACGATTATCTTCAACTCGCTTGTCGGCAACCCAAACGCTTACCAGTCGGCATTGAAAGCAGCGCAGCAGATCCTGCCCGAACGGAATGTGTACCGCCTCCGGCTCGATCATCCCATCTTCCACAGCTACTATAATATCGACAAGGTGCAGTACCGCGACCGGATGGTGAAAGACGGCGTGGTTGTCGATCCCTACCCTTTCATCGAAGGCGTCGATGTGGACAACCGCACAGCGATCATTATCTCGAGATGGGATTTCGCGCTCGGCTGGGAGCAGAATACCCACGATAGCTGGGGCTACGCGGACGCCGATGCGCGGAAGCTCGGAGCCAATATCATCGCCTATGCGACAGCGATGCGCGATGCGGGCCGCTCGGTCGGCAAGAGTGTTGAACTGGCTGACGTGGACAAGAAGAACGCCGGCAAGTTTCGCGTCGGGCAGATCGTCCACGACGGACCGTGGAAAACGCGTTCCGCCGCCTTTCCGATGCTCCTGAACTCACTCAACAAGGAGACCGGCACTCAAGTCAGTTTTGAACTCCGCGATGTCGCACTTACCGATGCCGCCGTCTTCGAGATGCCATTCCTTTATCTCACCGGCACGACGGACTTCGTTTTCAATGAGCAGGAGCGCGCGAATCTGCGCAAGTTCCTCATGAACGGCGGCGTGCTCTTCGCCGAAGCGGGTGAAGGCCGGCAGACATTCGATCAGGCTTTCCGGCAGGAGATCGCCAAGGTGCTTCCCGGGAAGCAGCTCCAGCCGCTTCCCGCGGGCCACGAGCTTTTCCGCCAGCCAAAAAATGTCGAGACTGTGAAAGCACGACCCGCCCTCGCCACTCGCAAAGGAAATCAAATCGACGGCGCCCCGGAAATGTTTGGCATCGATCTCAATGGCTCGCTTGCAGTCATCTACACCCCCAATGACCTCAGCGCCGGTTGGGAGCGCGCGATCGCGCCATACGCTGCCGGGTATGAACCCGCCGACGCGACCGCGCTTGGGCTCAACGTGCTCTACTACGCGGTAACACATTAGCGCCCTTAACCTGCGCAACGCCCGCCCCGGCTTGAACAAATTCGGGCCGGACGGGCGCCGCTAATGCGACAACGATGTTAAATATGACGGCCTTGCCGACTTTGGTTTTGACTTTTGATCCCCAAAGCACGCTTGTCGGAACATGACAAGCTATCGCACGGCCTGGATTTCCGATGTGCATCTCGGCACACGAGGGAGCCAGGCCGAAGCGCTTCTGCAATTCCTGCGCACGCACCAGTTTCAGACACTCTATGTTATTGGAGATCTGATCGACGTCTGGTCGCTTAAACGCAGCCGATACTGGCCGCAGACGCACAACGACGTCATCCAGAAGCTCCTCCGGGCCGGACGCAAAGGCAGCCACGTCTATTATATCCCGGGGAATCACGACGAATTCATCTCGAAATTCTGCGGAAACTACGGCGCGGTTACCATCGTGCCCCGTCTCATCCACACGACAGCCGACGGACGGCGCCTCCTTGTCATTCACGGCCACGAACTGGACGCCGTCGTCCAAAACATCAAGTGGCTCGCTCACCTGGGCGACATCGGCTACCAGATCCTGCTCACGCTCAACTCGCCCATCAACTGGTTGCGGCGCCACTTGGGCTTCAGCTACTGGTCGTTGAGCGCATACGTGAAGATGAACGTAAAAAACGCGGTCAATTTCATCGGCGAATTCGAGAATGCCATCGTCCATTTCGCCTGCGGGGACCATGTGCAGGGCGTGGTCTGCGGCCACATCCATTCCCCCGTCATTCGCGAGATCGACGGCGTCACTTATTATAACTCCGGCGACTGGGTGGAAAGCTGCTCCGCGCTCGTCGAGCACTTTGACGGGAGAATCGAGCTTCTCACGAATCTGGTCCTCGACACGAGCCTGGCTCATGCCCCGGAGGAAGAGCAAGACGCGAACGAGTTTCCGAACATGATCGAGGTCGGCGCGGCGGCGGCAAAGTTGCACGCTTAATCGGCAATGCGGAGGAACCGGAGCGGCTCAGGTCCCGAATTACACGGGCGGAGATCGGATTTTCGGAGATTCCGCTCGCGCGCCGATGCGTAATCGGCTCCCATTTTGCGGTTTCCACCATGCCTTCGCCCCGCCGTCTTCCCTCCCGAGTTCTGGAACAAATCAAAGGATCCCGCTCCCGCCTCGCTCGATCCAAAGTGCTCGTCGGCCTGGACGGCTTCGTGGACACAATCTTGCATGTAGTGGATAAGCGCGAATCGGCCGTGAAATACACCCGCCTCGATCGGATGGGAGACTTCGCGGCGCGGATCGCCGCCGCAGCCGGGCAGAGCGCAAACATGGAGATGGTGACACAAATGGTGAAACTCGGCGGAAACGGTCCGATCATGGCGCACGCGCTGAACACCTACGGCATGCCGATGACTTACATCGGGAATTTGGGAGTTCCTTCGATCCATCCGATCTTCCTCGATTTCGCAAAGCGCGCCACCGTCCACTCGATCGCGGAGCCAGGGTTCACCGACGCCATCGAGTTTGACGACGGGAAGCTCATGTTCGGGAAGCACGAGAGCCTGAAGCAAGTGAACTGGGCGAATCTCATCAAGCATCTACCAGAAAAAGAGCTGGTGAAAATCTTTGAGGAATCCTCTCTGATCGCCTTGGTAAACTGGACGATGCTCACCCACATGACCACGATCTGGCAGAAGCTCTGCACGCGCGTCGCGCCTGCGCTTGGCGGAGAAAAGCGGTGGCTTTTCATCGACTTGGCCGACCCCGCCAAGCGTGAACGTGAAGACATCGCGGCGGCATTGAAACAGGTCTCCAAGTTTCAAAAGTTTTTCCGAGTAATTCTGGGAATGAATCTGGCCGAGGCGCGCCAAGCCGGGGAAGTGCTCGGCATCAAGCCTCCCGAGGAAAACTACGCCCAAGTCACGACTCATGCCGCCATGCTTCACGAGACGTTGGGAATCGATACCGTTGTGATTCACCCGACGCAATTCGCAGCCGCCGCCGACGCGACCGGCGCAACTCACGTGGTCGGACCATTTACACCGAAACCCAAAATCACGACCGGCGCAGGCGATCACTTCAATGCGGGCTTTTGCACAGGCCGCCTTTTGGGTTTGGAACTCGACGGGAGTCTTCAGATCGGTGTTGCCACCTCCGGATTCTATGTTCGCGAAGCTCGTAGCCCGCGCATCGAAGATCTAAAGAGCCTTCTGGAAACGCTATGAGCGCGGGATCCCATCCCTAACGCCCCGCGACTGTGTCGCGAACCGCGGGAGACAGGGGCACGGAGTCCAGTGTGCGCGTCAATTGGCCGGAGGCTGCATCGAAGACTCGGAGCTTCCCATCCTCGCCGCTTGCAATCAGCTTCTTTCCATCGGGAGCGAATGCTAACGCAAACAGGGCCCCTTCGCCTTTCATCATAGCGACCCTTTTTCCGTCTGCTGCATTGAACACACGCGCCTCTCCGGACTCCGACGCGGCGGCTATGAGTTTGCCATCGGCGCTGAATGCGAGCGCGTGGATAGGCCCGGGCAATTTTTCAAATTCCCGGATAAAGCTATTCTCCTTATCGTCGCCTTCAGCCAGTCGTCCGCCGCGAGGCTCCATCTTAAAAAGCCGCAACGCTCCACCATCTCCACCTGCGACGACGATATCTTCCTTCGGACTGCGCGCCAGGCAAAAGAGCGGTTCGCGCGGTTTGCTGACGTCGTCAATCAAACGCCCGCTCTTGATATCGATCAGCTTCAGCGATTTGTCCCTGCTGGCGCTTGCCACGCGCTCCCCATCATTGGTGAATGCCGTTCCAAAAACCCAATCGATGTGGTTGTCGCATTTCATGACCTCGCTTCCATCCGCTACGGAAAAGACACGCACGGTCTTGTCAGTGCATCCGACAGCTACGCGGCTTGAATCAGGCGAAAATGAAACGCCGTACAAAGAATCGTTCGTGGCGCGGATCGAACGTTGAAGCGTCTGCTCCGACACGTTCCATATCTGCACCTCGCCATATTCGGAAGGGCATCCGCCGGCGACCGCCAGCAGCTTTGCATCCGCAGAGAACGCAACCGATTCGATTCGCGTCGATTCGCCAACAAGCCGCCCTGCAATCTCCAGAGTACCGCCCCTTCGGAGCACGACTTCGTGATAGGCGGCAATGGCCAGCAGATCGCCCGACCACGCGAGCGAAGCGACCGCTGGAAGCGCGCGATAGACAGGCGGTTCCTTGAGCTTGTGAGAAGCGCCGCCAGGCGGCGTGTCGTCCTTGGCCCCCTGCCCCACCCAATGCTCCACGATTGCCACCTCTTGAGGCGTAAGCGGATCGCCCTCGTCTGGCATGGCCGGGTCATCTCCGCCGATCGCCTCAATCAGCCGGCTCTTGGAAGGCGCGCCAGGCTCGACTGATGCGCCATGCTTTCCTCCCTTCAGCAGCGAAACGTACGTCGTGAGATCGAGCTGGCCCTTTGTCTTGCCCGGATGATGGCAGCCATTGCAGTTCTCCTTAAACAAAGGCCGCACATCATCGAAATAGCTTACTGTCTTCTCATCCGCATGGACCATCACTGCGCTGCGTGCGCCAAACGCAATGACTAACAATGCCGTCCGTTTATTGCATCCGTTCATTTCGGCTGGGTTATCGTTAACTCATAACAATGCCACGATCCGCCGCGATCCTGCGCATCCTGAACGGCCGCATAATAGACGCCATCGCGCGGCAATTCCAGGTCGACAACCGGATCTCGGCTTTCCGCCGTGTCGTCGCATAAGGCGACAACCTGCCCCCTCGCATCGAATAAAGTCAGCACCCCGTCCAGCAGCGAACCAAGCCGGGATGCGAGAATCTCGGCATGGATCTTTTGCCCCGCTCGCCCGTCAAACTTGTAAACATCCACGTCCTTGTCTTGATTGATGGCGCCGCGGACGGTCTTTCCAAGCTCGATGGATTGCGCCTCGTGGAAGCCGTTGTTCGGCTCCTTCTCTTCGATAAAGCGCGCGGGTTCCACGATGAGAATCTCATGCGGCGGGGAAGCTCCTTCATGCGTAATGACTACAAAACGCACGCGCCCAATTGGCATTTCGGCCGGCATCGCTATCGACGCTTCGACCTGCGTGTCTCCAACGTCCTTTGCTTCGAGTCCATTCGGAATATCAGCTTTCTTCTTCTCCTTAATTTCAGCTTGGATGCCCGCACCCGCGCCCAGGAATCGCAATTCGCTCACCGTCTCCAGATTCAACCCGCGAACGTGGAGTGCAGTTGTCGCGCCTGCCGCAAGCTCAAGGGGAGCAACCGCGGTAATAGCGGGAGCGCCTCCTTTCTTTTCTTCAGCCTGCGCGCAAGGCAGCAGACCGAAGACAGCAACGGCAAATACCGCGCGGGCGAACTGCTGGCACGGCCAAGCCGGAGTGACGAAAAAGCGGCCAGGCTGCTCCATGCGCAATTTCACTATGCGAACAACTCTTGTACGGAGGCGCCTTCCGACAGGATCGATACAGGGCGCCCCTCCGGTGTCCGCAGTTCCTTCGTGGGATCGATGCCGAGCGACTCATAGATTGTCCAGCAGACGTCCGCAGGCCGCACGGGCCGGTCGGTGACAAAAGCGCCGTTCTTGTCGCTGGCCCCAATGATCTTGCCGCCCTGCACTCCAGCTCCCGCAAATAGGAGCGACCCCGCTCGGCCCCAATGATCGCGGCCGGCATCCTTGTTGAGCTTTGGCGTGCGCCCAAACTCACCAAATGCCACCAGAAGCGTATCTTTCATCAGACCGCGCTGATCGAGGTCGCGCACGAGCGCCGAGAGGCCTGCGTCGAACTCGGGAAGCTTCTTGTCGAGCCCCTCGAAAATTTTCTTGTGATGATCCCATCCGCCGTAGTTCACGGTAACAAACTTCACGCCTGCCTCGACGAGCCGCCGAGCCATGAGACAGCTTTGCCCGAATTCCGTCCTGCCGTATTCATCCCGGAGTGTCGAATCCTCTTTCGTCATATCGAAAGCGGATTGCGCCTTTGGTGAAAGAACCATATCCGCAGCCTTTTGGCCGAATTCATCGTAAGTCGCGATCTGGTCATTTCCCTTGATATGCCCAGCCATCGAGTCGAACGCGGAAAGGAGATTCTTCCGGCGCTCCAGCATTTGCGGAGTCACATTTGCCGGCTGGGACAAATCCTGCACCCGGAAGTTTGCTTCGTTCGGATTCCCGCATTTGAACGATTCATAGCGCCCTCCGAGCCAGGCGCTTTTGCCAAGTTCCCAAGTGAAAGCGGGATTCTTCGGCACGGCCACATACGGAGGCACAAGGCCCGAGAAGCCGGTGTCATGCGCGACAACCGCGCCCATCGCGGGATAATCTCCAAAAGGCGAGCCGAAGCGCCCGCAGAGCACCCAATTCGTCGCCGTCTCATGGTGATCGTTCTCATGGGTTCCGGACCGGATTAAGGCAACCTTGTCCATCACCTTCGCCATTTTTGGCAGCATCTCCGAGATCTGCAGACCCGCTACATTGGTCGAGATCGCCTTATACTTCCCCCGAATCTCTTCAACGGCGTCGGGCTTGGGATCGAATGTGTCGTGATGCGAAATGCCGCCGCCTAGAAAGACCAGGATAACGGACTTGGCGCGCGCGTTCGCCGCCGCGGAGGCCAGCGCCTTTGCGGAGAGCAGATTCGCAAGCGAGAGCCCGAGAGGCGCCAGCGCCCCCACTCGGATGAAATCGCGCCGGGACACTCCGTTGCAAAGCCGCGAGCGATGGGAACTGAGGGAGATGTCGATCATACGAAGGAATAGCTAGTGATTGAATGTAAACTCTTTTGAGTTAAGGAGCGCCCAAAAAATATCGTGGAAGACCGCCTCGCGTTCACCGCTGGCGAGCGCCGCTGCCGACGCCTCGATCTCCGCATCCGACGGATCGCGCGCTATCGCGGCGCGGAAGAGCGCGGCGATCACCGCGCGATCGTCCGTCTGCTTCGAGAGCGCCGCAACGCGCCCTTCTGACGAGCCGATTTGGCGCTGCATCTCGTCCCCGTTATGAAGGTGCAGCAATTGGGGAAGCGTGACTTCTCCATTCCGCTCGCAGGCGCAAGCCGTCACGCGTTCCGACCTCCCAAAGAGTGTGAGGAAATACGAACTCACCGCGGGGTCTGGCAATTGGACCGCTCGCACGCCAACGGGATACCCGGCGAATTGCGTGGGCGCGTCGGTTGCGGCCGCGATGGCGTCGAGCAGCACTTCCGCGGGGAGCCGCCTCGCATAGTAGTGGGAGTAGAATTTCGAGTCCATTTCATTACCAGCGAGTGTGTCCGATGAGAGTTGGTAGCCGCGCGAAGTAAGTATCAGCCGCATGATGTGCTTCAAATCATAGTTATGCGCGACAAACTCAGATTTGAGCAGCACCCACAACTCTGGGTTCGACGGCGGATTGCTGGCGCGCAGATCGTCCACCGGCTCGACGAGGCCGACTTTGAAAAAGTGCTTCCATAGCCGGTTTACAATCGCGCCAGAAAACAGATCGCTCTTGAGCATCCAGTCCACGAGCTGCTCCCGTGGGTCCGTTTTTGGATCGAACGTCCATGGCGCGCCATCGAGAGGGCGTGGCTGAATGCGCTGACCGGTCCGCGGCTGGCCGACCGTTGGCGGACGCGCTTCGGCCTCCGCAACCTGCTTGCGCGCTACCTCCATTTTCTTATTCGACTCGACGACAGCCTGCCGCGCGTCGACGCCGCCGGCCTCCTCCCCTAAAAGCGCCGCCTTCCGCTGCGCCTCCTCCGCGCGCACCTCTTCCTCTGCCAGCCGCTTTCGCGCCTCGCTTTCGTCGCGAGTCATCGTCCTTAAATCAGTCGGCCCTTTATCCGGCGACTGCCGCTTGAGGGAGGTCTTCGCAAAATAAGCCGCAAAATGGTAGAAATCGTCCTGAGTGTATTTCTCCAATGGATGATTATGGCACCGCGCACAGCCAATCCGGGTTCCTAAAAACGATTGCGCGGCCGAGTCGGGAAGGTCCGATTCCTCGACATGTTCCTTTTCGCCGATCAACGTTACAAAATACCCGATCTCGGGATCGGTGCTGGTGTCGCCGCGGGCAAGAAGCACCGCCCTCGCGATCTCGCTCCAAGGCCGGTTCGCGGCGACTTGACTGCGCAGCCAGGCATGGAAGGCCCGCACACCCTTTGTTCCGCGCACATCGTGGTCACGCTCCCTGCGATTCTGAAGCAAGTCCGCGATCTCGAGCGTCCAGTAATCCACCCATTCCGGACGGTTCAACAAAGCATCGACAAGCCGCGTCCGCTTATCCGCAGCGTGGTCGGCTTCGAACGATGCCACTTCCTCTGGGGTCGGCAGCACGCCGATGGCATCGAGAAATGCCCGCCGGATGAATGTGCAATCATCCGCATCGGGTGACGGCGGCACGTGCAACGCCTCCAATTTCTTGAAAATGCCAGCGTCGAGCACGTTGTTTGTGCGCGCAAAATCCGCTCTCGCAACATCCGTCGCATACGGGATCGTTACGCGGATCACCGATACTTGTCCTTGGAAGTGGACGCGCACGGACGTTTCGCCGGAACGCAGCGCTTTCAGGACGCCATCCGGCTTAACGGAGACCGTGGTCCCGTCGTTGGAATAGAATTGCGAAAGCCAAGTAACGTCGCGCGTGCGTCCGCTGGCGTACACGGCCCGCACGAGTAGTTGCTGTGTCTCGCCCGTGCGCATCAAACGGTCGCCCGGAAGAATTTCCACCCGCTCTGCGTTCTCCTCATTTGCGACGGGGCCCGGAGCGCGGGCGGCGACCCAATCCACCAGCGTCTGCCAGTAGCGCGAATGCGGCTTGAAGCGATTTCCGCCCTCGTGCGCCACACCGCCCGACGGCTTTTCTATCAGCAGGCTCTCCTCCGGGAATGCCTCGTTGATCCGACGACCGTTCACCTCCTTGGTGATCCAATCGTAATCCCACTCCGGGGCGTAACCACGCAGCGAGAGTCGAAATCCATTCTGACCGGCGAGCTTTCCATGGCAGCCGCCCATGTTGCAGCCGCTTCGGGTTAAAATCGGCAACACGTCCTGCTTAAAGCTCGGCGCCTGCTTTGCGGTGGCATCGCTTACGATCGCTGAAGTCTTGACAGTCATGCCATCGAACGAAATTGCGATCTCCGCGGCCCCATTGGATTTCCCACGACAGTGACCGCCGGCCTCGATAGCCACGATCTCCGGGGCGCTGCTGGAAAAGGAAGCTTTGCGCGTTACATCCGTCCGCTCGCCGCCGGCGCCGATCTCCGTCACGAGCAGGCCGTGATCGAGATCGGGCGATTTCAGTTCGAGCCGCTCCGGTTGAACGACCAGCCGCACGCCGTCGGCTCGGGCCAAAACCAAGCTGGCCGAGCAGAGCGCGGCTGCTGCAAAGGACGATGAAAAACGAAACGGCATCGAAAGAGAGATCAGAGCGTAGCCCCGAAGACAACCGCACGAAGGGGCATTTCTTATGCCCAGCGATCCCCTTCAAACGAACGGCTCCGGCCGGCTTCTCAGTCGGCAGGCTCGATCTCAAGAATCTTGATGTGCCGGTCCGCGAAGTCGATCCAATACTTCAAGGCAAAATTCTTGCAAACATGAACGTCAAGATCAATCTGCCTCGGGTTGGGCTCCCGATAATCGCTCATACGATCTGGAGATGCAGCGATTTGTGCAATGGCGCGCCGCAACGCGCGCCGTGTGCCGATGGGAAGCTCGTTGACCTTTTCAATAACCTCCCAATCGACGAGCAGCCGATAATCGCTCACGCGCCGGAGCGATCGAGACCAAGCGCGCTATCCAAATCTGCGTCTGCCACCCAATTTTCGGGGTTTGCATCCTGTACTTTTGTAGCCAGCCGATCCCAGTAAGCGTCTGAGCGCACACGGCCCACAGTAACAAGGTAGCCGATGAGCTCACGTCGCTCAGAATGGGAGAGCGTCGAAGCCTCCGTTTTGATTTGCTGAATGCTCACGGAAAGAAAAGTAGCACCCCAATCTATGCGACGCAAGCGCCGAATCTGGAAGTCATTGCCTGCGGAAGCTGATCACTCGATCACGACGGTCATCCCTTTCGTCACCATCTTCGAAAGCCGGATCACGTCCCAATTGGCGACGCGCATGCAGCCGTGGCTTTCCGCCCGTCCGATCGTTTGCGGATTGCTCGTTCCGTGGATTCCGATCCCCGGCTTGTTCAAGCCGATCCAGCAGACGCCGACCGGATTCCGAGGACCCGATGGGAGATTGAATGCGTTCGCCGTTCGCACTCCGTGATTGAGCACCCCTTCGTCCCAACGGAAGGTGGGATACGCCGCGATTCCGACGATCTTCCAATTTCCCGCGGGCGTTTCTTTTGCGCCGCCCCCCATCACCCCAGGGGTGATCGGCACGGCGGCGATCAGCTTTTCCCCGTCATACAGGTCGAGCAGCTTTTCCGCCCGATGAATGCGGATGACGCGGCTGGCGTACGCCGGTTGGTCTGGCAGATTCCCCTGTTTCGGCAGCTCCTCGATTTTGAACGGCTCGACATTGGGCACCCGCAGCGAGTCTCCGGGCTTCAGACCATCCAGTTTTACCCCTTTGTTGACTCGCGCGAGAAACTCGGGCGCGCAGTGGTATCGCTCGCAAATGAACTCGGTGAATGAAGGATACGGCAGGAATTTTTTCTTTGCCTGCTCGGAAGGCTTTGTAGGGGCTTCACCTACGAACTTGGCGTCCCCTTCTTGCAACGTATAGAATGCGTACACGGGGAAAACACTCTCCAGCGGTATATTGGCATCCACCTTCCCCGTTTCGGGCAGACCGTGAGCCCTCTGGTATCGAATGAGCGCCTTTGTGAAAAACTCGCCAGGAAGGCCGTCAATTTTGCCCGGCCCGAAGAGCTGCTGATCCAGAAAGATCTGCGCCCGCGTCGTTACATCCAGAGTGGCGACCGGCTCCGCCCTTGCGACCGCCGGCTCCTCATCGGCTCGGAGCAAAAAAGCGGGGCAGGCGGCAAGTGAGAGTAAGACTATGGCGGCAATCTTCATTGAAAAGCGTGGCGATAAGCTACCACCGAAGCGGCATGCGCGCAAGACGGAGCACCGGATCGCTGCAGGCAATTCCATATCCTAAAGGCGGGCCATCGGCACCTCCCGTCCCAAGTTTAACAACAGTTCCGTATGCCCTTGTAACGATGCTTCGTCGAGGAGAGATAGACATTCCCACGCGACAACCGCGACGGGCCGGGTTCGCATTGGCACACGCTGGCGGCTTGCTGCGCCCGATCGATGGCGGATTGGCCGCAAAGCTCTTTGAGCAAAGCGAGCCCGAACGCGGCGGCCCCGAGGAGGCTCAAGGGAGAGCCGGAAGCTCGAAGCTGTTCGGGCGCCAGATAGATGGCTGGCTCCTCCCGGAGATCGACAGACCGCCGGCGATTGAGCAGGAGGAGGCATTGTTGCGCCGTGGCGCTTACCACGAGGGTCACCAGGATGAGAAGCATCCCGGCGACCCACGCATCGAGAACATTATTGAAATGCTGCGACCGATTGTCGTGCAGGGCTTTCGCGGCGGCGTCGATTTTAGCCGGCTGTCCCACGGCCCGCGCCAGCGCGAGCTTGGTTTGCAGCATGGGCGCCTGCGATTCGTTGTCGTTTGCAGCAGCTAAAAAGCCAATGCGAGGCGAGGGGTCGCCGATCTTCTCCAAGCCGGCGGTGAAGGTGATCACCAGCAGCACGACAAGCGGCGCCGCTGGTACGAGGCAGAGCGCTGGGGAACGGCCGGAGCCGTCGCGCAGACTCATTTTAAGGATCACGACGGTGGCAAGGCAAAGCGCGACAGCAGCCAGCAATTGGTTGGCAATCCCGAAAAGAGGCCAGAGCGAATTGATGCCGCCCAAGGGATCGCGGACGCCCTGCACCATGAAATAGCCCCACGCGCCGACTATCAGAAGGCTCGCGAAAATGCCAGCCATCGAACCGCCCGTATTGCCAAGCGGTTTCCAGAGATGGCCAAGTCCGTCCTGCAGGAGGTAGCGCCCCACGCGCGTGCCGGCATCGAGCGTAGTGAGAATAAAGAGCGCTTCGAACATGATGACGAAGTGATACCAAAGATCGAGCCAGCGGCCTTGCGTGGCGCCCGAAAGAATGGACGCCATGCCGACAGCCAGGGTGGCCGCGCCACCGGTGCGGCCGTAAAGCGTCTTTTCACCCAGTTCTTGAGCAAGGCGATCCATTTGCGCCGCTTCGATATGATAGATTGGACCCTGCGCATTCACCAACTGGATCGCCGCGGCCGGTGCGGCCGCCGCGCCAGGCACATTCATCGCCAGGTACACGCCCGGATCGAGCGTGGTAGCCGCGATCATCGCCATGATGGCTACCAGCGACTCGAGGCACATGGCCCCGTAACCGACGGGGCGGATCGTCGCCTCGCGCGCCACGATCTTCGGTGTGACGCCGCTCGCTATGAGGCTATGAAATCCCGAGATCGCGCCGCACGCGATTGTTATAAAACAGAAGGGAAACAGCTTTCCCGCGAGCACGATGCCGCTGCCGTCGATGTATTGCGTGATCGGCGGCATCCGCAACTCGGGCAGCACCAGCAAGACGCCGAGCGCAAGCGCCCCGATTGTCCCCAGTTTGAGGAAGGTGCTGAGATAATCGCGCGGCGCCAGCAGCAGCCATACAGGAAGTACGCTCGCGAGAAATCCGTACCCAATGACGATCCACGCAAGCTCTGAAGTCGAAAAGGTGAAATGCGCGGCCAGAGCTGGATGAAGGTGCACGTACTGCCCGCCGAACACTCCAAATAACAGAAGCGCCGCACCGATCACCGATACTTCCAGCACCTTGCCGATCCTGAGCCAGCGCAAATAACCGCCCATCGCCATCGCGATCGGGATCGTGGCGCCGACCGTCGCGACGCCCCACGGACTTTGCGCAAGCGCCTTTACCACGACCAGTCCAAGCACCGCTAGGAGGATTACCATGATGGCAAGGATCGCGATCAGCGCCACTACTCCCGCGGATGGCCCGATCTCCTCCCGCACCATTTGCCCGAGTGATTTTCCATCCCTCCGCGTCGAGCAGAAGAGGATGACGAAATCCTGCGCCGCCCCGCCGAGCACCGCCCCGATCAAGATCCAAAGAGTCCCAGGGAGATACCCAAATTGCGCGGCAAGCACCGGCCCGACGAGCGGCCCCGGCCCGGATATCGCGGCAAAGTGATGCCCGAACACGATCCACTTGTTCGTTTTCACAAAATCGCGCCCGTCTTCGTGGACTTCGCACGGCGTGGCGCGAGAATCGTCGAGTACGAGGACGTGGGCGGCGATCCATTTTGAGTAGAAGCGATACCCGATCGCGTATGTGCAAGCCGCCGCGATGAGCAAATAGGCGGAATTCAGATGCTCCCCCCGATGAAAAGCGATTGTTCCGTAGGCTCCGGCTCCTACGAGTGCGACAAGCGTCCATGCGACGATGGATAGAAATCTCTTCATGCAGTGCGCTATTTGTTTTCTGAGCGGGAGGGATTGGCAAAACAAATGCGGTGAATCGTAAGAGAAAACGTGATCGGCAGGCGCGGACACCCGGCGACCCGCAGAAATTGGAATTGGCAAACGAAGGTTGACCGCGAACCGATTGCGGTCGCAAAGTGTCGGCCCCATCGATTACCAAAAAAGCGCATGTTCGCCAAACCCATCCGATTCTTCTTTTGCCTCGCCCTTCTCACCTCCGCCTGGAGCGGATGCTCGACTCCCAGCAAGAGCAAGGACGTGGAGAAAAAACTCGATGCGAAGGCTCTGGAGGAGCATAGAAAGAAGCCTAAAATCCCGGATCAGAGCGCCGATACGACCTTCATCGCGTTCGTGGGCCGGCTGCAGATCGCCGTCGCAAAACGTGACCGGGCCATCTTGAAATCGATGATGACCGCCGATTTCGGGTACCGGTGGGATCCGGCCATGGAGAATGAAACGCCCTTCGATTACTGGGAAGAGCACAAACTCTGGTCGGACCTCGAGCGGATGCTGCACGAACGCTTCGTGCCAAGTGGCGACTATATGGTCGCGCCGCCCGAGTTCGTCACCACGACAAACTACACGGGGTATCGCGTGGGGCTGCGCCTCGTAAACGGCGGCTGGCGCTTCGCATACTTCATTAGCGGACAGGATGTGCTGCCGTGACGCTGGGCGATCCGATTGCCTTCGGCCTGCCGCACAGGGCCCCCTTTATCTTCATCGACGAGGTGCTCGAGGTCGTGCCAGGAGAATCTGCGACGTGCCGAAAGACTTTTTCGCCAGATGAGCCGTTTTTTGCCGGGCATTTCCCGTGCGATCCGGTCGTGCCCGGTGTGATCCTCACGGAAGCGCAGGCCCAGACGGCAGGCATCGCGGCAGGCAGGCCGGGGATCTCTTTCCGGCTCTCTGCCATCAAGGGGATGAAATTTTTTACCGCAGTACGTCCGGGCGACGAGATTCGGCTCACGGCCAGACGGGTCGCTTCGTCCGGGGGACTCTGGCAATTTGAGGCGAGCGCCGAGGTGCGCGGGTCGCCCGCTGCGGCAGGCACGATCGTGCTGAGCGAAACGCCTCCACCTGCCACTGCGTGACCTCCGCTTTCCCCCGGAACGCAAGATACCCTCACACGCGCGGCGCCATGCGTTGTATTGTAGGGAGGTGCTCTTTACGCCACCCGTGAAAGAACGATCCATGGCTGCTGCCAAACCCAAGACCCCCGACGAGTATCTTGCGGCTTTGAACGCAGACAAGCGAGCCGCGCTGGAAACGCTTCGGGAACCATCAAATCCTCGGCTGCAGACGCCGAGGAGTGCATAAGCTATGGAATGCCAGCCTTCCGCCTGAATGGAAAATTTCTCCTTGCGTACGGGGCCGCCAAAAACCACTGCGCCTTCTACCCCGGCTCCGCCCTGGAAAAACTTGGCGTCGAACTCAAGAACCACGATACGAGCAAAGGCACGATTCGTTTCCAGGCTGACAATCCGCTGCCGGCCGCCCTCGTTCGGAAGCTGGTGAAGCTGCGAATCAAAAAGACCGGAGGGTGACCGTCCGCCCGGTGCCATGCCCTGCAACGAATCTTCTTAAAGCCATGTCAACTCTTCGCATCCAATTCCCGGAAAAAGACGGAGTGAGCAGCCTGCACCTGCGCGGGGCTCGGATTACCATCGGTCGGCGACCCACCAACGTGATCCAAATTCTCGACCGCACGCTCTCAGGCGATCATGCTGAGTTCATCGCGGAAGCCGACGGCCATTATCGCCTCCACGATCTCGGCTCCACCAATGGGACATCCGTGAACGGGGAACGGGTCACGGAATATCACCTGCATGAAGCGGCAAAGCTTGCCTTCGGGTCAGTCACCTGCGAGTTCGACCCGGGCGCGGCGGAAGACGCAACCGCCGCGGAGACACTCCCCACGCTCGCTGAGATTGAGGCGTTCAAACGGCTTAACTACGAATTGAGGGAGCAACTCGACACGCTCCGGGAAGAGATGAAAGCCTTGCGGGGACACGCTGCAGTCGATGCTGCCGATGCCGCTTCACCGAAAGCGCCCGAAGACGCGGCGCACGCCGAGTTGCAACGGTTGATCGAGGAGCGGGCGAAGCTCAAGGAGACGGAACAACACCAAGCGCATGAGATTGCCCGTTTGGAAAGCGATCTCTCTCTGGTGAAGCGTGATCGCGCCAATTTGCAAAACGCCTTGCGGCAGATGAACGCCGCGGAGCTGGCCCGCACGAAGCGGGAAGCGCAGCCAGCTTTGGCTGCCCCATCGGCGAAGGAGGCGCCGCCCGCGTCCATGCTTCCTAAGCCTTCCGCGTCAGCAACCAACGGGACGGGAGTGAAAACCGATCTGCGGAAGCCGGCGGTGGCGTCCGCGACCGTCTCACCCAAGCCCCCCCCTCCGAAACCGCCCCTCCCTAAACCGACCGCACCGTCTGTAGCACATGAGGTGGGAGCGGCGAAAACCTTGGCGCCGCAGCCCCGCCCCGCCGCCGGGAACGGCGGCATCCCCCAACCAAAGCTCTCTCCTCTGCCAGCGGCGGCTAACCCAATCGGACCGACCGGCACGACTCGCATAACGCTTCCGAAACCGCCGACAGCCACGGAGCGCCTCATTCCGCCGCAGCGGAAGGGTCTGCAATCGCAACATTGAATCCTCGATGTGCGCCGGAGTCTGAGACTCCCGCTTGGCATTGGCGGCGGCAGTCCAATCCCGAGTCGTTGAATTAGGGTAACCAGCCTCAGGCTGGCGCCCCTCCCGTTCCCGAAATCGCATAGCGATGCCCGCCGGTAGCCGGGGGTTTCAGCCGCTCAGTGCATCTCCACCGCGCAGCTTCCGAGGCCGTTGCGGTAATAGTTGAACTGCACGTTTGGATGATCGGCCAGCAGGGACATTGGGACGGAGGAATCGGCCAGGCGTTTGGAAATCATGAGCGCAGTGAGGCGCTGGCCGAGCGGGTTGTCATGCACGCCGGCCTGCCAGATGGAGACTTTCTCCGCGAGCCACGTTTCCTTGGGGCCGACGGTGATGGCCTGCTTCGGCACCATGGTGATGTTGCCGCCGCCGGAGGTGCGGGCGTTTTGGCTGAGGGTGATGGGATGCAGATCGACGATGCGTGTGCCGAGCTTGCGATACTCCGCAGGTGTCGGCGGTTCGTTCTTCCATTTCCCGGTGCGCTTCAGCGGATCATTGAAGGCCCAGTGCTTGATGTCGCCCTGGCCTCCCTGCATGACGGCGCAACGCACACCGGCGCGCCAGGAGCGCACATACGCGGCCACATCGGCCTTGGGGAAATGGAGCTGGTTGTCGGGCATCATGAGCTTCTTTTCGATGCGATCAAAGCACAGCTCGCGGTCCGCTTTTTCAAACGAGAGCGGATGTGCTCTCGGGACCTCGGCGCCCGTGGTTTCGTCATACCATTCGTCCATGCCCCAGAAGTGGGCGTGCTTGAGCGAGAGGCCCAGTGCATTCACCAGTCGCGCCACGAGCGGGAGCTGCTCGGTGGGGCCGATGGGGCCGCAGATGCCGACGGGATTGTCCGCCGTGGCCGGCCGCCAGGCGTGGATGTATTCGAGCGCCTCGGCGAGGTAGAAGTCCTCCAGCGTGTCGTAGAAGACGACCTTGAATCCAGGCCGCGAGAGTTGGCGCAGGTCACGCTCGGTGAGGCGGGCGGCGTCGTTGATGAGAGAAGAGTCGAGCGTGGTGTAGTCCCACCAGTCGGGGGCGATGTGGCTGAGTTTGCGTGACATGGGATGGTTTGGATCAATGCGGAAGTGTTTGTTTTGAGGAAACGGAAGTGGTCGCGTCAATGCGGCTCGTCGAGCGCGGCCTCGTAAGTTTCATCCACGGCACAGGCGTCGCCGAGCGCGGTGCGCAGCGGGTCCACATCCGTGGCGCTAAAACCGAGATGCAGGCGCCGCCGCCAGCCTTCGGCGTGCTCGAAGCGACCGATGAGTCTGCCCACCGCGCGTGACATTTCATCCAGGCTGACGAGATAGGAATCCATGCCCTGGCTGACATTGAGCCAGTGCTTCTGGCTTACATGCGTAGCGAGCGCGGCCCGCTTCCGCTCGTGGACTGTGGTGGTGTTTACGTAAAGCCCGGCGCGCAGCTTCTGCCGCAAGGGATCGCGCAACCCATGTGGCAGCGCGTGATAGACCGTCACGTCCGCGAAATAGGTCTCTCGCGGCGGATCGGTCTGGAAGTTAGGGATGCCGTGTGCAAAAGCCGCAGCGACCGCGAGGCGCGAGGCATTCATATGATCCTCCATGTAGTCCTGCGGCGAGTGCGTGAGCACAATGGACGGTTTTACATCCCGCACGATGGCGGCGACCCGGCGCAAATACTCCACGCTGTAACTCAACTCCAGATCTTCTGAGATCGGCGCATGCAAGGTTGTCCCGAGGCCGCGCGCCGCCTCCTGAGCCTCGCGCAATCGCATCGCCGCCGTCGTAGAGGCGTCCATCTGCACCGACCCGCAGCCGCCCGCACAAAGATTGAGGCAGTGGATGTCCCAGCCGCGCTCACGCAGCATAAGGAGCGTGCCCGCGGCGGAGAACTCGATGTCGTCAGGATGCGCAAAGATGGCGAGGGCGGTTCGTTCGTCCATGGCTCAGCGGGAAAGAGGCATCATCCCACGCGGACCACGGCGCCGCCAGCGGCGGCGCTCTGATCGGCGGCGAAGATGACTTCAAAAGTGCGGAGGGATTCCTTGAAGCTGGTGAGGGGCATGTCCTGACCCGCGTCCAGTGCATCGAAGAACGCCTGAAACTGCATTTGATACGGGTGGTCGCTCACGTCGCCGGAGTCGGCGAGCTGCATGGAGAGCTTGCTCCAGTGGCTCTTGTCGGACTTCAGTTTTGTGGAGTGGAACTTGTCATCGAGCACGCTGCCCTCACTGCCGACGAGATGCGTGTGGAAGTAATAGGGCTGGAGGCAGTCCACGATGGCGGCGCACTTGCCCACGGCCCCGTTTTTGAAGCGCACGAGCGTGACGGAGGAAGTGTCGTATTCATACGGCTTGAAGATGTCGCCGCGTGACTTGGTGCTCATGCTCGTCACGCTCTCCACCTCGCTGCCCATGAACAGGAGCAGCGCATCGAGCGCATGACAGCCAGCCGTGAGCAGGGCGCTGCCCCCATCTTTCCGGCCCGTGTTCCAGCGGAACTGTCCATACCACGGGCCGATGCCGTGATAGTAGTCCACCTCGCCGTAATGCACCTCGCCCAGCAGGTCTTCATTGATGAGGGCGCGGGTGGTGGTCACCTGTCCGCAGAACCGCAGTTCAAAGCAGACGCAGGTGCGCACTCCGGCCTTCTGCGCCGCCGCAGACATCGCCCGGCAATCTGCCAGGCTCATGGCGAGCGGCTTTTCGACGATGATGTGCTTTCCCGCCTCCGCCGCAGCGATGAACTGCTGTGCGTGGCGGTTTGGGAGGCCGGTAATGTCGATCACGTCAATCGCCGGATCGCGCAGCAGGTCATTGAAATCCGTAGTCGTGCGAATTTCGCAGCCATATTGCGCGGAGAGCGCCTTTGCATCCTGAGCGCGGGAGCTCTGGATGGTCGTGACCGCGGCCTTGCCGGTGGCATTGATGGCCGGGATGTGCGCACTGGCGGCCCAGCCGTATCCGGCAATGGCGACATGGTATTTTTTCATGATGAGGATCGGTAGGTTTTTGGATGGAGGACGGGCGAATCAGCTCCGCCTGTGTCTTGAACCGGGCCAGGCTGAACTCCGTTCGTTGCCGTGATTCATTCCACATTTCAATACGCCTCAAGAAGACCCTCCAGAGCAGCGGGCAGCAGGCAGATCAAGCACCAGGCGATGAACTGGTGTTGAAGCGGGTTTGGCGTTGGCTGATGAATCCATTGCGCTTCGTATCTTGCCTGGATCAGACGTCGGCGGCAGTGAAAATCTCTTCCGATGAGCCTCGGATGCGGTGCGAGCTTCTTTCGATCTCGGCGGCTCCCCATATTCTTCTTCGAAATATTTCATTTCCCCTCGTCCCGAATTGCCACGCTGGATCTCTGCCATCTTCGCGTCCATCTATTCTGGACGTGACAGAATGGGACACGGAAGCGAAAGCACCTGTTTCTCTCCGTTGGAGAAGCGAATGGTTACAGAAGGAATGACCCCTTCCATCGAGCCGACTTCGACGACCTCGCAGGTTCCACGGAAAATGTGCACCAGGCGCTCCCCGACGGAGCAGGCTTCCACACCTGCGAATTTCGCGGCGGGCGATTCCCTGATCCGGTCTTCTTTCGACCGCTCGGGCCGAGGTAGCGTCTCAGCGGGTGGC
>JBBSFI010000007.1:0-112223 GCA_038238905.1 Chthoniobacterales bacterium | reverse complement strand
TTGATTGCGGAGCTGAACGGCTCGAACAATAACGCCGTGATCCGCACCTATCTATGGGGAAGCGACCTGAGCGGCAGCATGACCGGCGCCGGTGGCATCGGCGGGTTGCTGCTGGTGAATTCGGCGTCGAATGGAACGCTGGCGCCGTTTTACGATGGGAACGGTAACGTGGCGGGCATGAGCGATGGAGCGGGCGTCACCGCCGCGTACACCTACGGACCCTTCGGAGAACCGCTGCGCGCCACGGGGGCAATGGCGGAGGGGAATCCGTTCCGGTGGAGCACCAAGTATTGCGACGCCGAAACTGGCTTGGTGAATTACGGTTATCGCTACTACCAACCGCAGACGGGGAGATGGCTGTCAAAGGATCCAATTGGAGAACGGGGTGGCCGAAACCTCTACGGAATGTGTTACAACAATCCTTTCAGTTTTTACGATTATCTTGGCCGCGAGCCGAAGCCAAACGACGGAGGCTTTGGATTTACAGGACACGACGATCGTCATGACGGCACAGGAAATTCAGAAGACAGGTTCTTCGAAGATCGTGCCGGCGGTCGTGACAATCCAAATGTTGGTGGAGGAGAGACCGGCAAGGACATGCTTGAGCACATGAAGAAGCTCACCAAGGGCGACTGCTGTATTAAAGACTACCGGATTGCTGGCCACGGATGGGGGAGCGGGAAGGGAGATGGTGTTCCATCGCATCATAAGGGTGACGAAGAGGGGTTCGTGTCCGACAAAGGGACAACACGATCGCCAAGCGCAAGTGGCGACGTGCGAGACATCGGTGATCTGAAGGGCGAAATGAGTAAGGGCACGATTAAGTTTTGCAAGCCGTGCAGCATTAGCATTTATGCCTGTCGGGTTAGTGATGCCTTCATCCAAGGTCTCGCCAGTGCGACTGGCTGCAAAGTAACTGCGTCAGGTGGGGCTTGTCAGAAAAATCCTAATGGTGGCGGTTGGGTAACCAATCCTGACAACCCAGGAGATTCAAATCAGTTCCGGGAAAGCGACGGTGGCCCCCCAGTCGATGTGGGTCACACTTTCCAACCTCCGTTGTTCCCATGAGACGGATCAAGTCATCCCTAATTGCCTGCGTCATGTTCGCGGGGTCAGTCCATTCGTATGTGGCCTTTGCCGCCGAAGCTCCCGACCCAAGCCTTGCCGCTGTTTTGAGTGCAAAACAAAGGCTTGCTCGGAAACCTTTAGATGAGAGGGAAAACGAAATCTTGTTGTCATGGGGGTATGCTCTTTCAAAGCACGATACCCCTACCGGAGTGATGGGTGTCGTTTCCCTGTGGAATAAAGGACATCGCTCACTTGTTGAACTCGTTTGGTGGCGACAGCGCGACCCGGTAGTGAGGAAGAGCATTCTACTTTTATACTACGGTTTGACGAAGGTTGAGCTTGATGGGTTCCCCAGTTTCGAGGACTACGCGGCGCGTTTCGAGGCCGTGGAATCAGCTAGCCGTAAGAAGGAGATAGACGAAGTGAAGGCACTATTGGTGAAAGACAGCGAAACTCTTCTGCGCGCCTTTCCTCAAAGTCCGCACTGACTCGCCCCGCCGCCGGCCATCCGCGCGTCGGCCAAGCAAGCATCGGCGCGCTAGCTGTAACTGCGCGTCTAACCCACCGCGCTCCCGATAAGTGTGGCGACGTCCCGCCGCGTGTGGGTAGCGGCCCGCCAACCGCGCAGGCAGCGCGCGGACCCCCGGCCCCCGCCCGCTCCGCCGGCCGCGCGGCTGTCACGCCGGGTGCTTGCGCGAACCGCTGCGCGCGGCACTGCTCCGCCCATCATTCCCCCGAACTCCTGCCGCCGCGACCGGTGCGGGGCTTGGGCCGCATAGCCCAAATCAAACCATCCAGTCGAAAATCCCACGCGAATTGATCAAGAACCGCAGAATGTCGCCACCTCCCAGCGCTGGGACCCATGCTTGCTGAGCGAAAGGGCGGCCAAGGTGTAGGCTTTCAGCGGCGAAACAGCCAGCTTAGGAAGGTGAGCACGACGCTGATCACAATGCAGGTCACGATCGGGAAGTAGAACGAAGAGTGCGGCCCACGGATGCTGATGTCGCCCGGAAATCGGCCGAGTGGACCGAGACCGCCGGTCTTCCAAAGGAGCAATCCGCACACGGCTATCACCGTGCCGACGACGACAAGCGCTTTGCCGATTTCGTGCATGCGCTACGAGCTTCCGATCACGATTCCGGTAATAAATACGAGCACGCCGCCCACGATCACCTGAAAGGCCGCGGAAAGAAGCGGAGTGTCCATGAATCGATAACGGATGTAGGAAATCACGCCGAGTTCGATGGCGACGACTCCCACCGCAACGCTAGTCGCGATATGGAAGTTTGGAAGCAGGTAGGGCAATGTATGTCCGATCCCTCCGATCGTCGTCATAAGTCCGCATACCACCCCGCGGGCAAACGGGCGTCCCCGTCCGCTGAGTGTGCCGTCGTCGGAAAGCGCCTCGGCAAATCCCATCGAGATGCCCGCGCCGATGGATGCAGCGAGCCCGACGCGAAAGGTATCCCACGTGTTATGTGTCGCAAACGCGGCTGCAAATAAAGGCGCCAAAGTTGAGACGGAGCCGTCCATCAAGCCAGCGAGGCCGGGCTGCACCACTTGTAGAATAAAAATGCGCTTCTGAGCGTCTGCTTCCACGGTGCGCGTGGCCTCATCGAGACTTGCCCGTTCCAGGGAGTCCGCCAGTTCCGCATGTTTCCGCTCCGTCTCGGCGAGATCTCCCAAGAGCTTTCTCGTCGCGGCGTCTGTGCTCCGTTTAGCCGCGGTTTCGTAGTACCGTTGCGCCTCCATCTCCATCGATTCCGCAAGCTTCCGAGCGGCCTCGACACGCAATGTCGATTGCATCCAGACAGGCCGGCGCTTCGTGAAGCCCTTTACATCCTCGCGCCGAATGAGGGGAATATGCTCCCCGAAACGTTCGCGATATCTGTCGATGAGCAATTGACGGTGCTCCGATTCCTCATCCTGCATTCCCTTAAATATTTTGGAAGTCGCCGGGAAATCGACGCGAAACTTTTCGGCCAGATCGCTGTAAATGCGCCCGTCGTTCTCTTCCTGGGAGATCGCCAGTGCGAGCACCTCCCGCTCGCTTAAATCTTTAAATGCCCGCGCCATTTGGTTCTCAGATTTAGTTTACGAACACACCAGGGCGCGCCAGCGGCTCCGCTGGCCGCTGGTCAAATGGACGCTGCGGGATGAGATCGAGCGCCTCCAGCAAATCTTGATCCGCATCCACGTGCGGATTGTCCGCCGTCAAGAGTTTGTCGCCGTAGAAAATGGAATTGGCGCCGGCAAAAAAACAGAGCGCCTGCGCCTCCCGCGTAAGGCGGGAGCGCCCGGCGCTCAGGCGCACTTTCGACCGTGGCAACGCAAGGCGCGTCGTCGCAATCAGCCGGACGAGTTCGAAGACATCGACCGGCGGCTGATCTTCCATCGGCGTGCCTGGCATCGCCATGAGGCAGTTGATGGGCACACTTTCCGGAGCCGGATCGAAGCCCGTCAGCACCTCCAGCATTCGGAGCCGATCCTCGATCGTCTCCCCCATGCCGACGATGCCGCCGCAGCAGACGTCCATTCCGGCTTTCTGTACGGCGCCGATCGTGTCGAGGCGGTCCTGAAAAGAGTGCGTGGAAACGATCTCTTTATAGAACTCGGGAGATGTATCGATGTTATGATTATATGCGGTCACTCCCGCTTCCCGCAGCTTCACAGCCTCCGTGCTGGATAGGTGGCCTAGTGTCACGCAGATCTCCATGCCGAGCTTGCTGACTTCACGGATTGTTCCGAGCACCTGCTCAAATTTCGCGTCGCCATCGCGAACGCCTTTCCATGCCGCCCCCATGCAGAAGCGGGTCGAGCCATTTTCTTTAGCGCGGCGCGCGATGGCCAGGACCTCGTCCGTTGCCATCAACCGCCCGGCCTGGAGGCCCGTTTCGTAGCGAGCGCTCTGGGCGCAGTAACCACAATCCTCCGAACAACCGCCTGTCTTGATGGAGAGGAGGGTGCAGAGCTGCACTTCATTACCGGTCCAATGCGCAAGGAAGGCCGAGCGCGCACGGGATAGAAGGTCGAAGAAGGGCGTGTCGTAGATGTCGCGAAGTTCAGAGAGATGCATCGAGGCGCGAAATTAAGCCGGGGAGCCGCAATTTACCAAGCCAGAACGCTATGGAGAGGCTTCTTGCAAGCGATGCGAGGCGCTCCAGCAGGCGCTCATTCGACCCGCAAGCTTCCGGGGTTTGTCGCGATAGAGACGGCGGCCCAGTTTCCGCGCTTTCCGCTGGAGAGCGCCGCGCTTCGACTCGATGCGGACCAAAACGTGCCTCAATGCGTCCGGATTGGCATGGACCGATAGGTCGTCGCGGGTGACGAGCGCATGGAGGACGGCGAGATCGTGGTCTTTGCCAAGGACGTCTCCCAGCTTGTCCGCCCACTTCTTCCGGCGATCGATCCATTTCCCTTCAAGGGAACTGAAGATCTGGAGGATCGCGCAGTATTCCTTCGTCCGACGACGCCATATATGGAGATTCTCCGTGCTCGGTGAATCCTCGGCGCATCGCGCCGCCTCTCGGGCTCGAAGGTAAATCTTGGATAGTCCCGCCTCGATCGCCTCGCATTCGCCGCGGCAAAACTTCCACTCGAGACAGGCGCGGCCCGCCTCCGCAATGGATCGGCCGACGCCGCCGAGCACGCGGCTCGATGGAAGGGTGCGCCGGCTGAAAACGGTGTCCGCGCTCGCTCGCAACGAGGCGATGGCCTTTCGCTCCTTCGGACGCCCGCGCATGCCCAGCTTCTCCAAAGTCACCGCGCACACGGCGGCATCGCGCGCGGGCGCCAGATGGCTGGCTGCTCGCCGGAAGACCGCTGTCATCCGGATAAAGTCTTCCTCGCCGATCGCCGGCCGCAGGAAGCGGAGAAGCGCGCGCAGATTCTTGAGATGTTTGCGCGTCCGATGCACGAAAGGATCGTTATCCTGGCCGACGGCGCAGTCGCAAAGCGCTTCAAGGACTCCGTCGATTTCTTCGCAAATTACACGCTGGCAGCCCGCGAAAAATTCCTCGTCCCGCTCGATACGGCAAGCCACGCGTTGGACAGCGGTTGGGCGCGTCTGCGGCTGGGGAGCTACCGGGTCCAATGGCCCCCTGGTGTCGATAGGATCGGCAGTTCGTCCGTCATATACTGCGTCTTCCCGACCGCGCCAACCATGGCGACACCCGTGGCAGACCGGAACTTGTCGCTCATGCTCTCACCTGTGTGGCAACTCCAACTCTTTACGTTTGCGTCGCGTGCAAAAAGGCCGCGATGCAACTGCTTAAGGTCGTTCTCATGGAGCCAGCACTTCGACGCACTGTCGAGATTGTTGGAGTAATCGAACATGAAGCACGCCTTGTTCGAATGGCCAAAATACTCAAAGTCGCAGATCTTCACACGATCGCGCGGCTGCCCGGCATTCAGATAATCGAGCACCTGCTGCGCCTTGTCGAAAAAGATCAGCTTCACATGGAAGGCGTCGCGCACGGAGACAATATCCGCGATGATGTCGCTTTTCTCCTGCTTGGCCCGCACATCGTAAGCCGGCTTGTACACCAGCCAAGTAATCTGTGCGTTGGGATCCTGCTGCTCGATTTGCTCGATCCGAATTCGCGACGCGCGCACGAAATTGGCCCACCAGTTATCGTGCGGTTCGGATTTATACTTCTCCCACTGCCAGAGCGATACACCACCGGTGAGGATGATGTATTCGCGGCTCGCGTCCACGGCGGAGGCAGGCTGGACCAGAGCGCCGATCGCAAGCAGGAGGACAATAAGGAGTTTTCCCATGGGCAGGAAAGATGTTCGCTTTTCGGAGGCTGTCAGGCGGAAAATGCCGGTTCGGATTGCAGGAGCGCTCCCAGCGTCTCGATTCCCTGCACCAACTCGCCCTCGCTGGCTTTGGCGCAATTCAGCCGCAGGAAAGCGCTGCCCTGCGGCTCCGCGAAGAATGCAGCGCCATCCGCGAATACGACGCGCTCCGCCTTTGCCCGTTCGCGGAGATTTGCGGCATTTGCGCTCTCCGGCAGCTCCACCCAGAGCATATAGCCGCCAGCCGGTTCGACCGCTCTGGTTCCTCCCGGAAAGGTCCGTGAAATGGCCCCCAGTGCGATTTGGCGCCTGCGGCGGTTGCGCGCCCGCAGCGTATCGAGGTGGGAATCGAACGCGCCCGCGTTTAAGAATTCCCGGAGCGTGGCCTCACTCAACACGGAGCTGTGCAAATCGTGCTGACACTTCCGGCGCGCAAAGTCTTCGTGGTGAATTCCGGGGACGCACATGCCGACTCGCAGGCCGGGAGAGACGGACTTCGAGAAGCTCGATACATACGAAACGGTACGGCCGCCCCGATCCCAGGCGAGCATCGGCTTGACCGTCGGCGCATCGAGCAGTTCCCCGTAGATGTCGTCTTCGATGAGGCTCACCCCATTGCGGCGGCAGATCTCGACCAGCGCTTCCCGCGAGGAATCGGGCATCGTGGCCCCCGAAGGATTTGAGAGCGCGGAACAGACAACCATGCACCGCGGCTTCCAGCGGGAAAGCATCTCGTCCGTTTCAGCCAAATCCACCCCATCGGCGCCGCGAACAGGGATGGGCAGGACGCGCGCGCCAGCCTGTGAAAGCAATTCCAACAGGCCGTAGTAGGCTGGCGCCTCGCATGCCACGACATCACCGGGCGCAACGAGAAGCGCCAGCATCAGATGAAGCGCCTGCGTGCAACCGGTCACAGTGACGACTTGCGAACCGTCGATCTCGGCTCCTTTGCCGGAGAGTCGGTGGGCGATCACTTCACGAAGGGCGCGATCCCCTTCGGGATGGTGATAGGCAAACACACTCGCGCCGCCGCTGGCCATGGCTCGCATGCACGCCGCGCGCAACGCCTCGGCTGGGAGCGCGTCCCATCCAGGAACGCCAGCCGCAAGATTAACAAGGCCTTCCTCGCCCGCCTGCCTCATAAAATCGACGAGGCGCGCGCTGGACTGAAACGCAAACGGTCCTGAATGCGGCGTCACGGGCGGTTTTAGGAAAAGCGGACGATATCGCGCAGGAATTGAAACCAGAGGTAAAAGAGGCCGCGCCAGGAGTAGCGAACGCCTCCCTCTCGATCCTTCTTCAACACGCCCATGGCCACATTATGAGTGATCTGCATGCGCTGATCGTCCTGCATGTCGGTCTGGATCGTAACCGGGTCGCGCTCCTCGAGATCGGCCGACGTGATGCCATGCTGCCGCAATCGGTCGCGATGGGCCTCCATCAATTGAAGGAAGCTCAGATCGCCGCGAAAGCGCTGGACACGCCACTGCGGGACGAGCTTGAGGCTATACGAAAAGGGATAATTCCACGTGAGCCATTGCTCGCCGTTCCTGGCACGAGAGGAGATGCGCACGTAATAGAAAGCGATGTCATTTTGGTCCACCAGACAAATCGCCGCCTGGGTGTGCTCGTCGGGTTTGTAAAAAAAGCGGAAGAACTGCTGCGACTCATCCGACTCCCATCCGACATCGTCGATATGCTCGAAGCCTTCGCCTTCGACTTCGTCCGTCAACTCGAGCAGAGCGGGGAAATGATGAGCGTTCGGAGGGGCCTTATGGCGAAAGCTCCGCTCGAGAGGTATGGATAACTTGCGGGTCCGCGTGAGAAGATCGAACCAAGGCATAAAGAGCCAGCTCGCTGCCAGGCATGCGCCCACGACGCGCGAGTGGGTGAAAAGCCAGCCGATCAGGAACGACGTAAGGAAAATGCAAATGGCGCCCAGCTTTTGCAGGAAGGGATGGCGGCAGGTGCGAAGCGCCAGCGTGAAAACAAGCACGCCAAGCACGAGCAGCACGCGCGAGTGGGGCGAGGCTGTCTCCAAGGAGGCGAGATTAGGGAGCGATATCATATTTCTTCAGAAACTCTTCCAACTCTTCAGGGCCGAAATCGGGAAGGACATGGCCTCCTTCCGCCGTCAGCGTGGGAGTGTAGCGCTGGCCTGAAATACGGATCATTTCATCATAAGTCGCGCGGCTGCTCTCGACATCGAGCAGCTCGTACCGGTAGCCGCGCGCGTCGAGAGCGCGCTGCGCCAGCACGCACCAAGGGCACCATACCTTC
Source organism: Chthoniobacterales bacterium (assembly GCA_038238905.1). Classification (GTDB taxonomy): domain Bacteria; phylum Verrucomicrobiota; class Verrucomicrobiia; order Chthoniobacterales; family Chthoniobacteraceae; genus JBBSFI01. The sequence goes on along the minus strand of JBBSFI010000007.1, from coordinate 104,075 downwards.
ACGTACAACTTCAGGTTCATTGATCCTTTGCAGGCGCTGCTCCCTCCGCCTGCTTCTTCCATGCATCGGATTGGGTCTTTAAGAACTCCTCCACATCCTTGCGATAGCTGGCAAGCGCCATGGCTTGCTCAGAGGCGTTTAGGATGCGCACTTTCTTGGTGTCGAGCATGAACGTGGCGCTTGCAAGCTTCACGATGACCTTCGTCTGCTGTTCCTTGAACATATACACGGGGAAGCAGTCCCCCTTGTCCATCATCCACCGCGCGCCGGTGGAAAGCTCAACCTCCGTCGGTGCGATCAATTGCACGTAGAGGGTATAATGTTTGACCTCCTTCGCGCCTGCCGAAACTGCCGGGGGCAACGAATGCCGCGGAACCGGGGTGGGCTTCTCGGAGCCGGCGCTCATCGCAGCCCATGGAACGCAAGCTGACGCCAGAAATAAAAGGAAGGTCCTCACAAGACGGGGCATTGTGGAACCGAACGGCGGAAAAATCAACGGCTCACGCTCGAATGCTTGCCCCGCCTGCACGGTTCGGTCGAAAATGAGAGCTTCAAAAATAGGTTTGCTTTCGACTCCATTTCCATCAGATTGCCATCCGAAAACCAAGTGAGCCCTCAGAGTTGGCGAGATGTTCCGGGACGAAAGTCCCGGCTGTATCTGATCCGATTCGACGATCTCGAATCGTCCCGCAGTGCTCTCGTGGCACATACAAACCGCAATCAGCAAATACAGTAATGGGCAACCGACTCTACGTAGGCAATCTCGCCTTCTCCACCACCGAACCCGATCTCCAAGACTTCTTTGGGTCGGCGGGCACCGTCAGCGAAGTAGCGCTCATGGTCGATAAATTCACTGGGAAATCGCGCGGCTTCGCGTTCGTGACCATGGGATCCGACCAAGACGCGCAAAACGCCATCACCCAACTCCACGGCAAAAATTTGGACGGCCGGGCGCTCACCGTCAATGAAGCTCGTCCGCGCGAAGAGCGTCCGAGCGGCGGGTATGGCGGCGGCGGCGGGGGCGGGGGTCGGCGCGACTTTGGAGGCGGTGGAGGACGTGGCGGTCCTGGCGGTGGCGGTCGGCACGACTTTGGCGGTGGGGGTGGACGCGGAGGTGGTGGGGGCGGTGGAGGCGGCGGAGGAGGTGGGGGCGGCGGCAAACGCGACTACGATCGTGGTGGACGCGGCGGCGGCGGCTACTAGCCGATCCTTCGGAGACGTGCATCGGTCTTCTGCGCATGGCGTGATTACGCCATGCGCAGAGTGAAATGCGCCCAACACTTGGGAGGCTGTCAAATGCGCAGGCAAGCGCCGCGTATTTCCCAGAAGGGATTTGAGCTACGCGAGCTAGGTTGGCCCAAATTGGCAGAGCCCACGTTCGCCTCCTTCATGCCCTAACGCGCACCGCAGCGCTACTGCGTAGATGCAGGAGCGGCCTTTAGAACCAGTGGAAGAGCGAGCGTTTCGGCTGCGGCTGGGCTGAAGGTGAGGCCGGGGCAGCCGGTGTCGAAGGGGATGCGTGTGCTTCGTGGGTCTCGTGCGGATGCGACTTTCCTTCAGGCTCTTCAGCGCGCCATGGTGGAGTGCCATGCACATGCACCGGGGTGCCGAGTTGGGCGATTTGATAGAACAGCTTGGCCTTTTCAAGCGGCATCCGCACACAACCATGTGAAGCCGGGTAGCCGGGTAAAATGCCTGCGTGCATACCGGCAGCCCCCTCGAAGCGAAGGAACCATCTCATGGGAGCCTGCTGAAAATGACACCCCGACGGCACGGGAGTCGCGGAGTCGGCGCTCGACTTTACGACGTGTCCCCGGCCATCCACCAGCTTCCCATAGAGCGAGGAGTGATGATCCGGATCCTTTTCGCACACCTCGAAGTCGCCGACCGGCGTCGGATGGCTCGCCCGCCCGCTCGAAATCGGCGAGGTGTACACGGCGTCGCCATCCTGATAGAGCGTCGCCTTCTGCGCCGTAAGATCGAGATCGATTTCGAGGTCAGCTTCATTTGCGCCTGCGCGGATAGCCAGCGACGCCAAAAAGACCAGGCAGCATGAGATGGGACGCATAAGGTGCGAATTAGAGATCATTCACTAGCCTGAATGTCAACGACCTTACGAGGTTCCGCGACGTTTTCTAGCGCTGAATGGTTTGCATTTGACATCGCACCGCGCTCGGAGTCCGTATAGTTCATGCTTCGCCTCAGAAACTTGCTTCCAGTCGCACCGTTCATCTTTATGGCACTATCCCCGATCGAAAAAGGCCAGGAATTCCTCGCCGACAACGCAAAGAAAGAAGGCGTCAAAAAATTGCCAGACGGGCTTCAGTATAAAGTCCTGAAGGAAGGGGCTGGCAAGAAGCCGTCGGCTACCGATACGGTCGTGGTTCACTATCGTGGAACGTTGATTGACGGGACGGAGTTCGACAGCTCGTACAAGCGAGGGCAGCCGGCTGAATTTCCGGTGAATCGCGTCATCAAAGGGTGGACGGAAGCGCTTCAGTTGATGACCGAAGGATCGAAATGGATGCTCTATATTCCATCGACCCTCGCCTACGGCGAGCGCGGGACGCCCGGCGGCCCCATCGGACCGAACGAGACGTTGATCTTCGAAGTCGAGCTTCTGAAGCTCAAGTAGCACCGCTTCCGCGGCGACCGCTTCAATCGACAGGGCTTGGTCCTGTCCACGCGCCAGGCGGAAGTTCCGCCGTGGCACACGGACGCCGATTCCGATTCCTTCCGCCTATGCCGGGGCGCCCGTTAATCCAGGGGGAAGTTCCGGCGCGATCGTGGTCGGTTCGGGACGCTCTTTTAATGGAGGTGGAGTCTTGCTCCGGAGCACGGGCGGGCTCGGCGGTTTGCTCATCCGTCCCGTATCAAGAATATCGCGGACCTGCTGGCCGTCGAGGGTCTCGAATTCGAGCAGCGCATTGGCAATGATTTCGACCTTGTCGCGATGCTGCAAGATCAGCGCCTTGGCGCGGGAGTATCCTTCCTCGACCAGTTGGCGCACCTCGCTATCGATCTCCTGGGCTGTCGCCTCGGAGTATTCGCGGTTTTTGTGCATATCACGCCCAAGAAAGACATAATCCTCGTGCTCGCCGTATTCGACCATGCCGAGCTTTTCGCTCATGCCCCATTCGCAGACCATCCTCCGCGCCAGCCGCGTCATTTGTCGGATGTCACCCGACGCGCCGGTGGCGAGGTCTTTCGTGAATAGCTCCTCGGCGATGCGCCCGGCTGCGCCGACAGCGATCTGGTCGAGCGCTTCGCGTCGCTGGAGGGAGTACCGATCGCCCTCCGGCAGGAACATCGTCGAGCCAAGAGCATGCCCGCGCGGAATGATGGTGACCTTGTGCAGAGGATGCGTGTGATCGAGAAGCAGGTTCACCACGGCGTGGCCGGCCTCATGCCATGCGGTTGAGATTTTCTCCTGCTCGTTCATCGCCAGGCTTCGGCGTTCGCGGCCCCAGCGCACCTTATCCCGCGCCTCTTCCAATTCGGGCATGCCGATCGCCTTCAAGCCGCGGCGCGCCGCCAGCAGCGCGGCTTCGTTAATCACATTCGCGAGTTCGGCGCCGGAAAAGCCCGGAGTGCCCCTCGCCACCACACTCAGATCGGTGTCTTCGCCCAGCTTCACCCGCTTCGCATGCACCCGAAGCACTTCTTCTCTGCCATTCACATCGGGAAGATTGACGGTGATTTGCCGATCGAACCGGCCCGGACGGAGCAGCGCGGGATCCAGAACATCGGGGCGATTCGTCGCGGCGATGATGATAACTCCCTCCTGCGTGTCGAATCCGTCCATCTCGACGAGCAAGGCATTCAAAGTCTGCTCCCGCTCGTCGTGCCCGCCGCCCATCCCGTGTCCACGATGGCGCCCGACAGCGTCGATCTCGTCGATGAAGATAATGCAGGGAGCGCTCTTTTTGCCCTGCTCGAACATATCGCGAACGCGGCTTGCGCCGACGCCGACAAACATCTCGACGAAGTCCGATCCCGAGATCGAGAAGAATGGCACATCGGCTTCACCCGCGATCGCGCGGGCGAGAAGCGTTTTGCCAGTCCCAGGAGGGCCGACCATGAGAACGCCTTTCGGAATCCTTCCGCCAAGCTTCTGGAACCGCTTCGGATCGCGCAGGAATTCGACGATCTCCTGCACCTCTTCCTTCGCCTCTTCCACACCGGCGACATCCTTGAACGTCACCTTATTCTTGTCTCGCGAAAGCATGCGCGCCTTCGACTTTCCAAAATTCAGCGCTCCCTTGCCAGCCATGCGGATCTGCTGCCGGAAGAAAAAGTAGAGCAGCAGAATGATGAAAAGGATCGGCAGCAGAGAGACCAGCATGGAGCTGAGCATATTGCTGATGACCGTAGGATTTGCGGACAAATTGTGCTTCAGAAGCTTGTCGTTCAGCCACGGATCGAATTCGAGATTCACGTTGGTGCGGAAACGCGACGGCGCGGCTTCCGGCGAGATCTTGAGGAATCCGCTGAGGTATTCCGTGCCGTTGCCAGGATCGCGCACGAGATCGAGCGGATGGTCCTTGTCGCTAACGATTTGGTCTTTATCGAGCACCTCAAGGAATTTCGGGTACGAGATCTCCTCGGGGTTTTTCATCTTCGCGCTCGTGACGTACGCCCCCGTGATGAGAGCGATTGCGAGGCCGAAGAGGAGCATCCCGCGCCAATTGAAGCTCGGGTCGCCACCGGCGCCATTTCCGTCGCGGCGATTGGGGTTTGGGGATCTCGGGTCGGGCGTAGCCATATTATCTGTATGAATCGTGCGTCGGCGGCGTGAATTCAACTGAGAGCCGCCACGAGCAACGGGAACTTATGCGGCGAGCGTCGCAGGTCAACCTCCCAACTGCGGCGGGACCGGTGCGAACACTGGGTTCGCGCCGTTCCGCAGCGGATCCGAGGCCACTGGACTCGGCGAACCCGCGCGGCACGCGCGTCTTGCGGATGTAAAACGAAGCCTAGTCACCTATGCGTGCAATTTGGAAAGGCGCCATCAGCTTCGGTCTCGTCAATATCCCGATTGCCCTCTACCCGGCGACGCGGAGGGAGGAGTTGAGCTTCCATCTTCTGCGGGGCAGCGACCTAAGTCCGATCAACAACAAGCGTGTCGCAACGGCCGACGGCAAAGAAGTGCCGTGGGATCAAATCGTGAAGGGTTATGAATACGAAAAGGGAAAATTTATCGTCCTGAAGGAGGAGGATTTTGCGCGGGTCGATATCGAGGCGACCCAGACGGTGGACATTACCGACTTCGTGAAGATCGAAGAGGTGAGTCCGATCTTCTTCTACAAGCCGTACTTCATGGAGCCGCAAAAAGGGGGAGAAAAAGCGTATGCTCTGCTGCGCACAGCTCTAAAGAAGAGCGACAAGATCGGCATCGCGAAGGTTGTCATTCGGACCCGGCAGCACTTGGCGGCGGTGAAGCCGCAAGGGGAGGGGCTCATGCTGGAACTAATGCACTTCGAGGGAGAACTGGTGGATGTGAAGAGCTTCAAGGTTCCACCGGAATCGGCAGTGGCCGAAAAGGAGTTGAAGATGGCTCAGTCGCTCATAGACACGCTCACTTCAAAGTGGGATCCGGCGAAGTATCGCGATGACTATCGCCAGGCGCTGGAGACGGTGATCGATGAGAAGTTGAAACATCCAGACGAACCGCTTCCGGCGGGACCGCCGAAGCCGAAGACCACATCGTCGGCTGACTTGCTGGCAGTGCTCCAGCGGAGTCTCGACCACGCGCGGACCTCCCCGAGGAACGGACACCCCAAACAGGAGCGTTCGTCGAAAGCCCGCAAATCGACTGCGCGCAAGACGACACCATTGGCCACCAGAAAGCGCAGCCGCGCCAAGGCGGCCTGATCTTTCCATCCCAGAGGCATGTCTCTTCGCGAGTACCAGAAAAAGCGGGATTTTTCGCTTACGCAAGAGCCAGGGGCGCGCGCGGCCGCAGGCAAATCGGGAAATATGTTTGTGGTGCAAAAGCACGACGCCTCGCGGCTGCACTACGATTTTCGCCTAGAAATGGACGGCGTGCTGAAATCGTGGGCCGTGCCGAAAGGCTTTCCGTGGGAGCACTCGGAGCGGCGGCTCGCCGTGCAGGTTGAAGATCATCCAATCGACTACGCGCATTTCGAGGGAATTATTCCCGAGGGGCAGTACGGCGGCGGGACCGTCATGGTATGGGACACCGGGACGTACAAGGTGTTCAGCGTGGACCCGCTCACCGGGTGGAAGGAGGGCAAATTGCACATGGCGTTGCACGGCTCCAAACTGGAGGGAGAATGGACTCTGGTGCGGAGCGGGAGGGATTCGGACGAAAAGAACTGGCTGCTCATCAAGACGGCTGAAAGCGCCAAGCCGCTTTCAAAGACACGAGACGACCAATCCGCGCTTACAAAGCGGACTATGCGGCAGATCGCGGCTCAGAAGACAGCGGTGTGGCAATCGAACCGCTCGGAGTCGAAGCCCACCGCGAAACCCAAAGCTCGGGCGGCCGCAAAAAAGTCATCAACTGGTGAAACTCCACATTGGGTAGAACCGATGAAGGCGAAACTTGTGGAGAATCCGCCGACGGGAAAGGAATGGCTCTATGAATTGAAGTGGGACGGCTACCGCGCTCTGGCTATCAAAAACGGTGGTGAGATCGACTTCATCTCGCGAACAAACAAAACGATGACGGATAGTTTTCCGGAGATTAGAGAAGCGCTTTCCGCGCTGCCGGATGACAGGCTGGTTATCGATGGGGAAATCTGCGCGCTGGACACAGAGGGCCGTCCGCGTTTCCAACTGCTTCAAAATCGTGGTCTGCCTGGAAGCCGTCCGGCACTTTATTATTACGCATTCGATCTGCTGCACCGTGACGGTAAAGACCTGCGCGGCGTTCCGCTTGTTAAGCGAAAGTCACTTTTGGAGAAGGTGCTCGCAGGAGCGCCCGAGGCCGTGCGGTTTTCGGCGACTCTCAACGCCGATGTGGACACCGTTCTTGCGGAAGTGCGAAAGCGCGGATTGGAGGGCTTGATCGGCAAGCAGAAGCAATCGCGCTACGAGGCGGGAAAACGGAGCGGAGCGTGGGTAAAAATCAAGGTTTCGACGGAACAGGAATTTGTAATTGGCGGGTTTACAAAGCCGGAAGGGACGCGCAAATATTTTGGCGCGATCCTTGTCGGATATTACGAGGAAGGCAGGCTCCGTTTTGCCGGGAAAGCAGGCACGGGCTTCAACCAGGAGAGCCTGAAGCGGCTGCATGGAATGTTTGTTAAGTTAAAAACATCGGGGTGCCCTTTTGCCGACCTTCCAAAAAAATCTGGCGGGCGATGGGGCCAATCGATGACGCCCGCGGAGATGCGTCTCTGCACATTCTTAAAACCCGAGCTGGTCTGCCAGATCAAATTTGCGGAATGGACGGAAGACGCAATCCTGCGCCAGCCGGTATATATCGGATTGCGCGAAGACAAGGATCCCCGCGAGGTGGTTAGAGAAGTCCCGGCTTAATCCCGGCTCGAGGAAACAAAACCGAGGCGGCAGCTAAATCACAGCACGATCGGGGCTCGGAGCGATCCCGTGATTGTCAGCTTGAGTGACCACCGTCTTGGCCGACTGACCGGCGGCCGCCGAGCGCATCGCCTCCGCAACGGCCTCTGGGTTCTCAAGGGTCACGCAGCAAATCGTCGATCCCGACCCGGAAAGAAACCCACCGAGCGCCCCTGCCCGCTCGCCGGCTGCGATCACCGCAGGAAGGAATGGAATGAGCGGCTCGCGAAACGGCTGATGCAATCCATCCGCGAAAGCGCCGCTCAGCGCCTCGTAATCACCGGAGGCAAAGGCCGCGGTGATTCGGCATGCATTGGCGCAGCTCGCCGCCGCCGATAGGCGCCCCACCTCCGTCGGCAGAACCTTGCGCGCATCCGGCGTTGCAATTTCGAAGTCGGGAATGAGCAGCACGAATTTCAGCTCGGGTCGCACCTCGAAGCGCGCCACGCGCTTGCCGCCGGCAACGGTGAATCCGCCAAACGCGGCGGGAGCGGCGTTATCGGGATGCCCTTCGAGTTCCGCGCATAACTCGAAGAGCCGCATGGGATCGAGGACGTTTCCGGCAAGCGCATTCAGGCCGTGCAGCAGACCGAGGCGCACGGTCACACTGCTGCCCAAGCCGCGCGATTGCGGAACGCTGCCGCCGATCTCCCAAGCAAATCGAAACGGCTCCGCCCCCGACGCCGCGAAGAATCGCTCCGCGACAGCGTCCGCCATGGCCCCTTGCTTTCCAGCATCGGTCGCACGGCCTACGGTCACCACATTGTAGATTTCCAGCGCGACGCCCAGGCAATCATAACCAGGCCCGAGATTTGCCGTCGTCGCTGGGACTCGAAAAGAAACAGATTGAACCACGTGGATTTTTGGCGTTTGCAGGCGGCGCGCCCGCCTGACTGGAGGACGGCTCCCACCAATTCATAACCCCGGCCCAACGCAAATCCGAAACACAAAAAAACCTTATGCCACGCAACGACGGACGCTCCCCCGATCAACTTCGCCCCATCTCCTTTTCTCCGGGATTCGCACCCCATTCCACCGGCTCGGTGCTGGTCGCCATGGGGAATACCCGGGTCATTTGCAGCGCCATGATCGAGGAATCGGTCCCTCGCTGGATGAAGGAGCAGAATGTAAAAGGCGGCTGGCTGACGGCCGAATACTCCATGCTTCCGTATTCGACGCTCCAACGGAAAGCGCGCGACATCTCGAAAGGGCGGCTCGATGGACGGAGTGTGGAAATCCAGCGGCTCATTGGGCGCTCCCTTCGTGCGGTGGTCGATCTGGAAGCGCTCGGGCAGCGCACGCTTTGCATCGATTGCGACGTCCTGCAGGCCGATGGCGGAACGCGCACCGCTTCCATCACAGGCGCGTGCGTGGCCGCCGTGCTCGCCTGCCGCTCGCTTGTAGCTCTCGGGTCGCTCAAGACGGCGCCGGTCCGCAATCTCCTCGCGGCCGTGAGCGTGGGTGTGGTGAAAGGCGAGGTGCTGCTCGATCTCAACTACCTCGAAGATAAGGACGCAAGCGTGGACATGAACCTCGTTATGACCGACGACGGGCATTTCGTCGAGATGCAGGGATCCGGTGAGGAGGCGACCTTCAGCGAATCGGAACTTGCCTCCATGCTGGCGGTTGGCAAAAAAGGGATCGCTCAGCTCCTCGAGGCGCAAAAGTCGATTCTGGCGACGCAGGTGTAATACGTTTCCGGCATAAGTATGATGCGAAACTTGCATTTCCATTACAAGCCTTCGCGGTCATTATAGGAGCCCACACCGACCTCCGGTTTATGCGCTTTCTCAAACTGATCCCCGCTTCCGCCCTCTGCGCCCTGCTCCTCACGACTTGCAGAAAACAAGCGACCAACGCGGTGCGCGTGGGCTACATTGGCCTCACTTGCGAGGCGCCAATCTTTACCGCGGTGGAGAAGGGGTTCTTCAAGGAGGAGGGTCTGGATGTCTCTCTGGTGAAATGTGAATGGTCCAACTACAAGGACGTTCTGGCGCTCGGCAAATTCGACGTGACGCACCATCTGATCATGTACTTTCTGAAGCCGATCGAACAAGGCTTGGACGTCAAATTCACGGGCGGGATTCATCGTGGCTGTCTTCGGGTCCAGGCCTCCACGAAAGGGAACATCCACTCAGTGGAAGATCTCCGCGGCAAACGGATCGGGGTGCCGGGCATGGGGACGCCGCCATTCATATTCGCCAATCGCGTTCTCGGCGCCCATGGCATCGACGCCAGCAAGGAAATCCAGTGGCTCGTTTTCCCGGCAGGCGAACTGGGACTCGCGCTCGACAAAGGACAGGTCGATGCCGTCGCCGATTCGGAGCCGATCGGAAGCCTCCTTTTGGCCGACGGAAAAGTGCGGAATATCTCCGATCAAGCCGCCGACGCGCCTTACAAGGACGAGTACTGCTGCGCTGTATTGGTAAATGGAAAGTTCCTGGCTGCTAATCCGAAGGCCGCGGCGGAAGCAACGCGCGCGCTGTTGAAAGGCGCGAAATGGGTGGAAGCCAATCCGGCGGCCGCAGCCCGGCTCTCCGTCGAGAAGAAGTACCTCGCTTCGACCGTCGAGCTAAACTCCGTTGCCCTCTCTCATCTGCGGTATGTGCCGAGCGTCTCGGGCGCCGAAGCCGCTGTGAAATCGGCGGCCACCGAGATGAAAGCGGCTGGCATGCTCAGCCCCACGACAGATGTCGAAGCACTCGCCAGGAAGGCGTTTGTGCATCTCGATGGCGTAACAGACGAATGGCTGAAGGCGTTGGAAGTGGAAAAAGTCGCTGACGGCCAAGTAGCTCAAAACCAGGATATTCGCCAATTTGCAGCCGAGATCCTGGCTCCGAATCGAAGCTCGTGCTGTGTTGCAAAAGAGTAAATGAGCAGCGTCCCCCACGAGATGCCGATCGCCTCGGCGCGGCCGAAGCGGCTGCCACTGCTGATCCAGGAGGCGCCTGCGAATCCCGGCCTTCGGCTGAGGACCGTCCTTTCCGCTCCCCTGGCGTGCGCCGCTGCGATTGCGACTCATCTTCTGATCGCAAATCAGCAGCCCGCATTTGAGACGCGCGTCTATACGATCTTCCTTGGCGGCGCCCTGGCGATCGTGGCCGCCATCGCTGCGCTCCGGCCGGCTTTCCTGCGAAATTGGGTGCGTGAAATGTTTCCGATCGTCGGCGCCGCCGCGCTTCTGCTGACCGTTTGGGAGGTCATCACGACAGGCTTCCGGCTGCTTCCGATGCCGTACTTTCCAAGTCCTGCCGGAGTGATCTCTGCGATGGTCTCGGATCGCGGGCTTCTCTTCGACAGCACATGGCACTCGCTCATTCTGCTTCTGTCGGGCTACGCCCTGGGTGTGGCCGTCGCGCTTGTCACGGGCATTTGCATCGGGTGGTTTGGGCAGGCGCGCTATTGGGGCATGCCGATCCTAAAGATCGTTGGGCCTATCCCTGCGACGGCCTGGGTTCCGCTGGCGATGGTCGTGTCGCCATCGGCAACCTTTTCAGCGGTCGTACTCATCGCCCTCGCGGTTTGGTTTCCGGTTACGATGCTCACGGCCTCAGGCATCTCCAATACGCGCAAATCGTATCTGGATGTCGCCCGCACCTTGGGCGCCAGCCGCTCTTACCTCATCTTCCGCGTCGCCATCCCGGCAGCGATGCCGAGCATTTTTCTCGGCCTGTTCATGGGGCTGGGCGCCTCGTTCCTCACCCTTATCGTCGCCGAGACCGTTGGGGTAAAATCCGGCTTAGGGTGGTATGTGAGCTGGGCGCAAGGCTGGGCAGAGTACGGCAAGGTGTACGGCGCGCTGGTGCTCATGGCTGCCTTCTTTTCCACGATCATGACGCTCCTTTTCAAAGCGCGGGATCGGGTGCTGGTGTGGCAAAAAGGGGCAATCAAATGGTAGCCGCCGATCCCCAGCCGTCCGTTTCCGAAGGGTTTTCGCTGCGCGTCGAGCGGGTAAGCAAATCGTTCCCCGTTCCCAGCAGCAATTCCGACCATGCCATCGCACTCGATTCGATCTCACTTACTCTCGACGCAGGAGAATTGGTTTCGATCGTCGGCCCGAGCGGCTGCGGCAAATCGACCCTCCTTCGACTCATCGCCGGATTGGACGCGCCAAGCTCAGGCGGTCTCTGGATTGGACAGGATCCCATTCTCGAACCGAGCGCCGATCGCGGCGTCGTCTTCCAGGATCCGAACCTCTTTCCGTGGCTCACCGTCGCTCAAAATGTCGAAGCCGGACTCGTCGCGCGGGGGGTGCTGAAAGAGAAGCGCTCGGAAGTGGCCGAATACATCCGCCTGGTCGGTCTCGAAGCGTTTGCCGATGCCTATCCGCACCACCTCTCCGGCGGGATGGCACAGCGTGCGGCGCTGGTCCGTGCGCTTATCAACCATCCCAAAGTGCTCTTGCTCGACGAGCCGCTGGGCGCGCTGGACGCCTTCACTCGCATGAGGATGCAGGATGAAGTGCTCCGGCTTTGGGAAGCGCGCGGCACCACGATGCTCTTCGTCACGCATGACATCGACGAAGCGATCTACATGAGCGATCGAATCGTCATCATGACGCCGCGACCGGGACGCATCGAACGCATTATCGACGTCCCCCTCGATCGACCTCGCCAGCGGAGCAGCCCTAAATTCCTGCAATTGCGCGGCGAAATCCTCGATCTGCTCCACTTTTCCGGGAGCGAACAGGAAGAGCCGGCAGCCGCACTCTAAACAAGACAGGGTGCGCCGCTGCCACAGGCGGAGGATTGCAGAACAAAAATTGCCATTCGCGCTCAAATCTGGCAAACGTAGTGCATGAGCCATTCGCCCATCCCCTCCGAAATCGAATCCGCGATCGAATCCGCGATCGAGGCCGGAGCGGTCGACAAAGCGCTCGCCGCGACCGTTGCAGCCTTTGGATGCCAGGCTGGGACCGTCCATTTCCTGCGGGACGGCGCCCTCCGCCTCGCCGCGCATCATGGCATCCCGCCGCACATCGCCCAAATCGTCGAGACCGTCCCAATTGGGAAAGGAATTGCTGGGATCGCCGCCGAGCGCAAGGAGCCCGTGACTATCTGCAATCTCCAGACCGACGAATCGGGCCAGGCGCGCCCTGCTGCGAAGGGCACTGGAATGGAAGGATCGCTCGCGGTCCCGATGCTAAGCGCGAGCGGCGAACTCCGCGGTGTACTCGGAGTGGCCAAAGCGACCGCGCACGATTGGACAACGGAACAAACCGATAGGCTGATGGAGATTGCGGCGGCATTCGGCGAAGCAGCGGGGATTTAACCGTGAGAGCGCTCGCTTCCAGTAACCGGGCAACTGGAAGCTGCTAGCTGAGCAATTCGACTTTCTTAGTCCTCCACAGCGCTGACACTGGCATTGCGATTAGATTGTCGCCGAAGCTGGCGGTCTCCTTGCCCGTGTGGAGAACGATCCCCCGGACGAGTGCGGAGCCGACCATTTCGGCAAATGCTTTGAGGCCGGCGAATTCGCCTGGCCCTACTTTGCCGCTGGCTTTGATCTCGATCCCGACGAGGCGTCCGTCGGGTGCCTCCAATATGACATCGACCTCTTTTCCAGCCTGCGTCCGCATGTGATACAATCGAGGGCGCGTTCTGCTCCAAGCGCGCTGCTTCATTAGTTCCATGACGACGAAGTTCTCCAGGATTTGCCCCGCTTTGGTGCGATCGGCGGCCAGGCGCGCGGCGTCGGCGCCTGACAAACTGCACAAGAGGCCGGTGTCGTTGATGTAGGTCTTCGGCGATTTGAGCAGCTTCTTTTCCGCGTTGCGATGCCAGGCCGGCAATTCCACATAAAGGAAGATTGCGGCGAATAATCCGACGTACCGTTTCAGAGTCGAACCGGGTATCTGCGTAATCCGGGAGACTTCCGCTAAGTTTTGAAGGCCGCCGGCGCGCGATGCCAGTATTTTGAGAAGGAGGGGCATTTGCCTCAGCCCGTCGATGTTTCCCAACTCGCGCAAATCGCGTTCCACGATGGAGGTAACGAGCGACTCAAACCAAATCTGCCGCCGGGCTGGATCCGAACGTTTTACCGCTTCCGGATAGCCGCCCACCACCATTCGCTGCACCAAATTATCCCAATCGGCGGCGTGATCCGTTTCAAAATTCCCGTGATCGAAGCACGCATCCACGAAGCCTTCGACGCAGCCTGCGATCTCCCCTTGCGAGAGCGGCCAGAGCGTCTGGATCTCGATGCGGCCAGCGAGTGAATCAGCAACGCGCGGCAGGGTCATGACGTTCGCAGAGCCTGTGAGGAGAAATCGGCCCGGCTTTCGGTCCTCGTCGATCGCTTTTTTGATCGCAAGGAGCAACTCGGGCGCGCGCTGGATTTCATCGATCACGACGCTGTCTCCCAAGCCTTCCACAAAGGCCTCCGGCGCGCTGGATGCGGCCGCGAGCGTGAGAGCGGCGTCGAGCGTCTCATACCGGCTTCCTGAAACCATAAGCGACTTGGCGAGTGTGCTTTTCCCGACCTGGCGCGCGCCATTGATCAGAACCGCCGGAGTATCGCGAAGAGCGCTTCGCAGAGCGGCAGTCGTATTGCGGGAAAAGGTCATTGGAGAAAATAACCACCAAATAGTGAGATTTCAACCACGGTATGGTTATTTTGTATTTTAGCGAAACGAAACGCAATTCATCGGAAATCAACCATTCCGTGGTCATATTTCCACCACGACATGGTGATTTTCTTTAACGACTCAGGATTCGCTGGATTTTCATGCACCCGATAATGGTTGTCTTCACCGCGATTCTCGCTTCCGTGAGTCTCCCCGCCATTGTCCCCGCTCCTCCTCAAACTGCTCGGCGTCAAAATCGATGGCGCGGCGAATATCTCCGGCGTCCAGCTCGCGCTGCGGAACAGCGGCGCGCTGGGCTGGATCGTCGCCCTCGGATTTCTCCTTGCCGCGCTCACCTGGGTCAGCCACTGGAGGGACGCACGCGAGATCGTCACCGAGCGCCGAAGGCGGATTCTGACCGGGCTGCGCATCCTGCTGTTTGCACTGCTTTTGCTCCTGCTGCTGCGACCCGTCCTGGCGTTTACCGTCGAGGGAAGCATCCGGCGCGGGTTGGTCACGCTGGCCGATGTGAGCGCGAGCATGAAGATACAGGATCCTCGCTTTGACGAAGCCGACCTAAAGCGGGCCGGAATCGCGAAGGGCGAATTGGATGCGCGCAAGGGACTTTCGCAGCCGCTGGATCCGGCCAAGGCCGCTGGCCTGAAGCTGATCCCCCGGATCGATCTTCTGAAGGCGGCGCTAAAAAACGGCGACCTGAATCTCTACGGGAAACTGGGGGACGACTTCGATCTCTCGGCGTTCACCTTTGGGCAGCGGCTTACCGATCTGGCTGGAGACGCGAATGGGACCGGCGGGGGCGCGGCGGCTTGGATCGACCGGCTTGCGGCATCGGAACCGGCGACCGCGCTGGGCGATGCCCTGCGCGAATTACTTACACGCAAGCGGGGCCAGCCGCTCGCTGGAATCTTTATCGCGACAGACGGGGCGAGCAACGCCGGGATCGACGCGATGGAAGGAGCACGCCTCGCCCGCCAGGAAGGCGTGCCCCTCTACATCTACGGTGTCGGAATCACCTCACCACGCGACATCATCGTGGGAAATCTTTTCACGCAGGAGGTTGCCTTCGTGAAGGACGAGCTGCCGGTAACGGTGCGGGTGCGGGGCCAGGGATTGAAAGGGCAATCGGCAAAGATTGTCCTCCACCTCGGAGACGAAGTGGTGGCTTCCAAAAATCTGACTTTCGAGAATGACGACGAGATGACCGTGGCGCTTCCGTTCACTCCCAAAGCGGCGGGAGAATTCGAACTGCGGGCGAGCATCGATCCACGCGAGGACGAGGCGTCCAAGGAGAACAACTCGACGAGTCAGCGGCTGAAAGTGATCGATTCGAAGATCAAAGTGCTCTATTTCGAGAGCACGCCCCGGTGGGAATTCCGTTATCTGCAAAGCGTGCTGCTGCGCGACCGGCGGCTCGATGTAAAGTGCGTGCTCATCGAGGGAGATCCGGGAATCACGGAGGGTGAAGGCTCACCGTACATCCCCAAGCTGCCGCAGACCAAAGAGGAGCTTTTCAAGTACGATCTGCTCATCGTTGGAGACGTTGGGCCGAAGGATTTTGTAGGCGAGCAGATGCAGTGGGTCTCGGAGTTCGTGTCGAAATTTGGCGGATCCTGTCTATTCCTGGCAGGGGCGCGCAATGGGCCGCAATCGTTTCGCGACACGCCGTTCGAGAAGCTGCTTCCCGTGGAACTTGGGGAGAAATCGGTGGCTCCCAGCGGGCCGGAGCGCCCCACGACCTTGGAGCTAACGCCACAAGGCCGCACAAGTCCCCTGCTAAAGCTGGCGCCCAAAGAGGATGAAAATGCGTCGATCTGGCAGCATTTCCCGCGCGTCTATTTCACCGCCAGAGTCGGCCGGGCAAAGCCGGCGGCGCAGATCCTATTGCAGGATAGCGATCCGGCGAAGGCTACAAAATATGGGAAGATGCCGGTGATCGCATTCCAGCAATTTGGCCTGGGGCAGGTGCTGTATGTTGGGACCGACAATACGTGGCGCTGGAGGCGCAACTCGAACGACCGATACTACCCGATGCTCTGGGGGCAGATTGCGCAGAAAATGGGCTTGCAACACATCCTCGGCGGCTCCAAGCGCACGCAACTTACGGTGGACAAGCAGACCTACACGACCGGAGAGCGGATTGCGGCATACGCGCGCCTTTACAATGCGGATTACACGCCTGTCCATGAGCCGACGGTGGCGGCGGGCTACGTTGTGCCGGCGACGCACGCGAGGCAGGAGATAACCTTGCGGGCCGTGCCGGAGCAGCCGGGGATGTATCGGGGCGATTTTGTGGCGCTCGCAGCCGGGTTGCATCAATTCTCGATCAACAGCGATTCGGCAACCGTCATCGAATTCAATGTCACGGAGCCGCAATTTGAGCTGGGCGAAACGGCGATGAACGAAACCGCGCTGAAGCAGATGGCCGAGGTAAGCGGAGGAGCGTTCTTCCGCGAGGAGACGCTCTATAAGCTCCCGGAAACCGTTCGCGGGAAGACTGAAAAGGTGCAATCGACCGTGGATGCGGAGCTTTGGTCGTCGCCGCTCTTCTTCGCACTCCTGCTGGCGGTCTCATCCGTGGAATGGTTTCTGCGAAAAAGGAGCCAATTGAAATGATGCCCGCGAACCCTCCCATCGAAAAGGTCCGACCCGCGGTTCTCGATCGCGAAGTCGCGCGGCGAATTGCGGAGGTGAGGCAGCGCCAGGGTTCCGTGGCTCTCCGGACCGGCCTTGCGATGGCGCTCTGCGCGATGGCGCTCTGGCTGGGCGCCGAGACAACCCTCGATTGGTTTTTCGCGCTGCCGTGGCTTGTACGCGCTCTCTTCTTCGCCGCAGGCGCCGGGGGAGCGGGATGGCTGGCATGGAAAGTAGGCGTCGAACCGCACCGGCGCCCGATCAGCGAGGAGGCGGCGGCGCTTTTGATCGAACGCGAGATGCCGATCTTCCAGTCGCGATTCATCGCGTCCGTGCAGCTTTCGCGCGCATGGGAGGAGCATGCTTCCCCTGCCCTCATCCGCGCTTTGGTGGCGGAGACCGCTTCCATGGCGAAGACACGAAACTTCCGCCATGTCGTGAAGACAGCCGTAATGACGCAGTGGGTCAAGGCAGCGGCAGCCGCCGCGATCCTCGCTGCGGCCCTTTGGTTTATCGGCGGAAGCGCGAGTGTTCCCCTCCTTACGAGAGCGTTGCTTTGGATAAATCCGGTGCCGAGAAAAACCCTGATTTCCGGAGTGACCGGAAACAAAGCGGTGGCGATCGGCGACGACGTGCAAATCGAAGCGAATGCGGGCGGGATCGTGCCTGCGCATGGACGGTTGCTCGTGGCGACCGAATCCGGCAAAAAACAGGAGTTTCCGTTGGAGCCCGATGCGACAAAGACCCATTTCGCACGCACGCTGCAAGGCGTTCAGGAGCCGTTCACGTACGCGATTGAACTCGGTGATGCGCGCACGGACGACTACCGGGTGAAGGTGAAAGTGCGCCCCGGTGTGCTGAGCATCGACTGCGACCAGACATTTCCAGCTTATACCCGGCTGCCGCCGCGGCGGCGCGCGACCGGCGACCTGAAGCTGCTTATCGGAAGCCGGTTGTCGGTAAAACTGAAGGCCAACGCCATTTTGAAAGGCGGCGCCATCCGGCTCACTGGAAGCGATCCCGACAAGGTCTTGAAAAGCGCGCCAATGAAGCCCGAAAAAGGCGATGGCAAATATATAACGGGCGAGTTTGAAGTTACGAAGGAGATCGGCGGAATGAACCTGCTTCTGGTGGATGAAGACGGGGTGGAATCGAAGAGCGGGGCCGTGTACCGTATCGAGGTCGCGCCAGACGAGCCGCCGACCGTGGCGATTCGCTGGCCGGATCGCCGTGAAGAACTGCTGACGCCCGGCGCCACGATGCTTCTTGCTTTTGAGGCAAAGGACGATTTCGGAGTCGCAAAAGTGCGGCTCCATTACGCGATCGATTGGGCCGAAGGCGCGAAGGACTCCGTAATCGCTTTCGATTTGGGAGGGCAGACGCCGCCCGAGGTTGCCCGAAGATTCGAGTGGAAGGTCGGCAAGCTTCAGCCGCCGCCGACTGAGGGGCAGGTGCTGGATTATTGGCTCGAAGTTTTGGACACAAATACGGCAACTGGCCCAGGAGTAGCTGTCACGGAACATTACCAGGCGCGCATCGTTTCCGAACTCGAGAAGCGCGCGGACCTCGCCAACCGCTTGAATGACGCCATGGAAGGGTTGGATGAAGTTCGCCAGGCACAGGAGGACGTGAGCAAACGCCTCGGTGAGATCATCTTTGAAAAACCGGCCGGAACGCCGTAGTGTAGACAGCTTCCCCAACCATTATGAAAACGCGCCGCTTAATCCTTACAGGGTCCATTTTGCTCGCGGGAGCGCTCTCCGTCCATCCGGGCGACGTCCGCGCAGCCAACCCGGCGGCAGATCATATTCGGGAAGACGCCGTCAAGCAGCAGCAGTTGCAGGGGGAAGCGTCGGGACTCGCGGATCAATTGGATGGGATGATCGCGGAATATGCGCGCAACGGACTGACGGGCGAGGATGTCGATACAGTCAAAGCACTTCGGGCTTCGATCCAGCGCATGTCGCAGACGGAGATGCAGCAGGTGGTGACACTCCTTGAAAAGGCGCAGGCCGCGCCGGATGCCGGCCAGGCGAAGAAAAGCGTCTCCGATGCTTACTCCGCCCAAAAAGGGATTCTCGTGCAGATCAAGCGACTCCTTGCAGAGCACCTTCGCAACCAGCAGGCTCTCGAACTTTCCTCTCAGCTCTCCCAGCTCGCCGACCGCCAGGCGGCAAACCTGCAGAACGGCATCGAACTCGGAAAGTGGTCGGGTGGGAAGAAGCCCGAGAATTTCAACGTGGCGCTGCAAGCGCATCTGGACGGACAGAAGAGTGAAGAGGCGGCCATCGCGGATGAGTTGCGGATTGTGGAAGGGAAGATCGCGGAATTTGCGAAGACTTCCGAGAACGCGGATCTCGCGGCTCGGTTTCAGAAGGGAGTCGAGGCCACGAAAAAGCTCGAACCAACCGCAGACGCGGCAGCCGATGCGTTGAAAGCGGGGCAGGTTTTCAAAGCGGTGGCGGAGGAGAAAGGATTGAGGGATGCCATGCGGAAGATCGCGCACGATGTCGCTCCGCCGCAGAATCAGACCGAGGCTTTGCGGCAAGCCGAGCGACAGCTTGAAAAGCTCGAGAACGAACAGAAGGAGATCGCCGCAGCGGCGGCAAAAACCCAGATGGCGCCGGATTTCAATCAATGGCTGGCGCAAAACGTGGCGGCGAACGCCGCCAAGAATGGGGACAAAAAGTTTCAGCGTCCCGTCGATCAACTTCGAGCGGACAAGGCGCTTCAAAACGAGTTTGAGAACCAGAAGCGCGAAAAAGGCGCCGAGCTGGCTGGAATGGAGGACGGGCAGGGAGATCTTGCCAACAAGGCCGATTTGGCCGCACAGGATTTGGAAAAGGGCGCGGCGGCTGCGGCGCAAGCTCTGAAGGGCGCGCAGGAGAAAATGCAGGAGGCGCGCGGAGCGATGGCAGAAAAAGATGCCGCTGGCGCGATGAAAAACGCGAACGAGGCGGCTGCCGCTCTGGAAGCCGCCCGCGCCCAAGTCGCGCAGCTTGCCGGTGATCAAGCGCGCACAGCCGACCAAAAGGACAAAGCGCTGCAACAGTTGGCCGATGCGGCAAAAGACCTTGGGCGAAAGGAAGCCGCGGCCTCTGTGAATCCCGACAAGTCGCAGCAAGCGGCTCTCGCCAAACAGGCGCAGCAGCTTGCACAACAAGCTGCGGCGGATGCGCCAAACGCCGCGGGCGCGCTGCAACAGGCTGCGGCGGATGCGCAAAAGGCGGCGGATGCGGCGCAAGCAGGACAAGCGCCGCAGGCTGCAGCCGCGCAACTCGCTGCGGCGCAAGATCTCGCGAAGGCCGCGCAGCAATTGGCGCAGCAGGCGCAGCATGCGCAACAAGCCGAGCAGCAGCTAGCCGCTGCCGAGAAGGCGGAGCAATCGCTCACGCCCATCATCGAGGCGGAGCAAGCGCTGGAGCGCGACACCGCCAAAGCGGCCGCTCTGGCGAAAGCGAAGAACGACGCGCCGTTCGCAGGACAGAACGCAATGCAGGAAGCCATTCAGACGCGCACGGCGACGTTTAAGAACAATCTCGCCCCCGATTTTATCGCAGCGCTTTCAGCGCTCACCGATGCCACGATCGATATGGGCGCAGCCAAGTCGGAACTCGACAAGCCCGCTGGACAACCGGCGGACGAAGCGGAGAAAAAAGCCCTCGACGACCTGTACCGCGCCCTGAAACTTCTGGAGCAGAAAGCGGAACTCGCGCAGGCTGAGGTGAACCCCGATCCGCAAAATCCGGCTGCCGAAGCAGCCGCTGCGCAGGACGCGGCGAAAGCGGATGCGGCGGTGAACCAAGCGATGCAACAAATGCAGAAGGGTCAAATGCAGCAAGCGGCGCAGCAATTGGCGCAGGCAGCGGCGGAAGCAGGGCAAATCGCGGCAACGCCTGGCGCGAACCCACAGGCGCAAGAGGCCGCCCAGCAGGCGGCGCAGGATCTTTCACAAGCCGCCGCGCAAGCCGCCGCGCAAAATGGCGCGCAGGCTCAAGCCGCCGCCCAGCAGGGCCAGCAAGCGCTCGCCCAAGCGGAAGCCGCCATGGCGCAGGCGCGCGCCGGGCTTGCCGAAGCCGGCAATGAGCCGGCCCATGAGGGCAACGAGCAAGGCCCACCGCATGCAGGGGAACACCCTGGCAGCCACCCGGGGAATCATCCTGGGTCGCATCCAGGAAACCACCCAGGAGAACATCCTGGGATGCCTGGGACACAAGCCGCACAAAAGTATCAGCCGGGTGGAGAAGAAGCTCTGCAGAAATCCACCCGTTCCGTAAGCGCCAAGCCAGCGTCGTACGCGGGGCTGCCACCCCGCGAACGTGCGGCGATCGAGCAGGCGCAATCCGAGAAATACCCAGAGGAATATGGTCCTCTGGTCGAGCAGTACATGCGCAATCTGGCAGCGGAGAGCTCGTCGAAATAGCAGGCGGTGGCCGCACAGTCTGCGATTACGGTCGTTATTCCGTCCGAAGAGTGACTTCGCCCGCGCTTACTGTTTTATGAGTTCCATCCGCCATGCGGAGAACGAGATGGCCGTCTTCGTTTAAGCTCTCGGCGAACCCTTCGATGGCTGCGCCGCCTGCTTGCACCCGAACGCGCTCGCCAAGCGTCGAGCTGCGGCTCACAGCCTCCATGAGAACGCTGTCGAAATGCGCCGCCAGCAACTCATAGCGCCTGTCGAGTTCACGCAGAATCGCGGCAGCGAAGTCCCCGCGATCGATCTGGCGCCCGACGGCCTCCCGGAGAGAGATCGCAATAGGCTGGAGCACAGTCGGAAAATCGGCGCTGGCGTGATTCACATTCACGCCGATGCCAGCAACGACAAACGGCTTTTGCTCGGCATCCGTTCCCATCTCGATCAGGATGCCCGCTGCTTTGCGCCCGATCAATTGGACGTCGTTTGGCCATTTGATGGCAGGCGCAAGCCCGGTCGCCTGCTCTACTGCGGCGGCGATGCTCACGGCGGCCCAAGTCGTCAGCCGCGGCCAATGCGGCACGGGCATTTCGGGGCGCAGGAGCAGCGAAAACCAGAGTCCCAAGCTCCCTTCGGATTCCCAGCGCCGACCGAAGCGGCCCCTGCCGGCTCGCTGGCGCTCCGCAAAGATGGCGATCCCACCGCGCTCTCCCTGGCGGCCGAGGAGAGCGGCGGCATCATTGGTCGAGTCGGTTTCCTCGAAGGCAAGAATCTCCCTCACCATGCGAATCGGCGGCAGCCGCGACCAAATATCGTCGGCGACAATTCGATCCGGGCTGGAGATGAGGCGGTAGCCAAAGCCCGGACGCGTCTCGACATCGAACCCCGATTCGCGCAGTACGCAAATCCGAGCCGCGATCTCGGAAGCAGAGGCGTGGACGACTTCCGCCAATTCGCTCACGGGAATGTGGGTGCTTGTTTGCCGCAGTGCGGCGAGCAGACGCACGTCGAGGGTCATTCCACCAACTCCAACGAGTAATCGATCGCGCCGGCCGAATGGGTGAGGGCGCCTGCCGAAATGAAATCGACGCCCGTCGCTGCGATGGCGGAAACCGTATCGAGGGTGACGCCGCCGCTCGCCTCAAACTGCACCCCCCCCGCCCCGAGCCGCACCGCTTCGGACATTGCCGCACAGTCCATATTATCGAGCAAAATCACGTCGATGCCGTCCATGAGCAGGAATTCGCGCACCTGATCAAGGGTGTCCGCCTCGAACTCCACGCGAAGCGCCGGATTTTCGGCTCGAAACCGGCCGATCGCCGCCTGCAGCCGGTCCCGGCCCGAGTCTGCGGCGAGATGATTATCCTTCACCATGACCATGTCGAACAAGCCGAACCGATGATTTACTCCACCGCCAGCAAGGACAGCAGCCTTCTCGAGGGATCTAAGCCCGGGCGTGGTCTTTCGGGTATCGAGCATGCGCGCCCTGCAGCCACCGATCGCCTCAACAAAACGATGGGTGAGCGTCGCGATGGCAGAAAGCCGCTGAAGAAAATTGAGGGCCACCCTTTCGCCCGTAAGTGTCGAGCGGATGGACCCATCCACCGTCAGGACGGTTTGGCCCGGCTCGACCACTTGACTATCCTCCCGGGCTATCTCGACGGCAAGCGAAGCGTCGATGCGCCGGAAGACCTCCGCGGCCGTGTGAATCCCAGCAACGATCGCCCGCTCCTTGGAGAAAATGCGGCTTCGGCCAGTGCGCGCAGCGTCCACGAAATATCGGCAAGTGAGATCTCCGGCGCCGACATCCTCGGCAAGCGCAATCCCGACTACATCGTGGCTCGGGGTGGGGATCATCGTGGAAGTTTCCGGGCCGCGAACACGCACGGAATCGAAAGCACCAAACCAACGCCAACGTGTCGCGGCCCGGAATAGTTCCCCCTAACAAAGAGCTTCGACAGCAGGGAATCTCGCGCGTTCAAAGGTTTGCGCATCGGTTACGAAGGCGGCCCAAAGGTAATGGGCGAGGCTCCCCAGCTTCGTTCCTCGGCTTCCAGCGCCAGTACGGCGTTCCCGATGATGCCGGCATCGTTTCCAAGCTGGGCGGGCACGACCCGGAGCTTTTCATGGATCACCTTTTGCGTGCGCTCTGCAATCGTGCGCCGAACCGGATCGAAAATAAGCTCGCCAGCTTTGGCGACGCCGCCCCCGATTACGATGGTGTCGGGATTCAATATCCATACGACGCTTGCGAGCGCGATGCCCAGTTCGGCCCCCAAGTCCGCCCATAGTTCAAGAGCGACTGCGTCGCCCGCGCGCGCGGCCCGCTCCAGATCCATTGGGCTGCATTCCTGCACGCTTTTCGCCTGCCCAGCCGCCCGATATCGCTCCACGGCGCGCTGCGCGATCTGCTGGTTTCCGACGTATTCCTCGAGTCCTCCGGCATTGCCGTACGGCCCGTGTCTTCCACGATAATCGATGCTCATGTGGCCGATCTCGCCAGCGCCAAGCTGGGCGCCGCGATAGAGCCGCCCATCGAGTATGAGGGCGCCGCCCACGCCCGTGCCCAGCGTCACACACACGATGTGCCGTCCGTCGCGGGCTGCGCCGTACTTCCATTCGCCGTACGCCATCGCGTTGGCGTCATTCTCGATGATGACGTGCAGTCCGGTGCGCTCGCTCATCAAGGAGCGGAGACCGACGTCGTGCCACCCTGGCACGTTGGTCAATTCATGCACGATTCCCTCGGCGCTATCGACAAGGCCCGGCAGTCCAATCCCGACCGCCGAGACACCCGGCTCCACCTGGCGCAGCTCTTCGATGACGGCGGTAACCGCTTCCAGAATCGCCTCGGGACCGTGGTAAAGCTGCGTGTCGATGAGCGAACCGCGGGCGAGAATCGTTCCTTCGCCGACGAGTGCGGACTTGATGCTGGTGCCACCGAAGTCGATGCCGATGGCGTGGCGCGGTGTGCGCATGAACGGGGTGATGGGTGGATATTTCTAACGCGAGTTCAGCGTCCCGATGATCCGCAGGCCTTCGAGCGTGAGGTGCTCATGCACGGATTCAATCTCTGGCAGTTTGGCGGCGATCAGCTCGGCGTAACCCCCTGTCGCCACCACCCGCACCTTCTTTTCGCCAAGCTCCTTTTGAATCTCACTCAGGATCTCCTTTACCAAACCGCGATATCCATAAACTGCGCCGGCAAGCATCGCCTGCTTGGTCGACTTCCCGATCGCGGACGGCGGCTCGATCAACGCAATCTTCGGAAGAAGAGCCGTGCGTTGATTGAGATAATCAGTCATCGCCTCTAGTCCGGGAGCGAGGACGCCACCTACGTATCCCTTCGTCCCCGACACGATATCGAAGGAGACCGCTGTCCCGAAATCGACAACGACCACCGGCGCTCCAAATAGTTTCGCCGCCGCCGCGGCATTCGCCAGTCGGTCGGCGCCGATCGTCCGCGGCTTCGGGTAATCGATGGCAACGCCGATATTCGCCCGGGAATCGACCCGCAGGATATTCGCGTTCACCAAAGCCTCCTCGATGAGATCCCCCTTGTTTGGCACGACGGAAGAGAGGATGACCCGCTCGTATTCCCAGCGGCGCAAGGCCTGCATAAGGGAATCGCGCGTCAGCTCCCGTGTCGAAATGCGGCGGGGGGCTTCGAGCAACGCTTCGCCGCTGGCCAGGGCCAGCTTGGTGAAGGAGTTCGAGTTATCGATGAGAAGGAATTTGCCAGACAAGCACGGCATTGGAGCGGCTCCGAGAGGCCGCGTCAAGTCGCGCCGCGCGGCAAAAAGCGCCGGCGCTCAGGAGCCACACTGCGCATCCGCAGTTCGGAAATTCTGCTGAGCGCGCGGACGCCATCCTTACGGGGCGCGCGGGTCCACAATCGGCAGTGGACCCAAGGGCACCACTTTAAGTATCGGATGCTCCGATGGGAGCCACTTCGCCTGCAATTCGTCATGAAAAACCGCGCTCGCCTGATAGTCCCCTGCCGAAAGCTCCGCTGGAATCAGCACGCGGCGCGACTCGCGCGCGCTGCCGGGCGCCATTTGCGGCATGCACATTCCGACTGGAATCGAATGCGAACCGCTGGCGTTCTGAAGAAGGAGAGAAAACCACGGAATGCGCGTCCGCGGCGCGGCAAAGACCCATTCCATCCTGATCTGCACGGCGCGCTGACCGGGTTGTTGGGCAAGAGCGATCGATGTGAGCATCGACTGGGGATCGATCATGAGGCCCGCGGACGCCTCCGGCGTGAATGGATCGGCCTGGCCAGGCTTGAGGAGCGTGACAGTGTTTAACGAATCGCTGCTCCACGTTTGCCTCGTGAGAAACGCATTCAACAGTTCGTCGCTTGATGGGATGGTTTCGCTGCCGTTGTTCCCTGCCGGGTGATAGAAGCGCGCTGCGACGCTGAAAGTATCCTGATCGCCAAAGTCGATGAATACGACATCGGGGGCGTACTCCGGCACAAAGCGGCTGGCGCTTAGCGTTTTGAGACCCTTCAGGACGAAATGGAGCGAGTAGAGCTGGCGGCGCGCGGCAAGATGCGCCAAATACGGGATCCCGGCGCAGACGCTCACGGAAGGATCCACCGGCACGCGCTGGAGCATTTCGGCTTTCCATTGGCGTTGCCAGAGGCGGGCGCCCGCTGTTCCAAAATCTTGCCCGACAGCCCGAAAAGGCCCGATTGCCACTTGTAAAATGAGGGAGGCTGCAAAGGGAAGCGAAGCGAGGGCAGGCGCTTTCTGAAATCGCACAATCGCCTCCGCCGAGGCGATCCATAGCAAGGGCAGAAGCGGCGCCGCGTAGTGGAAATAGATCGTCCATTCCGACGATCGGGAAGAGAGCAGATGCTGCAAGACCAGCGGCAATGCGATGAGCAGCCAGCGAGGCCGAAACAGCGGGAGCAACGCAAAAGACGCGAGCAGCGACCAGACGAGATTGCCGTGCGTGACAGCTCCCCACAGCGCGGCGCCGGCCCGGCCAGGCTCAAGGAACAGATTGCTCAGCATCTCACCGCCGGAAGCGCCGAGGTGCGAATAGAGATTGCCGTAATCGACGCGCCCTCCATTGAGCTTCGGGCTGAGCCAGAAGGCATAGACACCGAGCCACGCGGCGGCAATCAGTGCGGGAGCGGCATTCCAACGCCACTGCCAGCCGATCGGTTTGCCACGGTCGCACCACGCGTGGACCATCCCCCAGCCGACCATAAGGAGCGCCACATTCTCCTTGCAAGCCACACACAGGACAAACCAGAGCCAAAAAAGACGGAGTCGCCCGGAAATCCGCGCCTCGATGGCAAGGAGGAGCAACGGAGCGGCGAATGCTTCCGGGTGGAATTCGTGCAAAGCGATGAAACCCGCGGCTGGGCAGACGAGCGTCACGGCCGCAAGCGAAGCAGCCGGCCATCCTCGAATTCCGAGCCTCTCAGCAATGCGCCACGCCGTGTATGGCATCGTGGCAAAGGCGAGCGCCTGCACCACGACGAACAGCATGGGATGTGGGAAGAGCGCGAAGAGCGGCGCGAGCAGAAATACGATCGGCTCGGCGTGATTTCCAAGCATCGGGACATCGAGCAGCGAGACATTCCATTGACCGCGGATCGCCAGCCAAAGGCTCTGAACGTAGAACGCGAGATCGAATGTGTGATACTGAAACGTCCACCAGCGCCACCACGATAGAACAGCCACGGCGGCGGTGAAGAGCGCGGAGACGAGCGTGAGGGCAAGCCGGGGTGGAGAATTGCGCATCGATTCCGAAGGCTGAGATAGGGCCGCCGCTCCCAGCTTGCGAGAAAAGAACGCCTCGCGGTTGTGTAAATTTTCACTCGCAGGTAAACAGCATTGACGACGATGCGAGCGATTGAAATAAAGCGCGCACGCCCGATCGTCTTCCCACTTCTCCATGAACACCGTCCACTCG
The DNA here is from genome assembly GCA_038238905.1 of Chthoniobacterales bacterium. Classification (GTDB taxonomy): domain Bacteria; phylum Verrucomicrobiota; class Verrucomicrobiia; order Chthoniobacterales; family Chthoniobacteraceae; genus JBBSFI01. Next base: position 76,965 of record JBBSFI010000007.1, on the reverse strand, counting down.
CTCACCACAATTGAATCGAACGTGCGCTCCCGCGTAGAAGGCGCGCTCGACGCAACTGGCGGGCTGCTCCGCCTTTCGCCCTGCTGGGTTCCCCGCTCCTTCCTTCAGCCGGGCAAACGGCTGAAGCTGCATCCCGACGATCTGTACGCGTTCGGCCTGCACCGTGGCGGAATCGACGAACGCTGGTTCGCCAGCACGACACCGGCTGCAAATGACAATCGGACGCCGGACGAAGGCCTGAGCTATGTAGTCGCAGGCAAGGAGCGCTTTACGCTCCAGCAGGCTGTCGCCGAGACGGGGTCGCTGCTGATCGGTGAGAACATCTGGAGCAAATACCAGAAGTGGCCGGTGTACTCGAAGTTCTTCGACAATATGGGGCCGATCCCGCATCACATGCACCAGAGCGCCGCACAGGCAAAGCTGGTCGGCCTCGAAGGGAAGCCCGAATCGTACTATTTTCCGCCGCAGCATAACAACGTAGGCAACAACTTCCCGTACACTTTCATGGGCTTCGAACCGGGCACGACGCGGGCTCAGGTTCGCAAATGCCTGGAAGATTGGAACAAGGGCGATAATGGAATCCTCGATCTCTCCCGCGCGTACCGGCTAAAGCCGGGCACGGGCTGGCTCATCCCGCCATGCGTCCTGCATGCGCCGGGATCGCTCTGCACGTACGAACCCCAATGGGGGTCCGACGTCTTCGGAATGTATCAATCGCTCGTTGAGGGCCGCTATGTGCCGTGGGATCTGCTCGTCAAAGATATGCCGAAGGAAAAGCACCACGATCTCGATTTCATCGTGGATCAGCTCGATTGGGAAGGAAACTGCGACCCGAACTTCAAGGATAATCATTATCTCGAACCCGTCCCCGTGGCGGACGGCCAGGGCGAAGGCTTTGCCGATCGATGGATCGTGTACGGAAAAGTAAGTGGCGAACAACTGTTCACCGCAAAAGAACTTACGGTCGAACCGAAATCGAAATGCACCATCAAAGACAAGGGCGCCTACGGACTGATCTGTGTGCAGGGTTTCGGGAAGATCAACGAGCAACCGCTGAATTCACCCAAACTGATCCGCTTCCACGAACTCACAGAGGATGAGTATTTCTGCACGCAGAACGGCGCACGCGCCGGAGTCACCTTTGAGAATCTCAGCGAGACGGAGCCACTTGTGGTGCTGCGTTACTTTGGGCCCGACGCGAATCCAGATGCGCCGGAAATGGGCGCCTATAAAAAACGGTAAGCGGCGCGCAAGCGTTCGACCGCTAGTCCGCAGCGGGCATCGGGTTAACTTGGCGCCGGATTTAAGATGTAGAAACCGGCTTGAGAGTCGAAGCGGCTTCCAACGCTTCGTGATCGATTGTAGTGAGCCGGCGGCGTTTCTGCCCGATTTGGGGAATGCACTCGATGAGAGCCTTGGTGTAGGCATGCTGCGGATTGCCGAGCACGCGCTTGGTGGGGCCTTCCTCGACGATCTGACCCCGGAACATTACAACGACTCGATCGGCGATATCGCCGACGATGCCGAAATTGTGTGTAATCAGAATGATGGCCATTTTGAGGCGCTGTTTGATCTCGATGAGTTGCTCGATGATCTGGGCCTGAATCGTGACATCGAGCGCGGTGGTCGGTTCGTCGGCGACGAGAATCTCGGGCTGGCAGCTCAGGGCCATCGCAATCATGGCGCGCTGTTGCATGCCGCCAGAAAGTTGGTGCGGGTAGTCGTTCATCCGTTTTCGAGCATCGACGATGCCGACGAGATCAAGGTGCTTGGCGACTTCGTCATCGACGTCTTTCACTTCGCGCCTGTGAAGACGGATCGCCTCAGCGATCTGGCTGCGGATGGTGAAAACCGGGTTTAGCGAAGTGGAAGGCTCCTGGAAAATGTAGGCGATGCGTGCGCCGCGCAGCGCGCGCAATTCCTCCTTTTTCATTTTAAGGACATCGTGCCCGTGAAACAAGATTTCGCCGCTGCTATAGACGGCTGGAGGCTCGGGAAGGAGGCGGGTGAGGGCAAGTCCCGTCACGCTCTTGCCGCTGCCGCTCTCGCCAACCACGGCAAGCGTCTCGGCCTTGCCAAGGCTGAGTGAGATCCCCTTCACAGCTTCCACAGTGCCAGTCTCGGTCGCGAAGTGAATGGCAAGATTGCGGATGTCGAGCAGCGGTTGAAGGGACATAGGAGTATTGGCGGATTAAGTTCAACCTCGGCGCGGATCGAATGCGCGCCGGAGCGAGTCACCGAAGATGTTCAGCGAAAGCACCAGACCGAAGAGCGCCATGGTGGCGCTCGTGAGCGTCCACCAGACGACCGGGTCGCGGGATAACTCGCCGCGGGCGCCATCGATCATATTGCCCCAACTCGGTGTCCCAATTGGCGACCCGACTCCCAAGTAAGAGAGGATCGCCTCTGTGATGACTAGATTCGAAAAGCCCAGCACAAGGCTAATGAGAACGAGGTGCATTACATTGGGAAGCAAATGCTGCGTGATGATATTCCAGTGTGATTGCCCCATGGCGCGCGCCGCGGATACGTAAGCGCGCTCGGTCTGCCGCATGGTCTCGCCGCGGATCAGGCGGCAAAGAGTAATCCAAGCGGTGACGGAAAGCGCCAGGGCGATCTTGGGCACGCTCTTGCCGGGCGAAAGGATGGCATGCCCAAACAAGCTCACATCGGTGTATTGGAACGCCAGGAGGATGGCGATGAGCAGCAGGATCTCCGGGATGGAATAAAGAACCGTATAGACATACTGGATGATCTGGTCGATCCAGCCGCGGCAATACCCGGCCACGATCCCGAGCAGGGCCCCGATCGGGATATAGATCGCGCTCGTGACACCCCCGATTATGAGCGCCGTCTTGCAGGCGCGCAGCGTTTGAACGAGCACATCCTTGCCGAGGGCATCCGTGCCGAGAAGGTGCCAGCCCTTCAACGGTTTCGGATGGCGTGTGGAGAGCGAAACGCTTGCAAGCGGTGCGCTGTAGGTCTCCTCGGCGGGCACACGCCCGGAAAAGAGATCGAGCACGCTTCGGGAGCCGTTCACACCGCTTGGAATCTCAATAGTCTCCAGAGCGCCAAGCATCAGATAAATAGCGATTACCACACCGGCTGCGATGCCGATGCGGTCTTGCCCCAGTCTTCGGAACGCACGGCCCCATCGATCGGAGCGAGCCCCATGGACAATAAACCACGCGAGAAGGGCAAAGCTCACGACCACGATAATGTCCTCCAGCCAATCGTCCCAATTCATCAGCTTAGACGGATGCGCGGATCGACGATAGCATAACAAATGTCGGTAATCGTAAGACCGATTATATAAAGGATCGCGGTGAGAAAGGTGGTCGATCGAACGACCGCTTGATCGGAAGTATGAAGCGCATCGACGAGAAGGTTGCCAAGGCCGGGGATGCCAAAGAAATTCTCGACGAGCATGGATCCCAGAATAAGGAGCGGCAGGTAGGCGATAACCATTGTTATCAAAGCGATCATTCCGTTTTTGAGCACATGCACCAGAAGGAGCCGCGCATTGGACACGCCCTTCGCTTTCGCGGTGCGGACGTAATCCTGCGCGATCTCCTCCAGAAACACCGCGCGATACAGGCGAACATCGTATCCCAAGTGCATGACGATCATGAGCGCGACCGGGAGAATCAAGAATCGCGCGGTGCTCAAGCCGCTTAGCTGGAAGCCAAAGGCAGGAAAGTAGTCGAGACCGAGCGCGACCACCGCCTGGCCAAATATAATATAGACCATCGGTGGAATGCTCATGAGGGCCACGCAAACCAATCCGCCCGCGCCATCGAGCGCTGAGTTGCGAACGAAGACCAGGAAGAGAGCGAGGCCGACGGCCATGAAGAAACCGCAGACATACGCCGGGAGCGTGAGGAGCAGAGAAGGAATCGCGCCCTGCTTGAACACCTCATTGAGGTCTTTGCCGGTTACATCCGAAACTCCAAGGTGAAGCGTCGCGAGGTCGCGCATCTGATGGAAGAAAACCGTGTCGAACAGGCCGGTGCTGTCGTAGGGATGGCGATCGGCGGAAACGCGAGCCTGCCCCAGGTTAAACAGGACGGGCTTATCGTAACCCCGATGGTGCAGCCACTCGTAAATATTCGTCGGGTTGGCGCGCTTGCCCAATACGTTGCGAGCCATCGCTTCGGGGCTATGGACGGCGAAGAAGATCACAAAAGTGAGCACCATCACGCCGAAAATAATGAGCGGCGTAAGAAGAAGTCGGCGTATGAGATAACTAAGCATTGCGTTTGCGATTCAGTTGAATGGCGCAGCCGACCACGCCCGCGACGACCAGAAGCGCTGCCGGGGCCGGCCATTTCGCGATCGGATTCCATTCGCGCTGCTTTTGTTTCCGCAACACGGGATCGACGCTTGCATACTTCAGTCCGCCTTCCAAAAGCATGTTGGAGTGGGTGAGCGGCGCCCAAGGCTGGCTAATGAGGTAGTATCCCTTATTGAAGTTGAGCAGAATCGGACAGTCTTCGATCTCGATGTCGTTCAGCTTGCGAATAAGTTCGAGGCGCTCGGGGCTGTTCTCGATGCATGCCATCTGTTCGAACGTTTTGTCGAACTCCGGATTGGCGTATCTAGCCGCGTTCTTTCCGGCAGGAGGAAAATTCTTGCTGTACAGGAGAAAGAAGAAATTCTCCGGATCGGGATAATCGGCGCCCCACCCGCTTCCAGCTATGATCTGAAAATTTCCCTGGTCCTCTTTTTCCTGCTGCCGCGCGAAGGTGTCTTCGATTAACCGCACCTTCACGCCAATCTGCTCGAGCTGCCGCTGATCGTACTCCGCGAGCTGACGCTCCTCGCCGCCGGCGGCAACCACATCCAGAGCCAGCTCGAGGGGCGCGTTTGTCTTCGGATCGATTCCGTCCGGATAACCCGCCTCGGCAATCAGCCGCCGAGCTTTTTCCAGGTTAAAGCCGTATGGGTTTTTGAAATCTTTGTCATACCCAAAGATGCCGGGCGGAAGCATCTGTTGCGCGATGGGCGCCGCGCCGCCGTAAAGGAGGTCGATAAAGCCCTGTGGATTATAGGAGCAACTGAGCGCCTGGCGAAGCTTGCGATTCGACCCCACAAGAGGATCTTGCATATTGAAGACCATGAAAAAGGTGCTGACTTCCAGCTCTTTGTTTAGCTTCATCCCACGCGCGGCGTATTTGGGAGCGAGTTCGTTTGTCGAAGTTAAAGCGGAGTTGGCGGCGTCCTTCATCACGCCGTAACGGTCGATATACCCCTGCCGGGTCAGCAGCCAGATCGGGAGGATCTCGCGGAAGACCGTGAGATCCACTTCATCCACAAGCGGCAGTGTGCGCCCGGCCAGAGGGCGATCCGCCGCTTCGTATTCTGGTTTCCAGCCGCCTGTGGGAAAGACGGTAGTATGATAGGTCGGATTGCGCACGAACCGGAAGCTTTGATTCGGAATCCAGCTATCCAGCTTGAATGGCCCGTCCCCAACCGGATGAAATTTAAACAGGGGGCGTCCGGCCTTCCCATCGTAGTAGGTGACAGCCTCACGTGCGACAGGCGCCGTGAACTGCTGCGCAAGCCAATAGAGAATCTGTGGGTAAGGCTTGAGCAGATGGAGTTTAAATGAGTAGGCGTCGATCAACTCAACTCCTGAAACGGTTTGGTGATCGTAATCGAATCGGCCCGTTTGCCGAGCCTCCTTGAATATCTCATCCATCCCGCGCACGTACTCGGCGAGATCGGAAAAAACAGGGCTTTCCTCGGCGGGATCGGAGAGCCTCTGGAACGCATACTGCACATCGCGAGCAACAACCTCGCGGCCTTTGCCGCCGGGAAAGCAGGGGTCGTCGTGGAAAAAGATGCCGCTCTTGAGCCTGCACGCGTATGAGACGGAGCCGTCCGCCTCCTGAACTTTCTCCGGCATCGACTCGAGAAGGCACGGCTCGACCTCGTACGGATCGGTCTTCATGACGGCGTACTGGAGTAGTGTGTCGTAAATCGGCTCGAGGATGTGGTGGCTTATCTGATCGTAAGCATACTGGGGATCGAGCGAACGCGCCTCGGCCGACAAGGATCCATAATAGACTGTCCATGGCGACCCATCCGCGTGCGCGCTCGCCAGCGGCTTCGGATTGGGATCGTTTCCACACGACGCGAACCCAAACACGGCCATGAGCGGAAGGCAGTGCAGAGCGCGGGCGAATCTCATTGAGAGTTGGGAATATGGGAGCGGGAACGCGGCGAATCAACGTTTCTCGTCGAATTATGTGGAGCGCGCCGATCCATGAAGAAGTGCCGGATTTTGCATTTCAGAGCGGCTAAGAAGGCTGCTTGCGCTAGAGTTCACTTCCGAGCACGCATTGCGTCTTTCGATGCCCACCGCACCCATCCGCGCCCTCCTCGCTTTCGCCATTCTCGTGACTGGCGCCGGCTCGGCTTTACCCGCGCCATCGGAGGCGCTGAAGCTGGCCGGTGAAGTGCATGATATTTTCGAGGCGAAATGCACGGATTGTCATGGGCCGGAGATCCCGCGGCCCAAGGGAAAATTTGGGTACGTCCTGGACCTCAAAAAGATGGCGTCAAATCCGGAGTACATTGTGCCGGGAAAGCCTGAAAAATCCGATCTCTACAGGATGGTGGAGGATGAAGAGATGCCGGGTGAGGACGCAAACGTGCCGCCGCTCACGTCGGAAGAAAAAGCGACCGTAAAGCGCTGGATCGAGATTGGCGCGCCGGGCGATCTTCCGCCGCGCGCAGGACATGAAGCCGCTGCGCCGAAAGCGGCGCCACCTAAACCGCGCGAACCGTTTCTACGACATTTTTTCCGATGGGCCGGCCGATTCCACCCGCTCACGACGCATTTCCCGGTGGCGCTCATGTTTGTCGCGGCCTTCGCGGAAGGAATTGCCTGGGCAAGCGGCCGTGACAAATGGCTGCAGACGGTCCGCTTCCTTATCATTCTAGCGGCGCTGGGCGCTGTGGGAGCCTCCGTGTCGGGCTGGGTAAACGCCTACTTTTCCAGCTACAACAAAGAGCCATGGGCGCTGCTCTGGTGGCATCGATGGCTTGGAACGGCAACCGGCGTGTGGTGCGTGATTTGCGCCGCGTCCTCCGGCGCCCGCCCGCGCTCCGACGAGCGCCGATATTTTCGCGTCGCGCTCTTTGTCGGCGCCGTGCTGGTCGCCATCAGCGGCTTTCTAGGCAGCGCTTTGATCTATGGATTGAATCACTACCAATGGACGAATTGAAGGAACAAGACGATCACGCCCGCCCTGTGCGGAACCGGCGAATATACCCTGCGGAGTGGCGCCCTGCGGATATATTCCGGCGCGCCGCCATGCGTGATATCTTCGACATCGAGGCGCCGCTGGATCTCGACATCGGCTGCGGCGAAGGAGCCTTTCTTATCGAGATGGCACGGCGTCATCCAGAACGCTGCTTCCTAGGCACCGAACGGCAGGCGGGCCGCGTCGAGACGGTATGCCGGAAAGCCGCCAATGCGGAACTCAGCAATGTGCGCGTGCTGCAACTCGAAAGCGCATGGACCCTGCAGCATCTTCTGCCACTCGGCTCGATCTCCGATGCGTACGTGTTATTTCCCGATCCGTGGCCGAAGCGGCATCACCACTCGCGGCGTTTGATCCAGGAGAGTTTTATGGAAATCGTTCATGCAACTCTCGCGCCGGACGGAAGCCTCTTTGTAAAAACAGACGACTTGCCGTATTTCCAATGGATGGAGAAAGTATTTGCCAAGGCGAAAGGATTCGAGCGGGCGGACTGGCCGTCCGGCATCGATTATCCGGTGACAAACTTTGAACGCAGATTCCTCGCGCAAGGCATGCCGATCTACTCTGCCCGGCTGCGAAAGCTTTGATTGTTTAGGAAGCCGTCCACGCGGATGCCGCTGGAATCCATCTGGATCGTGACAGCGCCAGTCGCATCCTGGCGGAAGAGGGCAATGCCCTTTTCGTGAAGCATGCCGGCCCATTCATCGAGGCTCCCCTGCTCCGGCGCGGAGCATACGACCGCCTTGGGGGCGACGCGGAGGAGAAAGTCTGGAGTGCCCGAGATGTCTTTCTTATGCTGTCCTTTCACAAGCACATCGGCCCGAATGTCGGGTGTGTTTTGAATAAGCCACTCTTCCGTGGCAAATCCGCTGTCGGAACTTAAAAGCACGCGGCCATCTTCCGTTTCCAGCAAAAGGACGAGCGCTTTGTCAGCCGCCGTGGATTTAGCGATGCCCGGTGGCGGATAGAGAACGCGCAGGCGGGCGCGGCGGCTGAGATCCACGCAGTCGCCTGTCCAAACGATCCGTTTGCCGAAATCCTGCTCCTCAAGAGCGGCATGGATTTGAGCGCGGGTGCGCGAGCGATCCTTGCATGGAGATTCCAAAAGTATCGCTGGGGCAAAATCGTGGAATGCCGAAAGCGCGCCGCCGATGTGCTGGGTGTCGCCATGCGTGAGCGCGAGGCCGTCGAGAGAATTCACGCCCCGCGATCGGAGGTAAGGCAGCACACAGCGATTATAATCGTACTGGTGGCCGCAATCGATCAGCCAATCCCTTCCGTCCGCGCGAATGTGGGCGGCTCCGCCGCCGCCGACATCCAGGATCGTTACTTCATATCGCCCAGCACGATATTCCATCGGGCTGGCGACATAAAATGAGCCGCCCGGAAAGTCCGCGAAGAACTTAAGCAGCGTGAGAAGCAATTTAGCGCAGAGCCAGTTGGCATTATTGAATAGCACGGCGATCGTTTGCGAGAAGCAGGAAGAAAGAACGCTTCCGACGCCGAGCGCAAGAACCAGGAAAGCGACCGGCACGAGGAAGACATTGGCGATTATGGCATTTGGCGAGAAAAGATGAAAGTAACCGGTGGTAAAGACCAGAGATCCCAGCCACGAGGCAAGACTCACACTCACTGCCCGCGCCGCCCATCCCCAAGAGACCGATCGAGCCGATTGATGCCAGCGCCAGAGCGATTCCGGCAGAAACGGATCGGGTCGGCCAAGTGGAATCAAAAGCTTTTCAACGCGTGTAGTAAGCCAGATCACCACGAAAACTACCGCAAAGGAAAATTGAAAGCCGGGAGAGAAAAGTTGATCGGTATCGCAGCCGAGTATAAGAAGCGCGGCGGCGCTTAAACTGTTATATCGGGATGGGCTGCGGTCAAACAAATAGCCTGCAAGCACGACGGAGCACATGATGGTGGCGCGCACGCAGCTTGCGCTCAAGCCGGTGACAAGGGCATAACTGGCAAGAAACGGGATGATCAACAGCACGGCGCTCCTGCGGCTCACGCGGAGAGGTTTCAAGATTCCCCATGCGAGGCCGGCCATCATAACCACGGTGAGACCGCTTACCGCGAAAAGGTGGACCGCACCGGTCCGCTGCAACAGGTCGCGAAAATCCTCCGGCGCCTCATTGTGCAATCCGAGCAGCATGCCTTCCATCACGGGATAAACATCAGGCGAATCGGCGAGATCGAGTTCGAGTTGCTTGCGAATCCATTTTTGCGATGTCAGCGCAAAGGCGCGGATCGGATTGCCGCAATGCGAAGCCAGTATCTGGCAATCGGATGCGTACCGGGCGCGAACCTCCGTGAAGATTCCGTGCCGCCGTTGATAACCCGCGAAGTCGAATTCACCCGGGTTTCTTGGCGGCGGAAGGTTCTCGGCCGAACCCGTCATCGAGACGCGGTCGCCGTATTCCGGCACGCGTCCATTCCAACTCGCCCGCACCGTGGCGCTTGCGGAGACAATCTGGCCGCCGCACTCGATGCTCTCCAGTTTTACCGGAAAGCGGCAGGTCGCAAAGCGCGAAAACTTCTCGGGAACTTGCGGCGTGTCCGATACGATGCCGATGAGCTTCACTGCCCGCGGGCCGGATGCGAATTTGCGCGACATCAGGCGCGGTTGCCCTTCGCGGCAGCGGAGGGTGTGCAGGGAAAAGAAAGATGCCGCAATGAAAGCGCACAGGAGGAGAGTGCGCGGTCTGATTGCAACCGTGACACCGAGCACGATTACGATCGAGAGCGGCCACCAGTGGGAATGCTCCCAGTGATCGGCAAGCGCCACGCCGAGGCCCGCGGAGAGAGCGACCGCGACCAATGGCTGGCGGGGACGCATCTCGGGAAGTTTCATTGTGCTCGGAATGTCGAGCGGCTAAGCCGGGGGCGGCGCGATTCGCGGGAAAAGCGGGCTATTCGCATTCAAGATGTGACCATCCGGCAGGCCGCCCCACTTTGCATCCTTCAAAGCGGGAGCTTCACCGACACCCAACTGGGCGCGAATGCCCAAAGCGGCTTTCGGCACAATGGGCGACAAGAGGATGGAGACAATCCGCAGAGAGTCGGCCAGGTGGTAGAGCACGGCGTCGAGTCGGGTGGCTTCCGCCGCTTCTTTCGAGAGCGCCCACGGCTTCTCCGAATCGATGAATTGATTGCAATGATGAACAAGATCGAACGCGGCAGCAAGAGCCCCCTGAATTCGGAGGGGCTCCCCGAATACTTCGTCACCCACAAGTGCGTCTCGGGCAGTCCCGTCCATCATGCTGCAGTATAGCTTCACATACGAATTCGCGACTGCCTCGAGATTGGCAGCGCCGGGATGCTGAAACTTCGAGAGCTTTCCACCGCGATACTTATGCACCATGTTCAGAGTCCGATTCAGAAGGTTGCCCAGTGCATTTGCCAGGTCGCCATTGTAACGCTGCAACAAGCGCTCCTCGGAAAAGTCTGCATCCTTTCCGGTGGCAATGTCGCTCATCAGATAGTATCGGACCGCTTCCGCGCCGTACAGTTCGGCGAGCCTGGCCGGATCGACCACATTGCCGGTGCTCTTGCTCATTTTCGCGCCGGCCACATTCCACCAGCCGTGAACGAGCAGCCGCGGGATTTGATCATCCGTGAAACCAATCGCCTTCAACATGATTGGCCAATAGACCCCATGGGCCGGTATGAGGATATCCTTGCCTATCACATGCAGGGCGGGCCACCACCGATTGAACTCCGCCAGGTCGGCCGCTTGCGACGGGTCGAAACCAGGCGCAAATGAGATATAGTTAACGAGGGCGTCGAACCAGACAAATGTTACGTAGCTGTCGTCGAACGGCACTTCGATGCCCCAGTTAAGGCGCGATCTCGGGCGGGTGATGCAAAGATCGCCAGCCATCTTTTCCACGGCATTGCGCAATTCCGACACGCGAAACTCGGGAATGACAAGCGGCTCCCTGGACGCCGACCGGCGGTCGATGAGATCCAACAGCCACTGTTTATGACCCGAGAGGCGAAAGTAATAGTTTTCCTCCTCGCGGAATTCCACGGGTCCCCACTCGGCGCCAAATTCTCCGTCTGGGCCGCGCTCTTTGTCGGTTAGAAATTGCTCCTGCCGCACGGAGTAGTAACCGTCGCGTTTGTCTTTGTAGATCCAGCGGCTCCTGCCCGTGGCGGGGTCGTGATCGTCCCAAAGACGCTGCAAAATGGCGCGCACGACCTTCTTGTGCCGCTCGTCGGTAGTCGCCGCCCATCCATCGTATTCGACTTCCAGACTGGTCCACAGCTCAAGGAATTTCTCGGTGACTCCATCCACAAAGAGCTGGGGCGGCATCCCCTGCTTTTCAGCGGATTGCTGCACCTTTTGGCCGTGCTGATCGACGCCGGTCAGCAAGAAGACGGGATCGCCCTTAAGCCTGCAATACCGCGCGATCACATCGGCAAGCACCTTCTCGTAAGCGTGGCCGATGTGCGGCGGAGCATTCGTGTAATCGATCGCTGTCGTAATGAACATGGCGGGAACTTGAGCGCCGAAGCTCGATTCGCAAATATCAATCTTACCACTTTGCCAATTGCTGCGGAAATCGGCACTGCGCGCAATCCGAGGCGTCCTTGAGGCAAAAGTCCTCATAAACTTGGATGAGGCCTTGCTGGAGAGCCGCACATTTGAGCATCTCCCGGCCACGCGCTGTTTGCCCAAAGAGACGCGCCGCCGCGGTTTCCACGCGTCGATTTGCGAGCGGAGCGGGCAGCGCAAGGAAAGCCTTCCATGCGCCTTCGCAATCGCTTCCCGATAGCGGGAGAAAGACATTCGCGAGCATATCGACAACCCTCGACTCGCCGACGAGCGCCATCTGCGCCGGGGAAGCTTTGGAGGTCAATGTGTAGTGCCGGTCCCAGTACGGATCATGAAGACCGGTGAAAAAGGCGATCGTTTTCTTTACATCGAATGCATCGGCGAGCTTTCGCACTCCGGGCCAATGGTGAACGATCTGCGCGAGCGCGGCGAGACGCCTTTGAGGATGATTCATCGGGCGCTGCCCGCCCAGGCGCCAGACGGCGGGCGCGATGCAGAGCCGGCTCATTTCCGAGCGGCGCGCCCACCACCGCTCCCAGAGCTCACGGAGGTAGCCCCGCGTGGCCGGATCGAATCCCGAGAGATCACGCTCTGGCAAAAATCCGCCAACTCCGAATAGGAGCGCTTCCAGATCGTCCTTGGACTGTTGCAAGAGGCGCAACGGAAGCCGCTGCGCGAGGAGGGTAAACGGCAGCTTGTTGCTTTTATAGCCGAGCGTTGTCGCGAGAGATTGATAGAGCGCCTCCTGCCTGCCGTGAACCTCCGAAAGCCGCGCCAGCGCGGCGCTTTTCCTTCGCATCCTGAACTGAGCCGCGGAAACAAGGATCTCCCGCACCTTGTCTTCAGGCAGATCAGCCAGCGGACCGGAGCACCGTCCGGGACGGGCTTCCGGCAGCGAGCTGGGCAGCTCGCTTCCAGCGAGTTTCTGAAGATCGACATGCACCTGCGGGATGTCCTTGTGGGCGGCGGTGCGCGTAAAGAACGCGGCCGCGCCTTTCTGGGTGAAGACGTGGAGCACCACCTTCTCGTACTCTGGATTCGCTCCGTGCCCGTGACGCTCCCAATCGCGGACATCCATATCGAATTCGATGGACCCTTGCAGAGGATCCCCGTCATCGATGGAGATCGCTGCGTGCGCGAAATCCGGCCCGGCTTCGTGGTTCCAGACGCCAAACTGCACGACGCGCACGGTAGCGCCGGTCGTCGTCGTAAATTCCGAGCCGAAGTCTCCGGCGAACCAATGCGCTTGCAGCTCGAGTTCACTGAACTGCCGCGGCGCTTCGATGAGCATCTGCTCGCAAACGGGCGGCGCGAGCAAACCGGCGTATCGATCGGCGGACGAGGCGATGTTCATTTGCGGCTGCCGCCTTATAGCATCCGTGAGTCGGAGCGCGAGTCCGGGCGCACACCTACTTCACTTTTTTGCCGGGATCGACAGCCGCGGGCTCAATCATGTCGAGCACTTCCAGCGCGCGATTCTTCGGAAATGCCTGCGCTTCTTTCCGCACGAGAGCGATTGCGTCGGCAGCACGATTCAGGACATGAAGCACACCGATCTCATTGATAGCGACCCGGAGGACATCGTCGGGCTTCTTATAGCACCTTCGCGCCTGCTCGAACGCGTCGTACGCCTCCTTGTTTCCGTCCACGGAAAGTTCGAGCAAACCGAGTCCTTCATAGATAACGCCGCTTTGCCGCGCCTTTGCCGCGTCCTTGAGCGCGGCCTCCGCAGCCGCACGGTTCTGGAACCACTTCGCCGATGCCGTACGAAAGATGCTCCACTCGGCGGCGCCTTTCGATGGGGCTCGGAGCGGCGAGAAAGGCCGGTAGAGCGGGTCGCCAAGAAAAGTCGTCATCCACGAAAGGCCCTTTTCCGACATGTAACTCGCCTCGGCGAAGGTGAATCCGGCGAGAAGACGGTCGAAAAAAATGTCTAGGTGAGGCGTAAGATCGAGATAGGGTTCGTACACGCTCCCGACGGTGCAGGCCGCTCCGGCAGCCAGCAACGGACCGCACCAGTTCAAATTCGGATCCCGAAGCGTTGCTGCGCTAAAAGAGTGGATGTGGACCGCGACGGCGCCGTGCTCGAACTGAAACCCGGCCTGTTTTACCGCCCCCGATGCATGCTCGGCATACCATCCAAAATAGAAGGCGGCATGGCGCATCGGATACGCATCGGGAAACAAGCCAGGGCCTTGGTCGAGGATTACTGGAATACCGCGCCGGCGCGCATCGATCGCGGTGTTAAAGAGCCACTGGTCACCTTGTATGTAACCGGGATCTTTAATGCCTCGCGCGTCCACGTACGCAAAGCCATCGAGTCCACTTTTCTCCGCTTCAAGCGCATCGAGGATCATCTGCCGCACGATCGCCGCAGTCGGAGCATCCAGCCGGCAGACCAGGGTAAGCGCCGGGCAGTGCGCGTCGTCGATACGCGTCTGCCCGCCAAAATATGGATTTACAAGCACGCCGGATATCGGGTGCGGACCGAATCCAAGAGCGGCTAGCTCGGAATCGACCGACGCTTCATTGTGCTGCGCCAGTTGGGGCATCTCCTTCACCGCAGGATCGGGCGGTGTATTGGAAGCCGCAATCTTGAGCGGCATTCCGCGCATCATTACCACAAACCGAATTCGGCTCGCGCTCACGGGGCCGGCTTTGGATTGTTCGCCGGCGGCCTTCCACCAGCCGTTTTTGAAAAAAGATGCCCGAAGCGGATCCGCAATCCTCGTATCGAACTCTTCGCGGCTGATTTCCTCCTGTGCAGCGCATGGCAATTCCATGACTTGTTGCGGCGGAATTCCGCGCTTCTCCGCGTAGAAGCGCGCGAGCCCCTCCGACTCGCGGTCGTTTGGGTTGAAGATCACCAACGTCTGCTTCGCAAGCTCGACCACCTCGGGGGCGACGCCTGGAAAGTGATCGACTGGTCTGAAATCCTGCGCGACGGCGGTGATCGCGGAGGCAAGCCAGAAGGCGATAAAAGCAATCGGAAGCTGAACGCTCATATCAAACGCCGATTTTTAAGCCATCGTACGCCACACGCACGGATGGAGGCAGCTCCGCTTCCAATCCGGCATGTGAAAGATCGTGGCACAGATGCGTGAACCACGTCTGCACGGGACGCACCTCCTCCGCAACGCGAAGCGCTTCCTCGATATTCATGTGGGTCGGGTGAACCTTCCTCCGGAGAGCATCGATCACTAGATGGCGGACACCGGCGATTTGTTCAATCGCCGCGGGCGGAACGCTCTTACAATCGCTGAGGTACGCGGCGATTTTCTCGCCTCGGCGCGAAAAAAGGTATCCATACACGACGGCTCTCCCGTGTGGAATAGCAAGCGGCGTAATGTCGGTTCCACCCAAGCTGAACAGACCCTCGACCGGCCGCGGATCGGGCCGCATATAGCCTGGAAACCGGTTTTCACCGTTGAAGGCAAACTCGAAAACGCGTCGCAGGTTCGTCAGGGTATCGGGCGAGCCGTACACGGGCAACGACTGTCCTGCCGGGCAAAATGGCCGCAAATCATCGAAGCCCATAATGTGGTCGGTATGAGCGTGGGTGTAGATGACTGCGTCCAACGCCACAATACCTTCCCGAAGACATTGAGTGCGGAAATCGGGACCCGTATCGACCACCCATGAACACTCGGGAGTTTCGACGTGAATCGACGAGCGCAGACGCCGATCGCGAGAATCGCCGGAACGGCATACACGGCAGTCGCAGCCAATAACAGGCACTCCTTGGGACGTGCCTGTGCCGAGAAAAGTGATGGTAAACTCTGCCATGCCCGTTCCCGCTCAGCCCGCTCCATTATGGCGCAGCCGAAGCGACATCCGTCGAACTCGCGGGAATCGCGACCACGGCTCCGAGATAATTGACTTTAAGGATCGATCCCTCTTGCGAAACGATTTTTAGCTGGGTGCCCGCTGGCAGCTTGGTGGTCCCGAAGCGGACCGGGACCTCCACCGGCTTTGTAAGCAGCACGGTCGTTTTCCGCGCTGCCGCCGCAGGCGCGCTTCCGCCAGGCAGAGTGCCGGAAGGCGGCGCTGTCTCCGATGGAGCGTCCGAAACAGGCGTCCCAAAAAGAGCGTCGAGCGACCCGGGAGCGCTTGGAGCGGATGCGGGACGAGCAGGACTCGCAGCCGGAGGTTTCGGCTCCTTCGGGCTATCGGGCGGACCGAATAATGATTCCAATCCGGGGTCCTTCATCGCCGTGGGCCTCCCGCCAGGCGGGGCCGCCTCCGGCGCAGAACTTTCCGCAGGCGCCATCGCTTCCGTCCGCGCAGGATTGGCCGCAGGCGCTCCCTGCGCCGGAGGGAACGGCTGCGGATCGGGCGTCTGCGGCAAAGTCTGCGGAGGAACCGGGCCGCTGCCGCCATCCGAAAGCGGTTGCACCCCTTCCGTCGGCGTGATGGACGGCCGAGGCCCATCCGGCGCCGGAGCAGGCTGGGCGCTGGCCGCCAGATGGCCGCCTTGACTTCCGGCTGGAGCATCGGCGATCACGACCTTTATTTCGCTTCGACCGCTGCGCGCCTTCAGTTGGCGGATCACAAAAATGCCGCCAACTATAATCACCAGAACGGCGGCTCCGATCCCAATTCCTTGCAAGAGGGCGCTGAGCGGTGAACTCCTCAAAGTCGGAAGCTTGGTGGGACCGGTGCGACGTTTTAACTCAGTCGAGACACGCGGACCGCTGGGGTACTTAAGCTTGCCTCGCCATTCCTTGGCGACCAAGTCCGGAAATTTCTCCGCAATCGCAGGGAAAAAATAGCTCCAGATCCCTTCTTTTTCATCCGCGTCCCAATTGGGAAATTTCACATCGAGGTATCCAACGAGGACCTGGCAATGCGCCTTCGTCAGATCGCGGAAGCAATCGGACCCTTCCTTCTCGGCCATTTCGAAAAACCTATTGGGCCGGCCCTCTTTCTTTGCCAGCAATTCCGCTGCATACAGGTCGGGATGCAGCCGCAGCCGCTCTTCGTTCCACCGGCCAAGGCGCGATGCGTCTTTGGGGTTCTCCATGGTCTCGTTTACGAGGAGAATGGCCTGCGAATGAGTCAACTCGGGCGGAAACTCGATGCCAATGTATTTCAAGAACGCCTTTTGCCGCGCAGTGGCAGGCTCGAGACCCGGTCCAGCCGGACTAGCCTCCTTCGACGGCGAGCCGGCCGAAATGGGCGGCGCGGGTGGTATCGCCAGACTGGCTCCCGGAAGAGGAGGTCGAACGTGAACTGTGAAGGTTGCGTCAGCTCCAGCAGAGACCCCGCCATTGTGATCCGATGCAGGGACGAGAACGGCCTCCAGCGGGAGCCACTGAATCATTCCGGCTTGCCAGGCTAAATCGCGCGGCAGGACGCTCCCCTGCGTGAGAAGACGGCTCGTCGTCTCCTTGCTGAAGGGCCCAATCTGCTTCCCATCGCGTATGATGTAAATTTCCATGCTTTAGCGCTTCGGTGCGAGATCGCTTCTGGCGATGCCTGAAGGCGCCGCGGCCCTCGGAACCAAGACAGGCGATTATCCGCCAAACTCGATGCAAACGCCAGTCTGTTTTGCGGCGGAGCGGAGGCCGGCAGCCCTCTGGATTGAAGACGGCTGAGACGGCGAAATCTTAGTGCATTCAGCTTTTCTACGCGCGTCCCATGTACTGCCCGGTGCGCGTGTCGACTTTGATGGTTTCGCCCTCCTTGATGAACAGCGGAACCTGAACAATCTTGCCCGTTTCGAGAGTGGCTGGCTTTTGAACGTTGTTGGCACTGTCGCCACGGACTCCCTCGGCGGATTCGGTTACCTTCAAGAACACGTTGGATGGCAACTCGACCTGCGCCGCCTTCCCTTCCACATAAAGTACGTCCACAGGGCAATTTTCGGTGAGATATTCCTTCGCTTCGCCAAGCAGCGCTTCGTCGAAGGTGACCGATTCGTAACTCTCAGGGTTCATGAAATGGTAACCTTGAGGGTCTTTATAGGAGAATTCGAGCTTCTCGCGCTGCACATCCACCACTTCCACCTTATCCGTTGAGCCGAAACGCACGTCGGCGGATTTGCCGGTCGCAATGTAGCGGATGATGGCTTGCACGAAGGCCCGCAGGTTTCCCGGCGTGCGGTGTTGCACTTCAAGGACAATCGCAGGATTGCCGTTGTAGCGGATGCACATTCCTTTGCGGAGATCGTTGGCGGCGGACATGAATTAAAGGAGAGTATTGCGTTTCGCTGGAAAAAGGGAGCGGGACTATGGGCGATGCGGAGACGGCTGGCAAGGGAGGAACGCCCGTGTGAGCGAAATCGCAGAAATAGCGAAAGATCTCGCGCATCTTTCGCAAAGAGGCCCATCGCCGCTGGCGCCAGGCGCGTAGCATGCTAACATGGCAAGAAACAGTCGCACCGTGAGGAAAAACCTGGAATTGCTCAAAACGCTGCTGCCGATCTGTGCAGGCTTGTGCGTGTTGAATATATCGCCGCAGCGCGTCAGCGGCGCATCTCCAGCGCAAGACTTCTCCCAAGAGGTCGATGCGATCCGCAAGAAATACCACCTGCCAGGGCTTGCGGCCGCCGCTGTGTACAAAGGTAAAATGGTCCAGATCGCTGCCACCGGCGTTCGCAAGTGGGGCGAAAGCATCCCCGTTTCCATCGACGACGCGTGGCATATCGGGTCATGCACCAAATCGATGACAGCGACGCTCGCGGCGATCTTGATCGAACAAGGGTATCTGGATTGGCAGACAACTCTTGGCGAGGTCTTCCCCGAATGGGAAGACGTGATGGACTCGGGATGGCACGATGTGACGCTCTACGAGCTTCTCACCCATACCGCCGGCGCGCCCGCGCATCCTCCCGACGATGTCTGGCTGAGGGCATGGGCGCAACTCGGAAGCCCGGTCGAGCAGCGGAAGGAATTCGTGGAAAGAATCGTTTCCCAGCCGCCGACTCAGCCGCGTGGCAGCAAATTTGTTTATTCGAACCAAGGATATGCGATCGCAGGGGCGATGCTGGAAAGACGAACGGGGCGGACGTGGGAGGAATTGATGCAGTCCCTCGTATTCATCCCGCTCAAAATGGAGACGGCCGGTTTTGGCTCACCGGGTACGCCGTCGGTTGTGGATCAGCCGTGGGGCCACGCGGGCGGTGAGCGCAACCATGAACCGATTTCTCCGGGCCCAGCCGCCGACAATCCGCCAGCTATCGGTCCCGCAGCGTCGGTCCATTGTTCGATCGGCGACCTCGCCTGGTACGCGGCGTTTCATGCGAGCACAGGGGACACAGCCCCCGGACTTCTAAGCCACGTGGCGTTCAGTGAACTGCACACACGCGCCCCACACGAAGAATATGCGTGCGGCTGGTGTGTGGAACCGCGCGTCTGGGGCGCAGGCGACATCCTCTATCACACCGGGTCGAATACAATGTGGTATTGCGCGATGTGGATCTCCCCAGAAAAAGATCTGGCTCTCGTCGCCGCAACGAATTGCGACTCCGATCTGGCAGACGAAGGATGCGACCAGGCTATTAAAGCGATGTTGGCGCGGGTGTTGGGAACGACGAACGCCGACGAATAACGGCCCCGGAAGCCCTTTCCCGTCGAGGCGCGTTGCCTTCGCTAAGGCCCAAATTCTCCCGCCAGCGATCTCGATCTCGAATCCAAGGCTCCGTGAATCGAACGGGCGGCTCCTAAGGCTCGACTTCCACCGGCGTCCCAGCCTCGACATTCCGGAAGAACGCTTGGGCCATGAATCCCGGCATGCGGATGCATCCGTGCGATGCAGGATACCCTGGCAAAAAGCCTTCGTGCATCCCGACACCGCCGGTGATCCTCATGAAGTACGGCATCTTCGCGCCATCGTAGTGAGCTCCCTTTGGCATGGGATCCTTGTCGCGATCGATCTCCTTCATCACGACATTTCCGCTGGCATCGACATAATCGCCGAAACGAGATGAGACGTGATCCTTATCTTTCTGAGTAATGCGATAGTGGCCCGTCGGCGTATTGTACCCTTCTCTTCCCGTGGAAATAATTGAAACTCCGACGAGATCGCTTCCCTTGTAGAAAAGGGCGCGCTGCTCGCTGAGGCCGATTCGAATATGCGCGGGACCCGGAACACCGTCTCCATCCCAGTGGCTGATATTGTCGAAGTTGGCTCGGTTCTCAGCGGTATGCGAGACATGCCCATCCAAATACTGCGTCTCCTCGTTGAAGCGGGGATCGCGGCTGGCGCATCCACCGATGAGCAGCGTGGCGGCGAGGAGAAAAGATCCGAAAACGGATTGAAGCGAAGGGTGTGGCAAAGCGGAGGAACAAACGCGCGCCTTGCGGAATGAGTCAAGACGAGAATGCCATCGGCTTCCGGCGCTCAACCGTTGCGGCATGGCAAAGGCTCTGCTATATGAGCCGCCACTGTTTCCCGGAAAAGGAATCTCCATGCCAACTTACGAATACGAGTGCGAAAAGTGTAAAAAGGGCTTCGACCTTTTTCAGTCCATGAAAGACGATCCCGTGCGGACATGCCCCAAGGAGAAGTGCCAGATGAAGCGCTGGGGAAAGGGCAAAGTAAGGCGCCTCATGGGAACCGGAGCCGGCCTCATATTCAAAGGCTCCGGATTCTACATCACGGACTATCGCAGCGAAGGCTACAAGACGTCCGCGAGCAAGGAGTCCGGATCCGGAGAGACCAAAAGCGCCGCGGCGGACACCGCAGGCTCCAAGCCCGCAACGCCTGCTTCCGTGAAACCAACTGTCGCAGAAAAATCCAAGCAGACCAAAGCGAAAGAGTAAATGGCGCAACAAACTTCCCCCGTGACCCTGCCGTGCAAACAGTGCGGCTACATCAACGAACCCGAGCGCGTTTATTGCCACAACTGCGGCACGAAGCTCGACCGCTCCGTTCTTCCCAAGGAGGACCAAGTTCCGAGGGAAAGCGCCGACAAGGCGCGCAATCGTATCCGCCGGATGGCGAACCCCGGCAGCAACGTGGTTCTTCGCGAGGCGAAAACGCTGCTTCAAGTGCTCATCTATTCGATCCTGCTCGCGGCGCTCATTCAAATAGGACGTCCGCCCGACGCAGTTCCCCCGGTTCAAGATGGTGTTATCGCGCGCCAGATCGGGACAGAGATCGAAGACGCGCTCGCCATTCCGCAGCCAAGGTCCGTCACTTTAGCGGAGCCCGACATCAACGCCTTCATGCAAAAGGCCGTCAAGGAAGGCGACTCAAGTTTCCTCGGTGGAATGATAAAGTTTAAGAGGGCGTACGTGGTGCTGACGCCGGGGATATGTCACATAGGGCTTGTGAAGAGCCTCTGGGGATGGCCGCTCTATTTTGGCACGGATTACCGGCTTGAAATCGCGAACGGGTCGCTGGCGGCCACGAATGTCGCTGGAAATCTAGGGCGGCTCGAAGTCCACCCGCTGCTCATGAATTGGCTCGACAGCGCCTTCCAAGGGCTTTGGACCGCTCTCCACCGCGAACGCGAGCATCTAAACCAGATGCAATCGATCATCATCGAGAAAGGCAAGATCGTCCTCATCACGCGCGGGGCGCAGAGAAAATAAAGTCATGCGTCTCGGGCTGCCTTTTGTTGTCTGCGCCCTGCTCGCCGCCTCGGCGGACGGCAGTGGCTTGGATTTAAAGCAGCGCAGCTACAGCGCATCCCGGCAATTCGTCGTTTACTCGAGCGACGCACCCCTTCGATCCCAGGTTGCAAGCTTCGCGGAGAGCTTGAAAAACAGCGTGATGCGGCTCCTCGACACCACGGAGCGGCAGCCCTCGGCGATCGTCATCACGCTGGATCGGGCGGCGGGCGCAGCATCGAACCAATCCAGCGCGGATTTCAATGTCGCGCAGGTTGAGAACTCGTTTAAGATCGAAATCGATGTCCGCATCGGCGACAATCCGGCGGCGATCGATCTTCAGAAGCAAATCGTGCGGGCGGTGCTCATTGAGTACGCTTACCATGAAAATCCCGCTGCGATCCGGCCGGGTGAAACCTTCGCCGACCCGCCTTGGTGGCTCGTCCATGGCATCCTCCGGGTCATCCAAAAGAATGAGTCCGGCGTGGACG
Organism: Chthoniobacterales bacterium; assembly: GCA_038238905.1. Taxonomy (GTDB): domain Bacteria; phylum Verrucomicrobiota; class Verrucomicrobiia; order Chthoniobacterales; family Chthoniobacteraceae; genus JBBSFI01. Next base: position 55,085 of record JBBSFI010000007.1, on the reverse strand, counting down.
CAAATCTTTTTCGGCAGATCGTAAACGTCAATAAATTGCCTCCGATCGAAGCTTTCCTCGTGGCGCGCCCGGACGTTTCGGGAGCGGCGGGAATCGCAATCGACGAGGGATGCGCCATGTGTCTCGTGCAAGCGCTTTTAGACCAGCCGGGCGGCCATCAGAATTTGGCCCGATATATCAAGCACCTTTCCGCCCGCAGTCCCGATCCGGCCGCGTCTCTGCTGCGCGACTTTCCAGCCCTTTCCAGCGAACAAAGCCTTCAGAAATGGTGGACCCTTAATCTCGCCCGGTATTCGGCAGCCGACCGGTACGAGGGCCTATCGCCGGAAGAGACGGACGCCCAGCTTGCGGCGCTTCTCAAAGTCGAAGTCGATCTCGGCAAAGCCTCCGGCAAGAAGGTGTTCGCAGTGGCCGATTTCGACGAATATTTAAAGGCCCCTGCAAGCCGGGCCGCTCTGATCGAACGCGCTCAGGAAGTGACCGCCCTCAGCTCGCGGGCAAACGCCCTCTTCCGTCCAGTGCTCGTGGAATACGAGGCGATTTTTGTCGCGCTGGCGAGAGGAAAGGCTCACGGGGTAAAAGAGCGGCTGGCTCGGATCGAGCACTATCGGGAAATCGTGCTGCGTCGAACTTCCGATGTCGCCGACTACCTGAATTGGTACGAAGCCACGCAGATGCGCACGCCGAGCGATGCATTCGATGGATATCTTCAGACGGCCAACGAATTCGCTCACCGGGTCAAACACAACGATCCCGTCTCCCGCTACCTGGACGGCATCGCTTCCGAATTCTAGGAGGCTTTTGCCAGAATCTTAGGGCAGCGCGCCGCTTTCCTTAAGCGCCTCCATGCATTTCGGGCAAATGCTGTGGGAAAAGTCGGCGCCCGTCTCCGTATGGAGATAAGACTCGATCTGGTGCCAGTAATCGCGATCGTCGCGGATGCTCTTGCAATACATGCAGATCGGCAAAAGCCGCTTCAGTTGCCCGACTTCGGTCAAAGCGATTTCGAGTTCCATCACCCGGTTCGCAAGCTGCCTCTCGAGTTCCACGACTCGCTGCCCCACTTTCAGCCGGGCGCGCAACTCATCGGGGTCGAACGGTTTGGTCACATAGTCGTCGGCTCCCGCGTCCAGACCTGCGGCGATTTCTTCCTTGTCGCTCTTCGCAGTAAGAAGGACGAGGTAGATGTACGGGCGCCCTGTGACGGCCCGGATCCGCCGGCAGACGTCGATCCCATCCATCTTTGGCATCATCCAGTCAACGATGGCGAGCGCCGGCGCGCCTTCGGCTTCGAGAATTCTGATCGCTGCCTCGCCGTCCTCGGCAGCGATGACATCGAATCCCCAATTTGTGAGATTGCGTTCGAGCAGATGGCGGGAGACATAGTGGTCCTCGGCAATGAGAATGCGGTTTGATTCGGATATCATGATCGGGAGGGCGCCCTCCTCTTTCCAAGATATTCGCTCGCTGACTGGCGATTGAGCGCATGCGCACGGCTCAAATTAAATGACGTCAACCCCGCACCCACTCACTTTGGCCTTTGCAAGCACGCCAGCATTTTCCTACATGGCGGCTGCACGTTGATGAAAGTTTCCGATTTACGCGGCATTCTCCAGTACGTCCCCCGATTTCGGGAGAAGATTTTCGTTGTCGCGATCGACGGTGAAATTGTCGCATCGCCGAATTTTGCAAACATCGTGCTCGATCTCGCGGTGCTCCGCTCCCTCAGCATCAAGGTGGTGATCGTTCACGGCGCTGGCGCGCAAATCGCGCAGCTTGCCGCCGAGCGCCATATCCCGATCTCGAACGCGGACGGCACCGGCATCACCGACGACGTGACTTTGAAGGCCAGCGTGGAAGCTGCCACAAACGTGATGCACGAGATCATGCAGAGCCTTACTTCGGTCGATCTGCGGGCGGCTTACGCAAACGCGATCATCGCGCATCCAGCCGGCATTCTTGGGGGAGTGGACTACCAGAATACCGGCAAGGTGGAGCGCATCGACGCGCGGGCGCTGCATTTGTTTCTCAATGAAGGCATCATTCCCGTTATTCCGCCGATGGGATTCGACGGCGAAGGACGCACATTCAGGGTGAATTCCGACAGCGTCGCCCTGGAGGTGGCGGAAGCGCTGGGTGCGATGAAGATTATCTACCTCTCAACGCGAGGCGTACTCTTGCTTGGGGACAAAATCGTCCGACAGCTTTCGATCGCGGAGACCGAAGAGATCACCAAAAAGCGCCGCGCGCAGGTGGATCCGCCGATGCTGTCCAAGCTCGAACACGCCGCAAGGGCGTGCCGAGCCGGCATCGCACGCGTGCATCTCCTCGACGGCACGCTCAACGAAGCCGTCCTTTCGGAAATCTTCTCGCACGATGGCATCGGCACCATGGTTTACTCGAACGAGTATCAGCAGATCCGCCGGGTGCTAAAGAAGGACGTGCGCGCGGTCCTCAACTTGATACGGCAATCGGTCGAGAATGCTGAATTGGTAAAACGGACGCGGACCGATATTTTGCAGCATCTGGAAGATTACTGGATGCTCGAGATCGACCGCCACCTGGTGGGCTGCGTTGCCGTCCACCTTTATCCCGAGCACGAGAAGGCCGAGCTTGCCTGCCTCTATGTTGCCAAGGCGTTCGAAGGCCAGGCGCATGGCCGCAAACTGATGAATTTCGCAGAGCAACTCGCGGCCGAGCGCGGAATGAAACACATATTCGCCCTTTCCACGCAGACCTTCACCTACTTCCAGCAAAAGGGGGGATACAGCGAAGCGCCTCCGGAAGCGCTGCCTCCGGAGCGCCTCCGAAAGTGGGAAGCGAGCGGACGAAATTCCAAAGTGATGCAGAAAACTACCACGCCGCCAAGCGCGGCTGAGGCTTCTCGCGCAGGCTAAATTCCCGAATGAGCGCATCCGCCCTTGCGATCGATGGCCTCGTAATACTGGTTTATTTTGTCGTGATCGTCTCCGTCGGCCTTTACAAGGGCCGGGGGGAAAGCTCGATGTCCGACTTTGCTGTCGGCGGCCGCGGCATTCCGTGGTGGGCGGTGCTCGCCTCCATTCTGGCAGCGGAGATCAGCGCCGCCACTTTTTTGGGGACACCCGGAGAGGGGTATGCAAAACGCAACTTTACCTACGCACAGCTTGCCATCGGGACGATTCTCGCCCGCTTAATTATAGCGTGGGTGTTCATCAAGCCATATTACGACTACAAGGTCGTCTCGATCTACGAGTACCTCCTCGTCCGGTTCGGGACGCTGACCAAGAACGCCGCATCGATCGTCTTTCTCATCACGCGCGCGCTGGCAAGCGGCACACGCCTCTATGTCGCGGCGATCGTCTTCGTGATGGGCTACGAGATGCTCACCAGCACCCACCTGTCCAACAGCCAGCAGCTCTGGATTTATATTGGCGCTCTCACCTTCGTGACCACCGTCACCGCGATCTACACAGCTCTGGGCGGAATCAAGGCAGTCGTGTGGACTGACGTGATACAAGCTTCGATCATGTTTGGATCGCTTGGAATCGCGATCTGGTTTTTGCTCCGCTCAATCCCAGGCGGATGGCACGGCGTCACCGGCGCTCTCACCGCGCCATCGGACTTCGCCTTTTTCGATTCCGGCATAAAACACGGAGTCGGCGTGTGGGGCAACGTGCGGAATATTTTTGAAAGCGAGTACACGATATGGGCGGCGCTCATCGGATCCACTTTCACCACGATGGCCACCCATGGAACCGATCAAGACATGGTCCAGCGGATGCTAACAGCAAAGGATCATCGCAAGAGCCAACTCTCGCTCGTCCTCTCTGGAGTGGCTGACCTGCCGCTAAACCTCTGCTTTTTGTTCGTCGGAATCCTGTTGTGGGTTCATTTCAGGCAGCCGGGGAAGGATGCGCCATTTGCATTCTATATCGTCCACGAAATGCCCGCGGGAGTCCGCGGGCTCCTCGTCGCCGGCCTTTTCTCGACCGCAATGGGGTCGCTCTCCACCGCTCTCAATGCGCTGGCGACCTCCTTCACACAGGATTGGTACATCCCTTACATCCGCCCCACCGCGACCGATCGTCAGATTGTGCGCGCCGCCCGCCTCAGCACGATTTTCTTCTCGGCGCTTTTGATCCTGATCGGATCGCTCACAGCTTACGCCAAGATCGTGATGCGCGATGTCCGCATCATACCGATTGTCCTGGGAATATTTGGTTACACCTACGGCTCGCTGCTCGGGATCTTCCTCGTCGGGCTTCTCACACGCCGCCGCGGGAGCGAAATCGGCAATGTCGTCGCGATGATTTGCGGTTTCTGTGTCGTGGCGATTTTTAGCGGCCTTCACAATGCGCTCTGGTCCTTTCTGCGTGGAGAGCAGTCTGTTCTTTGGAAGCCAGCCTGGCTTCCGGAAATAGAGTTTCCGTGGCGCATCGCCTTCGGCGCTACGACTACTTTTTTCGTGGCGCTCTGTTTTCCCACACCGCCGGCGAAGATCGCCATGATGCAGGCGCGCCTGCGGGAATGTGAGTTACCGGCAAGCTCCTGAGGTGCGTGACCGGGGCTGTGGAAGGCGCAGGCTAGAACCATGCCATCCCGGCGCCTTTGGAACGGTTGCGGCAAAATTCTTTGGACAAAAATCGCGCTATTTCTCTTGCCGCTTTTTGCGCCCGCTTCTACCATGCCGCCCTCGCGGCGAGGATGGCCAAAGCCGTTGTGAATAACTTGTGAGTAAATCCAATTTCCTTCATTCGTGTGAACATTTCCTGCACAATTCGCCTGTTTTTTAGCAAAGTGGACGAACACCCCTGTTCCAATCGACGTTCCACGCCATCGCAGCCCGCAAACCCTTTGTTTATGGGCGTTCCAAGGCAGCGGATTCGGAAGATTCACCCGGCTGCGCAACCGGAAAATCCCTTCGTGCGAGCGGTTTGTTTCATTTAGATGGCATTTTTCACCCCAATCTGCATCCGTTTGAATACCCGTGGATAAAGCCACAACTTCCCCCCCGCTGGACCAGGTTTGGGCCAGCATTTCCCGCGAGATTCAGAGCGCTGTAAGCGCAGACACTTTCCAGAGATGGTTTAAGGATTTACGCCTCGTCGCGATGGATTCCGAACATCTGGCGATCGAGGTTCCCAACAACATTTATCAGTTTTGGATCGAGAGCAATTATCTCCAGCTCCTTCGCTCCGCGACGACCCTGGCCGTGGGCGAACCTCGGGAGGTGCGGTTCATAGGGAAACCGAAATCTGCGGAAAGCCTTGAGCCGCAACCGGCCCCTCCCGCGCCCGCCGAGCAGGAAGACGACGACGTGAAGGGAGCCGCCGAGTCTGGAATGAATCCGCGGAACACCTTCGCGACCTTTGTCATCGGCAACAATCAATTTGCTCACGGCGCGTGCCACGGCGTAAGCCAGGCTCCCGCCAAAACTTATAACCCGCTCTTTATCTATGGAGGAGTCGGCCTCGGGAAGACCCACCTCATGCATGCCATCGGGCATGAAGTGGCGCGCCGGAAGCGCGGCGCACGCGTAATTTATCTCACGAGTGAACGCTTTACGAACGAGTTCATCGACGCGCTCCAGAAGAATTCGCTCGTAAAATTTCGCAACCGCTATCGCAAAGCTGACGTCCTCTTGATCGACGATGTCCAATTCTTCGTCGGAAAGGAGCGCTCCCAGGAGGAATTCTTCCATACCTTCAACGCGCTGTTCGACGGCCATAAGCAGATCGTTCTTTCCTGTGACCGCCCGGCCTCGGAGATGCAGACTCTCGAGAATAGGCTCGTCTCCCGGTTTGAGTGGGGCCTAACTGCCGAGCTGATGCCACCCGACGCGGAAACGCGCGTCGCGATTCTCCGCAAAAAGGCCGAGTCGATGGAGATACCGGTGAGCAAAGAGATCCTGGAGTTTCTCGCCGCGAGGATCCGCACAAACGTTCGCCGACTGGAAGGCGGGCTGACACGGGTGGCCTCGTACATCTCTCTCAATCGGGGCCAGATTCCATCCCAGGAACGCGTGGAACATCTTCTCAAAGATCTGCTGCACGAAGAAGCGCGGCGCACCGTGACGATCGATCAAATTCAAAAGCGTGTGGCGGAACACTTCGATATTCGATTTGCAGACATGACCAGTAAAAAGCGCCCGGCAAACATCGCGTTTGCCCGGCAGGTGGCCATGTATCTGGCTCGCGAGCATACGAAGTCGTCTCTTCACGACATCGGCGACGCTTTCGGCGGGCGCGATCACGGGACAGTTCTTCACGCCCACCGGCTTGTGCAGAAGAAAATCAAGACCGACGAAAAAACGCGACAGATCGTCTCCTTCCTTGATACTCAGCTTCAGCGGTAATAAAGATGCGGATTAGAACTTCTTCAAAGGAATGCCTCGACACACCCGTTGCGCCAAGTAAACCGGACGCTTTCCCCGTATGAAATTTAGCGTCAGCAAAGAGAAATTCCTCGCCGGCTTGCAGACCGTGCAGAATGTCGTGAGCACCCGGACGACCCTTCCGATTCTTTCGAACGTCCTTCTGCAAGCCCGCGGCAATCTATTGCGGCTAACCACGTCCGACCTCGATGTCGGCATAAGCCACTTTGTGGAAGCGCAGATCGAACGGGAGGGCGCGACAACGCTGCCGGCCCGGCGGCTCGTGACGATCGTGCGAGAGCTTCCATCCAGCGACATCCAGGTTGAGGTGGATGGAAAAAACTTCGCATCGCTCCGCTGCGGACAGAGCTTTTTTAAGATCATGGGCCTCCCCGAGGAGGAGTTCCCGCCGCTTCCGACTTTTTCCGAAGCGCGCGAGTTTACGTTGAAGAGCAAGGATCTGCGGGACGCCTTGCGCAAGACTTCCTACGGGATTTCGACGGACGAGACCCGCTACGTTCTCAACGGAATTCTCTTCTCCTTCAAGGAAGGCAATCTCACGATGGTCGCCACCGATGGCCGGCGTCTCGCTTTGGTGGACCTCGAGTTGGAATTTCCCCGAAGTCAGGAAGTGGACGTGATCGTGCCGGCAAAATGTGTGACCGAGCTCTCGCGCCTTGTCGGGGACGAAGGCGACGTGAAAATGAGCGTCACCGATAATCAGGTCGCATTTGAAGTCGCTGGCACATTTCTGGTGTCGAAACTGATTGAGGGAAATTATCCCAATTATCGCCAGGTGATTCCTGGCGAGCCGAAGGAGCGCCTCACCATCGAACGGGAGCTCTTCCTCACCGCAGTTCACCGCGTCTCGCTGCTTGCCAGCGAAAAATCAAACTCGGTCAAACTCATTTTCAGCAAGAACAATATCGAAATCGCCGCGAATACGCCGGATGTGGGAGAAGCGCACGAGTCCATACCCGTGTCGTATAAAGGGCGCGAGTTTTCCATCGCGTTCAATCCCGAGTTCCTCATGGCGCCTTTGCGAAACCTCACGAACGATGAGATCTTTTTGGACCTGATCGACGAGATGAGCCCCGGTGTGATCAAGATCCAAAGCCCATTTCTCTACGTGCTGATGCCGATGCGCATAAGCTAGAGCAAAGCTGGCGCAGGTCCGCGGGGCGTTGCCTGCCGCTCGCCATGCGGAAAATCTCCTGGCCTAATCTTTCGTTTGCCTTCTGGGCAGATTGGGCGAGTATTGCAACCCGCGCTTTTCACGGCGCGAACCACGAACGCTCACGTGGCGGAATTGGCAGACGCGCACGGCTCAGGACCGTGTGGGGCAACCCGTGGAGGTTCGAGTCCTCTCGTGAGCACCACTCCGCCACTGGCGCGGCCAGGCTCCGCTTCCTGAATTGTTTCCCAGCCCGGAATTCCTGTTGCCTACGCTTTCGGCAGGATGAATGTTCCCGGTTCAACTTATGACGCTAACCGAAAAAGTGCTCGCCCGCTCCGCCGGAAAGGCGCGCGTGCAACCGGGCGAAAGTGTGTGGGTAAACGTGGATGTCCTTATGACCCACGACGTTTGCGGGCCTGGCACGATCGGAGTCTTCAAGCGGGAATTCGGCAAAAACGCAAAAGTTTGGGATCGCAGCAAGGTAGTGATCATTCCCGATCACTACATTTTCACGGCGGATTCCATGTCAAACCGGAATGTCGATATCCTGCGCGATTTCGTGAAGGAGCAGGAGTTGCCATACTTCTACGACGTAATCGACGACCCCAATGGGCACTGGCACTTCGACGCATCGAAGGGCCAGCTCAAGAGCCAGCACGGATCGCGCTACACGGGCGTCTGCCACACGACTCTCCCGTGGAAGGGGCATACGCGGCCGGGCGAAATCCTGTTCGGCACGGACTCGCACACCTGCATGGCTGGCGCCTTCAATCAATTCGCCACGGGAATCGGGAATACCGACGCAGGCTTCATCCTGGGGGTGGGGAAGCTGCTTATAAAGGTGCCTGAAACGATGCGCTTTTTCCTCGACGGCGAGATGCCCGCTGGCGTGATGGCGAAGGACGTGATTTTGCATGTGATCGGCGAGATCGGTTTCGATGGAGCCACCTATCGTGCGATGCAATGGGAGGGGCCGGGAGTGCACGGCATGTCGATAGACGATCGCATGACGATCGCCAACATGGCCATCGAGGCGGGCGGCAAAAATGGCATCTTCCCTTTCGATAACAAGACCGACGCCTACGTGCGCGAACGGGTCGCGGAAAATGGAACGAAGAGCGCCTTTGAACCGGTCGAAATCGATCGCGAACAGAGCTTCGCATACGATAAGACCTTCGATCTTTCGAAACTGGAGCCGACCGTCGCGTGTCATCCAGATCCAGGCAATCGCAAGCTCGCGCGGCAAATGACTGACGTGCGCCTGGATCGGGCATACATCGGCTCATGCACCGGCGGGAAGACCAGCGATTTCCTCGCCTTCGCCGAAGTGGTGAATGGCCGAAATGTAAAGATCGATACATTCGGAGTGCCCGCGACGACAAAAGTGGTGCAGGAACTGAAGGAAACGATATGGGATGGCCGGACTGTCTGGCAGATCCTCGAAAATGCTGGCGTCCGAATGACTGAAAATGCCTCCTGTGCGGCCTGCCTTGGGGGGCCAGTCGATTCCTTTGGAAGGATGAATACGCCGATGAAATGCATCTCCGCAACCAACCGCAATTTTCCCGGGCGCATGGGGCACAAGGAATCCCAGATATTTTTGGCAAGCCCCTACACCGTCGCAGCTTCGGCGCTCACCGGCCATATTACGGATCCGCGCGAGTTCGTCGGCTGAAATCTGCCCTGGAGGGTCGGCCATTGCAGCGCCAAGCCGCCACTTCCCGCGATGCGTCATCCCGCGTTCACAATCGTCAGCGCCGCGCTCTGCTTCATGCTCTCCGCTTGTGCGACCCCCTCTGCCGATCCGCATACGACCGCCTACACCGTCTCCGCGGTCACGACGCCCTTCTACAAGTATGGACCTGCGCAAGCTTTCGGCGCAGACGAGACGCTTTCCAATGGCGCTCACCTCACAATGCTCAAACGCGAATTTGGGTACAGCCACGTCATGCTCGATAACGGTCTCAGCGGTTACGTCGCGACAGACGACCTGAAGGCCGCGCCGCCCCTCCTCGCGATGACGAAAGGGCAGCCGAAGCTCGCCAGCGGCCTCTTCCCACGCCGCAAGCAGACACTCGGCGGCGGCTCCAAACCCCAGCCGTTGCCAGCATTCGATCTTCGCGACGTGCCGCCTCCGCCCCTGCCCTCCAATCCAGAGCCGGCTCAATCTCAACAGCCTGAATCCAAACCTCCGTTTCGCTTTTAACACCATGGCCTCCATCACCAGCCCCATCTACGTCGTTCGCGATAACATCGACACCGATCAAATCATCCCCGCGGAGTACCTCACGCTCGTGCCAACGATCGAGGAGGAATACGAAAAGCTCGGGTCGTTCGCGATGGCCGGTCTGCCCGATGCCGCGTACCCGCTGCGGCTCGTTCCGTCCGGTGCGATGAAGTCGCCCTACAAGATCGTAGTCGGCGGCCGCAATTTTGGGTGCGGTTCGTCCCGCGAGCATGCTCCGATTGCGCTCGGGGCCGCCGGCGTCGAGGCCGTGATAGCCGAAAGTTTCGCCAGGATCTTCTTCCGAAACTCAGTCGCCACCGGCGAACTCTACCCGTACGACGCCAATGAGCGCCTTTGCGATAAGATCAAGACAGGAGATGAGGGCACGCTGGACTTCGACTCAGATACACTGGCGGTGAACGGTGTAACCTATGCGCTCAAGCCTTTGGGCGAAGTCCGACCGGTAATCGATGCGGGTGGCCTCTTCAATTACGCGCGCAAAAGTGGCATGATCGCGGAGCGCGCCTAGCTGCCTGGCGATTACTTTTTCTTCGCTGTTTGTTCCACTGCCCTGCCGGGCGGCGACTCTGGCTTTATCGTGCTGTCTGTTAGCTTGTCTTGGTAGTCCTGGACAAGACCCTCGAGTTTCACCCGCGTCGTGCCGACAAACGGCTCCCTCGCCGTGAGTGCGGTTCCAAGCCCAAAGTGCTCGTATCGCGAGAGGATTTCGGAGCCGATTTTATACATCTCTTGATTCTTCCGCCGCTGATCCTCCACGCGGCGCTGGAGATCGATCACATCCAACTGCAATTTGCTGCGATCTTTCTGCAGCTTCACAATGATTTCGTCCCGAGACGCTACCCCAGCTTTCCACTTATCCACATTATCGGTGAGCGTCTTGATGTCGGCGTCCTTCGCGCTCTCCTTCGCAGCAAGATCCTCTATCTGCTTTTTCGCCGAGTCTTGAACGTCCGCGAGCTGTTTTACGAGCTTTGCATTTGCGTCCGTAAGAGTCTGTTTCCCCGCTGCCGCTTCGGTCTGGGCGGCCTGAAGTTCGGCCCGCTCGGTCTCGGCGGTGCGAAGCTGCAGCATGGTGCTCCTGAGCTGCTCGCGAAGTTTGACTTCCGCAGGATTCTGATCCGCCGCAACAGCAGACGCGCTCCATGCGAGCGTTGCGGCGGCAAAGTAGGCTGATAGGTGGCGGCAATGCATGACTAGAATTTTCCGTTGAGATCCACTTGGATGATGTCGTCATGAAGCGGCGGGCCGGCGATCTGATCGGAACTGAAGTATCGCACCGACAAGTTCACATTTTTCGATAGCGCGAGCGCTCCGAAGATCGTGTACCCTTTCACATTGGTTCCTCCCAGCGCGTAGTCCGAATCGCAGAAGCCATCGATTACAGAATCCGATCCGACATAACGGTAATTCAGGCCGAGATTCCAGTCGCCTCGTTTCTGAAGCGCCGCGCTGCCGACCCTCAGGCTCACAATCGAGGCGGTGTCGGTTCCAGTAAAGCTCCCCTGCCCGCCGCTCGCGGTAGTGGGCCCTCGGTTGTTGACTGCCTTTGCGTTGATCGAATTCCGATCGAACGCCACATTCTTGATGTACTCGCCGATCAGCGAGACTTGAAAGGGCTCGTAGTGATTGAAATCAATCTGCCCGATGAGATCCACTTCACGGAAAGCTGACGCCAGCCCATAGTATTGGAATTGGTCAATCGTGCCGAAGTTATTCAGCGCATTCGGCACAATGTTGCGCAATGCCATATACGTATTTCCGGTCTGTGCGAAGGATGGCCGCAGATCGTCGGTATTGCCCTGGTCCGAAGCGGTCAATGGTGTGAAGGGAGTAGATAGCTTTCCAGAGACATTCTGGAAATAATAGTAAGCAAGGCCGAATTTCGCAGCGAAATCGTGATTGATTGTCCAGTCCGCTCCCGTTTGCGCTGCGTATAACCATTTGTCTGAGCTTTTGAATTTCGACGGGTTCGTCGTAGCAAAGTTCAAGTCGGTGTTGAAAACCGGAAAGGCGCCGAAAGTTAGGTAAGGCGTAAAGCCCTTTGCGAGTTCATAGCGCCCTTTGAAAACAGCGCCGTCGAATCCAAGGTCGGCCGCCCAAATAATCGTCGTGGAGAGGAACGGATTGTCGAAGCGGCCAACCGTTAGCGACGCCTGCTTGTTCGGATCGTCGCCCAGCGTGTATTTGAGGAATGCGCGATCGATCCAAACTTGATATTTGCTGAAATTTCCACCCTGCCCATTGTTGGCGGCTCCCAGCGACTGATTCCCGGTCACAGGAGAGTCGTCCTGGCCCGAGCCGAGGCGGATGCCCATCGTGAATCCTTCTCCCAAGTCTGACTCGACTCCCAGCCGCACCCGGATGCGGAATCGTTCCCTCGTGCGATTTACGTTAAGCTGCGGCGCGAAGGTGGTGCTGCTGGTGTCATAGGGAGCGCCGGTATTGATGGAATTAAAGTTCGGAAACGCCCCCGTGGCGTCATTGCCCGTTGGATAAAAATCGCCTTCGTAGCGAAATCGGAAGTCGCCAAAGAGCCGGACCTTTGTCACCCAATCGGGAAAAAGATGCGGCTCCGCCATGTCTTTGTCGCGCAATTCGGAAGTGAGGTCGTGCTTGATCTCTTCGCGCAACTGCTCTTTAACCACCTCCGGTATGTACGTGACTCGCAGGGAGTCCTCGGATGATGGGAGATAGTCTTGCGGAGGCGCGGGAGGCGGCGGCGGGCCGCCTTGAATGCCAGCCGCGACCTGCGCGGCAGCTTGTTGGACCGCAGCGACCTGTTCGCGAGCTTCGGCAGCGTCCTGCTCCGACTGCGCTATAAGGTCCGATGCTTCTTCTTCAGTAAGTATTTTCTTTTCGACCAGGCGGTGGATCAAGTTGACCGTCGCGTTCGTCGATTTTGCTCGCGGCGCCGCGCCTGCCGGAGCTGGAGGCGGTGCGATCTGGGCGGAAGCATCCGAGTCGGCCGCGGCGATCAAGCTTGTCGCGGCGCCAGAAACTGGCAACGGCGCTGGGAGCAATTCCCCTAGCCGGGCTGGATGCGCAGCAAAACAGGGACTAGCCGAGACCGCTGAGATCGACACGGCGAGGATTGAAGCAAAGCGCCGCCCTTGGGCGCATGGATCGTGAAACATTTGGGTGGGTGTGTAAGGTAAATAGTCTAGGGCCGCCAGCAGCCTACGCCGCTGGCCAGCAATCCTCGGTCCGGAGTATTCTCGGCATAGGAATGCTTTCCGGTCGGACGGCGCCCGATCGCATGCTTCCAAGGCCATTAATACGTTGCTGACTACGGTCAATCATGGGGCGTCGCTCTCGGTGGTCCTACATGATCGCGCCGGACTTCGGACGCGTTTCCGTTATTCTAAGGACTATGGGCATTTTCATCCCTGCTGGCGGCGGTGAGTCCAACTGCAAATTTTGCAACGCGTCCTTTATGTTATCACCGTCGCCTGTCGTCTTTACCTGCGTAACATGCCCGGTCGCGTCGGCCCAGATCCGGACCTCGGTGTGAACGGCGGCTCTCTTCGTCTTCTGATTTTCACGGAGCCGGTCCGCAATCTTCTTCTGAACTGCAATTGCATAAGACCCGTACTTGCTTCCGCCGCCACCACCGGAGCCAGTTCCGCCATGACCATTGCCGCCCCCTTTTGAGCGTAGCCCAAAGTTGGCCCCCCCGGCGCCGACAAGACCAGTGGCAGGGAGTGGCGGCTCGTCCTTCGCCGCAGGCTTGTCGTCAATATGTTTATCCTCCTCCGTGAGCGGAGTTTGCTTCTCCATCTTCTCTTCCTTCTGCTGCTGCGGCGGGGGTGGCGGAGGTGGTGTCTGCGGCGGTGGTGGAGGTGGCGGCAGGGCGACCATCGCGAAATGCTCCTCCTTGTGCGCCGGCGCGGCCTTTCCAGAGACAAGTTTGGGGACGATGTAACCGCCTGCCGCAAGGAAGATTCCACCGACGATCAGCAAGGTCATGTTACGGCGGAAAAAGCCGGGCTCGTCATCGAAATCGTCCTCTATTTCCGGTTTGGATGACGAAGCGGGGCCGGGCTGTCGAAGCGGCTGCGCCGCCCTTGCCGGGACCCGAGCGGATTGCGCTCGTTCTACTTCGGGATCGAGCACCGCTGAACCGTGTTCTTGAAAATTCATATTTGAAACTCTTTTTAATAACTACTGAATCAAATCGTTTAGGATGCCGGTTTCGTGACAAGGCCCACCTGAGTGATCCCCGCCCGGCCCAAGGCCTCCAGGACATCCATGATCGGCTGATACTGCGCCACGCTGTCGCCGCGTAGGATAATTGGCTGGTCCGGGCGCTGCAATTTGAGCGCCTGGAGCCGCTGCTCGAGTTCGGGAATCGTGATCGGCATCGTATCGAGAAACACCTTCCCCTCGCTATTTACCGTGATCGACTTTGTCCCGGGCTTTCCCAAACTTGCAGCCTTGCTGCCTTTGGGCAGCACGACCTTCAATCCCTGCACCGACGCGGTGCACATCAGAATGAAAATCACAAGCAGCACGTAAGCGAGATCCAACATCGGCGTGATGTTGATGTCGTCGTACGGTTTGTCTTCTCCGGGAGCTTGCATGGCGTTATTCGGCTGTTAGGCGGTTAATCCACGCAGTAAAATTCGGCGATTTTCGTGATGAACTCGTCGATGAAAACATGCATGTCGCTCGTCGTGTTCTTCACGCGTCCAAGAAGATAGTTATATCCGAAGAGCGATGGAATCGCCACGGCGAGGCCCGCCACCGTTGCAAGCAGCGCCGCGGCAATGCCGGGCGCGATTGAGTTCACATTCACGTCACCCGCGGCGGCGATCGCAGCAAAGGTAATCATGACTCCGACGACCGTTCCCAGCAGCCCGAGGAATGGCCCACCCGAAATCGCAATGGTGAGCAACACCATCGCGCTGTTCAGCCGCTGCGTTTCCCGCACCAAGCCGCCATCAAGGCTCGCCCGGATTGCCGGGATCGCGTTGGCGGATAGAATCCGCGTTCCAGCGCCTGCATTTTTGCCAGAGGCGAGCCGCTTTCTGATCTCCTCGGCTCCGATGTGATATATTCTGTACACAGACGCATCGCGCAGCGCCCGCTGCCCCTTGCGATCGACGCGGCCTCCCATGCTCTTTGCCAACTCGGGATCCTCGCTGTCGAGCGCGGTGAGGTCCGAAGCCACATGCTCCCACTGTTTTAAAAACAGCGAATTTCCCTTCGCAACACGGCTCAGGTACGCAGCCTTCGTTATCATCACAAACCAACTGATTGCCGCCATCACCAGGAGGATGCAAATGACAGCCCAACCGTCCGGAGTGAGGTTCTTTATGATGATTCCAAAGTATCCGAGATTCGGTCCAGAAGACGTCTGTTCCGGTTGGTCGAACATGAGCAGCTTTCCGGCTTTGTCCCCATTCTGGCCGATTGCGGCGAGCTTGATAAATCCAGGCGTCCGCGCCGCCTTGCTGATCTCCAGCTCATCGATCTCTCCCACGAATCCCTCCACTCCATCGGGCTTTCCTTCGATAAATCCGCCGATTGCAAGAGCGCTGTTGAGCGCCGGAATCGCAGCGGCGAACGAAGTCGAAACCTCGCCATCCACATAGATTGTGATCTTATTCGTCTCCGCCACCACGCCAAGATGGTGCCACGCTGCGGGAGTGATCGCCGCGGTCCCCGCGCTCGCGGTTCCCGCTGCATCGACGTACGGTATGCCATCCTTCAGGCCGATTGAGAAAGACTTTCCACCCTCGCTTCTGCTGAATAGCACCGCATTCGGCTGCGCAGTCGCAAACTTGATCCAGGCCGTCCACGTGAGCGGGGTTCCATCGGTCCATGCCAGCGACGGCGCCGCATCCACCGTTACGACGCTTTTTCCATCGAGAAGCAGGCCAGTTCCTATAATGGAGCTTTCATTGGGAACGCCGGCATTCTTTGCATTGTTGCCATTCCCAGAGGAATCGCCCGCGGGCGCGCTGTGCTCCGCAAAATGATACACGATCTGTGTATCTTTATCGTACGTCCCTTTTTGATTGTCCGCCCGGGTTGCCTTGGGTCCGGAGTTTCCGTAATATATATAGAAAGTCACTTTCGCGCCTGCCTTTAGATCCGGAGCCTTTACCCAGACGAAAGCTTCATTCAACAGGTTATCCCATTTCTCCATGTGGAATGGCAACTCGGTCTTGTCGTCCGCCGCGACAAAGCGAAGGTCCGTTCCATCTTCCTTTGCGTCCGCAAAGTTAAAATTTCCGTCATAAAGCCGCACGAGTATCGGAGCGGAGCCGATCGGGTCGGTGATCGGCATGCCGCTTTCCGACGTATCCAGAGTCACCTTGCGGCGCGCCGTCCATTCGCTATTCCACCAGGCATTGGCCTCCGCCCCCAAGGCCGCAAGCAATAGAAGCCCAAATCCCAGCGATTTAAGGGCGCGCGGCATCGCGCCTCCCCATGTCGAGACTGTCGGATTAAGTCGGTGGCTGGCTGTTTCCTTGCGCATTCTATAAGAGGTGGTCGGGTGATTCAAAAATCGCTGGATACGCGAAACGTGACACGCATCTGGTAGGGCTTGGTGGACCCCTCGCCGATCAGCGGCTCAGCGATGTCCACGGAGCCGTTCACATGGTCGAGTATGCGGACCCGGCTCCCAATGCCATAGCTCAGGAAATTAAACTTGGACTGCTGCTGGGGAAGCGGATCGCGCAATGTGAGGAAGCCCGCATCGCTGAAGAGATAGACTCTTGCTTCGTCCGCTTTTTCGAGTTCCTCGCGTTTCGCCTTGTCCGTTTCGCGGTTCACCCACCATCCAAAGAGCGACGGGCTGCGCAACTCGATCGTGGCGAAGGCGCCGTTATCTCCCAATTCCTCAGCCTCGAGATAGCCGCGCACCGTTCCAAGCCCGCCTCCGCTATATTGTTCGCTGTTGACGAGCGGCTCGTTCGCGAGCTGACCCTGAATCTTTGCGAAAGCTTGAGCGCCCGCAGGCAGATCATGCGTATGAGACAGGTCCCCGCGGAAGTAGATGAAATTAGACTGTGCCTTGTATCGGTTGTTGTCCAATTCCGCCTGGGAACTCCCCGCATTGCGTATGCTCCACGTCACTCCCGCGTTCATCTCAGTTACCGAGCCTTTCGGCGACCAGCTTGCTGAGTACGCGGCGCTGATCGGGTAATAGGTCGTCGGCGTCTGGGTCGGTTGTCCCGTCCCGAGATTGATTCCTTGCGTGAAATGTTTCCAATCGATTCCGAGGCTGAGACTTTGGTAGAAGTTCCCTTCCGCCGGCAGCGTGACCATCGCCCGCGCTCCGTAAACTTCGCCCCGCCCAGCCACGGCCACCGCCCCGAGCGTGTTCACGTTCGAGTTCTGCTTGGTCCCTTGCAGCATCACCGCCAGCCAGGGGATGCTCGGAAACCGCGCAATATAGTAGCCAGTGTAAACTTGGACCCTGTTGATATTTTCAGGTGAGATCTGGACACTCGCGCCGACCGAATGCCCGAGCTGCCAAAGGTTGTTGTAGCTCAACGAAGTGTCGAGCCGGAGCGGCGGCGTATTCGCGCTGTAGCGATTGTTCAACTCCACGCTTCCGTGCAGCGGCGCGCTGTCTTTGACCGTGAGCGTAATATCGACGGAGTTTGGCTCGACTCCCGGCGTGAGCGTCGGCGTGATGCGCCGGTCTGCGAGTTGGTTCAACGCGAGGATTTCGCGCTTGATATCGTTCGTATTCGGAACCTTCCCCTCCTGCATCGACGGCACGAGCGCCTTGATCTGGCTGGGCAGGTAATACCGCGCGCCCTTCACACGAAGCCGGCCGACAGGCATCTCGAGCACTTGCAGATAGGCGATTCCCCCCCGCCCCGGAGGGGCTGCAACTTGCACACCCACCGAGTCGAATCCTTTTTCGCGGTACGCATCCTCAAGCGCTTTTCGCGCTTGATCGACATCCTCCACAGTCCTTCCCGGCCCCAGGTACGGATAGACCGCTTTCTCAACTTCGATCTGCGGAAGCAAGTGCGCTCCCAGGACGCGATACTCGCGGATGTAATATCGCTGTTTAGGAGCCGAAAGAGTCGCGGACGCGGATGCAACCGACCCGATGGCGCCGCCCTCTGCCGCCACATCGGGCGCAGCCCCGCCGGGGGCCGGAGCCGACGGCAGCGGCGACGGTATTGCAGGTGGCGAAGCAACTGGAGACGAACTGGCCGCTTGCCCGGTGCGCACCGTCAGTACTACGATTGCGGCACAGCACAGCGCCGCAGCACGGATTGCTCCCGTGCGTTCGGCGCGGCTTTCCCTCCTCAGCGCGAGGCGGTGCTCCTGAAATGGTGGCCGGTCTGTGCTCACTTAAAAAAATGGTTCGCCGAGATTGGCCGTTGACTCGGAGGAAAGCCTGTAAAACGGAAGCTGAGCGAGATAGGATCACCCTCCCCGGCATGGCGCCTTCGAGGGTGTGAAATGGAAACTTAAGGTCGGCGCCGCCTCGGGTCCAGACGGGCAATGTTACAATCATGTGGCGAAAAATGAGCCTGAACGGAGATTGTAATACTATTTGAATATACTTTCTTCGCGTTGATATTTTCCGCCACTCCCTCGCCGAATGACGGCAGGACCCACCTCATCCCTTTGCCCGCTTCTTCAGGAAAGTCCGCCCTGGCCACCAAGTTCGCCACACGTCGGCGGAGCGAAGTCCGCTTGATTCGCGCCAAATTCCGGAGGGCATGGGACGGATTCCGGGCGTGGATTGCCCCAAGCAGGGCGTGGCAATCGGCTATGAAGACCGCCGCCTCGGTCTGACAAATGCCCAAGGCCGCCGCGAACCGCGGCAAGTGCTCTATCTGGTGGAGGCACCAACGCCGCATTCCCTCGGTTTCCGGTGGCATGTAATCTCGAATCATCAGCTTCTAGGCCCCTTTTCCCGTGTCTCCATCCGATTGCCAGCGCCATTTGTGTGACAATTTCGCGACAGCGCGAGGCGCCGCCCTCTAGGCCATCGCTTCTCCCGGCTTCTTCATCCGTGCGGCCGGAACGCTCAAAGACCGTGGGAAAAAGTCTAAACCGTTACCGCAGTCGCTGGAAGAAACCTGCACTCGTCTCGATGAGTTCCTTTACCACTCCCTTGCGGTGGGTGGGGTCCGACGGCAACGGCGGGCAGGGCATGCCTATGTGCGGGGCCGCTAGTTCGCGGGGCGGAAGTGAAGGTCAACGAACGAATCGAAGCGGGCCATCGAGTCTTCGAGTTCTTTGCGAAAGGATCTGCACTCGTCGGAGGCATTGGGCGGAAGCGGCTCAGCGGCGATTTTATCGTAGCGCACTGTGAGCGGTCCGCTGGAGTTGCGCTCGCCGCATGCGCGGAACAGGCGGTAAATGTTTGCCAACTGATCGAGGGCGGCGCGAACTGCCGCAGCGGCAGCGGCTTCCGTCAATGTGCCATCGGCCACTCCGCGTAATTGGCGGCACTCGAAGAGGCGGCAGCGCTGCGGACGATCGTGATAGATGGAGCAGGCTCCGTCGGAATGGGCGCGGCACGGTTGCAATAGCAGCAGCTCTTTGCGCTTGCGCTTGAGCTTGAGACCCAGAGCGGCCAGTGCGGAGGGGGAGTCGCCGGATTGGAGGCGCACTTGGTGAAAGATCGAGCCGTCGCAACACATGCCGCACGAAGCGCATAAGCGAGCGGCGGCGGATGAGTCCATGGAAGGGCGCGCCGGCGCTGTGCGTGCGCTCTCCATTACCGCAGCCAAAGGAAGACGGGAATCTCCGTTGCGCGCAGTTCGATGTTTCCACCCGGGGCCACGGCAAACTTGACGCTTTCCGCAGCGCCGGGGATGAGCGGCATACGCTCCGATTTCACGATTGCGGCGCCAGGAATCGGAACGGCGACGTCCCGCTCGGGCGCCTGCGGCTTCCAGACGGCCCAGATGCGCTCTCGGGCGTCGTTAATGAATTCATAGACATAGCCGTCGTTTGCGTCCTGCCGGACAATTTTGGAGAACCGGAAACCGCCGAGCGTCCGCTGCAAGTGGGCCATGGCGTAAAATGACGGCTTCGGGTGGAAATCTCGCGTGAGGCCGGACGAGCCGTGCACATGCGGCTCGTCGCTATCGTTAAAGAAAAACAGACACGCGCGATCGAGATCCGTCGCTGCCAGAATCATGAAGCAGCGCACAATCCATTGCGCCTGCTGCAGATCGGTCGAACCTTCCCATTTTGCGAAATCGCCCGAAGAGGGCGCGGGTTTCGTGGAGGCATCCCATCCAAACTCCGTAAGCCACACCTCTTTGTCCGGCGCATGCTCTTTTCTCCATGCGAGCACATGCCCGATATCTTCAAGGAAATGCAACTTTGGATCTTCCGGATAGCTTCTGCGCCATGTGGGCCAGCCTTCCAACTCTGGATAGATATGGACGCTTACAACGTCGTATAGCGAGTCCAAACCTTTGAGACAGTCCACGCTTTTGGAGTAGCGCCCGCTCGGCCCGAGATTTGCAGCGCAAGTAGCGATGCGCATCCGCGGATCCCCTTCCCTGGCGCCGCGCGCCATTCCGTCGAATATCGTCTTGTACGCCGCATCGTCATACAGGCCCGGCTCGTTGCCGATCTCCATGCATTCCACAAGATTCTTTCCGCCGGGACCAAAACAGCGGGCGAAGGCCTTGCCATACGCAAAGGAATCCGTGGCGGCGTGGCTCCACGCTTTGGGTTCGATATCATCGAACTGGATGCACGCGTCCACTCGGTAACCAGACTTAACCCATTCGCCATACATGCCCCCCCAATCGACGCCATTCCGCGCCATTGGCAATTGGGTGGAGAAATCCATGGGCTGGCCGGTGTCCCATACGAGAGGATGATAATCGCGAACAAAGCGCGCGACGGGGGCGTACATTTCGGGCTTGAACTGAACTGTGTGCACGCAAAGGCCGATGAAGTCCCGCAAAAGCGGACGGCGCGGCTCCGCGCCAGCCGCGTGGCCTAATGCCGCCAGCAGGATGCAAAGCAGCACACGAGGAGCCCGGCAGACGGAGGGAGCGATCATAGGGCGCAACGTTCCAGTTTAGTTATCTCCGCCGGAGCGCGGGGCCGAAACTTCTGCAAGCGCCTCGGCTGAAAAATCGCGATCGGCATAGACCACCCCGTGTTTTATTCGGGAGCCGTCGAGTTCCGTGACTGAGTCACCGGCGGAGCCACGGACCGCCAGATTGGCTGGAACGGGATGCCCGGTGTCGTCGGCGGCGACCCGTGTCGTGTCGATCCGGCGCACCAGTTTGCCGGCTGGCGCATACTTCTCGACGCGCACGGGCAGCATCCGGCGGGTATCGACCCAGCTACGCACGCTCGCGTAGGTGGAGTGGTCGCCTTTGCCGGGTCTCGACTCGATCACGGTGCAAGTCACCCCGTTGACGGCTTCAGACGCCACGATCGCCTGACTATCCCACTCGTAGAAATCCTCGATGGCGTCGTCGTACGACAGATCGCTGCCAAAGAGCGGTTCACCCATCTGAGCAGCGGCGAGCGGCCGAGTCTTGTCGGTCATGCTGAAGAGCGTGCCCGAAGGCGGGCGGCCCGCGCCCTTATGCAGGAGGACGGATTCCCCCTTTCGCTCTTTGGGCCAGAGGACTTGATAGAGCACATCGGCAGAACCGCGGGTCCGCCGTTCTTTTATTTGGATTTGCAGTGTTTGCTTCGCGACGCCGGAAGGCTGCTTCACTTCCAACCGAAGCCGCACATACGCAGTACCTTCATCCCGTGAAGCCAGCTTTGCCGCCAGATCCTTCGCGGAGAGCGCAGAAGCATCGGTCTCCGCGGAACGGAGCGGGGCCACAAGGATCCCAAGCGCAAGGCAGGCGAGCACGCCCGCCGTGTGTGTGAAAGAGAGATTCATTTTTTTGGAACGTCCGGCGCGGGGCCGTTGAAGAGGAGCGGCGCAAACTCGGCCAAATAGTTTCGCCACACCGGCCATTCGTGACCGCCTTCGCTTTCGATCCATGCGTGTTTTATCGCTTTTGAGGTCAATAGATCGTGCAATTCGCGATTGCGCGGCATCAGGCCGTCGGATTTGCCGCACGCAATCCAGAAGAGCTTGATCTCCCGATTTGCCGTCTCTGAATCCGGCATGAGGTCGGTGAGTTTGTCTTTCCCCATGATGCCAGAACTAAAGCAGCCGAGCCAGGCGAATTGGTCGAGGTGCTTGAGGCCCGTATAGAGCGTATGGCCGCCGCCCATCGAAAGGCCGGCCAGCGCGCGCGAAGCCGAGCCGCTTTCGGTCCTGTAGGTGGATTCGATGAGCGGCAGGATTGCGCCCACCAGATCCTGCTCGAAGGCCGTGTTGTTCGCGGCGCCGTACTCCTTGCGATCACTTTTTTCTGGCGCGATGGGATGCCCATCTGGCATGACAACAATCATTGGGCGCGCTTTGCCAGCAGCGATCAAGTTATCAAGTATCCAGTTGGCTTTGCCGTGAACGCTCCAGGAGGCGTCGTTATCGCTAAAGCCGTGCACGAGATAAAGAACGGGATAGCGGATCTGGGGCGATTGTTCGTAGCCGGGAGGTGTATAAACATGCATCCGTCTTTGAGCGTTTAAGGGCTTCGACACGTAATCGTGCCAGTGCATCGTCCCGTGCCGGATCTCCGGGTTAAAATCCCACGCCGCGTGCGATGGAATTTGAAGGATGCTCGTGCGGGGTGACCGCTGCGGTTTGATAGCGGGATTGCCGGGATCGATCACCTGCACGCCATCGACGATGAAGGAGTATTCCCACACGCCCGCGGGAATGCCGGGGATCGTCGCGCTCCAGACCCCGCTTTCATCCTTCGTGAGGGCGGTCTTGGGAATGGATTGCCCCGCCACGGCGATGGCGGACGCTTCTGGCGCCTTCAACCGGAAGGTGACCGCGCCATCGGCGCCAATCTCCGGTTCGCCAGTGAGGGATGGCTGAAGGGCTGGACCGCTTTCGGCGACAACAGGCGAGGCGGCAAAAATTACTGCAAGCAGAAGGTATGGAATTCTCATGGGCTAACGCATAAACTAGCGGTTTCGCGAAACGCGGGAAGAGAATACTCTACGGACATGACAGAAGAACTGGCTGCCTTGCGGGAGGAAGTGGCGCTTTTGCGAGCGGAGATGGATCATCTGCGAGAGACGTTCACACGAGACGGCGAGCTGCGCGCGACTGGATTGCGCATCCAAAATGGAAAGGGCCGCGGCCAAGTGAAGATCACGGCTGCTGAATATGGTCTCGGTGTGTATCTATACGATTCGCAAGGGCGCTGCCGCGCGCTGCTCGAAATCCGCGAGCGGGGCCCGAATATCGAACTGCGCAACGAGGAGGGGGAAGCGGTGATATCCCTGCGGCCCGTGGATGGGCACGGCCAGATCGTCGCCGCGGACCCTGGCGGAATCGGCAGAGCCGCGATCCGCTCGACGAAACACGGAGGAGTCCTCAAGGTGATGAACGCCCGCGGAAGAGCACTCGCATACATCCTGGGAGCGGGCAAAGGAGGGGAAATGGAACTGCTTAACGCGAGCCACCGCCCTTGCCTCTCAGCGACGGCCGAAAATGCGGGCGGGATGGTGCTCACTCACGAGGGGAGCGGCGAGGTAATGGCGTCGATATCCGCGACCGATGCATCAGGGTTGGTGACCACCTTTGGAACACTCGGTGAACAGGCCGTGACGCTCTGCGCTGGCGAAGATGGCGGCCACGTGCTGCTCTGCGACAATGACGGAGAGGTGGTGATCAACATTGGCAGGCACGAGGAGGACGACTAAATGGCGGCTGCGGCGCCATCTTTTCGCTTGGGAGCACCCGTACAATCGGGATCTCTTTTTGGGCGCCCCTTTATGCGCCGTGGCGGCTCTTGAAAGTCAGCTCGGCAATTCCGGACTTATCCAATTCACCGAGCCCTTCGAACACCATCTTATCATATTGGGACTTGGTGGCTTCGGCGAGCGGAAGCGCGAGGCCGTGTTCGTGGGCCAGGAAGAGGGCGATGCCGGAATCCTTGGCCGCATGCCGCGCGGAAAAGAAGCAGGAATGATCGCGATTTTGCATATCTTCGCCGTCGGTCTGCAAAACGCGTGAAGCAGCTCCGGTTTGCGAGAAAATCTCGCGAACCATCGAGAGATCGAGGC
Source organism: Chthoniobacterales bacterium (assembly GCA_038238905.1). Lineage (GTDB taxonomy): Bacteria > Verrucomicrobiota > Verrucomicrobiia > Chthoniobacterales > Chthoniobacteraceae > JBBSFI01. Next base: position 31,193 of record JBBSFI010000007.1, on the reverse strand, counting down.
CGAGCGCATCGGCGAGACCGAGCCCTTCCGCAAGCCCGGCCGTATTGATGTTCATCACCATATTGACGAGAGCCTTTACCTGAGCGGCGCGGCCAGCCTCCCCGACATAGCGCATCGAGGCGCTCAGCTTTTCCAAGATGGGCCTGGCCCGATCGAACGCGGCCTGCCGCCCTCCGCACATAAGATAAAGCGTCCCGTCGCGCGCCTGGGTGATGCTCGATGCCATGCACGCCTCGAGGCTCTGAGCGCCCGCCGCTTCCGCACGGCGCTGGACTTCAAGATGTGTCTTCGGAGCAACCGTGGCGCAATTGATGAACAGTTTCCCGGCGGCGCCGTGCAAGAGCGAGTCGCCGCCATTCTCATGGTAGATGCTCTCCATCGCTTCATCGTCGCTGACCACCGTAAGCACAACGTCCGCAGCGGGCGTGACATCTCCGAGAAGTCCTGCGGCCGCGCAACCCAGCTCTTGCGCCAGCTTATTTGCGACTTCCTTATTTGCGTCGAACACGGCTGAGACGCGGATCCCTTGATCTTTGAGACGACGCGCCATATTCGCGCCCATGCGGCCTGTTCCGACGATTGCTACTGTGTCCATGTGATATGAGGTTTCGATGCTAATTATGTGAGTTCAGTGCGATGCCGCGAGAAAGGGATTGTGCCGTTTCTCTTCACCGACGGTTGTAAGCGGGCCATGGCCAGGGCAAAGGACCGTTTCATCTGGAAGCGTAAGAATCTGCTCTCGATTGGTTCGAAGCGCATCCGCATAGCTCACCATGCCGCCTCCCATCGAGCCGGCAAAGACGGCGTCGCCCACCACCGCGACCGGCTTCGGCAAACCATGGATGACATAAGTGAGACCTCCCTTGGAGTGACCCCACGTCAAACGCGCTGCGATGTTCAACGCGCCGATTTTAAACGGGGCCTTGTCGGCGACCGGCTCGGCGCCATCGATCGGCTCCCCCGAGCCGACGATCGCCCGCGCGCCTGAGCGGGACTTCAACCGATCGAGATCGAAGATGTGATCACCGTGAGTGTGCGTGAGCGCGATGATCTTCAATTTCAACCCGTGCTTTTCGAGGAACTCGAGCATCGGCGTGCAATCGGCTCCGGTATCGAATGCCACCGCCTCCCGGCTTGCATCGTCGAAGGCGATGTAACTATTGACCATCATATCATCCCAAGGCGTCGTGAACTGGGCGAGTCCCGGAACGGCGACGTCTCCGGGGCGCCATGCCTTTTTGGCCGAACCGACGAGGGCATCCGCATCGAGGTGGAGGACGGGCGAGACGGCGCGAACAGAGGCTTCGTTGAATTCTCCAGCGACAAGGGCATTTACAGCTTCCGGTGGCAAACCGCTCTTCGTCGCTGCCTCGGAGGCGGAGAGCTTGAGGCCGCGCATGGCTTTGCCAACGATGTCACTGAAACTGTCTTCGAGAGGGAGCTGATTCATGGTGAAGACTGGGTTTGTAGCGGATTTAAAGCGCAACCACACCATTTTCCTCGTCATTTTCATCCGGATTCTCTTTTGGGATCGGGAGGGCAAACGCGAAGACCGCCGCGAGCAAGACGAGGGCAGCGGCCCATGTGAAAGCTGTCGTGTAGCCCCTATTCAAAGTCTGAAGGTACTCGGCGGTGCGCGAAGCTTCCGAGAAATCCAATGGGAGCGGAATCACCGCGATGGCGGGGCCGAGAAACCGCCCCAGACTTCCGGCGGAAGCCATAAGGCCCAGCACACGGCCCTGCGCCTTTCCATGCACATGGCGCGAGCTCATGCCCGTGATCGTGGGCGTGGCCAGCCCATTTCCGAGGGCGAGCAGAGCGGAGACGCCAAGAAATCCGGCCACGCTGAAAGTGCGCGGCAGCAGCCAGAGGCTAAGCGCCAAAAGGATGCAGCCGACTATGGTGACCTCTTTCTCGATCGGCTTTTTAAGAAGCTGGCGGATGAGGCCGCCCTGCACCGCGACGGCAATAAATCCAACAAAGGCGAAGGCCAGGCCGGTCTCACGCAGATTCCAATTGAATCGGTCTTTGCAGAATAGGGCAAAAAGGACATGAATCGAAGCGAAGCCCGTCGTGAAAACCAATTGGATCGCGAGCATCAAACCGATGAATGCTTCGCGCTTGTTGGTGAACACTTCCCCCAAGGAGGCCTTCTCGGAGGGATGCGCCCGTTTCTCCTCGGACAGCGTCTCGGGCAGATATTTGACCGCGAGGAGAGCGTTGAGGACCGAGAGCGCTCCGGCAAAATAGAACGGCGCCGAAGGGCCAAAATGCTGGCCCAGGATGCCGCCAAGCGCCGGACCTAGGATGAACCCGAGGCCGAATGCCGCGCCGATGACGCCCATCGCCTTGGAACGATCCTTCGGAGAAGTCACATCGGCGATGCACGCTTGGGCGGTCGAAATGTTTCCACCGCTCACTCCATCGATAATGCGGCCGAGAAACAGCATCCATGCCGCGTTTGCGGCGCCTGTTACAAAGTACCCGATCGCGGTGCCGGCGATGCTCACGAGGAGCACGGGTTTGCGTCCCACGCGATCGGAAATCTTTCCGATGAACGGGGCGGCGAAGAGCTGAGCGAGCGAAAAGATCCCCGTGAGCCAGCCGAGCTGGCTCGGCGACAGATTGAATGTCGATTTCGCGTAGAGCGGCAGGACCGGGATGACAATTCCAAACCCGATCATGCTGACGAAAACGGTCAGGAAGATGATTCCAAGCGGCGAACGGCGTTCAGGCATGACGGGAGGGATAACGTTGAATCGGCGTGGTTGAAAGGGCGAGTTTGCGGGCTGTGGCACCGGCGGACGGAAACTTGCCGCTGCACGCTCCACTGCGCCTTCCTGGGCCAGGAATCGGGATCAGCGACCGATGCAAATAAGCGACGCCGGTGTCCGAAGAAACAGATCTCCTCCTGAGACGGCGATCGAGGCGCGCGTCCCTTCCGGGTCGCCCATCGAGATCTTCGACAAAACCTTGAACTCATCGCCGGCGCTGCACACGAACACCGTGTTCTTTTCGTTCACGATATAGATTTTTCCATCGGCGGCAGTGGGAGAACTGCGAATGACGGCGCGCTCGCCAAGATTTCCCTGCCATTCCACCGTCCCTGTCTTCGGGTCCATGCGCAGAAGCGTCTGCGAATCGCCATCGAGGGCGAAGAGTTTCCCCTTGTACACAGCGGGCGTGCAGACATCGGGTGTCTTTTTCTGGTCAAAGGCCCACGCAACCCCCTTCTCGGTTATGTCTCCAGCCATATCGGTGCGAAATGCGATCATCTGCTCCTTCTTGGGTCCGCACGCGATCGCAAGGCCATCGACGCACACAGGCGTAGCGACGAGCCGCATCCATTCGCCGTGCTTTCGGTTCAGGCCAAAACCGCGCCACAACTCCGCGCCCGTCGCTGGATCGCTGCCGGTGACACAGTCGCCCCCAGCGATCACGAGTTGCTCCCTGCCGTCCGCCGCTTTCATCGGCGTCGGAGTCGCATAAGACTCCATCGATTCCAGCTTCGCATCGCTCGGGCGGGCTTGTTTCCAGATGGTCTTCCCGGTCGCGGGGTCGAGCGCGAGCACGTAACTTTCGCGCTCTCCCGTCTCCGAACCGATTCCTGGGTAATCGCCCGGCGCGGGAGAACGCTGCAGCACCTGTACATACAGCTTTCCTCCGTACAGAAGCGGGCTCGCTCCGTAGATCCAATTGATGGAAAACTTTCCGTAGTCCTTTCCGAGATTCCGCTGCCAGAGCAAATTTCCATCGAAATCGAACGCTGCGAGGTCGCTCGTGCCGAACAGGGCAAACACCGTCTTTCCATCGGTAACTGGCGAGGGCGAAGCCATGTTATTATTGCCCTTGTTCAGATTCCCCGCTTCGACCACCTGCTTCTGCCAGCGCACTTTGCCGTCCTTTCGGTCCACACAGAGAAGCAGGAGGTTCCGCCCTGCGTCGGCGGTTGAGACGAAGATCGAGTCCTCCCAGATTACCGGTGTCGCCCCGCTCGGCCCCGGGAGCGCCAGCCGCCACTTCACGCCGCTCTCGGCGCTCCACGACTCCGGAAGGCCAGTCTCGGGCGAAGAGCCATTATAAGATGGGCCGCGCCAATTGCCCCAATTTTCGGCGCCAGCCGGGATGGTGGCCGCGGCGAGAAGAAGAGCGCAAACTGATGGAGAACGAAATCGCATATATATAGAGAGTTAATCTACCGGGTCAAAAATTGAAGGCTCAAATTTAGGAGGAAGAAGTCGGGAGTGGAAAGCCAAACGGACGGCGAATTGCGAATAGTACACTGCCTGAGCGCCGCAGGGTACTTGCCGGCCCGGCGCTCGCGTGAGATGCGTTCTCAAGAGCCCGTTGTCACCTCCAGACCGCATCCTGTTCGATCACGATGACCATGAAAGCCAAAATGACAAACCCGACGCGTCCCCCCGGCAGCCACACAGCCGCCGAAAATGGCGTCCACACAGGCCGCAAACCAGGCAACGGATCTGCGGATCTGCAGGAGGCGCGCTCACGGCAATTGCTTGCCGCGATGGTTTCCTTCCGAGACGGCGACTTTTCGGTGCGGCTTCCTGCAGATTGGGAGGGGATCGACGGACGCCTCGCGGAAGCATTCAATCAAGCCATCGGGCATGAGGATCGGATCACGAAAGAGGCGAAAAGGCTTATGACGACCGTCGGCAAGGAGGGCCGGCTCAAGCAGCGGATGACGCTGCCTGGCGCGATCGGTGAATGGGCGATCAAGGTGGAGTCGATCAACACCCTCATCGACGACCTCGTGCGGCCTACTACGGATGTCGCCCGGACGATCGGAGCCGTGGCGAAGGGCGATCTGGGCAGATCAATGGATCTGGAGGTGGATGGACGCGCGCTTAAAGGTGAATTCCTCCGCTCGGCCAAGCTGGTCAATACGATGATCGACCAGCTCTCCGTATTCACCTCGGAAGTGACCCGTGTGGCGCGGGAGGTCGGGACGGAAGGCAAGCTGGGAGGACAGGCGCAGGTAAAAGGCGTCTCAGGTGTTTGGAAGGAGCTGACCGAATCGGTGAATCAAATGGCGGGGAATCTGACGGCGCAGGTGCGCAACATCGCCGACGTAACCATCGCGGTGGCGAACGGCGACCTTTCCAAGAAAATTACTGTCGATGTGCGCGGAGAGATTTTGCAGCTCAAGGAGGCTACAAACACGATGGTCGATCAACTCCGATCGTTCGCCTCGGAGGTGACTCGCGTGGCGAGGGAGGTAGGCACGGAAGGGCGCCTCGGCGGGCAGGCTGTGGTGCCTGGGGTCGCGGGGACATGGAAGGATCTGACTGACTCGGTGAATGCGATGGCATCGAACCTGACCGGCCAGGTGCGCAACATCGCGGCAGTAACCACTGCGGTGGCGCGCGGGGATCTCTCGCGAAAGATCACTGTCGATGTGAAAGGAGAGATATTGGAGCTGAAGGAGACGATCAACACGATGGTCGATCAGCTTAACAGTTTCTCCTCCGAAGTAACGCGCGTGGCGCGGGAAGTGGGAACGGAGGGCAAACTCGGAGGACAGGCTGCGGTGCCTGGGGTCGCGGGAACATGGAAGGACCTCACAGACTCCGTGAATTCGATGGGCTCGAATTTGACCGCCCAAGTGCGCAACATCGCGGAAGTAACCACAGCGGTTGCGCGCGGCGACCTGAGCCGCAAGATCACGGTCGATGTAAAGGGCGAGATTCTTGCGTTGAAGAACACCATCAACACGATGGTGGATCAACTGAATGGATTCGCGTCGGAAGTAACGCGCGTGGCGCGGGAGGTTGGCACGGAAGGAAGACTCGGCGGGCAGGCGCAGGCGCCGGGCGTCGCCGGAACCTGGAAGGATCTGACGGACAACGTAAATTTCATGGCCTCGAATCTGACGGGCCAAGTGCGCAATATTGCGGAAGTAACGACGGCGGTTGCCAATGGCGATCTCTCCAAAAAAATCACCGTCGATGTGCGAGGGGAGATCCTTGAGTTGAAGAACACCATTAATACAATGGTCGATCAACTCAATGGATTCGCCTCGGAAGTGACGCGGGTCGCACGGGAGGTGGGCACAGAGGGCGAACTGGGCGGACAGGCGGAAGTGCGCGGCGTCGCTGGGACGTGGAAGGATCTGACTGACTCCGTGAATGCGATGGCGACAAATCTTACATCACAGGTTCGCAACATTGCGGAGGTGACGACAGCCGTGGCCAACGGCGACTTATCGAAGAAGATCACAGTCGCTGTGCGCGGGGAGATCCTTGAGTTGAAGAACACCATCAATACGATGGTCGATCAACTCAATGCGTTTGCCGGCGAAGTGAGCCGCGTCGCGCGGGAGGTTGGAACGGAAGGGGCGCTCGGCGGGCAGGCGCAAGTGCCCGGAGTGGCCGGAACGTGGAAGGATCTCACGGACAATGTGAATTCGATGGCGTCGAACTTGACCGGCCAGGTGCGCAATATAGCGGATGTCGCCACCGCGGTTGCAAACGGGGATCTGTCTCGAAAAATCACAGTCGATGTCAAGGGCGAAATTCTTGAGTTAAAGAACACCCTGAATACGATGGTGGATCAACTGAATGCGTTTGCATCAGAGGTCTCGCGCGTGGCGCGCGAGGTCGGCACGGAAGGTAAGCTCGGAGGACAGGCGCAAGTCCGCGGCGTGGCGGGCACCTGGAAGGATCTGACGGATAACGTGAACTCGATGGCGAATAACTTAACGAGCCAGGTTCGCAATATAGCAGACGTGACGACCGCCGTTGCGCGCGGCGATCTGAGCCGCAAGATCACCGTCGAGGTGAAAGGCGAGATCCTGGAGCTGAAGAACACGGTGAACACGATGGTGGATCAACTGAACGGGTTCGCATCGGAGGTCTCGCGCGTAGCGCGCGAGGTCGGCACGGAAGGGAAGCTGGGCGGGCAGGCGCAAGTGCAGGGAGTGGCCGGAACGTGGAAGGATCTCACGGATAACGTGAATTCGATGGCGTCCAATCTCACGGGCCAGGTCCGCAATATCGCCGAGGTGACGACCGCTGTTGCCAGCGGCGATCTGAGCCGCAAAATTACGGTCGATGTAAAAGGCGAGATCCTGCAGCTCAAGGAGACCATCAACACCATGGTCGATCAACTGAACGGCTTTGCCTCGGAGGTCTCTCGTGTCGCGCGGGAGGTGGGCACGGAAGGGAAACTCGGAGGGCAGGCCGCCGTGGAAGGCGTGGCCGGAACTTGGAAGGATCTGACGGATAACGTGAACTCGATGGCGTCCAATCTTACTTCTCAGGTCCGCAACATCGCGGAAGTGACCATCGCGGTCGCAAACGGCGACCTTTCCAAGAAAATCACGGTTGATGTGCGCGGAGAGATTCTGGAGCTGAAGGAAACGATCAATACGATGGTGGACCAGCTCCGCTCGTTCGCCGCGGAGGTCACGCGGGTGGCGCGGGAAGTTGGGACGGATGGAAAACTAGGCGGACAAGCGGCCGTGCCTGGCGTAGCCGGAACGTGGAAGGATCTTACCGACAACGTCAATTCGATGGCATCGAATTTGACCGGACAGGTGCGGAACATCGCGGATGTGGCGACGGCCATTGCTCGCGGAGACCTGAGCCGGAAGATCACGGTCGACGTGAAGGGGGAAATCTTGCAGCTTAAGGAGACCATGAATACGATGGTCGAGCAGCTTGGCGCATTCGCATCGGAAGTGACTCGGGTGGCGCGGGAAGTGGGAACCGAAGGCAAACTAGGCGGTCAAGCTCAGGTGCTGGGCGTGGCCGGGACATGGAAAGATCTTACGGACAACGTGAACTCGATGGCCTCGAATCTCACAGGCCAGGTCCGCAACATCGCGGAAGTGACCATCGCGGTCGCAAACGGCGACCTTTCCAAGAAGATCACGGTCGATGTGCGCGGAGAGATTTTGCAGCTTAAGGAAACTATCAACACCATGGTGGAGCAACTCCGGTCCTTCGCGTCGGAGGTGACGCGTGTGGCGCGCGAGGTCGGGACGGAAGGAAGGCTCGGCGTGCAGGCGGTCGTGCCTGGGGTCGCCGGCACTTGGAAAGATCTTACGGATTCCGTGAACACCATGGGCGCAAACCTCACAGCGCAAGTGCGCAATATTGCAGAGGTCACGACTGCGGTCGCGCGCGGCGATCTGAGCCGCAAGATCACCGTCGATGTGAAAGGAGAAATCCTCGAACTTAAGAACACCGTCAACACGATGGTCGATCAACTTAACGCGTTCGCATCCGAGGTGACGCGTGTCGCCCGCGAGGTGGGCACGGAGGGGAAGCTCGGTGGACAGGCGCAAGTCTCCGGCGTTGGCGGAATTTGGAAGGAGCTTACCGACAACGTGAATTTCATGGCGTCGAATCTTACCGGCCAAGTGCGGGGCATTGTGAAGGTGGTGACAGCGGTCGCGGATGGGAACCTGCGCCAGAAGCTCACCGTGCAGGCGAAAGGCGAAGTCGCCGCTCTAGCGGAGACGATCAATAATATGACTGATACGCTCGCCACCTTTGCGGACCAAGTAACAAATGTTGCCCGCGAGGTCGGCGTGGATGGCAGGCTTGGCGGGCAGGCCAACGTGCCGGGAGCGGCGGGCATGTGGAAGGATCTGACAGGAAACGTCAATCTTCTGGCGGCAAATCTCACGACTCAGGTGAGAGCAATCGCGGAAGTCGCGACCGCTGTGACACAGGGCGATCTCACCCGCTCGATTCAGGTGGATGCGAACGGCGAAGTCTCTGAGTTGAAAGACAACCTGAACACGATGATTGCGAATCTTCGTGAGACGACGGAGCGCAACCGCGAGCAGGACTGGCTGAAGACAAACATCGCGCGATTCACGAGCATGCTTCAAGGCCAGCGCGACCTTTTTACGGTCGCAAAGACCCTGCTGGCCGATCTCGTTCCCCTTGTGCAGGCGCAGCAAGGAGCGATCTATCAGATGGCTAACGGCGAGGACGGCGCGTCCACGCTTCAGCTTCTCGCAGGGTACGCGCTGCCGCCGGGCCAGCCGGAACGGATTGCGCTCGGAGAGGGAATCGTCGGCCAATGCGCCCTTGAAAAGCAGCGCTTTCTTCTTTCCGACGTTCCGGGCAACTACACGCGCGTTAGCTCGAGCCTCGGCAATGCGCTGCCATCGAGTGTCGTCGTGGTCCCGCTGCTTTTTGAAGGACACACAAAAGCGGTGATCGAACTTGCGTCTCTGCGGCCGTTTACTTCGACGAATCTTATATTCCTCGATCAGCTTACAACAAGCATAGGCGTTGTTTTGAATACGATCGAAGCTACCATGCGGACGGAAGGGCTTCTTAAACAGTCGCAACAGCTCACGGTCGAGCTGCAATCGCGCCAGAGCGAACTTCAGGAAACAAACGAGCAGCTTGGAACGAAGGCCCGGCTCCTGGCGGAGCAGAATGCAGAGGTCGAACGTAAGAACAGCGAAGTCGAGCAAGCTCGGGGCGCGCTCGAAGAAAAGGCGGCGGAACTTGCGCTCACCTCCAAATACAAATCGGAATTTCTAGCGAACATGTCCCACGAATTGCGGACGCCGCTGAATTCGATTCTGATCCTCAGCCAGCAGCTTGCAGACAATCCGGCCGGCAATCTGGTGCCGAAGCAGGTCGATTTTGCGCGCAATGTTCACTCTTCGGGATCCGACCTGTTGAACCTGATCAACGACATCCTCGATCTTTCGAAAATCGAATCGGGAACAGTTTCGGTCGAGGCCGAGGAAATCTCGTTTGTGGGGCTTCGCGACAACATCGACCGCAACTTTCGGCACGTCGCCGAGAGCAAAAATCTGCCCTTCAACGTCGATTTCGCCGCCGATTTGCCGCGGTCGATGACAACCGACCCGAAGCGGCTACAGCAAATTTTGAAGAATCTGCTGTCGAATGCGGTGAAATTTACGTCGCAAGGCCATGTCAAGGTGCGCGTGGACTTCGCGACTCACGGCTGGTCCATGGATCACCCGGTGCTCAGCAGAGTGCCCCAGGTCATTTCGTTTGCTGTCGCGGATACGGGGATCGGGGTGGCGCCGGAAAAGCAGCGCCTCATCTTCGAAGCATTTCAGCAGGCCGACGCCGGCACTTCGCGCAAGTACGGGGGCACCGGCCTCGGCCTGGCGATCAGCCGGGAACTGGCGTCTCTTCTCGGCGGCGAAATCCGGCTGACAAGCGTTCACGGAGAAGGGAGCACCTTCACACTCTTCCTTCCTCTGCATTACACGGGTCCGAGCACCGCGCGGACTCCGCAAGCCAGCATGGCGTCGCTGGATGCGGCAAGGCTCCACTCGCTGAGCGTCCTCCCGACTGCCCGGGAAGAACATGTGGACGACGATCGCCAAAACATCGGCGACGGCGAACCGGTCATGCTGATTGTTGAAGATGATCCACACTATGCGCGCATTCTCCTGGGTCTCGCCCGCGATCATGGGTTCAAGGGTCTCGTGGCATCGAAAGGGGCGACCGGCCTGGCGCTCGCGCGGCAGTACGAGCCCGCCGCGATTTCGCTCGATATCTTCCTTCCCGACATGCTCGGCTGGACGGTGCTGAACCAACTCAAGCTCGATCCTGCGACGCGCCACGTCCCGGTGCAGATCATAACATTGGAAGAGGAGCGCCAGCACGGTCTCGCGCACGGTGCATTTTCTTACATCGTCAAATCGCCTACGACAGAAGGTCTCGAAGCCGCATTCGATCGATTGAAGGACTTTACGTCCCCTCGCACGAAGCGGCTGCTCGTTGTAGAGGACAACGATATCGAGCGCGACTCGATCGTCGAACTGCTTGCCCACGACGATATCGAACTCAAAGCCGTCTCAACCGGCGGCGATGCGCTCAAAGCCATGCTGGACGAGCCCTTCGACTGTGTCGTGCTCGATCTCCGACTTCCGGATATGACCGGCTTTGAACTGCTCGCAAGGGTGCAAGCCGACTCCGCCTTGAATGAGGTTCCGATCGTCGTCTTCACGGGCAAGGACCTCTCCGCCGCCGAAGATCTGCAGTTAAGGGCGATGGCGAAAAGCATCGTTCTGAAGGACGTGCAATCGCCGGAGAGACTCCTCGACGAGACGGCGCTCTTCCTTCACCGAGTGGTGACCAATCTCCCGCCGCAAAAGCAAAGCATGCTCGACCGGCTGCACGATTCGATCGAAGTGTTGCGCGGACGCAAAGTCCTGGTAGTTGACGACGATGCGCGGAATATATTTGCTCTTACCTCTCTGCTCGAGAGCCAGGAAATGGCTGTAATCAGCGCAACCAACGGGCGGCAGGCAATCGAACTGATCCAAACAACTCCCGATCTCAGCATGGTGTTGATGGATATAATGATGCCCGACATGGACGGTTACGAAACGATGCGAGAGATCCGTAAAGCGCAGGAGTTTCGAACGCTGCCGATGCTCGCTCTCACTGCCAAGGCCATGAAAGGCGATCGTGAGAAATGTCTGGATGCCGGCGCTTCGGATTATATTGCGAAGCCAGTGAACACCGAGCAACTGCTCTCCCTCATGCGAGTCTGGTTGTTCCGCTAGAATCGCGGAAGTTTTAGCCGCGATGAACCCCGATCCAAACGGTCCGCAGGAACGACGCTCGCTTCCTGAACAGGGCGCGGCGCGCCCCGCCTCTGTGGGGATCATTAATATTCTACTCGTGGACGACGAACCGAAGAACCTCACCGCACTGGAGACGGTGCTCGACGATCCGAATTATCGGTTGGTGCGCGCTGGGTCGGCCGATGAAGCCCTTCTCACGCTCGTAGCCGGGGATTTCGCGCTTCTCGTGCTAGACATTCAGATGCCGGAAATGAACGGTTTCGAACTGGCTCAACTCATAAAGCAGCGGAAGAAAAGCGCGGGAATTCCGATCATTTTTCTTACGGCCTTCTACGGTGAGGACGAGCATGTGCTCGAGGGCTACAGTTCCGGCGCTGTCGATTATTTGCATAAGCCGATCAACGCCGCGGTGCTTCGCTCGAAGGTGGCTGTATTCGCCGAGCTGCACCGAAAGACGCGCGAAAGCGTTCTGGCCAACGAAGCGCTGACACTCGAAATCGCCGAACGCAAGCGCGCACAGGAAAGACTGCGCGACCTCAATGCGCATCTCGAACAGCGGGTGAACGAGCGCACCGCGGAACTGGCTCGAAGCGAGGCGCGCCTGCGCGAAGCCGACAAGCGCAAAGACGAATTTCTCGCCATGCTGGGGCACGAGCTGCGCAATCCCCTCGCCGCGATTCGTCATGCGGTGCGGATCGACGGTGAGGGCGCGGGTGACACCCATTCCGTTCGATGGGCCAGCGAAGTCATCGACCGCCAGAGCGCACACCTCGCGCGGCTTGTGGACGATCTCCTGGACGTGGAGCGCATAAACCGCGGCAGGATCGATCTCCGGTCGGAGCCGATCGACCTCGCGGCAGTCCTTGCGCGGGCGTGTGAAGCGGTCCAATCGCTGATGGAGGAAAAGCACCATTCGTTTAGCCTGGATTCGATATCCGAACTGCCGGTGCTAGGCGACCCGGCCCGGCTCCAGCAGGTGTTTGTAAATCTCTTCTCCAATGCCGCGAAGTACACCGAAGACGGGGGCAAGATCCATGTCATCGCCAGGCGGTGCGCAGGAGAAGCGATGGTCCAGGTCGCCGACAGTGGCGTCGGCCTGAGCGCTGAGATGCTGCCGCACGTTTTCGATCTCTTCACGCAAGCGCACACCTCTTTGGATCGGGCCCAAGGGGGCCTGGGCATCGGGCTGACAGTTGCACGATCGCTGATCGAGATGCATGGCGGCAAAATCGGAGCGCAGAGCGAAGGCGCCGGCCAAGGCAGCGTCTTCACCGTGCGCCTGCCTCTTATAGCGCAGCAGCAGGCCTCCACACTGGCCTCCGAAGCTACTCCCGCCGAAGCTGCGCCGATGGAGACGGACCGGCCGGGCGGTGCAAGCATCCGCGTGCTCGTCGTGGACGATCACCGCGATGCCGGCGACACGCTCGCGCAGCTTCTCGCGAGGCGCGGCTGCGAGGTGCGGGTTGCGCGGGATGGTCTCGAAGGCCTCGCCGCTGCGCGTCAATTTCTTCCGGAAGTGCTGCTGCTCGATCTGGGTCTGCCTAGCCTCGATGGCTATGAACTCTGTCGCACCCTTCGAGGAGATCCCGCATTCGCAAGCTCACGCTTCATTGCCACATCGGGCTACGCGCAAACGAGCGATGTCGAGCGCTCGATGAAAGCGGGCTTCGACTTGCATTTCGCCAAACCCGTCGATTTTCCCGAACTGGTTATGGCAATCCGAGGATCGAGGAAATCATAATTTCCGCTCGCCGACGCTTGCCTCCGCCTACAGCGGCCGCAACTGCACATTCTTGAAAGCGGCGTGCGTCCGGTATGCGGCGATGCCGAATGGCATCGACAATTCGATTTCACCATGGCGCATGCTGAGCCGCTTTCCGGCGAGATCGAGATTGACGACCTGCTCATCATCGATCCATGCCTCAATCTTCGCGGGCGTCACACGCACTCGCAGATGATACCACTTGCCGTTGTCGAACTTTTTGTACTGCGTCGTCTCATTCTCCGATGCGTCTTCCCAGTTTACATTCGATATTCCGACCACCGTTCCACCCCACCCGCCGACAACAAAGGTCACATGCTCGGCGCCGACAGGAATGGTGAGGCCGCAGAAGAAATCGCTCCCGTCCACACGCATCGCGTCGAGCGACACCTCATAGCTCGCTGGAGGCAGCGCACCGGTGTAGTTCACCCCCGTCAACGGCTCACCTGTCGCCATGTCGATCTGGCCGTCCTTGACGGACACATCTCCGTGCCCTGCGAAGTCCGTCGCCTTCCAATTCCCAAGGGTCTTTCCGTCGAAGATCGGCTTGCCGGGCGGCGTCTGCGCGGGGGCCTCGGCGAGGCTGCTGCCAGCCAGAATGGCGCCCAGAGCGAAAAAGACGGCGTGTGAAAAAATACGGTAGGTTTGAGTGTTCATAATCGGGTTGAATGGGCGCACCGCTGCTCGCATTCCTTCGCACGAAATGCGGGAATTACGAGTCCGGCGGCTCGATTCCGAAAAGCACGCATTTGGGTTCGCTCGCCGTGATCGCTCCGGCCTTGAGTTTTTCGCCCTCCTTTCTGCTCACCCTTACTTCCCGCCAAGATCGCACTTCGCAAGCTTCACCACGTCGTCCCATCCTTCGCATACTCCCCGGATATCCATCACCTGGCCTTTTTGGATGCGCAGCCCGCCCGGCTCCTCTTTTGACGTGATAACCAGCACGGTATTGTTGAACTGCTTCTCTTCCTTGAAGTGGTAGTCGTTCGTCGGAAAGGAGCATTGCACCCACGCGTTGCCGGAGGCGCCGCCAGTGAGGTAAACAAGAAAAAATTTCCCGTCCGACGGATCCTGCCGGAATCCTCCCAGCACACCGCGCACCGTGATCTTCTGATTCTTATACTGCTTGTCCGCGCGGGAGCGATCCGCGGCGTACGCTTGCAGCAGCGTATCCGCGGGAATCTCCGCTCCAGCCTCCGGGCGCGAGATGGGCTGAAACGTATTCTGGAGTTGCTCGATAGTCGCGCGCACCGCGACGGCTTCATCGAGCTTGCCCGCGACCGTGTACTGCCTTTTCATTTCGAGCAGCCGCGGCACAGTCTCCTGCACGAGCTGGCCCACGAGTTCCTGCATCTTCGACAGTGTCTGCGTCTGCAACGCTCTCAACGCCTTCGGTGCGCCGACGTAATTTCGCTCCGATAGCGACTGCTCTTGGGCTAGTCTTTGCCGCTCCGCCCTGACCGCCAGAGCGCCGTCGAGATCCGCGGATTTCTGAAATCCGGCCTGCAGCTCCTGCATGGCGTCTTCGTAGTGATTGAAGACATCGCGCTGCACGGTCGCTATTTTGTCCTGGCAGCGCTGCGCCTCGATTTCTCCAAAGGAGGCTCCCTGCGGCGAAGCCGGAGCGACAGCAGGCTGCGGGGGCGCCGAAGTCGCTGAATGGAGCGCCCCAAGCGGCGCTCCGCACAGAAGCAAGATGGCTCCTGCCCTGGCAAGAAAGACGCGCAATGTCATGGTTTAGGAAGGGGGGCGTTACTATGGCGCATGTTGCGCCTCCTTGATAGCTGCACCGGACCATTCTTTAGCCAAGGGATCGTAAGTCATGGACACGATCCACGCGGCTTCGCTCGTTGCGCCGTGCGCCCCGCTCAACGTTCCGTGGAGCTGCAAGGTGGCGGAATCCGGCGGAGCCAGAGTCACGCGCGCCTCATTCAATGGGCAAAACTCGACGATCGACCCCTCTGGGATGGCCTGATGCCGCACAAAGTCCCGCCCCCTCCAATATGCCGACTCCGCCGTAAATTCGTGCTGATTTGTCTCCTGCCATCCCACATGGATCGTCGAGGCAAAGAGCCGCAGGACAAGCGCCACCAGCAGCAAGAGACCCGCGGCAACACCCGATTTCACCCACCGCCGTCCTTTCTTCCGGCGCGTGACGAGCGCCGTCACCGGCTGCCAATCTTCGAGGCCATCCCTCCAAAAAAGCGTATCCTCCTGGATCAGGCCGGAATTGAGCAAATGATCGATCTGCGGCGCTGTGTACGGGCCGCGTTGCGCTCCTTCAAGATGAAGGTAAAAGACTTCTGGATTCAAAACAGGGAAACGACCGGCGCCGGGAATGCGACGACTGCGTGAGGCTCCGATACAACGAAGCGCTTCCATTTTCAATCCTTCCGGCGTTGGGCGCTTGGAGATGAATCAACCGATGGGACGGGTCATACGGCTCTCAAGGATAAATGGCGTTCCAGAAACACCATCGCGCGGTTCAGCGCATCCAATGCGGACGGCGCTGAGAGAACGTGGCCCTCGCCCGCATAAAGATGCATCTGGCACTCGGCCCCGAGCCGGGCCAGGAGCGCCTGGACTTCGCCTGCGCGCTCCACGGGCACGCGGCGGTCTTCATCCCCGTGCATAACGAGAGTCGGCGGCATCCGGGTTGCAGCGGCTGCGTAAGCGGAATCGACACCTCCAGCCAATTCCACCACGGCTCGAATCCGCGGATCGCGCGCGGCGTGAGCGATGGCGAGATAGCCGCCGAGGGAGTACCCGAAGGTCGCGATTCGCGCGGGATCGGTTCCCGGCAGTCCTTCCACAAAGCCCACCGCGTCGCTCAAGGTGGCGATCCATGACTCGAACTTCCCACGAATGGCTTGGTCGCTGACCGAAGTATCGCCGGTTCGATCGAAGTAATGCACGACGTACGCGCTCACTCCTGACGCTGCGAAAAGGCCGGCGATATGGCGGATGAAATCGCCGCTTCCAGCGATGCCCGCGGCCCCGTGCAGAAGCAGCAGCGAAGCAGCGCCGCACTCCTCTTTGGAACGGTAGATGTCCACCCAAATCGGGCGTCCGCCACTGATGAAAGTCGCATGTGCTCTGGAGCCTTGGGAATCCCGAAGCGGCTGCCTTGCATCGAAAGCAGCATGAGTTAAATCGGTCTCCAGGTCCATCGGCGCCCACATTGTTCCAGCGGCGCGCCGAGTGCAACCGGCAGTCTGCTCGTCCTTACCATCTGGCCGCGCCACCGGGTAGAAATGGTGGCTGGGGGCGGGATTGAACCGCCGACACTGCGATTTTCAGTCGCATGCTCTACCAACTGAGCTACCCAGCCGCGCTTAAAAGGACGGGGAACGTGGCTGCTCTCAAAGCGTGTGGCAAGCGATTTTTGAAGGTTTGCCAGATCCCGTTTGCGCCGCTCCGCACTTTTCCTCACGAATCACTTGCCTCCCGCAGAACTTCCCCCATACTACCCGGCTCAAGAAATAAGAAAGATATGGCCGAACTCCAAGAAATCGCCGCGCTCCGCATGCATGAAAAAGATACGGGCAGCGCCGATGTGCAAGTGGCGCTTTTGACGCGCCGCATTAACCAGCTTACCGATCACCTCAAGTCCCACGTGAAGGATCATTCCTCCCGGCGCGGACTCCTCATGCAGGTGGCCCGCCGCCGCAAGCTTCTCGACTACCTTAAGCGCACGGCGACCGAGCGCTACAAGCAGGTGCTCGAAAAACTCAATCTGCGCAAATAGCGCGGTAAATCCCTTTCGCAATGCATTCGCCCCCGGCTCAACCGGGGGCGAATTCTTTTCTCCCCCAAAACACCGCTCGGCAGGCACGCCGCGCGGCTTCAACCAAAACAAACCCCGCCGCGCCGAATCGCTGAACCCTGGGCGAAGCCCAGCGTCCCCAGAGCAAGGAGCCGGTCGGGATCGGAGCAAGCCGCATGCGTTGCGTGCGCCTCCCGTCCCTGCCGCTCTCCCGCTGTTCGAGGGGACGCTGGGCTACGAGCCAGGAAGTGAACGGCGTCGGCGGCTTTTCAAAAAGCAAAAATAGAAATGATACATCAAGTCACGAGCCAGGTCGGCTCAACCGCCATCACCATTGAGACCGGCAAACTCGCAAAACTCGCCGATGGAGCCGTTACGGTTCGCTGCGGCGAGACGATCGTCCTGGTCACCGCCGTCTCGGCGACGAAGATCAAGCAAGGCCAGGATTTCTTCCCGCTCACTGTGGACTACCGCGAAAAAGCGGCTGCCGTGGGAAAGTTTCCCGGCGGGTACTTCCGCCGCGAAGGCCGGCCGACGGAGAAAGAGATCCTTACTTCCCGCATGACCGACCGTCCGCTGCGCCCTTTGTTTCCAAAGGGATACCTCTACGACACGCAGATCATCGCCGTGCTTCTGAGCGCCGATGGCCAGAATGACCCGGACATGCTTGCGATCACGGGCGCTTCCGCGGCGCTTGCGGTTTCCGACATTCCATTTAGCGGCCCGATCGGCGCCGTCCGCGTGGCGCGTGTAAATGGCGCATTCATCGCAAATCCCACGCACGCCGAGCGCGAACATAGCGATCTCGATCTCGTGTACGTCGGCACTCGCGATGAAGTCATCATGATCGAAGGAAGCGCCGACCAGCTTCCTGAGGAAGAATTCGTGAAAGCGCTCGAATTTGCGCACATCCACGCTCGCGCCTTGGTGGAGGCCCAGATCGAACTCGCGGCGAAGGTCGCGAAACCGAAGCGCCAGGCCGATCTCATGCTCGCCAGGGAGGAGCTGCTGGAAGTCGCCTACGCCGTCGCGGGTGATCGCATCGAGGCCGCTCTCTATACGCCGAGCAAAGTCGCTCGCGGCAAGGCCGTCGAGGCGCTCCGCAAGGAAGTCGAAGCGGCGATCAAAGCCAAATATCCCGAGGCCGGGGACTTCGATATTTCACAGGCATTCGATTACCTCCAAAAGAAAGCGTTCCGCATCTCCATTTTGGACAAGCAAGTCCGCTGCGACGGACGCCCGCTCAATCAAATCCGCGGACTTTCCGCCGAAGTCGGCATCCTGCCGCGCTCCCACGGAAGCGCCCTTTTCGCGCGCGGCGAGACACAGGCGCTCGCGCTGGCGACGCTGGCTACAACCGCCGAGGCGCAGGAACTCGACGCCTACACCGGCGGCGACAAGTACAAACGCTTCATCCTTCATTACAATTTCCCGCCGTTCTCAGTCGGTGAGACCGGACGCACCGGTTCGCCTGGCCGCCGGGAAATTGGCCACGGCGCGCTCGCCGAGCGCAGCATCGAGCCGGTGATGCCATCGGAAGCCGACTTCCCGTATGCGGTCCGCATCTCCTCGGAAATCATGGAGTCGAATGGCTCAACATCGATGGCGAGTGTGTGCGGCGGGTGTCTGGCGCTCATGGACGCAGGCGTGCCGATCAAGTCGCCGGTGGCTGGCATCTCGGTCGGTCTGGTGACCGAGTTCGAGGGCAACACGATGAAGCGATATTCGCTCCTTTCCGATATCATCGGTTCCGAAGATCACTTCGGCGACATGGATTTCAAACTCTGCGGCACGGACACCGGAGTCACCGGATTCCAGCTCGACCTGAAGCTTCCCGGCATCCCGCACAAAATCATGACGGAAGCGATCACGGAAGCGCGCCGCCTGCGCACAGGAATCCTGGACGTGATGCGCGGCGCACTCTCAGCCCCGCGCACCGAGATGTCTCAATACGCTCCGCGGATCGAGACACTCAAAGTCGCCGTGGACAAAATCGGCCAGCTCATCGGGCCTGGCGGCAAGAATATCAAGAGCATCGTCGCCGAGACAGGCTGCGAGATCAATATCGATGACGACGGCACCGTGCGCATCTACTCGAACAATCCCGAAGGCATGAAGCGCGCCATCCAGATCATTACTGGGATGTCGGCGGAGGTCGAGGTCGGCCAGACCTATCAGGGCCGGGTCGTATCGCTCAAAGAGTTCGGCGCGTTTGTGGAAATCCTCCCCGGCAAGGATGGCCTCGTTCATATCTCCGAACTGGCCGATTTCCGAGTCAAACGGACGGAAGACGTCGTCAAGGTTGGCGAACTGATCTCGGTGAAATGCATCGGCATCGACGACAAGGGCCGCGTGAAGCTCTCACGCCGCGCCGCGATGAAGGATCAGGATGCCGCCGCCGCTGGCGCTCCCGCGCAGCCGCCGCAATTGCCTCCGGCTTAAAGCCAATCGAAGCGCGGCGATTTTTCGCGCACATTCCCGACAGGGGACGCCTGGCTCCAGGCGTCCCCTTGTCTTTCTAATATTTGCCCTCGTAACCGGTAACTCGCGTGCGCTCGCTCGCTCCGTGTCCTTTCTCCTTAACTTTCGCATCGCATGAAATCGTTTTGTTCCCTCTTTTTTCTCTTCCTCTTCGGTTCGCTCACATTTGCCGACGAATATGAGGCTCGCGTCTTCACTTCCGCCGAGGGCGGAAAGCTGCCGTACAGACTGCTTCAACCGAAGGAACATAAGGCCAAGGCGCCCCTCATCCTCTTCCTCCACGGCGCGGGCGAACGCGGCGACGACAATTCCGCACAACTCAAGCACGGAGCGCCGCTTTTCCTGAAGCCCGACATACGCGACAAATTCCCGTGCTACGTCGTGGCGCCGCAATGCCCATCGGAGCAAAAGTGGGTAGATTCGGACTGGAGCAAGCCCTTTGTAAACCAGCCTGCGGAACCGAGTGGACCGATGAAACTGGCGCTCGGCCTCCTCGACGCTCTTCCCAAAGAGTTTGCCGACATCGATCCCGATCGCATTTATGTCACCGGCCTTTCCATGGGCGGCTTTGGCGCCTGGGATTTGATCACCCGGTTCCCGCAGCGCTTTGCAGCCGCCGCTCCCATCTGCGGCGGAGGCGATCTCGCCAAGGCCCCGGCGATAGCGCAAGTCCCCATCTGGGATTTTCACGGAGGCAGCGATCCCGTCGTGACGGTAGAACTTTCGCGCAAGATGATCGCGGCAATACAGGGAGCGGGCGGGCAGCCGCTCTACTCCGAGTACCCCCTCGTCGGTCATGACTCGTGGAGCAACGCGTACAGCGAGCCGCAGTTGCTGCCGTGGATGTTCGCCCAAACGCGCGGGCAAAAGCCAGTTCCGTTTGAGACTGCTGCCGGGCATTTCGCACAGCCGCCATCCAATTTCTTTCCAGGGGAAGGGCCGGTGCAGCCTGGCATCTGGTTCCGCGGTCTCTGGGAACAGCGCCGGAGCGAGTGGGCCAAATCGGTCGCCGCCGATTCAGGCGCAATCGTATTTCTGGGCGATTCCATCACCCAAGGCTGGGGGGGGCTTTCCTCCGATTTTGCGGGCTTCAAAGTTGTCAATCGAGGCATCTCCGGCGACACCACGCGGGGCGTTCGGTACCGCCTAAAGGAAGACGTGCTCGACCTTCATCCGCGCGCCGTCGTCCTGCTGATTGGCACGAACGATCTGGAACTCGGCGCTTCGCCCGAATTGGCTGCGGAAAATTCCAAATCGATCCTGGCAGAAATCCGATCAAGCAATCCGAAGATCCCCATCTTTGCCTGCAAGGTGATGCCTTCCACGGAAACCAAAGGCCGTCCCGCCGATCGCATCCAGAAGCTGAATGCCCTCGTGGATGCCGCCGCAGGCGCCGATCCGAACTGCATCCGCATCGACACCTGGTCGGTCTTCGCGGATGCCAGCGGCAACGCGAAGCCAGCGGAATTCCCCGATTTGTTGCATCCCAACGCCGCTGGTTACGCCAAGTGGAAATCCGCCCTCGACGCCGCTTTCGCGAAAGCCGGCTTGGCGGCGGCCCAATAGGTAAAACCTCTGGGCCGGGCCCGGACCTCCACGGGTTACATCTGATAGGTGGCCAGCCCTCCCCGGGCCTCCGGAACAACCGCAGTCTCATAGACTCCGTGTGAATTGATGGCTCCGACTCCTCCGGCCGCTCGCTCACGGGAAATTGTATCTCTCTGATCCGCAACCTCCGCCAAGGAGGAGGTTGGGAATAACGGTGGTCGGGTGGCGGGCGAGCCGCCCCACCCTGGCAAGCCGTAGTCCCCGGAGGCTGCGCGTGAAACCCTTTTCCTCTTCGCCTTAGATCGCCTCGAAATGCGACATGAGCCGGAACATTTCGTACCGCTCATTGATGTCGTTTTGCGTCAAGGCGCGGAGCCGCTCGAGGGAGAAAGCCTCCACATTATAGCTCGCGAGCACGCTCCCGTACACCACCCCCTTGCGGAGATCCTCGAAGCGCACTTTGCCGTGATTGCACGTCGCTAGGTAGCCGATCAAGCCGCCCGCGAATGTGTCGCCCGCGCCTGTCGGATCGTGAATATCTTCCAGTGGATAGGCGCCGCAGGAGAAGAATTGCCCATCGGCTCCAAAAAGCAGACAGCCGTGCTCGCCCTTCTTGATCGCGACAAATGTCGGACCCATGCGGCGGATCGCGGCGCCCGCCTTGATAAGACTTGTTTCCCCAGCGAACTGCCGCGCTTCGCTGTCGTTCAGAATAAGCATATCGACCCGCTTCAAAAGGGCGGCGAGATCGTCCCTGGCGATGTTGATCCAGAGATCCATCGTATCGGCGACGACAAATTGGGGACGCGTCATTTGATCGAGCACATGGCTCTGTAGCTTGGGAGCGATGTTCGCAAGCAGCACATAGGGAGTGCTGGTGTAGGCCGCTGGCAGGGTTGGGTTGAAATGCTCAAAGACATTCAACTCGACGCTCCGCGTTTCGCGCGTGTTCAGGTCCCACATGTATTCGCCGGACCACCGGAAGGTCTTGCCTGGCACGATCTGGAGTCCACTCAGATCGATCTTGCGCGACCGTAGGAAATCGATGTGCGCGGTAGGAAAATCGTCACCGACAACCCCGACAAAGTTTACAGGCCCGAAGAAGCTGGCGCCCACCGCCGCATACGACGCGGAGCCTCCCAAGAGGTCAGCGTGCTCCTCAACGGGAGTCTTCACGGTATCGAGCGCAATGGAACCGACGACAAGTACAGACATGGCGCGCGGATTTAACGCGCCCCGTCCTGCGACTCAAGGAAATCTTACCATAACCGTTCGTTCACGGCGCGGCAGTAGCCAGCGATGTCGGCGGCTTGCAGGATGCCAGAGACAATTACGACCCGCTTCGCGCCCGCGGCGATGACATCGTCAAGGTTCTCGATTTTGATGCCGCCGATGCAGAAGACGGGGATCTCGACGAGCGCATGCACGCGCCGGATGTCGCCGAGGCCGATCGCGGGGCGTCCCGCCTTGGTGGGTGTGGGAAAGAGCGGGCCGAAGCCAATATAATCGGCGCCCTCGGCGGCGGCGGCGACTGCTTGCTCAACCGAATGCGTCGATTTGCCGACAACGACTTCGGGGACTTCGCCAGCCAGGGATCGTCCGGCGCGCCACCGCGCATCGGCCACGGGCAGATCATCCTGGCCGACGTGCGTCCCTTGGGCGCCGATCGATGGGACGAGCGCCGGGAAATCATTGATAATCAGCGGCATACCGGCGTCCTCCGTGATTTTAATCAGTCGGCGGGCCATTTCTTCGATCTCCAATTCACCGTGACCCTTGGCGCGAAGTTGGATCAAATCGACGCCGCCCTCGCACATCGCACGCACAGCCGTCTCGATGCGCTCAGGTCCGATATACCCGAGATCGACGATCCCGTAGAGCCTCGCTTCCTGCAGCGATTTCACCCTATTGCCTAAACTCCTCACCGCGCGCTTCGATCAGCCGACCGACGAAGCCTGTATCGTACTGGCCGCGGACAAAATCGGGATCATGCATAATGGAGAGTTGAAAAGGGATGGTCGTCTTGACGCCGCGAATGAGGTATTCGCCGAGGGCGCGCCGCATGCGCGCGATGGCGTTTTCGCGTGATGTGCCCGTGGCGATCACCTTCGCGATCATGGAATCGTAGTTTGGCGGGATCACATACCCGCTGTACACGTGCGAATCGATCCGAACTCCGCGCCCGCCCGGCGCGTAATAAAGGTCGACGAGGCCGGGACTCGGCTGGAATCCGCGAAAAGGATCCTCGGCGTTCACGCGGCACTCGATCGCATGGTACTTGCGTTCCGCGTTGCGAACGAAGTCCGAAAGCCGCTCACCCGCCGCGATTTTAATCTGCTCCTTCACCAAATCGATGCCGTACGCCTCCTCCGTGATGGTGTGTTCGACCTGGATGCGCGTATTCATCTCCATAAAGTAAAAGCCGCCATCCGCATCCATCAGATACTCCATCGTGCCGGCGCCCTCGTAGCCGACCGCTTCCGCGAGTTTCACGGAAGCCGTCCCCATACGCTTCCGCATCTCTGGCGTGACGGCAGGCGACGGACATTCCTCGATGATTTTCTGGTTGCGGCGCTGCATCGAGCAGTCGCGCTCGCCGATGTGGACGGTGTCGCCGTGCGAATCGGCCATCACCTGAAACTCGATGTGCCGCGGATTCACGATCATCTTTTCGATGTACACGCCGGCATTTCCAAACGCCTTCTCCGCTTCCATCCGCGCCCCGTGAAAGCCTTGAACGAGCGAGATGTCATTGTGCGCGGGCCGCATCCCTTTTCCGCCGCCGCCCGCTACAGCCTTGATCATCACGGGATAGCCGATCTTTTTCGCGACCCTCAGCGCTTCCGCTTCCGTCTCGACAATTCCGTCGGAACCCGGCGTCACGGGCACGCCCGCTTTGCGAGCGGTTTCGCGCGCGCAATTCTTGTCGCCCATCGCGCGGATCGAAGAAGGCGACGGCCCGATAAACTTGATGTTACAACTGCCGCACACATCGGCGAAATGCGCGTTCTCGGAAAGAAATCCATAGCCAGGATGGATGGCATCGACATCGCCGATCTCGGCCGCCGAGATGATGCGGTCGATCTTAAGGTAGCTCTGAGCGGATGGGGCCGGACCGATGCAGATGGCTTCATCCGCAAGCTGCACATGCAGTGAATCGACGTCCGCCTCGGAATAGACGGCGAGCGTCTTGATGCCGAGTTCCTTGCAGGCGCGGATGACGCGCAAGGCGATCTCGCCGCGGTTTGCGATGAGCACCTTGTTAAACATGTGTGCGTCCTGGCAATCGCGGCGGCGGCAGAAAAAACGTTTGGATCTTCAAAATGACATTTAGCGCAGGCGAAACAACACCTGGCCAAACTGGACGGGCTTTCCGTTTTCGGCGACCACCTCGGCGATCGTGCCGCGCATCTCCGCTTTGATCTCGTTCATCACTTTCATCGCTTCGATGATGCAGACGACCGATTCTTCCATCACTTCCTGCCCCGGCGCGACATACGCCGCGGACTCGGGAGACGGGGTCGAGTAAAAGGTGCCGACCATGGGTGAGAGGATCTCGCGCAAGGTTTCCTTGGGCGCTCCGGTCGCGGGCGGCGGCAATGGCTGCGTGGCGGCCGCCTGTGGAAGCGGCAAGACGATCGGCTGGCCAGCAGCCGGCAGGGCCTGAAAGTCCACGCCGCGCTTGAGGGTGATTTTGAAGCCTTCCTCTTCCAGTTTGAATACGGAGAGGTCGTTCTTCCTCATCAGGGCGATGAGTTCTTTGATGTCTTTGAGGTCCAATGGCTTGAGGTCTTCGGGTTGGCTGAAAACGAAGTGCCGATCCTAGGGCGTACGCCGCGGACGCGTCAAGCAGCGCCTCGCGGAAAACAAGTTTGGAGATGCTGCCGCCCCTTGGAGCCTGCCACTACGGCGAGGTGACGCGGAGGCGGATGTAGCGATCCGGTGCGGAAGCGGGGTTCACCGGGGTCAGATCGCTCACCGTCACCGTCTCGGTCGAGCCATTGGCGTTCGTGACGACCGGGGCGGAGGTGAATCCCGATCCGGAGTTCCACGTCACCAGATTGCTCGAGACCTCCACGACGTACGTGATGCCCGATGCCACCTCGTTCTTCGTGTATGAGAGCGTGAGGAAACCCGAAGCGGTGCTCACGCGTGGCAGCGCCGCCACGGGCGCAGGATTGGCCGGGTCGAGCGCCAGCGCGTACTTCATGAGATTCGCAATCCCGTCTCCGCCGAGGATTGCGGAATCTGTGATGTCGCCCGGATTGGAAAACTGCGCCGGAGAGAGGTACGCCGAGAGGAATGTCGTGAAGGAGTTCTCAAAGTTCGCCACGAGATTCCGATTTTGAGTCACGGCAAAGGAATAAGAGGCGGAGCGGCTTACGATGACTCCGTTTTCCGTCCATGTGGCAAAAGCATAGCCAGGCATGGGAATCGCCGTGATTGTCACATTCCCGCCGCTTGGGTACGGGGCTGCGCCACTGACCGATCCCGAGCCTGCGGGCGAGACTGTCGCTGACACTGTAAATGCGGCAGGCGGTTGATTGATGGTGAGCGTGGCCGCGGTGCTCGTGGCGGTTTGCGACGCTGTATTCGTCACAATCACCGTATAGCTTCCCGCAGCGGGAGGCTGCACCGCCGGGAGCAGCAGCGTCGGCCCCACGGCGCCGGTGATTTGAGTGCCTCCCTTGTACCATTGATACGTCAGCTTTCCGTTCCCGATGGCGATCACCTTTAGCGCCACGTTATCGCCTGTAAATGCCGTCTGACTCTGCGGCTCAACGACGATTTGCGGCGGCGTGGCGGCGCCCGCGCCGCTCTTCACGATCGTATAGTTATCGAAAATCATCTGATTCGTTCCAGCGGACGCGGAGACGGGGAGCCAGAGCGCATCGACGTGGCCCAGGTTGCGGGCCGACTTGAGATTGGTGATCGGCTGATCCCTTGCCAGCACCGTCTCATCCACGGTCGCGCTCCATAGATTATTCGGAAAATCCATCACGACTTGAAGATGATATACGTGATTCCTCAATAGCGGGATATTTGTCGCCGGCCCCGAAAGGTCGTCCAGCGTGTAATAGATTCCGCCGATTGCATTGTCGAAATCGACCTCGAAGAGTTCAAGGCCGGCGACGTTGGTAACCACCCATGCAAACCGGTCGTTCTTTCCATTGCTCGTCGGAGACACCAAGGCATCCACGGAAAAGGCAATGATGTCGTTTGCCACCGGTGTGTAATTGATTGGCTGCCAGACAAAGAGGCCGTTCTTATCGACCGCCGTGGACCCGCCGATGAAGGCCTCCTGGCCGACGCCGAACTGCGATTGATTGGAATTGAGAGCGATCCCGGTGCTTGGGAAACCGGTCTTCGAGGGAGTCAACCCATTCGCCATCCACCCATTTTGCCCCTGCTGCACCCCGCCAACCGTTACACCGGCCAATTTGCTCGAAGTGGAGTAATTTTGAGCCGCTTCAAAGTTCGTCGCGAAAAGGATGGTTGTTCCAGAGGCGTGACCCACCGTGAGGACGATGCTCCCAGTCGCGCCATTCGACCCATCGACCACAATCTGGTAGGTAGTTCCCGCCGTGGCTTGAAACGTAAGGGAGCTTGTCACCCCTCCCAATGGAGTGTTATCATTTGCGCCGATCGTCGCGAGATTCGATACCGCACTGCCTGTATAGATTCCAAGGAGCGTGTCGAAGCTGCTTCCCGCCGTCGAGACGGTGTACACGCCGGAAGCCGATGGAGTCCAATTCCACCAGACGGACGCGCCGCCGGGGTTTCCAGCAATCTTCGGCTCCGAGCCTTGCCGCGTGGCCCCGGCATTCGACACATTCACCGTGCCGCCGGCCGCCGGGATGACAAATGCACTGGCAAAGTTATCGTTGGCCGGCCCCGCAGTGATGGTGAAGCTATTCGCACTGGCGGACGTGCCATTGATCGTGGTGACACTGATGGCACCCGTCACGGCGCCCTGCGGGACCGTCGCGGTGATCTGTGTGTCGGAGTTCACGATAAACATCGCCGGAGTTCCCTGGAACGCGACATTCGTGGCGCCCATAAAGCCCGTGCCCGTAATCGTGACCGGGCCTCCCGGTGAACCGCTCGCCGGGCTGAACGATGTGACCACAGGCGGTGTTAACGTTCCCATCCAGTTGAGCGCGATATTGCCAGTCGCTCCGCCGAACCCATCCACTGCTATGTAGAAGGTGCTGCCCGCGGTCGCGCTAAAGGAAGCGCTGCTCGTGATCCCGCCATTGAAGTCGTCATTCGCTGCCACCTGCGTCAACGTCGAGACAGTCGTTCCGGTATAGATCGCCAGGAGTGAGTCGAAGCTGCTTCCGGTTGTGTTGAAAGTATAGACTCCGTTTTTCTGAGCGGTCCATGAATACCAGACAGAGTGGCCGCCAGGATCGCCCGCGTGATTTGGCTCGCCCGGCTCCTTAGTTCCGGCGATATTGCTGCCCGCTTCGCTTCCACTGGCCCCGCCGAGCAATGTCGCGTTCGCAAACGCGTCGTTCGGGGGCGGCGCCGTCACGACCACGAAAACCGCCGTGCTGGTCGCGGTGCCAGCCGGTGTCGTAATGGTGATCAGCCCGGTCGTCGCTCCCGCGGGGACCGTCGCACTCAGTTGCAGTGTCGAATTTACCGTAAAGAGCGCGCTGAGACCATTGAAGGAAACATTGCTCGCTCCGAGAAAATTGGCGCCGTTAATGCCCACGATCGTTCCGGGTCCGCCCGTCTCCGGCGAAAAGCTATTGATCGCCGGCAGCGCCGAATTGAGGAACCACGCCAGTTTGATCGTCCCTTCCGCCACCGTGCCTCCTTCCGAAAGGTGCCCATCCACAGCGATATGATAGACCGTGCCCGCAACCGCGACAAAAGAGACTTCGCTGGTAACCGCCGTGCCTGCGTCGTCGTTCGACGCGACCTCCGTCAGCGCGTTCACAGCATTCCCGGTGTAGATCGCAAGCAGCGTGTCAAAGCTGCTGTTGAAGGTGTCGAAGGTATAGACCGCGCTTTGCGGAGCAGTCCATACGTACCATGCGGACGAGCCGCCCGCGTTACCCGCGTGATTCGGCTCTCCGGCCTCCTTCGACCCGCCGAGATTCGTCCCGGTTACGCTCCCGGAATCGCCGCTGATCGCCTGCGGCGCAGCGAAGAAGTCGTTTGGCACACCGGTGCTGATGTAGAAGTTCGAACTCGAAGTCGCCGTTCCATTCGGGGTCACCACGGTAATCAATCCAGTCGTCGCGCCCGCGGGAACGGTCACGACAATCTGCGTAGCCGTATTGCTGGAGACCGCGCCAGGCGTCCCACTGAAATTCACCGAGGTTGCCGCCGCAAGATCCACTCCCGTAATCGTGACGACCGTGCCAGGCGCGCCGACCACCGGGCTGAAGCCGGTAATCGTCGGCGTGGCCGTGCTCGATCCGACCAACGTCGCGAGCAGATTGGCAACGTCTGGCACGCCGATGCCCGTCACCAGATCGTACTTCGCCGTGGCGTTGTACTGCCCGTTGTTGCCCCTCGTAATGTCCCGGAAGTTATTCGTGCCGATCAGCGGATAGATCAGTGGGTTCAGCAGGCCGAGCGGCGGCTCCGAGCTGGCGGCCCGGCTCTGGTTTATGAGCGCGCAAAATCCAGCCCATGTCGGCGCGCTCCAGCTCGTGCCGCCGACTGGATACAGCCCGCCGTTCAGGATCAGAAACGCGGCGGTGTTCGGATCCGCAGCCGAGCTCACATCCGGCAGGCACCGCTTATTCCCGATTGGCACTCCCGCGCCCGATTGCCACACCGGCCTCTGGAAAACGCGGCTCACTCCGCCGCCGGAATCCGTCCACCCAGTTTCGTTCGTCACCGCTCCGCCGTTGGGATCTTCGAACAGCGAAGTCCCTCCCACCCCGGTCACGCTCGGATCCGAGGCAAAGTATTCCACCTGCAGCGGGCCGCCAGTACTATGCCCGGTGCCGTCGGGATTCGACCCCGCATCGCCCGTTGATACGAAGATGCTTACGCCATTCGAGGCGATCGTCGCGAAATACTGCGAGTCAGTCTGCATCTGGCTCGTGCCAATGAGGTACGTCTCTCCGAGACCCAGGCTGATCGAAAGCTGTTTCATGCCCGGCTGGCTCGGCAGATCGCTGATGATCCGCTGCAGCGATTTGTCCAGATCGCTAAATTGCAGGCTCCCCGACGCGTACACCCGCACTTTCGCGCCCGACGCAATTCCGCTGGCCCAGGAGACGTCCAGCGTCTCTTCGCCTTCGGGGGGCGCGAGCGTCACACCGGTTACATTGATCGTGGTGATATTGCTCAACGATTGGCTCACCCCGTTCTGCGTCCAGAAGCTGGTCAGGTCCGATGGCTTCGGCGTCGTATCGATGAGGATCGCGATCGTTTGTCCCACGCCGGTGGCCGCAAGTCCCGCAGCGTTGTACGCGGCGAGGATGTCGCCGATCTTGAAAGGAGGAGCGTTGCCGCGCGTGGCGGCTGGGGCCGCAATAATATTCTTGTGCGCTTTCAGATAGGTCTGCAAGCCATTGAAGCCGAGCACACCGGTGGCGATATTGGCCGGCAGACTCGGCGCCGTGCGCGGCGCGTGATGCCGCTCACCGCCCACGATCACCTCAGCCATTTGAACCTGAAATTCGTCCTGAATCTGCACGATCGTCCCGCGGACGAAGACACTCAGGCGATTGGCCTCTGTCTGGGTGACTACAAATCCCTGGGCCTTCAGCCACGCGAGCAGCACGGCGTAGTCCTGCGGGAGAGGAAGATAGGCGCGATCGAGTTCCGCAGGCGCGATCACCTCGCCGCGTCCGATGCGATCGATCAGCTTCGGGTAATCGCGCATCCGCATCGGGATCTCGAATTCGATCGTGTCCTGAAGCCGCGCGGCAGGCACCGCCTGCGCCGTCGGAGCGGCCTCCGGTGGAAGCGGCGCGACGCTATTGGGGAAAAGGACGCGCTCCTTTGTCTGGGCCTGCACCGTCCCGGACCATGCAAAGACCGCAAGCAAGAGAAGGAAGAAGCGAAGTGGCCGCATCCGAGTTGGGGTCAAGCGAGAGAAGGACCCGCACACGGAAATTTCTGGGGAAAACATGAGCCGACGAGCATAAAGGTTTTATGGGCTTTTGCAAACAATCTGACGCCTGGCAAGGACGATGGCCCGTGCGGCGACCCAGGCGCCATCGTGGAGAACGATCGGGGCGGACTTCAGCGGGAAGCCGGGTTGCCGCGACATTGTAGATGTCCGCTATGGAAAGCGACCGGTGCGTGTTGCGGATCCGAGTCCGAGCATGCCGGCTAGTTCGCCTGCGCACCGAGGGCGCCACGGTCTTCGATCGCGACAAGCGCCCCCCCGCCATCCGTTCCATCGGCGCCGTGACCGATGGAACAGACGGCGGATAAGCGACGGGCGGCTGGATTCGTGCAACTCACCGGGAGCGGCTGCGCGCCTTGCGTTTGGAGGTTTTGATTGTCAAAGAACGCCGATCGCACTTTGGCGATTGGCTGCGCCTATGCGCCTGGAGTGATGTGGAGCCGGCCTGCGGGTTGTTTCAAATCAGGGGGAACATGCGGCCGGCGGATGGAATCACAGTGAATCAAACCGCGATTGGCATAGTGAATTGGGGGTCGATGACGGTTTCCAGCGGCGGAAACTCATGCGAGATGGAGGCCGTGAGTGGGGTGGGATGCTTTGGGACCAACGACAAGAGGACTTGCCGAACTGAGGTGGCAGCGGGCAGAGGAGTTGTCGCGGGATCCGATGGAACCGGAGTTTGGGTCGGAGGCGTTGCGGTTCGATCCGACGGCGGGACGGACACCGCAACGCTTCTCGGAGCCGAACCGGTTTGCGCGGCGGTCTTTTGCTGGAGGCGCTCGCGGGCGATGGCTACGCGCTCGGCGGCAAGTTCGTTCTTCTGGATCGCGAGCAGCGATTTGAGCATCGGTTCGAGATAGCCGATGCGAGCGAGGTGCTGGTCGCCGAGATCCATCGCGGTGGCGCAGCGTCCGAGGAAGACTTTGATGAGGTGGCCGGCAGTCATGCCGGCGTCGCCGATCTTCCCGCC
>JBBSFI010000006.1:0-112554 GCA_038238905.1 Chthoniobacterales bacterium | reverse complement strand
TTTGCCCTTTTGCCCTTTTGCCCTTTTGCACTTTTGAACCATCACGAATCAAACCATATACGGCCCGTCCGGCGCCGCCTTCGCCCGGCTGCCGGATGCGAACCAGAGGCGCCCCGTCGATTTCCGAGCGGGTGGCGCGTCCTCCTTATCGCGGCGCTCCTGGCCTGCTTGAGCGCCTCGTATGCGGGAGAGTGGCCGCGATCGGCGCCGGCAGGACCGTTTGTGCTCACGCTCGAACAGGCCTACGATCGCGCGCTAGCCACCGATCAGGCAATCCGGATTGCATACTGGGAAGTGCGGAAGGCAAATCTCCTGCCTTGGAGCGCTCTCGCGCGCCTGGGCCCCAGGCTCACTGCCAGTGCGGGATACGACAGGAGCGGGCGTAGCACGAAACAGGTGGTCTCGGAATTCAATAACGTCACAACCACTGCGCCGAATGGCTCCCCATCCAGCCGCGTCGTGCTTCAAACGTTTTCCTCGTACGCGGGCGCGGGAACCGAGTCGATCGCCTTCAATCAGCCGTTGATCGACCTCAGCGTCTTTCCTGCGTACAAGGTGGGAAAACTGTCCATCGCCTCTGCGCGCCTCTCGCACCAGTACACCATACGCGGCACGCTCTATGGCGTCGCAAGTGCCTACTACGAAGTGCTTAAACAGCGCAGGCTGGTCGAAGTGGACTCGGAGGCGATCCGCCTCTTTCAGGAACAATATCACTATGCGCAGATCCGGGCTCAGGCGGGCGAAGTAACGCGCGCCGACGTGCTGGGCGCATTGGTGAACGTCGAAAAAGCGCGGCAGACGCTCACGATCGATGAGGCGACGCTCGAGATCGATCTCAACAACTTGCGCAATATACTCAATTACGCGCCTGAAGCCGCGTTTCAGGTAACCGATCCACCACACTATCCACCGGGCATATCTTCTTTCGACGCGCTGCTCGGCCGTGCTTACGAGCACCGGGAGGATCTTCGCGTCAAGATGCTCGCGATTGAGGAGGACATCCAGCGAAAAAATGAAATCCTTGCGGAGTACGGCCCCACGGTGGCGGCGCAGGGAAGCGCGGATATCGCAAACGATACAGGCTCCTCGCGCAGCCGCTCGACGTCGTGGTCTGCGGGTCTCACAGTGCAAATACCGATCTTCACAGGAGGGCAGCGCGAGATCGATCTGCTCACCGCGCTGCGGCAGATCGAGGAAACGCGCCTGCAATGTGAACAGGCCCGGAAGACGGTCGAGAGCGACGTGCGCACGGCATATCTAACAGTGCACTCGACCGAAGAGACGATCAAGGCGACCCGCGTGCGTGTCTCGGCGGCGGAGCAGACCTATCAAGACCGTGAAAACCAGTACAAAGCCGGGACGGCAACAAGCGTGGATGTGCTCACGGCGTTGAACGACCTCAATACCGCGCGCAAGGATCTGGCGCAACAGACGTATTCGTATGAACTGGCCTTGCGCGATGTGGAGCAAACAGTGGGCATTTTTCAGGAAGAGCGCGTGGAAAAATATAAAGTTCGATGAAATTTATTGTTATAACTATTGCAGTGATCGCTGCCGCCGGCGGGTGGTGGTATCTGAGCCATCGCGAAACGAACCCGGTGCAATACCAGACCGTGCCGGTGACACGCGGCGAGATGACGCAAGTGGTGACGGCCACTGGGACGCTGAATCCAGTCGTCAATGTCCAAGTCGGCAGCCAGATTTCCGGCAATATCGCCAAGCTGAACGCCGATTTTAATTCCACCGTGAAGGCGAACCAGGTCGTTGCCGAAATCGAACCGGCCATCTATGAAGCGATCGTCCACCAGTGCAAGGGCGACCTGGCAAACGCCAAGGCTGCGCTCGAGCTCGCGACGGTAACTGCAAAACGGAAACAAGATCTGGTCGCCCAGCACGCTGCGCCGCAGGCCGATCTCGACACGGCAAACGCGACACTTCACCAAGCGGAAGCTACGGTGCAAATTAAGCAGGCTAATCTTGAAAAGGCGCAAGTGGATCTCAACCATTGCGTCATCCATTCGCCGATCGATGGAACGGTTATCTCACGCGCGGTCGATGTCGGCCAGACAGTTGCCGCCGCCATGAATGCGCCTGTCCTCTTCACGATCGCAAAGGATCTCACACAAATGCAGATCGACACGAATGTCGCGGAAGCGGATGTGGGCGTCGTCGAACTGGGGCAGGATGTCGATTTCGTCGTGGATGCATATCCCTACCTCACGTTTCACGGAAAAGTGGCCCAGGTGCGAAATGCCGCCACCACGGTGCAAAACGTGGTTACGTACGATGTGGTCGTCTCGGTGGACAACAAGGATCTCAAGTTAAAGCCTGGAATGACCGGAAACATATCCATCATTGTGGCTCATCGCGACAACGCGGTGCAGGTTTCCAACGCCGCCTTGCGCTACCGTCCGCCCGATATCCAGCCGGCTGTTACAATGACGGGCGTGACCGGGGCGCGTCCGCCGGGCGGCCCTCCCAGCGGCGGCACACCCCCCGGCGGCAGGCCTGGCAGTCCATTTCACAAAGGAGGAAAAGGGGAGCGGAGCGTGTACGTCCTCTCAAATGGCGCTTCGAAACCGTGGCCTGTCCCAGTAAAGCTGGGCATTAGCGACAGCATTACAACGGAGGTGCTCGAAGGGCTTAAGGAAGGAGACCTCGTGGTGACAACCCAGACCGGAGGGGCCGAGGCGGCCGGACCGCAGAACACGAATCCGCTAAGCGGAGGAATGCGCTTCCGCTAGATTGTTTGCCGCACGCGATGCAGCCCGTCCTTCATCTGGATAAGATATGCAAGACGTACCAGAGCGGCGACGTGCAAGTGCACGCCGTGCGATCGGTGTCGCTTACGGTGGAAGCCGGAGAATTCGTTGCAATCATGGGCGCGAGCGGATCCGGCAAATCGACCATGATGAATATCCTCGGCTGTCTCGATCGACCGACGAACGGCGGTTACTTGCTCGACGGCATCGATGTTTCGACTCTCGGGAGAGACGAAAGGGCGGACATTCGCAACCGGAAAATCGGATTCGTTTTCCAGGGATTCAATCTGCTGTCGCGCACATCGGCGCTCGAGAATGTGGAGCTTCCGATGATGTATGGACACACGCAGCCGGGATCCCGCGAGCTGCGCGAACGCGCGCTGAAAGCGCTCGAAATGGTCGGGCTCGCGAAACGATCGGACCACCATCCGAATCAGCTTTCTGGAGGGCAGCAGCAGCGCGTGGCCATTGCGCGTGCGTTGGTAAATCAGCCGTCGCTTTTGCTTGCCGACGAACCAACGGGAAACCTGGACAGCCGCACGAGCATTGAAATCATGGATGTATTTCAGACGTTGAATAATCAAGGCATCACGATCTGCATGGTGACTCATGAGTTGGATATCGCCAGGTACACCCGGCGAAATATCATCATGCGCGATGGTGTAATCATTAGCGATACGCACGTTGCGCCGAGGCAGAACGCCAAGGAGGAATTGCGCCGGCTCGATGCGGAGCACGAGGCGGTGCAGCTTGCCCCATGAGAGCTGGGGCCACATTTCGGGTAGCCTTTAGGGCGCTCCGCCGCAATAAGCTCCGGAGCATCCTCACGATGCTGGGCATCATCATCGGCGTCGCCTCGGTGATTGCGATGGCTGGCATTGGAATTGGCGCGAAGTCGCAGGTCGAATCGCAGATCGCCACACTCGGCGAGAATATGATTCTTGTATTCTCCGGCAGTTTCAATCCAGGCGGCGTCCGAGGCGGAATGGGCGGCGCCGGCTTGCGCTTGGACGACGCCAAGGCCATCGCGCGGGAAGTTCACGGCATATCGGCTGTGAGTCCGGAGATCCGCTCCAATTCGCAAATCATGGCCGGGAGCCAGAACTGGTACACCCAGCTCCTCGGCGAGTCCCCGGAGTATTTTGAGATGCGCCAATGGCCCCTCGTGGAAGGCGCCAGCTTCGGAGAGATGGAGGTCAAATCTGCTGCCAAGGTGGCGATAATCGGGCAAACGGCCTCCATGCAGCTTTTTGGCGATGTGAGCCCTGTGGGCAAGATTATCCGGGTCAAGAATGTGCCGTTCGTGATTACAGGATTGCTGAAATCGAAAGGGATGTCGCTCATGGGATCCGATCAGGACGACCTCGTGGTGGTGCCCTATACCACCGCTATGAAGCGGCTGACCGGCGACACGCGATTGCGATCGATCAATACGCAATCCGAGAGCGCCGCTATCATGCCGCAGGTGGAGGCGGAGATCACGTCGCTCTTGCGACAGCGTCATCACATCGGCCCTGGGCGCGATGACGATTTTACGGTTCGCAGCCAGCAGGAGATCGCCGAAATGGCGACGGCCACGTCCAAGATTCTCACGATGCTCTTGGGCGCCGTCGCCTGTGTCTCCTTGATTGTCGGCGGCATCGGAATCATGAATATCATGTTAGTCAGCGTCACCGAACGAACGCGGGAAATTGGAATTCGCATGGCCGTCGGAGCGCATGGACGCGATATTATGATGCAGTTTCTTACCGAGGCGGCAACGCTATCGACTATCGGAGGCCTCATCGGCATCGCCCTAGGTTTGGGAACTTCGGAACTCGTCCATCGCACCGCTGGCTGGCCGACTGCCACACCGGCTTGGATCGTCGTCGCAGCCGTGGCGTTTAGCGGGTTCGTTGGCATTTCGTTCGGCTTTTACCCCGCTTACAAAGCCGCCCGCCTCGACCCGATCGACGCGTTAAGGTACGAATGAGAATGGTCTCGCAGCCGCCGCAAGGTCGATCAAAGCGCCACTTTACCGTGCTGCTCCCCTTCCTTCACTTCGGGTCGTTCGCCTTTGGCAAGCGCGCGTGCAGCTTCAAATAGGTACTTGATCTTGTTGAAGCCTTCGTGATCCCAATATTCGCCTTCCTCGGGTTGAACGGAGATCAGGGCGATGTCGGGATCTTGTTTGCCGCTTGGAAACCAAACTTTGTACGAGTCGTTCCAAAGCTCGTCTATCTTCGCGTGGTTCTGCGTTACGGACGCCTTGCCCGAGAGCGACACGTAGAGTTCGTGCGCGCGCTGGCAGACGACGTTCACCTGCGCTTCCCCGTCGATTTCCTCCACTTTCCCGCTGCCGAGGCTGCTTAGGAACCAGACGCGACAGTCGTCGTCCACCTTTGCCACAGCCATGGGCCGCGCCCTCATCTCGCCGAACGATGTCTGCGTGACGAGCATCGCGGTGTCGAATTTTCCCAATAGGCTCCGTAGATGTTCAACGGGGGTCATTTGCGCGGTATTCATATTATGTTATCAGAATCGCACGGCGGGCCAACTTCGGCGGGGCGGGCGTGCACGCGGTGGCGATTATCTGCGTCCGATCTCGGGTCGACACTTTCGGGGAGGAACGGTTTAGGCTATTTGTGCTTCGATGGTTCTCCGCCGAATTCTTCCCATTTACGCCTTGTGCACCGCCTTTGGCGCCGGGGCTGTGGCGGCGGATGGAAGACGGATCGAGTTCAATCGCGACATCCGTCCCATCCTTTCGGAGAATTGTTTCTATTGTCACGGACAGGACCCGAAGCACCGGGAAGGGAAACTGCGACTCGATCTGCCTGAGGAAGCGACCCGCGATCGTGGTGGATACGCGGCGGTCAATCCTGGGCACGCGGACAAAAGCGAGGCGATAGCGCGCGTCGAATCGGACGATCCGGACGACCTGATGCCCCCTCTGAAATCGCATCGCAGCCTCAATGCGGAGCAGAAGGCCGCGCTCAAGCAGTGGATCGCAGAAGGCGCCACGTATCAAAAGCACTGGGCATTTATACCGCCGGCCAAAGCGCCTGCGCCGGTCGTGAAGCGGGCTGAATGGCCGCGACATCCGCTGGATCGCTTTGTGCTCGCGCGCCTCGAGGCCGAGGGGTTGGCGCCGTCTCCTGAGGCAAAGCCCGAGGCGTGGCTGCGGCGGGCGCACTTCGATCTCACGGGGCTGCCGCCCGAGGCTCAGGAATTGGATGCCTTTCTGGCCGATGTGGCGGCGCACGGTGAGCCCGCGTACGAAGCGGCCTCCGACCGGTTACTGGCGTCGAGCCACTTTGGAGAGCGTCTCGCCATCGATTGGCTGGACGTCGCGCGCTTTGCAGACACGCACGGCTTTAACAACGATTCGGCCCGCACCATGTGGCCGTGGCGGGACTGGATCATTGATGCATTCAATAGCAACAAGCCGTATAACGAATTCATCGTCGAACAGATCGCTGGCGACCTATTGCCTCATCCCACTTTGGACCAAAAGATTGCGACGGGATTTTGCCGCAATCACGTTATCAACTCCGAAGGCGGGATCATCGAGGAAGAATACCGTGTGGAATACGTCGCGGATCGCGTCCGCACCATGAGCCTGGCGTGGCTGGGCCTCACGGTGGAGTGCGCGCGATGCCACGATCATAAATTCGATCCGCTGACGCAACGCGATTACTATAGTCTGTTCGCCTTCTTCAATTCCGTGCCGGAAACGGGTGAAGACGGGCGGGTGGCCAACGCCATGCCGATGATACCGGCGCCGTCTCGAGAGCAGCGCGCGCAGCTCGCACAGGACACAGCGCAATTGGCGGAGTTCCAATCGGAGATGGCGAGGCGGCGTGAAGTGTGGGCTTGGGATGCCGCTCAAAGGCAGACCGTCGAAGCCTGGCTGGCTGCGGCGCAATCCACTCTGCCTGCCAGCCTTCTCCTGAGTATAAATTGCGACGCTGGCGAACCTCAAGCCGCCGCATGGAGCTTTCCCGGGCCGAAACCGGTGCTTGCCGAAGGTATCCTTGGTTCAGCATGGCAGACTCGCGGAGAAAGTCCCCTCGCCCGTCTGGAAATGAAGGAGGTGAAGTTTGAAAAGCCGCTCGCATTCAGCGTGTGGCTGCGGCCAGATGCGGATAATCCGAACGATGTCGCGTTGTTATCCAACCAGAACTACGGCGGTGTTCCCGCCGGCGGCGAATATCGCAAAGGCGAAGAGATCCGCCTTGTGGATGGCGAAATCGATCTCCGGATCGCTGAGCGTTTTCCGGCTTACGCGCTTCGCGTGGTGACCAGGGGCGCGGCGATCGCGCCGGAAACCTGGCATCAACTTACCGTTTGCTACGATGGGGCGCCGGTTTCTGCAAAAGTGCGTTTGTTTGTGGACGGTCGCGAACTCGCTGTCTCGCTGCTCACGGATGGGATGCAGGCGAGCGCGAAGCCCATGGCGGGCGCTTTCCTTTTGGGTTGGGATGGCGCGAAAGATTCCGCCAAGTACAAAGGGCGAATGGATGAGCTTCGCGTCTATTCGGAAGCGCTCACTTCGGAAAAGGCGCGGACGCTTTTTTTCACTCAAGCGATCCCCCATGCGATGCACCGTCTCGACGAAGGGACTGTGCAGGGGGCTGCGCCAGTTCACGAGAAGGAGTGGCTCGGTGACTTTGTCCTGAGGGCAAACGATGCCGGATATCGAGCGCTGGCCGGACCGTACGACCGCCTGCTGGAGAAGCACGTTGCGATGGAACGCGAATTGCCGACGACGATGGTGATGTCCGATCTGCCAGAGCGTCGGCCAGCCTATGTCCTTACACGCGGCCAGTATAACATGCACGGTGTTGAGGTGTCTCCGGGCGTGCCGGAAGCGCTGCTCGCACCGTGGCCGGATGGCGCGCCGCGCAATCGGCTCGGCCTCGCGCTCTGGCTCACGCAGGCAAATCACCCCCTCACAGCTCGGGTGGCGGTGAACCGCATCTGGGCGCAGCTTTTCGGGACTGGGATCGTGAAAACGGTGGAGGACTTTGGCTCGCAAGGCGAATGGCCGAGCCATCCTGAAGCGCTCGACTGGCTGGCGCGGGAATTTATCGAGAGCGGATGGAATGTGAAGGCGATGTACAAGAGCTTGGTGCTCTCGGCCACATATCGGCAAAACTCCGCCATCTCTCCCGATCTTCTGGCGCGCGACCCGGAGAATCGACTCCTGGCTCGGGGACCGCGCTTCCGGCTGCCTGCGGAATTGGTGCGCGATCAAGCCCTGGCGGTGTCTGGATTGCTCGCGGACCGGGTGGGCGGGCCGAGTGTCTATCCCTATCAGCCCGAGACTCTCTACAACGGCACCGTGGTGGGCGCAGATTATCCCGGCACGAAATGGCTGGAGGGGAAGGGCGAGGATTTGTACCGGCGCAGCCTATACACATTCTGGAAGCGGACCGTGTCGCATCCGGCGATGCTGGCATTCGACTCACCGGATCGCGAAATTTGCACGGCCCGCCGCTCACGCACAAATACACCGTTGCAAGCGCTCGTGCTGCTAAATGAAACCGGCTTTCGAGAAGCGGCAAGGCAATTGGGCGCCCGTATGCTCAAGGAGGGCGGCGGCGAGGATGCAAGCCGGGTCCGCTTCGGCTTCCGAGCCGCTACGTGCCGCTATCCGAGCGAGGCGGAGACGCGTGTTCTCATCCATTCCATGGAGTACTTCCGGGCGGAATTCACACGGGATGCCGACTCCGCGCGCAACCTGCTCAAAGGCGGCGCTTCCGCTGTGGATGCCACATTACCGGTTTCGGATCTCGCCGCCGCGAGCACCGTTGCAAGCATGATCCTAAATTTGGACGAAACCATCACAAAGAACTAACAGCCGATGTCTTGTCATAGATATGCACCCGTCACAAGCCGCAGAGATTTTCTGCTGCGAAGCGGACTGGGCGTTGGCGCCGCGGCGCTCTCGCGCATGCTCGGCGTCGAAAGCGCCTTTGGCGCCGAGGACGGGTCAGCGGTTCCCCGGGCTGGTTTGGGCGGTCTCCCGGGATTGCCGCATTTCGCTCCCAAGGCGCGGCGGGTGATCTGTCTGTTTCAATCGGGTGGACCATCCCATCTCGATCTTTTCGACGACAAACCGTTGCTCAGGCAGCGATTCAACGAGGATCTGCCAGATTCCGTCCGGCAGGGACAGCGCATCACGGGAATGGTCGCGTCCCAGGCGCGCCTGGCTTTGCAGCCGAGCAAGTTTGGATTTCAGCCGGGCGGACGAAGCGGCGCGCTCATCAGCGATCTGCTTCCTCATACGCGGGTGATCGCGGACGATATCTGCATCATCCGATCGCTCTACACCGACGCGATCAATCACGACCCGGCCATCACTTTCTTTCAAACTGGAAGCCAGCAACCCGGACGCCCCAGCATGGGGGCGTGGACCGATTATGGATTGGGAAAGCTGAATGAAAATCTGCCGTCTTTTGTCGTATTGATCTCCGTATCGAGCAAAGGCGGGGCCGGACAAGGACTCCTCGCGCGCCTGTGGGGCAGCGGCTTTTTACCGAGCCGCCATCAGGGTGTGCAATTCCGCAGCGCAGGTGAACCGGTGCTCTATTTAAACGACCCGGAAGGGATGACGCGCGAACGGCGACGCACCATGCTCGATGGCATCGCAGACTTAAACCGGCTCTCTTTTACAGAGGCGGGCGACCCCGAGATCGAGACGCGCATAAGCCAGTATGAAATGGCGTATCGAATGCAAGCGAGCGTGCCAGATCTCATGGATTTTTCGCATGAACCAGAGTCCGTGCTCAAACTATACGGAGACGATGCGCGCCAGCCCGGCACGTTTGCGCACAACTGCCTTCTCAGCCGCCGCCTGGCAGAGCGCGATGTGCGCTTCATCCAGCTTTATCACAGGGATTGGGATCACCACGGCAATCTCAACGGACGGTTGCCAATGCTCGCGGGCGATGTGGATCAGGCGTCTGCGGCGCTCGTGAGCGATCTCAAACAGCGCGGCCTGTTGGATAGCACACTGGTCATTTGGGGTGGAGAATTCGGGCGAACACCGTATGCGCAGGGTGAAGCGAATCGCGACTCCTATGGACGCGACCACCATGGCAAGGCGTTCTCGATCTGGATGGCTGGCGGCGGCATCAAACCGGGAGTGGTCTTTGGAGCAACGGATGACTTCGGCTTTAACGTCGTCGAAAATCCAGTCCACATCCACGATCTGCAGGCGACGATTCTACATTGCCTGGGCATCGATCACACCCGCCTCACCTACCGCTTTCAAGGCCGGCAATTCCGGCTTACGGATGTGCATGGGGATGTCGTGAAGGCAATCCTCGCGTAGGGGGTGGACGCTGGAAGCGAGCCGTCTTTTTTCAAGGTGACACCGTCTTCCGCGGCGTTCACGAAAGACGCAGAAACTCAGTTCACGTCCCGGAGCGCAGCGGAAAATCCCGAGAGATGCGAGACGGCCTCGACAATGGCGGGCAGCACGAGAGGCAGGCACTCGCCGATCGCGCGGGGATTGCCTGGAAGATTCACAATCAGCGTCTCTGCGAGCGTCCCGGCGGTGGCCCTCGATAAGATCGAAGTCTTCACGCGCGCGAATGATTCGATGCGCATCACTTCACCGAAGCCGGGCAGTTCGCGCTCGATGACCGCGCGCGTGGCTTCCGGAGTTACATCGCGCTTCGCCGGTCCAGTGCCGCCAGTTGTCACGACGAGGTGACACTTTTCGACATGGCACAGGCGGCGAAGCACAGCCTCGATTTCGGAGCGGTCGTCGGGAATGAGGAGGCGCACCCATTCGATTGCGCCGGCGAGATGCTCCGTGAAGAACGACTCAATCGCCGGGCCGCTTCGATCCTCATAGACACCGGCGCTCGCGCGGTCGCTCAGAGTTACTCGGGCAATCTTCATGTCTTCTCCTTTTTAGTGACCCGGATGCCATCGATCGTCATCCCCTTATCGATGGCCTTGCACATATCGTAGATCGTAAGCGCCGCCACCGCCACCGCAGTGAGCGCCTCCATCTCGACTCCAGTCTTCGCGACGGTGGAGATCTCGGCCGTGATGAACACAGCGTCCGGATCGATTCGAAACTCGATCGCAACGCCGCTGATGGGAAGCGTATGACAAAGAGGAATGATCTCGTCGGTGCGCTTCGCCGCCTGGATCGCCGCGATCTTTGCCACGGTGAGGACGTCGCCCTTTGGAAGCGCGTGCGCCCTCAGCGCAGCGATCGTCTCCGCCGAGCAACGGACACATCCTTCCGCCGCAGCCGTGCGACGCTGGTCGGGCTTGTCTCCAACGTCCACCATTCGGGCGCTGCCATCAGGGCTGATATGGGAAAATGGCATGGGCGTCACGTTTCATCGGGATGGCCTGCCGGCGCAAGCGGCGACTTGCCGCCGCCGAAAGCACGCCGCTTGCCTTTTCCACTCGACAGAATGCCCGGAAACGGAGCATTTGAGGGCGCTCCACCCGCTACCAGCCATCGCCATGTCCACCGCGCCCAGCCGCACCTATTTGAGATCGCCAATGCGCCCGCGCCTTGCCTTTCGCGTTGGGACGGTGGGACACCGCCCAAACCGTCTGCATTCCGCCGATCTGCCGAAGCTCACGGCAGTGACTGGCGAATTGCTCGCGGAAATGAGGCGCCAAGTGGAATCGTTTCTGCGCGAGAACGCTGGACTCTTTGAAGGAAGCGCCGCCGAGTTAAGGGTGGTGTCTCCCTTAGCTGAGGGATCGG
The DNA here is from genome assembly GCA_038238905.1 of Chthoniobacterales bacterium. Taxonomy (GTDB): domain Bacteria; phylum Verrucomicrobiota; class Verrucomicrobiia; order Chthoniobacterales; family Chthoniobacteraceae; genus JBBSFI01. Next base: position 101,064 of record JBBSFI010000006.1, on the reverse strand, counting down.
ATCGGATTGTCGCCGAACAAGCATTGAAACTCGGGTACCGGCTCACCTGCCCGATGCCATTCCTTGAAGGTGAGTTCGAGCGGGATTTCCTGCCCGACAAGGCTCTGGAACCGAATTCGATTGAGCGCTTTCGCGAACTTCTGAGACAGGGACAAGGCGCGGGAGACCTTGTTCGGTTTGAGATCGAGGGGACTCACGCCGAGGCTGGAATTGCGTACGGAGCTGCTGGAAGCATCGTGCTAAACCAATCGGATGTGCTTCTGGCGGTTTGGGACGGCGCGCCGGGGCATGGAGCGGGCGGCACTACGGATACGCTCGATTTTGCGCTCAAGTACGACATACCCGTGATCTGGATCGACGCGGCGGCTCCGCACGCCTGGCAACTGCTTCGCGGAAACCTCCCCCCTCCAAAAACCGATGGAACGCCGCTGCATCCCGAAGGGTGCGGGCAACTGACGGACATCGCGAACCTCATTGAGCATGTATTGGGAGCGCCGGATGAAGCAAGCGCACCGGAACATGGCCACGGCCGGAAAAAGCAGAGTTTGCGGATGCAATTCTATCGCGAGGAAAAGCCCGATAGCAATTATCACTTCATTTGGAAAGCGTTCCGAAACCTTCTCGGTGACGGACGATTCACACGCCCTTCCTTCAAGGTGATCCCTTTCGAGGATGCACTCCAGGATGACTGGAGCGCCGAGGCGCCGGGAGTTGCCGGATGGGCCAATCGCTGCCTGCGCCAGCAGTATGCATGGGCGGATAAATTGGCGGACTACTATGGAGACGGCTATCGGAGCGCCTTCGTCCTGGCTTTTGCCCTGAGCGCCGTGGCGGTCGCATGCGCGCTCGGACCGTTCCTGCTGGGAGAGCATACGGAATCGCCGTTCATTGAAGCGATGGCGCATGGATCTCAACTCAGTGAGATAGCGGTCATTCTATTTATTTTCGCTTCCATCTCGATCGCAGTTCGGAAGCGCTGGCAGGATCGATGGATGGAGTACCGGCTGGTCGCGGAATTAGTGCGGCAGCAGCGCATCCTGCTCCCGCTGGGAGGCGGCAGGCCATTCGCGCGGGTGCCGCTCCACATCTCAAAAGGGTACGGTCATCTGGCGCAGTCGTGGATGTTTTGGCATGTGCGCGCGATTAGCCGCACGGTCGGATTGCCCGCGATTCAAGTCGATCGCAACTACTTGACAGGCGCCCTGCAATATATTCGCACAATCGTCCGCAACCAATCGGACTTCCACCGGACCACCGCCGCGCGATCGCACCGCATCGAACATCGCCTGCATCTCGCAGGCGTAACGTCCATGCTCCTGACACTGCTGGCTTGCCTGGTGCATTTATTATTTCATCACGGCGTCTTTTCCCGGTTGCTGACGTTTGCGTGCGCCGTCCTGCCAGCCGCCGGCGCGGCGCTGGCAGGAATCAATAATCAGGGCGAGTTTGCGCGCATCTCCAAACGCAGCGCGGCGATGTCCGCCCGGCTCGATGAGATCGACAATAAGATCGAACGGCTGCTCACCGCGTCGAAGGAGAATGGCCCGGTTCCGCCATTTTCTGAAGTAGTTGGCATCAGCAACGAAACCGCCCAACTTTTGGTGGATGAAGTGTCGGACTGGCGCGTGGTCTTTCAGGACCGGCCGCTCGTCCTTCCGGCTTGACCCGGCTTACAAGCTGCGGATGAGCGACAACAGCTTGGAAAGCCGCAGGGAAGGAGCAGAGCAGCCCAGGCGGGGGAATTTGCCGCCGATGGTTATATAGTCTCCGCCGCGCGTCATCATTACCTTTTCCCCGCGCACCTCGATCGCCGCCATCTTGCGCTCCGCGGCGGCGAATTTGATGTCGCTCAGCAAGAGAAGGTTCTCGACAGCCTGGGGCGGCGGGCCGAAGCGGTCCGTCCAGCTCTGGAGCAGGCGTCCGAGTTGCTGCGGCTTGCTGGCTTCGCTCAGACGGCGATACGCCTGGATGCGGATTTGCGGATCGCTAATATAAGATCCCGGGAGGAAAGCCGGCGCAGCCTCCGACGGATTGCGCGCGATATATTCTGCTTCGCGAAGACAGACAAAATCCAGATGCACCGCCAGAGCGACGCCGCGACTCACTTCCTCACCCTTCAGTTTCCCCACGGCCTGGCGCAGGAGCGAACAGTAGAGATCGAAGCCGACATTGATTACATGACCGCTCTGCGCGGTGCCCAGGATATTTCCAGCGCCGCGTATTTCGAGGTCGCGCATGGCGATCTTGAAACCGGCGCCGAGCGACGAGTATTGCTTGATGGCATTGATGCGTTTGCGCGCCTCGCCCGCAGCCATCATGTCACGCGGGAGCATAAGGTAGGCGTACGCCTTCTGCTGCGCGCGCCCGACGCGCCCGCGAAGCTGGTAGAGATCCGCGAGGCCAAAGCGGTCCGCGCGATCGATGACGATTGTGTTCGCGTTCGGTATATCGAGCCCACTCTCGATGATGGTGGTCGAGATCAGCACATCGGCCCCGCCGCTCACGAAGCGCTGCATGACTTCTTCGAGCTGGTCTTCTTCCATCTGTCCGTGGCCGATCGCAATGCGCGCCTCGGGAACGAGCTGCTGAATACGATCGCGCACCCGCTCTATCGTCGCGATGCGGTTGTGCAGAAAATAGACCTGCCCTTGGCGCGCGATTTCCCGCTTTATGGCATCGCGTATGATCCGCTCGTCGTATGGACAGATGAGGGTCTCGACCGGAATGCGGTTCGGCGGCGCCGTCTCGATGGTGCTCATGTCCTTGGCGCCCATGAGGGACAGGTAAAGCGTTCGCGGGATCGGCGTCGCCGAGAGGGTAAGCATATCGACCAACCGGAATAACTCCTTGAATTTCTCCTTGTGGAGCACGCCGAAGCGCTGCTCCTCGTCGATGACAACCAGTCCGAGATTCTTGAAAGCGACGTCCTTCGATATGAGCCGATGGGTGCCGATCACAATATCGACGCCGCCTTCGCGCACGAGCCGCAAGGTCTCCTTCTGCTCACGCTGCGTGCGAAAGCGCGACAGCATATCGACTGTTATCGGATAGTCGGACATGCGCTCGCGAAAATTTCGATAGTGCTGCTCCGCCAGCACCGTCGTCGGCACGAGCATCGCCACCTGCTTTCCGCCCATCACCGCCTTGAAGGCCGCGCGAATCGCAACTTCCGTCTTACCAAAGCCGACATCCCCGCAGATGAGACGGTCCATCGGCTGCTCGGATTCCATGTCGGCCTTCGCCGCGGCAATCGCCGTGATCTGATCGGGCGTCTCCTTATACAAAAATGAGGTTTCAAATTCGCGCTGCCATTTCTTGTCGGGTGGAAAGGCGAAGCCCTTCAGCGTCTCGCGCTCGGCGTGGAGATGGAGCAGCCTCCCCGCGTAATCGAACACCGCCTTTTCGGCGGCTTTCTTCGCGCGCGACCATTTGGAATCACCCAACTCGCTCAATGGCGGATTCCGCCTTCCGATCCCGACGTAGCGGGATATAACAAAGCTCTGCTCCAGCGGCACATAGAGCCGGGCGTCGTTCGCAAAGGCGAGCGCAAGCATTTCCTCCGCGCCGCCATCGGGGCGCGGCACACTTTTCATGCCATCGAAACGCCCGATGCCGTGCTCCAGGTGGACGACGAGTTCGCCCTCCGTGAGATCCGCATAGTCGATCGGCGTGCGGCTGCCGGCCTCTCTCGCCCGCTTGAGCGCAAGCCGCCGCCCGCGTGTATTGCGGTACCGGCCGAAAAGCTCCGCATCGGACAGCACCGCGATGCGCGCGGCGGGAAAGGTGAAACCGCGGGCGAGCGTTCCGATCTCGAAGCTAAGCGCATCCGCTTCCACAGGCGGGATCAAGTCGTGCAGGCGCTCGATTTCGCCTTCGTTGTTGCAAAAGATATGCACCCTCCATTTCTCCTCGCGCCATTCGCGGAGCTGCCCAAAAAAGCGCTCCCGCTTGATCTCATCGATCACAAAATCGCCCGCGTCGAACTCGCCAAGGCCGTGCTCGAAAAACGCCGTGCTGAAATCCTCCGCGGAATCGACGGCGCTCGAACCTTCCATAATGGAGATGCCCGCTCCGACGAAGTCTGTGTTCAGATCGATCACAAAATCGTCCGCTCCCATATATTCCCGCAGCGCGATCTCTTCGTGATGAGAAGCGCCTCCCGTCCCCACATCTTCGAGGAGCAACGTGCAAGCCTCCTGCTGCTCCACCGAATCCTGCGTGTCGAGATCGAAGAGGCGGATCGACTCGATCTCGTCGCCGAAGAGCTCCACCCGGACCGGGAGCGTGTGATGATATGAGAAGACGTCCAGAATGCCTCCGCGCACTGCGTATTGGCCGCGGGCTGAAACCTGCGGCGCCTGCTCGTAGCCCGAGGAATCGAGCTGCCGGAGAAGCGCTTCCCGATCGAGCGCCTTCCCGCGTGTGAGCCGGACCTCGAATCGCTTGAGCGCCTGAGGAGAAGGAACTTTCCCCTCCAAGCTCGATCGGGTGACGACCAGCACATCAGCCGATTCCGCGGATCGCAACCGGTCCAGTATCGCGAGACGCTCAGAAGCCACCTCGGGATTCGCAATGGCTCCCTCGATCGGCACGGCCTCCGTTTCCGGAAAGAGTAGCGCGTCGGGGATCCAGTTTAGGATCTCGTTGTACACGGCCTCGTGAGTGCGGGAGTCGGCGCAGACGACCCAAAGCCGGGAAGCGCGGGCGCGCCGCGCAATCACGGCGCAAAGACAGGCTCGCGCGGCGGGGATCACGTGCTCGAAAATGACCTCCTCCCGTTTTGCGATGCGCGACAGCCGGCGGGCCATCGGCGCGCTCTTTGCGATGGCTTCGATGCAAGACAGAACGCCGCCAGCGGCCGCCGGAGCGCGTACGGTCGCGCTCAGCACATCAGGAGGAGCTGCGGTTGGCGGATGATTTTTCAGAGGATCAAATCCATACCCTGTCGTCCGGCCAATCGCAAAGCGGGCCTCCGACAGATCGAAATCAGCGGCGCCGAATCAGTTGACAATCGGCTCCATCTGCGCTTTCCCATAGAACTCGATGAAGCATTCATTTCCATCTCTTATCGCCGGGGCAGCGGTCCTCGCGCTCTTCGCGGGGTGCGCCACCGGCCCATCCCTCGGCGGTTCATATCACGTGACGGCCTATAAGCCGCACAATCCCGGCGCCGTCTCGGTGAAGGTTTCGACTTCCACCCAGCACATTTACGTGATGGAAGGCAATCGCTGCCTGATGGCGGTGCAAGGATGTGTCGGAGAACCGGGAGAACACCAGACACCTCAAGGCCACTGGCACATCTTCAGGAAGGATCGCGTCCATCGCTCGGGCACTTTTGGATTCTCTTCAGACGGAGCAGGCGCCGATGCGCACAAGGGCCAGCATGTCTCCGTCGGCTATCCGATGGGCTTCTGGTGTGAATTCAAGGAAGGGTACGGTTTTCATCAAGGCTACGTCTGGTCGATCCCTCGGACCCATGGCTGCATTCGCCTCCACAAGGAAGCCGCCGCCCGCCTTTTTGCGCTCGTTCACGATGGCACGCCTGTCGATATCGCCAGCTCCCAACCGGAGGACGCGACGATCGGCAAAACCGTGCAGCGTCTCGATCAGCGGAACGATCCCGATCCGCCAGCCCGTGTGCTGATGTCCAACAGCTTTTTTCAAGATCCTCCCGGAAACCTGCTGGTCGAGCAATAAGCCGCCTTCGTGGCAATCTCTTTCACCCGCCGGATGTTCGTCGAGAGCATCCGGCGGCGTTGTTTACGTCCGGCAGTTTCTCTCGCGATCCTGCCAAACCCGAGTCTATTTCCATCCTTCGCATGAGCATTGAGACACCGACCGCTATCCCGAAGCCCGCTCCACGGGTAAACCTTCGCACGCCCGAAGTGATGGCCGAGGTGCAGGCCGAGGTTGAAAACCATTATCGGAGCGAAGTGGTCGAAAAATTGCGGGCTGCCGGCGGCACGCTCTCGGTCGATGGACTCACGATCCGGCTCGCGAAGCAGTTCGGCTTTTGCTACGGCGTCGAGCGGGCGATCGACCTCGCGTACGCCGCGCGAAAGGTTTTCAAGGAGCAGAACGTCTTCATCCTGGGCGAGATCATCCACAATCCAGAGGTCAACGAGCAGGTGCGGGCGATGGGCATCAAGAACATCATCGGCAAGCAAAAAGAGGCGGAACTCGACGATTTGCGGCCCGAAGATATCGTCATCGTGCCGGCATTTGGCACGGATGTGACCACGCTCGAGAAGATTCACGAAAAGGGATGTCGCATCGTCGATACGACATGCGGCGATGTAATGAGTGTCTGGAAGCGCGTGCGCCAGAATGCGAACGACGACATGACCTCCATCATCCACGGCAAAGCGTCCCACGAGGAGACAAAGGCCACCGCCAGCCGCGCGCTGAAAGACGGAAAGGGGCATTACCTCGTGGTGCTGACGCTCGCCGACACCGACTACGTCTGCGACTACATCCGAAAAGGAGGCGACAAACCCGCCTTTCTGGAGCGCTTCGCGGGCGCTCATTCGCCCGGTTTCGATCCCGATCTCCATTTGCGCCGCGTCGGCGTCGCAAATCAAACGACAATGATGCGCGGCGAGACGGAGGAGGTGCAGCGGCGGATCATGGCGGCAATTCGTGATCGCGATGGTGAAGAGAAATCGAAGCAAAACTACCGTTTCTTCGACACGATTTGCGGCGCCACCCAAGACCGCCAGGATGCCTTGCAGCAAATGCTGCAGGAGCCGCTCGATCTGCTGCTCGTTGTGGGTGGCTATAACTCTTCAAACACGTCGCACCTGGCCGAGATGGGTGAGGCGAAGCTGCCAACCTTCTTCATTCGCAACTCCTCCCGGCTGGAATCGCGCGAACGCATCGTGCATTATGACTTGCACAAGAAGGAGGAGATCGCGACCGAAGGCTGGCTGCCCAACCGCCCGCTGACCATCGGACTGACAGCCGGCGCTAGCTGCCCGAATAACCTGATCGAAGACGCCATCCTGCGGCTCTTCGAGCTGCACGGCATCGCCGCCCGCAGATTCCTAGATAGTTAAAGCTAGCTTCCTTTCCGGAGACCCTCCAGCTCCTGCCACCGCGCATAAAGCTTCGCGACGCGATCGCGAGCGCCCTCCAATTCCTGCTGCAATCGCGCGGCCTCATGCCCGTGACGCGCGAAGAAATCCGGCAGCTCAAAAAGCGCGGCAAGCCGGGACACATCGTCTTCGGCAGCGAGAATCACGTCCTCGATTCCTTCAAGCTCCTTCGTCTCTTTAAATACTAATTTGCGTGGCTTCTCCGCTCGAGCGGGGGCCGGCGCTGCCGTCTTCGCAGGCGCGGCGACCACTGGCGCTTGGTTTCGCTGCTTCCTCTTTACGAGATAGTTATCGTAGTCGCCCGCGTCGTAGAAGGTCTTGCCGTCTCCTTCAAACGCAAGGATGTGCGTGCAGATGCGGTTCAGAAAGTACCTGTCGTGCGATACCGTCAGAACGGTCCCTTTGAACAGGGCGAGCGCATCTTCCAGCATCCGCAGCGTGGACAGATCGAGATCGTTGGTCGGTTCGTCGAGGATCAACACATTGCCGCCCCTTTTGAGAACCTTCGCCAGGATGACGCGCGACCGCTCGCCGCCGGATAGGATGCTGATCTTTGAATTGATCCGGTCTTCGCTAAAAAGGAAACGCCGCAAATATCCGCGCAGGGAGACACTTTCGTCCCCCAGCCTCACATGCTCCTGGCCTTCACCCACTTCTTCCCACACGGTCTTCGACTCGTCCAGCCGGAGGCGGTTTTGATCGATATAGTTAATCTCCGTCCGTGCGCCGATCTCAATCGCGCCGCCAGTCGGCTGCAATTCTCCGAGAATCAAGCGGAGCAGCGTCGTCTTGCCCACCCCATTCCGTCCGACGATTCCGATGCGCACGGCAGCGGGTATATCGAGCGATAGATTATCGATCAATACCCGGTCGCCAAGTTCATAGCGCAGTTTGCGGATATCGATCACGCGATTTGCCAGCTTCGGCGCCGGCGGGATGATCATCTCGACATCCAACTCCTGCTCCGGCGCTTCTTCAGCCGACATCTCAAAATAGCGCTTCACCCGATCGACCGATTTCGTCCGGCGCGCGCTGGGCTTGCGGCGCACCCATTCCAATTCACGCTTTAGAAATTTTTGCCGGCGATGCTCCTGGCCTTCCTCGACCGATTCGCGCTGCGCCTTCGCCAGCAGGTAATCGTTGTAAGTCCCATCGTAACAGATGAAATCGCCCCGCAGCAGTTCCACCATTCGCGTCGCCACGCGATCGAGGAAATACCGGTCGTGCGTCACGAAGAGGCATGCGCCGGGATAGTGCTCGAGAAAATCTTCCAGCCACTCGATCGACTCGGTGTCGAGATGGTTCGTCGGTTCGTCCAGGATCAGGAAGTCGGGCCGCGCCAGCAGCGCGCGGCAAAGTGCGACCCGGCGCTTTTCGCCGCCGCTCAAACTCGCCACGAGCCGCTCCGGGTCGGGCGCGTGCAGGTTTGTCACCAGCGATTTCGCCCGATGCTCGATCGACCAGCCGTCGAAATGCTCGATTTTGTGGAGCAGTTCCCCGGAGGCGGGCAATTCGCCCGGCGTATTCTCGTACGCTGTGATCAAATCGAAGATATGGCGCGCGCCGTCGAGGATATTGGTCTGGACGGTCCCCTCTTCGTTCAATTGAAACGTCTGCGGGAGATAACCCGTGATCAGTTCGCGCCGCCGTGTGATCGCGCCGTCGTCGGGATCCAGTTCGCCCGCCGCAATTCTGAGGAAAGTCGATTTACCGCAGCCATTGCGTCCGGCAAGGCCGATACGCTCGCCTTCGTTGATCGAAAGCGTGGCGTGATCCAGCACCGTATGAACCCCGTATCGGACGGAGATTTCAGATGCGCTGAGGATCGAGTTTGGAAGCGAGCCTTGTTCGGCCATAGGAAGAGGCGCGAAAGGACGCTCATCGGCGTCACGATGCAACCGAAGATGAAGCCGAAACTAATGCGCCCGGCTCGATCTCGGACGTCCGGTGCCGGAGGCCCGGCCGCCGCCCTTCGCTTCCAAGGTTTTGGTGAGAGTCTTCGGCAGGGCGCCGGTCTGGCGCTTCGTTTCGATCGCACGCTGCGTCGTAGTACGCGCTTCGTCCTTCCGGGCCGTTTTGCGCTTGCGAAGTTGCCGCGCCAGCTTGCTGGAGACCCGCTCCAAGGCAACGTACAGATCGTCCTCCGAATCGTGCGCAAAGATATCGGGGCCGGCGACCGCCAGATGCACCCGCACCTCATAGCGATCACCCGGCGCCGCAGCCTCCGCGTGCAGGAGCACCACGTGCGCGGCGATGATTTCCGTGCCAAGCGATTCCAGCGTGCCGAGGTGGGTCGCTACGGCCTGATGCAGCGAAGCGGTGAGCGCCATGTGGCGGGGGCTTAAATGGATATGCATGTCTCTCTTATGTAAACGCCGCCAACGCGAACCGCAAGGAAACGGCTTACAACTCTTCCTCCGCCGGGTTGAATCCGAGATACGCTGAATGGAAAATGCGGGCGCTCTGACGGCACTCAAGTGGGTACGCGGAGGCGGCGCGCGACATACAATTCGGGTCAGGCGGGAGAGGGGTATGATCTCAGTGTGAGGTTTAACACAATGGCATCCAAGCGAGAAGTTCTCACGCGAGAACGCGAATGGGAGAGCAGAGAGTGGGTTGAATTGGTATGAAATCCTGTTGAAGCGGCGTCAAAGAAGGTTATGCTTTTAAAGATGGTCGTCCGATGACCACAGCGCAACAGACTCCAGCTAATACGCCGTCCGGCTTGCGTTTGTCATGGAACCGAAGTTTGGACCAGCCCTCGATCAAGCTCCGCCGACTCCTATCATCGACGAAGATTGCTCCTTCGGATCTGCAATGCGCAACTTGGGACTCTTTTTCGGAAGCAATCAAGAAATCGATTGGCAGGGATCTCGGCGGCGGTGTGGTGAGGTTTTCAAGAGGCTGATTGCGAGTTCCGATGCCAGCAAACGGCTGGAGAAATTGCTCGCCGGAAAGCAGCATCGTGTTTGGTGGTGACGAGCACCACCTTATTCTGATTGAATCCGACCCGACCAGGGCAAGTTCAAGGCCCCTGGGCCTGACGAGGGGAAGACGCAAAGAGGCGAGGAAGAACAGCGCTAGGAAGACCGGCGGTTCATTAGCGACTCGATGTCGCCGGGGTCCAGCGGGATTTCGGACGTCAGGTCGATGGGAGCTTTGTCCGTGACGAGGATGTCATTTTCCAGGCGGACGCCAAAGCCTTCTTCGGGGATGTAGATTCCAGGTTCGACGGTGAGGATGAGGCCGGGGGCAAATGGCTCGGATGCGACCGCGAGGTCGTGGACGTCGATGCCCAGAGGGTGGCCGAGGCCGTGCATGAAGTATTTGCGGCAGGCTGGAGTCTCCTCGGTTTGTTTCTTTATGTCTTTGGGCTTGAGCAGGCCCAGCTCCAGGAGTTCTTCGTTCATCGCTCGCTGCGATTCCTTTTGCCAGTCCCGGTGCAGCTTGCCGGAAACGGCCCCGGCGATCGAGGCGCGCAGGACACGGCAGACGGCGTTGTACACGTCGCGCTGGCGCTTCGTGAAGCGTCCGCTGACCGGGATCGTGCGTGTGACGTCGGCGACGTAGTTGGCGTAGCGGGCCCCGACATCGAGCAGGAGGAGATCGCCTTTCGAGCACCGCTTGTCATTCTCGATGTAGTGGAGCACGCACGCGTTTGATCCCGAGGCGATAATCGGCAGGTAGGAGAACGCGGCGCGGTTGCGAATAAATTCATGGGCGAACTCCGCCTCGACTTCAGCTTCGTTGACGCCGGGTTTGACAAATTGACAGACTCTCTCGAATCCGTTCTTTGTGATCGCGATGGCACGCTGGATGAGCGCGATTTCCGCCCTCGATTTGATGGAGCGGAACCGCGACATGAGCGGGGCCAGCCGCTGGTAGTCATGAAGTGGATAGCGGCGCCGGCAGTCCTGTGCGAACCGGGCATCTCGTGTTTCGACGGCGATCGAGGCGCGGGGATGCTCGTTGCTATTAAGGTAGATATGCCCGGCCTCGCACGCGAATTGATGGAACACTTGCTGAAACTCAGAGAGCCATTTGACGTTTGCGATTCCCGAGATTTTTTTCGCCTCTTCCTTGGAAAGCTTGTGGCCTTCCCATGTCTTCAGGAGTTCGCTGTGCTCGCGCACAAACAGGATTTCGCGGTCCTTTTCATTGAAGGCATGCGAAGCGAGCAGCAGGATGCTCTCCTCCTGTTCGATCCCGGTTAAATAGAAGAGGTCCGCATTGGGGTGCATCGCCATCGTGCCATCGCCATTCGTCGGCAGGATGTCGTTGGCGTTGACCACGACGAGCGAGCGCTCCAGCAGAAGCTCCGTAAGCCGCCGCCGGTTGGACGAAAATAACTCTGGGTCGATCGTTGTATGACGCATAAAATTTCAGCGGAGCAAACGCATCTGCGGGATTCGCAGGAAAGGCTTTCCGCTATTCCTCATCCTCGTCTTTGGGAAGGCAAAGCACCTTGCGATCGGCGTCATAGTCTATCAATCCGGCGTAGCGGCCCCATGCCACCATGGTATCCATGATGCGCTCGGGACTGTCGTACGGGAGCGCGGAGTGGATGGTGCGCAACACCAGGTCGGCTTCGACATCGCCATGCTCTTCGATCAGCGCGAGAACGATGTGGAAGAGGCGGAGCTTGAGGATCTGTTCGGCGAAGATCTGTTTGCGGCCCGCGCGGTCGGCGGCGACAAATCGGCGGCCGAGGTCAGTAAATTCGACCTCGTCCTTTGGAGTGTTAACGAATTCAAGGATCTCGGCCGCTTTCACCAGCGCGATCGTTTCGCCAAATTCTTTTCCGATCTCGGTTGCGATATCGTAGATGCTCGAGAGTTCTTCGGGCGATTCGCGAATGAGACTGAGCAGACCGAGAATCTGGCCGACGCCGACGCAAGGGATCGGCTCCATGCGCGTGCGCGCCTTGGAGATCGGCCTGCCAGATATGGATGCCGGTTCGGGCGGATGCTCGGGCAATTCGAGCGAAGTGATCGTGTCGTGGATCGTCGAGACGAGCCGCTGAAACTCCGGATCGCGGTAGTCGCGCGGATAAGGGAGATGATTGTCGAGGACCAGCCCAAGCCGCCCGGGGCGCGGAAAGAGAATGCAGATGCGGGTCGCCATTTCGACCGCCTCCTCGATATTATGCGTGACCATGAAGATGCTCTTGAGGTTATTGCCAGCTTTGCGCCAGAGCGAGATCACCTCCTGCCGCAAGTTCTCCGCCGTAAGGACATCAAGCGCGCTGAACGCCTCATCGAGACACAGAATCTTCGGCTCGGAGACGAGAGCGCGCGCGATGCCGACGCGCTGGCGCATGCCGCCGGAAAGTTCACGTGGATAGGCGCTGTGATAGTTGTTGAGGCCGATGAGGTCGATCACTTTCTCGATGGCCTCCTCGCGCTGCGCGCGCGTGACTCGCTTCGCCATCATCCCAACGGCGATATTTTCCTCGACGGTGAGCCACGGGTAGAGGGCGAACGTCTGAAACACGACGGATGCGTATGGATTGATGCCTTGAAGCGACTTTCCGTAACACAAGACCCGGCCGAGCGTCGGCTGAGTAAGACCGGTGAGACACCGCAGGATCGTCGATTTGCCGGAGCCAGACTGGCCAAGGAGCGCGAGCAATTCGCCCTCATGAATCGAGAGATCGATCTGATCGAGGATCTTCACTTCGCTGCCGCCCTGCGTGGGAAACGATTTGCTGACGCCGCAGAGTTCCGCGATGACGGGCTTCTCTTCGACACGCGGAGAAGGTGCGGTGCGCGCCGGTTCGCTGATGGTCGCGGGCATGGAATTCATTCGTGAAGCGGCCCGTCTTAATCGAGCCGGAACCGGCGCTCCGCAAGCGCATAGAGGCGGCGCCATAGCAGCTTGTTAAGAATAACGACGAAGACCGACATGATGGCGATGCTGACGATGATGCGCGCGGTGTCTCCGCTCTCGGTCGCGTCAGCTATGAAGGCGCCCAAGCCCTGCGCCTTCAGCTTGGTCGAGCCCCACACAGCGACTTCGGCGACGATGCTCGCATTCCAGGCGCCGCCAGCGGCGGTGCATGCGCCGGTGACCCAAAACGGGAAAATCGCCGGAATGATCAGCGTTTTCCATAGCCGCCAGCCGCGGAGCCCGTACGTGCGGGCAGCCTCTTTCAAATCGTTTGGGATGGCCATCGCGCCGGCGACTACATTAAAGAGGATATACCATTGCGTCCCCATGCCGATGAGCAGGATGCTCCCCCAATCCATCGAGACATGATGCATGACGAAGAAGCCGACGAGGATGGGGAAAGTCATATTGACCGGGAACGACGCGGCGATCTGCGCGAGCGGCTGCGCGACGACCGCGACATTGGGGCGGGTTCCGATCCAGACTCCGATGGGCGTCCATATCAAGGTGGCGGCGACCGTCATGAGCGAGACGCGCAGCAGTGTGAGCAGACCGAGCCATGCGATGTGGCCAAACTCCACGAGCGTAATGCGGCCGCTGACAGCTTCGATTCCGGCTCCGATGCCGGTGAGAACCCAATACCCAGCCCAAAGCGCGGCTGCGCCTCCTACAAGATAGCGCACCCATACGATCGCGCGGCCCGGCTCGACTAGCGCGCCGCGCTTCTCCTCCGGCAGCACTCGGAAGGAAACGCTGCGCAGTCCATCGGAAATGGGATGCCAGATCTTCTCGCGGAGCATGTCGAATAAAGCAGCCCCGCGGAGCGCATCGTAGATCCACGATCGGGGCGCGATGGCGGATTCAGTCAGCTCCATCTTAAATTTATCCGCCCACGCCAGGAGCGGCCGCCATACGATCTGATCGGTGCCTACGATGAGGACCAGCATCGCCCCAATGGCCCAAAGGGCGCCGGAGTGGTTCCCCTGCTCGACCGCCAGGGCCATATACGAGCCGAGGCCGGGAAGCTTGATGTTCTTATTCATCACGCTGATCGCCTCACTCTGCGCGACGAAAAACCAGCCGCCGCCAAAGGACATCATCGCATTCCAAATGAGACTATGCATCGAAGCAGGCGCCTCGGCGGTCGTGAAGCGCTGCCATCGATTCAGCCGGTACGTCGTTGCCGCCGCCTGGAGGTCGTCGGGGATTGTTACTAGCGAATGGTAGAAGCCAAAAGTCATGTTCCAGACCTGGCTCGTGAAAATGGCAAATATGCTTGCGCATTCCACCCCCAGCAGACTGCCGGGAAAGAGAGCCATGAAGCCTGTCACCGTGGCTGAAAGGAAACCGAGCACAGGGACCGATTGCAGGATATCGAGCGTAGGAAGAATGACAGCGCGGGCCTTCCGGCTTTTCGCGGCGAGATAGCCGATCACGAAGGTGAACGCGAGCGAGCACCCGAAGGCGATCCACATCCTGAGAAACGTCCGGCCAGCGTAGTACGGAATCCTGGACAAATCGGTCGAAAGCGCCGGAGCCGCGCTCTCGTCGAAATGGACGAGCATTCCCTTGCCAAAATGCAGGATGCTCCAGAGCAGGCCAAACACGACCGCCAGCACGCACAGATCGATCCAGCCGAAGCTATGATGCGCCTCGGGTGCGGAGAGATGGGAGCTGGTGGATTGGGTCGCGGGATGCAAAGCGGCCTCAGGCTTGCCGCCTTTCGCCGGCGACGTCAACCACCCAAGAGTGACATTTCGGCTTTGCGCGCCTGTTTCGGCGCGTCGAAGCGCAGTTCGGAGTAGCGATCATCGCGCCGCGTCCAGATGCGCTCGATGAGGGCGCGCAGATCCGCATCGGATGCGCCCGCTCGCAGCGGCCCGCGCAAGTCGTGCCCGTCGCCGGCGAAAAGGCATGTAAACAGGCGGCCATCCGCGGAGAGACGCGCGCGGGTGCACTGCCGGCAGAATGGCTGCGAGACCGACGAGACGATGCCCGCTTCGCCGCCATCGCCGCGCCTGTATCGCTTTGCCACTTCCCCGCTGTAATTGGCCGGCATCGGTTCGAGCGGCGTAAATTCAGCCATACGCTCGGCTATCTCGCGCGCGGGAGTCAGATCGTCGAGCTGCCACCCATTGGTATTGCCGACATCCATATACTCGATGAATCGGAGTATGAAGGCCGACCCCGCAAAACGCTTTGCGAGAGCGCCGATCTGGTCCTCATTCACGCCCCGCTTGATCACCGCATTGATCTTGATCGGTGAGAACCCGGCGGAGAGCGCCGCGTCGATCCCGTCGAGCACGAGACGCAGCGGCAGATCCGTGCCGTTCATCGCGGTGAATATTTCCTCATTCAGAGCATCGACGCTTACCGTAAGCCGATGGAGACCGGCCAGTCGCAGGTCCGTCGCGGACTTAGCCAGGAGTGACCCATTGGTCGTCAGTGCGATGTCGGAAATCCCTGCGACGCGACCGAGCATTTCGATTAGTCGAGGCAAGTCGCGCCTCAGGAGCGGCTCGCCTCCCGTGAGCCTGACTTTTTCCACCCCGAGGGTGCAACAGATGGAAGCGATCCGCGCGATCTCCTCGAACGAAAGAATGTCCGCGCGGGGTAAAAATGCATAGTTCGGCCCGAAAACTTCCCGCGGCATGCAGTACGTGCAGCGGAAGTTGCACCGATCCGTCACCGAAATACGGAGATCTCGCATCGGCCTGCCAAGTGCATCGGAAGGGCCGCGCGCGGCGGGAGTTAGCTGGCTCGTTGTAATGGCCAATCGTAGTCCGCGCGCGACTTCTTCGCAATTCGCGGGCGCGCTACAACTTGCGGATTGCAATGGCCGCAAGATCGTCTGGCGCATTTCCCCCACTCCTGCGCCCAAACTCCGCGGCGATCGCTTGGACGAATCCCTCGGCGGACATCGCAACGAGGGGAACCATCTCCGCGACGTCCTCCGGCTCCATTCGCTCACCTTCGGCGCGTTCGATGCTGTAGAGTCCGTCCGTATAAAGCAGGATCGAATCGCCGGACGCGAGATCGCACTCACACTCGCCGCATTCCAAAAGCGGCACGATGCCGATAGGCGGCGCCGTTGAATTCAGAAACTCGGTTTCGCCGGAAGAACGGCGGATCAGCAGCGGCGGATGCCCCGCGCCCGCAAACTGGACCTTCCCCGAATTGGGCACGAGAATGAGACACGCCGCCGTCATGAACGATTTGCCGCGAAGCACGGAATGAAACTCGGCGTTCACATGCTTTAAGAAAGCACGCGGAGAAGGCTCGACCTCCGCCGCGGCATGTCGAAAGACGAGCTTCGCCAGCGTAGTAAGGAGAGCTGCGGAAGCTCCGTGGCCCGTGGCGTCGGCAATCCAGACGAGCCATTCGCCGTCGGAAAGCCGCACCCAATCGTACATATCCCCGCCAACTTGGATCACAGGCTGGAATATCGCGGCGAGATCCCATCCCGGAATGGATGGGCGCTTCGCCGGCAGAATCGCCTGTTGCGTGATTTGCGCCGCTTCCAGATCTCGCTCCCGGATCGCTCGACCGCGCTCGAGTTCCGCATTCTGCTGTTGAAGTTCGGCGCGCAATCCGTGCAGGCGCAAATGCGTCTGAATGCGCGCCGCAAGTACTGCCGTATTGACGGGCTTCGAGACGAAGTCGTTGGCGCCGGCCTTGAGACATTCCACCTCGTGATCCTCTCCGGAATGCGCTGTGAGGAGAATGATGGGCAACTCAGCAATCGCCGGGTCGGAATGGCCGCGTATCAACTCGCACACCTCGGCGCCATTGAATTCAGGCATCTCGTAATCGGAAACGATCAATGCGGGTCGCTCGCTTTCGATGATCTGAAGCGCCTCACGACCATCGGCCGAGAGGGTGACGGCGAAGCCCTCCCGTTCGAGAGCGCGGCCGAGAAGCGTTCGCGTCGGGCGATCGTCGTCGATCACGAGTATGGAATAGCTGGGCATTCGGAAACATTCGCAGGATGGTGCTGCGTCGGCTTGGTCGCCAGTGGAAATGACGCTCCGAATGCGGGGTTGCCCAACCGGCGGTTTCCTTCTACGAAGACGGCGAAACCCATGGCAAACGTCGTCTTTCTCTGGCATATGCACCAGCCGTACTACGTGGATCCGATCACGCACACGGCCACGATGCCGTGGGTGCGCCTGCACAGCGTAAAGGGGTACCTCGACATGGTGACGATCATCGAGGAGTTCCCCGGCATCCATGTGAATTTCAATCTCACGCCGGTGCTGATGCTGCAGATCAAGGAGCTGATGGAAGGCAGGATACGCGATCTTTGGCTCGAATGGGCGCGCAAACCGGCCGCGGAATTAAACGACGAGGAGAAGCTGGCCATCCTGGAGAACTTTTTCAAAATACAGCACGAAAATCTGGTTCGCCCATTTCCGCGCTACTGGGAGTTGCTTAATAAACGCGGGCTGACTTTCTACCGGGACGACGTCCGGCGCGGCCTTCGGTACTTCTCGACGCAGGAGATGCTCGACCTGCAAACGTGGTTCAATCTCGCGTGGTGCGGCTACACCGCGGAGCGGATTTTTCCCGAGCTCGCGGAGTTGAAGAAAAAGGGGCGCGGCTTCACGGAAGAAGAAAAAAACCGGGTGCTGGACATCCACCTCGAGATCCTGCCGATCGTCATCGAGAGATATCGAGCGGCGGAGGCGCGCGGGCAGGCGGAACTGACCACCACCCCGTTTTTCCATCCGATCTTGCCGCTGGTGTACGATTCGGCGCTCGCCGAACGCTCGCTTCCGGGTCGTGAATTCCCGGAGCGTTTCCACTGGCCTCAGGATGCCGCCGCCCACCTTACTCTTGCGGTCGAGCAGCACGCGGCGCTCTTTGGGAAGGCTCCGCGCGGCTTGTGGCCGAGCGAAGGGTCGATTGCACCGGAACTGATTCCGCTCATGCGGCAGAGCGGAATCGAGTACTTTTGCTCCGATGAAGAGAACCTCTTCAATTCGCTAAAACAGGATCCGCTGTACGCAGGCCGGACGGTGGATCATATCGATCTCTTTCAGGGATGGCGGGTGACGCATGATGGCGCGGCGGTGAACGCGCTTTTCCGCGAAAAGCCGCTCTCGGATTTCATCGGCTTCATGGCATCGCGGAACGACGCCGCTCAAGCGGCCAGCCATCTATTGCACCATCTGCGCAAGATATCCGAGGTTGTCCCCGCGGAGACAGGCGTCGTGCCCCTCATACTGGATGGCGAAAATGCGTGGGAAACCTTTGCGGACGGAGGGGAGGGATTTCTTCGAGCGTTATATGGCGGGATCCAGGCCGACGCGAGCCTCCATTCCTGCACGATCGAAGATTACTTCGCGCACAACGCGCCGAAGAAACAGATCGGCACGCTGCACACCGGCTCCTGGATCGGCAGCAACTTCGACATCTGGATCGGCGAAGCGGAGGAAAATCGCGCGTGGGATTTGCTCGGCGAAACCCGCCAGTTTCTGCAAGATCGGATTGACGCGGGCGCAATCGACGCAGGCCAGCGCTGCGCCGCTTTGCGAGAGATCTACGCGGCAGAAGGGAGCGATTGGTTCTGGTGGTACGGCCCCGATTTCTCGACCGAAAATGATGCGCTTTTCGACGAACTTTTCCGCCTCCACCTCAAGAGCGTATATACCCTGTGCGGATGCTTCCCGCCTGCCGTGCTCGACCGTCCGATCGGGGCCGCCCGCACGGCTCCGCTGTACGACCCGCCGCGGGAGCCGATCTCGCCGGAGATTACCGGCCGCAAAAGTTCATTCTACGAATGGATGGGCGCGGGCGTGTACCAGACCGGAAGCGAGAAAGGGGCGATGTACCGTGCGGAACGCTATGTGGACCGCGTCTGGTTCGGCGCCGACGACCGGATGTTTTACCTCCGGCTCGACATGCACAAATGGGACAAGCTTTCACTCTGCGCACTGTTTCAATCGCCTCGCTCTGTCATCGCCGAGAGCAAGCCGCTGCAGCGGGGCGGGCCGGTCGAATTCACGGTCACGCGCGACGGCGGCGCTCCCGTGAAGCGCTCGACGCTCGCCGCAGCCGACATCGTGGAGTGGGCTATTCCGCTCGACGATCTCGGGCTGGCCGCAGGCGGGGCGGTCAGCTTCCAAATTAAGGTATTCCACGATGGGATCGAGCGGGAGTGCTACCCGGAGAGCGCCCCGTTCCAGTTCAATCTGCCGGGAGAGGCGGATGCGCTCCAGCGATGGATGGTTTAAAAAGCCGCACGCGCCCATTGCCCGCAACGGCCGCCTCTGCTACACACGTCGGGCTTTTGCTTTCAGCGGAGGGACGCTCCCCGGACGCCGTTTGACCCACACGGTCGTGCGGCGCCTTCTCCGCGCGCAGCGGCACTATTTCCATGCCCAAAGATACTTCCATCCACAAGATTCTCCTGATTGGCTCCGGACCGATCGTCATCGGCCAGGGGTGCGAGTTTGATTATTCCGGTGTGCAGGCGTGCAAAGCGCTGAAAGAGGAGGGGTACGAGGTGGTCCTGGTCAACTCCAATCCGGCCACGATCATGACCGATCCGGAGTTTGCGCACCGGACCTATATCGAGCCAATCACCCCAGAGGTTGTCGAAAAAATCATCGAGCGTGAAAAGCCGGATGCCCTGCTGCCGACGCTTGGAGGGCAGACGGCGCTGAATTGCGCCATGAAGCTGCACGAGAGCGGCGCGCTGGCTAGACATCGTGTGCGGATGATCGGCGCAAAACCCGACGCGATTCACAAAGGCGAAGACCGGCAGGCTTTCAAAGAGGCGATGCTCAAGATCGGCCTCGACATGCCGCTCTCGGGCACGGCGCACACGATAGAAGAGGCGCGGCGGGTCGCGGCGGAGATTGGACGCTTTCCTCTCATCCTCAGGCCAGCATTTACCCTGGGCGGCACCGGCGGCGGGATCGCTTACAATCGCGAGGAATTTGAGACGATCGTCGCGCGCGGGTTGGATATGTCGCCTGTGAGCGAGGTATTGATCGAAGAATCGTTGCTCGGCTGGAAGGAATTTGAGATGGAGGTGATGCGAGACAAAGCGGACAACTGCGTGATCGTCTGCTCGATCGAAAATTTCGACCCCATGGGAGTTCACACGGGCGACAGTATAACCGTCGCGCCGATTCAGACGCTCACCGACCGGGAGTTTCAACTCATGCGGGATGCTTCATTTGCAATCATCCGCGAAATCGGCGTCGAGACGGGCGGATCGAATATTCAGTTTGCCGTGAATCCGAGCAATGGCCGGATGATCGTTATCGAGATGAATCCGCGGGTGTCGCGCTCGTCGGCGCTGGCGTCGAAGGCAACGGGATTTCCCATCGCGAAGATCGCCGCGAAGCTGGCCGTCGGTTATACCTTGGACGAGGTGCGAAACGACATTACGCGGGAGACACCGGCGAGCTTCGAGCCGACCATCGATTATGTGGTGGTGAAGACACCGCGGTTCACCTTCGAGAAGTTTCCACAGGCGGATGCAACGCTTACGACACAGATGAAAAGTGTCGGCGAGGCGATGGCCATCGGACGGACTTTCAAGGAAGCCCTGCAAAAAGCGCTGCGGAGCCTGGAGATCAAGCGGTTTGGATTGATCGGCGACGGAGCGGATCGAGTGTGCGACATGGACACTCTGCGGCGAAAGTTAACAGTGCCGAACGCGGAGCGGATTTTTTATATAGGTCAAGCGCTCGCCCATGGGTTGACAGTGGATGAGATATTCGATCTGACACAGATCGACCGCTGGTTTCTCGAGAATCTGCGCCAGATCGTGGACGGGAGCACGGCTTTGCATGAACGAGGCGCCGCTGCCGGGCTCAAATCGCTGGACCGCGAGACCTTGCTGCGCGCCAAGAAGCTCGGCTTTTCAGACCGGCAGCTTGCGCATGCGTTCCGCTGCAAGCCGGAGGAAATCCGCATGCATCGAAAGGCGATGGGGATCATACCCACTTACCGTCTGGTCGATACCTGCGCAGCGGAGTTCGAGGCATTCACTCCCTATTACTACTCGACTTACGGCGACGAGAACGAGCGCCGAGAAAGCGGCAAACGGAAGGTCATCATCCTCGGAGGAGGCCCGAATCGAATCGGACAAGGGATCGAGTTCGACTACTGCTGTGTGCATGCCGCTTTCGCCCTGCGCGAACTCGGCTTCGAGACCATCATGGTGAACTCGAATCCGGAGACAGTTTCGACCGACTACGACACGAGCGACAAGCTATACTTCGAGCCGCTCACTTTGGAGGATGTGCTCAATATATGCGAGCAGGAGAGCGAAAACCTGGCCGGGGTCATCGTGCAATTTGGCGGCCAAACGCCGCTAAACCTGGCGAGCGGGCTTGCCGATGCTGGCATACCTATCATTGGAACCTCACCGAAAAGCATTGAGATCGCGGAAGACAGAAAGCTTTTTGCCGCGATGCTCGACGGACTTGGCATACGGCAGACGCCCGGCAGCACGGCCACAAACGAGGAGGAGGCGGTGGCCGTTGCGCGCGCGATCGGCTACCCGGTGCTCGTGCGGCCCTCCTTTGTGCTGGGCGGGCGCGCAATGGAACTCGTCCACGAAGAGGCCGACCTGCGCCGATATATCAGGACGGCGGTCCAGGCCAGTCCAGATCGGCCGGTGCTTGTCGATCGTTTCCTAGAGAATGCCACCGAGGTGGATGTCGATTGTATCTCGGACGGGCGCATGGTCGTCATTGGCGCGATCATGGAGCACATCGAGGAGGCCGGGATTCATTCGGGTGACAGCGCGTGTGTCATCCCGCCATTCTCGCTGTCGGAAGAGGTAAAGGCAGAGATCGCAAGCGCGACCAAGGCGATGGCAAAGCAGCTCAACGTGATCGGACTTATGAACGTCCAATTCGCGGTGAAAGACGGTCAGGTGTACGTGATCGAGGTCAATCCGCGGGCGAGCCGCACAGCCCCATTTGTCTCAAAGGCTATTGGCATCCCGCTCCCCAAGCTGGCTGCCAAGATCATGGCGGGGATGACTCTGGAGGAGCTCGGATTTACCGAGGAAATCGTGCCCAGTCATTTCGCCGTGAAGGAAGCTGTATTCCCCTTCACGAAATTTCCCGGCATCGACATCGTTCTCGGTCCCGAGATGAAATCGACGGGAGAAGTGATGGGGATCGATCGCGACTTTGGAGTTGCTTACGCCAAGGCTCAAATGGCCGCGCAGCCCGCGCTGCCGGTGAAAGGAAATATCTTTATATCCGTGCCGGACATCGCCAAGCCGCGCGCCGTCGAGATTGCGCGCGGATTCGCGGCGCTCGGATTTACATTGTACGCAACCGGCGGAACGGCCGCAGCCTTGAACGCGGCGGAGATCCCCGTAAAAAAACTCTTTAAACTGGGCGAAGGGAGGCCGCATGCGCTCGACATGCTGAAAAACGGGGAACTCGCAATGATCATCAACACGCCGCACGGGAGAACGGCGCGTGAAGACGAGATCAAAATACGCTCGACAGCGAGCAGCAGCAGAGTGCCCGTGATCACCACCTTGCGCGCGGCCGCAGCCAGTCTGGACGGAATTCGTGGACTTCGTGAACATGGATTGGAAGTGCGCTCGCTTCAGGAACATCACGGGATGTCCGGCGAAACTCCACCGCAGCAGACGTAGCGCCGCGAGGGCGCGCGGCGACTGGGCGGCTGCGCTCGTCTTATCGCGAAAGTGGACGCGCGACGTTTCGAAGCGACGACCGGGGCTTCCGGTGCGTGGTGGCCGGCGGCTCCGGCGCATAGCTTGCAGAGGGCGGTGTCGCCTCGCCTCAGCGCGATTTTCGACCTGCGCCTAGCCGGCTAAAATTTTGTCCGTGCGATCGGCCAGGAATTTGAGCCGCGCGGCGTCGCCGCCGGAAACTTCGAGGATGCCCCAGCCGGTGTAAGCGATCTCGTCGAGCGCTTTTACAATGGCGGGCCAGTTATCGTCGCCTTCGCCAAGCTGGACATCGAATCCTTTCCACAGGCCTTCGCTTTCAGCACGCTTTCGGCTGAATTCCTTGACATGCAGATTCACGATCCGCTTGCCGAGGATGCGGATCCATTGCTCGGGCCAGCCATACACAATGACGTTGCCGATGTCGAAATGCCAACCCACCCACGGTGAATTGATCTCATCGATATAGCGCGCGGCCTCCAGCGGAGTCATGATGAAATGATTCCAGACGTTCTCCACCGCGATCTTGCACTTCGCCTTCTCGGCCGACTCCGCAAGCTCCTTGATCGCGCCTTGGGAGCGCGAATAGACATTGTCGTAGCTGGTGTCCTTATCGACAACGCCCGGCACGAGGAGCATCCGTTCACAACCGAGTTCAGCGCAATCCTGCAGGGCCAGCTTCACGCCGCGCATCCCTCGTGCGCGCACGGCGGGATCGTTATGCGAGAGCGGCTTGCCCCAGTGCGACGAGCAGATCACGCCCGCAATCGCAAGGCCGCTTGCATCGCGCGCTTTCGCGAGATCCGCGAGAGGGATATCGTCGGGGCGATTGAGTTCGATGCCATCGAAACCGGCATCGCGAACCATCTTGAATTTATCCTCAACGGTGGCGTCTTTCGCCGCACTCACCATGCCTAAGTTCACGGCTTTACGCCGTGGGCGTTTACCTCCCGCAGGTTCATCGGCGACAGAAATCGACGGCGCGACGGAGGCGGCGGCGAGAGCGGCGCCGGAGGCAGCCATGAACGATCGGCGCGTCATTGCCGCGAAGCGGGACGTTGGGTCGGAGGAGGCGCGCATGGTTAGGAAAACTTCGTGCGGCCTGGAATGGCGACAGGCGGTGTCGAGAGCTTCATCTTCCAATCGAGCGGCCCTTCTGGCGCAAGCGATTCCTTGGAGTTGATCGCCTGCTCCCAGGTAATGCTCTGGCCAGAATAGGCGGCCATTCTGCCCATCACGGCCACCATCGAGGAATGCGCAAGCTTTTCGGCGTTGTTCAGCGGTTTGCCCTCGCGGATGGAGGCGAAGAATTCATCGTGCTCCGTCTGGTACATGTCGTTGTTGGGGCCGGTGTACTTCCATTCTTCGCCTACGAACGGGATGACTCGGTTGTAGCGGCCGCTGACCTGATCGACGCTTCCCTTGGTGCCGAGGAAGCGATCCGCGACTTCGTTGAAGCACCCCTGTTGCTGGCGGCAGAAGATGAAACCGCGCGCGGCATTTGGCCACTCATACTCGACGGCGAAGTGATCCCACACTTGGCCGTACTCCTCCTCGATGCGCTGCTGGCGCCCGCCGGTCGCGCTGGCGCTGACGGGATCGACATCGTTGAAGGTCCAGCACATTTTGTCCACGGTATGCACAGCTTGCTCGACGAGATGATCGCCGGAGAGCCATGTGAAATAGAGCCAATTACGCAACTGATACTCGAGGTCGGACCATCCCTCTTTGCGCGGTTTCACCCACGGTGTGTTGCTAAGGTAGGTGCCATAGGTGGCGCGCACATCGCCGATCGCTCCGGCGCGGACGCGCTCTTGCGTCTGACGTTCGGAATATTTCGACCTCCAGCAAAAGCCAGATTGGCAGCCGAGACCTTTTTGTTTGGATTCGAGCGCGGCGGCCATGAAACGCCGATAGGTGGGGCCATCCACACAGACCGGTTTTTCGCAAAATGCGTGTTTACCAGCTTTGACTGCCTTCTCGAAGTGCTCGGCGCGAAAGCCTGGAGGGGTCGTTAGAAGCACCACATCGAGATCTGGCATCGCAAGCACCTTGTCGACGGCGTCCAACCCAACGAATTTGTGCGCATCGTCCACGGTCACCTTTCCGGGAGCATCTGCGTTCGCGGAGCGAAGCTGCTCGAGACTTTTCTCGATTTGATCGGCGGCGATATCGCCCATCGCAGCCAGTTCGATTCGGCTATCCGCCTTCAATGCCTGGTTCGCGGCGCCGGTGCCCCGACCGCCACAGCCGACCAGAGCGATTTTCAGTGTTTTGGTCGCCTCGTCGGCGCGCCCAGTGGAGAAGGCGGCTCCAACGGCTGCGGCGGTCGAAGCCCCGATGAAATGGCGGCGTGAAAGAAGCGATTGGGGAGGAAGATTCATGTGGTATGAGGAGAGACTAATCGGAGGGCAAAGGGTGTCCAGCGGGTAAACCCACACGCAGAAGATGAATTAGGAATGCCGCCGCGCCGAAGGTCGGAAATGCAACCCTGCACGCGCCCGAAGCGTACCATTCGCTCGAAGCGGATATTTTTCATCCAGAATAAAACGAATCATGCGACCCTTGACCGAATTCATCCCGACTATAGATAGCGCACCGATGCTTCCCGAATTTCCGCCTTTTTCTCTCAGCCGCCTGCTTTCGACCGTCTTCAATCCGAAAACGGGTGAGCGCATTTGCATTTTAATCGATCTCGAAGATCCACGCGAAGCGGAAAGCTTCCGCTTTCTCGAAAACCCGGCGCTGGCCATCCAGCGCCGCGCTCACGACGTTTTCTACCAGGGGCTGCGGAATGGCGTGCTCTACGAACTGGGTCTCAAAGGGGGCGAAATGTTTGCGTACAAAGTGACCGGCGGCAGTAATCTCGACCTGCCAGCCACCGCGTATGCGACCGATGGACGGGAATTGGATCTGGTGAACGACGTGCTTGGGCATTACGATATCGTGCTCTGCATTTCGACGTTTTCTGCGACCGCGCCCCTTACCGCCATTGCAAAGCGGGTGGGGTTTCGTGGGGCGACTTTGCACGGAGTGAACGACATCATTTTGGCGAGCGGACTCGCCGTCGATTACAACGAGGTGAGCAAGCAGGCGGAGAAGCTGAGGCTTGGGATGACGCGCGCTCGCTCCGCGGAGATCGATTACGCTTTCAACGGTGAGCGGTACATGCTGAAACTAGATCTCGCCGGTCAGGAGGCGCAAAAGAGTCACGGCCTTTGCCGGAGCGGCGAACCGGACGTGGCGAATCTGCCCGCGGGTGAGATCTACTATGTGCCAAGAGGAGCCGAGGGTAAGTTTCCGATGCAGTACGAAAACGGCACGATCGGCTTGATGCACGTCGCAGGAGGACGGGTCAAGAATGCGACGCTGCTGCGCGGTTCGAGCGATACGATCGATGAGCATAACCGCAAACTCACCAGCGACCCTGTTACGGGCGAACTCGGGGAGCTTGGCTTTGGCACGCAGGAATTGCCAGTCTCCGGCCGCGATATTCAGGACGAAAAAATCTTTGGAACTCTGCATGTCGCGACCGGGCGCAGCGATCATTTAGGCGGCTCGCTGACACCGGACCGATTTGCGACTGCGAAGAACGCGACGCACGACGATATTCTCTTCTCGCCCAGCAAGACGCCAGAAATCGATGTGTCTCAAGTGCGCCTAAACTTCGACGACCGGACCGAGGTCTTGATCGAACACTTCGTCCCCTCGCCTTTTATGCGTGGGCTGCTGACGTAAACGAGCTATTGAGCCGGAGGAGTGAACGGCTGCACGATGCTGGTCTCGCCCTTGGCATACACGATCCAGACGGTGTGGGTCTTGGGATCGACGGCGATGCTGTGAGCTCCTTCGGAGGAAGGAACGTCCCCCAAGCTTGAAAGCTTTCCGGCAGCGATTTGAACGACGGAGATTTTTCCAGCGCCGCTGGCGCAATACACACGGTTCAGCCCCGGGTCGTATGCGATCTGATCGACGCGTTCCGCTACGTCGCATGACCCAGCGACGCGTCCGTCTTTCAGATCGAGGACTACGAGCTTTCCGTTTCCGCCGACAACGGCTATCCCGTAGAGGGCAAAGTCACCCGTTCCACTTTGCGTTTTCACTGCGTCTTCGAGATGAACGACAGCCATCCCGTGCGGACTTTGGGCTGGGGCAACCGGCCATAACGCAATGACTTTTTTCGTCTCCGGGTCGATCACAGCAACTTGGCTTGCGGTTTTGAGGTTTTGATACAAGCGGTGGAAAGCAGGATCGAAGGCGAGATCTTCCGGGCTGTCGCTCGGCAAATCGATCGTTGCGATCACCTTTTTCTGGGCCGGGTTCACCACCCATACCTCTTTGGCGTCATCGTGGCAGACGTATGCGAGACCAGTTTGCGGATTGAAAGCCATGACATCCGCAGGCCCACTGAGCGGAACCTTTCCCACTACTTCAAGTTTTCCAGCATCCACAACCACCAGTTGCGCCGGTTTGCTGACGCTGGCGTAATAATGCTGCGGATCGGCGGCGGTGCCTTGCGCGGCGCCAACCGGAATCGCCTTGATCAGCGCTCCGGAATCCAAGTCGATAATATCCAGCGATTCGTTCCCCGTGTGCGCGGCGAGCAATCGTTTCCGAACGGGATCGATTCCAAGAAAGTCAAACCGGCCATGCGTTCCAGCAAGGACGACAGGCTTACCTGCGGTAAGCGGCGCTTCGACGGCAAGGCCTGGTGCAACGACTAGCCCCCCGAGAAGGGCGGCGACTTGGAACAAGAATTGGGGAAAAAGGTTCATGGCAGGATGCGAGCGGATCGGCGGTCGAAACGCAATACTCTCGATTATCTTTAACGGCCCGGCTCCGATTCCATCGATGCCTTGACCAGCCGCAATAATTCCTCGCGGGCTGCCGCCCGAGGCTTCTTCGGTGGCAGGCTCAAAGCAAGCATCGAGTGGAGTTTCTGGCAGTCATGAATGAAACGCTCCCCTGCCTCACCATATTCCCGCCGCCCTTCCTCGAATTCGACCATTTCGTCCTCATCCACCGACCCGAGCACCCAAAGAAGCGCATGATGTTGAAATTCAGCGAAGCTCATCGAAAAGTCGGCATGTGTCCGGCGAGCCGATCCGCAATGTCGATAGGACGCGGCGCTCATCCATAGTGATCGTGCGAAGGCCACTGCACGAACGCGTAGCAGGACGTTAAACCTCTGGGAAAACCGGAGGTTACCGAAGCTTGCGATCCAGCTCGCGTTCCACGCCCTCGGCCCATTCGTGGCTCGCCTTGTCATGATAGTGGATACCATCGCCACCCGTCACGCCGTGCACGTAGTGCGTATATTTCCTGGAATCGACCACTTCAAATCCATGGCGCATGGCAGCGTCTCTGATCGAGTCCTGCACCGACTGCTGGGTCGATTTGCTAAAATGCGAAGAATCGGGCGGAGAAATCCAGATCACCGTGTGCACAGCGCCGTTGCGCAGCGCGCCAGCCATGCGGTCGAGCACCTCGCTCCGCTTTAATGCCGCGTCCGCGCCGCCGGCGCGATCCATCCAGTTGGTGCCCAATTGGACGAGAACAGCCTTCGGACGGTACCGGTCGAGCAGGGATTCCAGCTTTGGAGTCGCCACCGGCGGCGGTGCATGGCCATTCACAAAATCGATCAACGCGGATCGAGCCGGCGTCTGCTCGCGGAATCCGCACCGGGTGTAAAAAGTCGGCTCACCCGCCAGCCAATGCTCAGGCGCGGAGCCGCATGATGCGTAGAGCGCGACATTTTGACGCCCGCACCGCGCGGCAAGGTAGCGGTACACGTCGGGTCCAAAAGCTCCCACGGAAAGCGAATCGCCGATCATGAGCACCCGGCCTGGGGCGCCAGCGTGGAGCACGCCCGCGGACACGATGCAGAGACAAAGGGCGGTGAAGAGCGTTTTCATAAAGCGAGACCCTACTTGGCGACCGGCAACTTCGGCCAGCCTTGATCCGATTCCGTAAACTCCCGCGCGGTAAAGCACCAGACGACCACTTTCTTCTTCGCAAGGTAATCGGGATCTTTAACGCTCCGCCGGTAGAGATCGATGCGGACCGCGGTCGCCCCAGAGCCGCGGGTGCCAATCCGATCGGGGATGATCCCAAGCTCGAACGCAAGCTGGTCGAGGAGGCCGGCTCGCTCCGCAAGGAAATCGTGAAAGACCAGCGTGTGGCTGTCGCCCAAAAGCAGCACGGGACTCGCAGGGTCGGGCTCAATCGGAGCGGAACCGGGGGGACCGGAAACAACCCGAAGCTGCAGCTTCTCGCCGGGTGTCCGAACGCCGGCGCCGAGCAGTCCTGCGAGATCGCCAGAAATGCCAGTTTCCTCCCATTGGACGGATAATGGCTGGGCTGTGCGACCTGCGGGCAGGTTGCCGCGAATGCGGGCGGCAATAGCCTCGGCGGCCACAACACATCCCGCTCCCGACCAATGCGTATCGGTTTTGCAGAACACCGGCCCGTGAGCGGTTTCGCGACTTTTTTGATAAAAGTCCGTGAGATCAAGCATCTCCACCCCAGCATTCCGAAGGATCGCATAGAACTCGTGAAGCGCAGGCGCCGGGTCGGAAGGCGCCTTCCCTTCCGGAACCAACTTATCCGGAAAAATAGCGGCCTTCGGCGGGACGGGAACCAACAGGAGCGCTATGCCGCGCTGCTTGAGCTTTTCGTTGAAATCCACGATTGCAGGGAGCGGGTCGGCGACACCGGGCTTGGTAGAGCGGCTTACTTTGGCGGCGCCCGCTCCCCAAAAAGGGCCGACGGAGAGGAACCGCATCTCCGCCGGTAGGAAAAGCCACCCCTCGGCGCCGGAGAAAACCGGCGCGCCACTCTTCTCCATCGCCGCCACTTTGGCGGAAACCATCGCGCGAAAACCGGCCTCGGCGTCCGGCGGGGGCGCGGCAACGGCGCCGGTTCGAAAGACAAGCGGCAGCGCTAGAAACAGAGCAAATGCGTGGAAAAATCGCATTGGGATTTGGACAACGGATATGTCCCGGCTACGCTCCCGCTTGTCCATCGTTTTCTCTTTCGGCGACGAGGACGGATTCCCGCAGTGGTCTTTAGCTCTCATCTTTTCATATACTATTTCCTGCCGCTCGCGCTGCTGGGTTATTACGCGCTCGCTTGGGCGTCCCAGCGGTGGCGCAATGCCTGGCTCATCGCGACCGGATACCTATTCTATGGGTGGGCGGAGCCGCGATTCGTGCCGCTCATGTTTTTGACGACCTTCGTCGATTGGTGCATGAGCCTTGTAATCGCCCACGACAACTGGCGAGTCTGGCAGGTGGTCCGCCTCCCCGCAGTCGCGCTGCAGCGCGGAGCGGCACGGACCCGGACCCAGCGCGCCGCCATCGTTGTCTCTATCGTCCTGAACCTGCTCGCGCTGGGGTTCTTCAAGTATTTCAACTTCGGAGTCGAGACATATAACGCAGCCGTCTCGGGACTTGGCTTTCCACACGCTCAATGGAGCGCCTTTTTCCACGTCGTGCTCCCTTTGGGAATCAGTTTCTATACATTTCAAGCGCTGAGTTATACGATCGATGTGTTTCGTGGCGATGCAGAGGCGATGGCTAACTTCCTCGATTTCTCGTGCTTCGTCTCCATGTTTCCGCATCTGGTCGCCGGGCCGATTCTCAAGTTCTCCTTCCTCGCGGAGCAGCTTAAAAAGCGAAGCCTCACACGCGATAAATTCGCGCGGGGAACCGCGTTTTTCATGCTGGGATTATCGAAAAAGATCCTCCTGGCAAATCCGTGCGGGAAGGTCGCGGACATTTCATTCGACGCGCATTCGCTGTCGGCTTTGGATGCCTGGTTGGGAGCGGTCGCCTACGCGTTTCAGATCTACTTCGACTTCAGCGGCTACACGGATATGGCGATCGGCCTGGGCTTGATGTTCGGGTTCGTCTTCGCAAAGAATTTCGATTCCCCGTACCGGGCGGAATCGATCACTGACTTCTGGCGCCGCTGGCATATCTCCCTATCGACCTGGCTGCGCGAGTACCTCTATATTCCATTGGGCGGCAATCGCCTCGGCATTTCACGCACCTACGCGAATCTCATCGTCACGATGCTCCTCGGCGGCCTCTGGCATGGCGCCTCCTGGAACTATATCATCTGGGGCGGCTTCCATGGCGGCATGCTCGCCTTCGAGCGGAGCCAGGGCCGGGAAGGCTTCTATCATAGACTGCCGAAATGGATTCGGATCGCGTTCACATTCGGGCTCGTTCTCGCGGGCTGGGTTGTCTTTCGCGCGCCGAATATTGGAAGCGCGCGCCGTTACCTTGCCTGCATGGCAGGACTCGGAGCCGCATCGCCAGCGGATTCGCTGGTAGGCGCCCTTGTTTGCAAGCCATACTATATCATCTCCCTTGCAGCGGCCGCAGCGATCGTCTGGGCCGGCATCCAGACGTGGGATTTTACGCAACGGCTCACCCTTCCAAAGGCCACCGCTTGCTATGCGCTCGGATGGCTGGCCCTCGTCATACTCGCGACGCAGGAATATAACCCATTCATCTACTTCATTTTCTGACCTGTGGAACGCAATATGGAAACTGAACCAGGAAGCGGCGCGCCGGGCATTCCCGAGCACTCGCTTCCGAGTTACTACGAACCGACTCCCGAGACTCCGCAGCGAATGACGCGGGAGGATGAAGCGGAAGCCATGCTCGGGCGCACCGCCTTCGCGCCCGGAACGCGCACGCTCTCCATCGCGCTCTTCATCGTAACGATCGCGGTTGTGCCAGCTAGCCAGATCGTTTCCGATCTGTCCGCCGGGAAGCGGCCTGCGCCATTTCGAGTGCTGATGGATCTCATGCCGCAAGCCCGCTTTCACTCAAGGAAAGATCTGCGCAGCTTATGGGATCTGCCGCCGCGGGGCGCGGAGTTAAAACAGGCGGAGAAAGCAATCGAGAATGAATCGGTTGTGTCTCAATGGCTTCGTCCAAAGGTGCAGGCAGCCCTCGTTGGAACCTTGGGCGCCGGCAATGAACAAGCCTATACCGGGCGCCGAGGCTGGCTTTTCTATCGTCCGGATGTCGAATACGTGACCGGCCCTCCGTTTCTCGATCCAGCGCAGCTTAAACAGCGGAGAGAAGGGGGAGTGCAACCCGACCCGGTCGCTGCCATAGCGCAATTTCACGACCAACTCGCGGCACGCGGCATCGAACTGATCGTCATGCCGGCGCCAGTTAAACCGGTCATCGATGGGCCGATGCTGGGAGGTGGTCCGCAGCCATTCCCGGTGCAAAACCCATCCTTCGCGGAGTTCAAAGCGCGTCTGGAAGAACGACAGATCCGCCTCTTCGATCCAGCGCCTCTTTTGACGGAGCGGAAGATATCTCAGCAAAACGCTCCTCTTTATTTGGAGACGGACACCCATTGGCGCCCGGAAACGATGGAATGGGTCGCACAAACCTTGGCCGGGTCGCTGAAAGCATCGAGGCCAAACTCGCGACCACCATCGCGACTGATCGAAAATAGAGTATCGGCCATTGGTGATATAGCCACCATGCTTAAACTTCCGAGTGGGCAGCGGCTCTACGAGCCGCAGAGCGTTACCATTCATCAGGTGGCGGTCGGTAATTCTCTTTGGCGGCAAAGCGCCGATGCCGAGACGCTGCTGTTGGGAGACAGCTTCTCTAATATCTTTTCATTGAAAGAGATGGGTTGGGGGGAAGGCGCCGGTTTCGCGGAGCACTTAAGCTACGACCTTGGGCAGCCGCTCGACTGCATCCTGCGCAATAGCGATGCGTCGTTTGCCACTCGGGAACTGTTAAGCCGGGAGCTGGCGCGCGGTCATGACCGCTTGGCGGGAAAAAAGCGCGTAATATGGGAATTTGCGTCGCGTGAACTCTCGTTCGGCAATTGGAAATGGATCGATATGAGTCTGGGGCATCCGAAGGAAGCGCGCTTCTACGCTCCAAAGCCGGGAGAAACCGACACGGTCTCGGGAACGGTGCAAGCCGCATCGACCGTGCCTCGCGCGGGGACCGTTCCCTACAAGGACCATATCCTAACAATCCATTTGGTCGATATAACCGGTCTTTCCGGCGGCGCGGAGCCGGCGCAGGCGCTTGTCTATCTGCAAAGCATGCGCGACAACGAATGGACTCGGGCGGCCCGCCTTCGGATCGGCGACCGAATCACCGTCCGACTCGAGGCGTGGAGCGATGTGTCAGCAAGATTGGATAAATTGAATCGGAGCGAGATCGAGGATCCCGCCCTGCAACTGGAAGAACCGTGCTGGGGTGAACTCGCGCTATAAACCGGTATCCTCAATCAACGGGTCACGGGAAAACCAAACAGGCCATCCTCCTCCGCGCCCTTGTTCAACCAGCCCCAGGCTGGCGACTCCGCGTGAACCTGTTGGGAGCCGCAGGATACCGGAAGCTACCGGAGGATCACACGCGCTTGCTCGACGGGCGCCGCGGCGCTTCCCACGGCAGCGCCACGCACTTCGGCGGCAACCGGTCCCGAACGGGCGGCGGCGGTCGCCCCCGTAACGCGCTCGATGCGTCCGCGCGTTTGCTGCACAAACGTGTTGTTCGTTCCGTATAGTGACCACGGGCCGCGCGGAATTTCGTTGAATTCGACGAACCTCCAATCCGTATAATCGATGCCGCCGAGGCCGAGGTATTCCCTCACCGCGGGCGAGACATCGAGTCCCGCTCCTTTATTCAGATTCGGCTTGGGGCGATCGTTGCCAAAGACGTATTGCCAGTGATCCGTCCGAAAAGGTCCGCAATCGCTCCATTGCGCGTAACAAGTCTTGCCGCTCGCCTGGTTATGAATAGCGATCCATCGATCGCGGCAAACACTCTCCCCTTCCCTGGCGAAGGCGTGCGCAAACCATGGAATCACAAGCCGCGCTTCCGGCTTCGTGACGCTGTGCGTGACGTCATTGTATGGCAGCGCGCAATAAAACGGATTCAATCGCGGTACGAACGCGGCGGGTGCGAAGTTCCGGCGATGGGACGGCTCTGGATCGTCGAAGCCGCCGTAGTTGGATTCCCAATCCAGATCCCACGAGGAAGACCGGTTGTGGACAGGGTTGCGCGCGCTCGCCGCTTCGCCCACCCAGAAGACGGTCGTCACGATCCCCCGCTTCCATGGGTACGTTTGCGACGTGACGATCGGCAGTCGGCGCATGGTCGGGATGACCACTGTCGGCTCGATATGGGTAATGGCTTCCTCCCGCAGCTTTTCCGCGAACTTGGAAAAGTCGGCTGCCGTTTGCGGAACCTGATCCGCGAGGATCACCGCGGGAGCCAGGGCGAACCAAAAAAGCAGAGGGCGCATACAGGCGTCTCGCATGGCGTTTAGGAACATTTAAGCACGCGCTTTAGGAAGATTTCCCTTGTTTTCTGATAGGAGAGCCATATCAGTTCCCGCCACCATTTACAAGATAAACATGCCAGCTCTCGATCATGCCACTCGCAGGCCCGAATGCGGCATGCGAAAGGATCGACCGGGCAGCATGCTTCGGATAAACCGGCGGAGTTTGGCTGAAAACATCGTACACGCCTGCGTGGTTCGACTCGGTTGGCTGCTCGCAATCTGCATTCCGGCGGCGGTCGGTTTCGCGGGCCTGCCCGTACCCGTCGAACAATCGCCCGCAGACGCTTCAACCCCAGGCGAAAACGAAATCGAGGTGCGGAGGGCGGAACCTGTGAACCCCGCGTCGATCGATGTGCGGCCCGCGATACCGGTGCATCCCATCGAAGTGCGGCGGGCCATTGCAATACCTCCGCCGCCCCGCGAAGCTCCTCCGCCTGCCGATGCCCACTTCGCCAGCCTGACCGCTCCCGCAAGCCCTGCAGCGATCACCAGACTCCCGAAAGCAGAGCCGGGCAAGGACGGAACCGCGAAGGATGCGCCGCGGGGGTTGCGCGTGTTGATTTTGGGAGATTCCATGGCCCTCTGCGGCTTTGGCGACAGCCTGGACCGGCGTATCCGAAAAGATCCCCGCGTGGACGCCGCGTACACCTACATGGCATGCGGCACGATTCCCAAGAGCTGGCTCAAGATCAAGTTCTACTCGGACGTCAAGACGCTCTGCGGATTTTGGAGCATCGAGTCCCAGCCCGACGGCGCGAAGCCAAAGGTGTTGATCGACATGTACCGCATCAAGAAACATTACAAACCTGGCGCCCATCTCGTCCCGAAAATCGACGATCTGCTGGAATCGACGAAGGCGGATGTCCTCGTTGTTCAAACGGGCAATAATTTTTTCGACATGTTCCTGGATAAGGAGAACGTGAACGCGGATCGCCATGGCCCGATGATTACGAACCAGATCACGCCATTTCTGGCTGAGCTTGCGAGTCACCCGTCGAACCTCCGCAAAATGTATTGGGTGTCGCCGCCAACATCGGGACGCGTAACCCCGGAGATCCAGGAGTTCGCTTACGAGCATGTCAGGTCGGCGCTGGACGGAGTTGCGAAGGTGATAGACAGCCGTCCGCTCGTTGACTATCCGTATCGCCACGTCGATGCGGACAAGGAGCATTTCTCGGGGGAGGAAATGGATGAGTGGGCCGCCAATGTGTACAACATCATCTCGGACGATCTAGCCGGGAGCGCTCTGCCGACCGCCGAGACAGTCCGAGAAACCGAATTAAAGGCGCTCACGCGCCTGGGTGTGACCCCGGCGCCAAAGGAAGAAGCCGCCCCCATCGAGGTCCTGGCAACGCTCGTCGCAAAATCGGCGCCGCTGCCGACGAAACAACTGCTCCCATACCAGGAGTCGCTCGCCGCATTCGCGTACGATGTCGATTCCGTGAAGGAAGGTGCTTATACGGAAAAGCAGATTCTCGTAATGATTCCGGCGCACATCCGGCTGAAGGAGCAGCCCCTATCACGTTATACGATCGGGCAAACTTACTCACTGCGCGTTCGCCCGCTAGCCGGGTCGCCATGGGAGACAGTAAAAACGAAGGATGACACGGACCTCATCGAGTTAACACCATACATTCGGGTCGAGGACGAGGCAAAGCTGCCGTCCAAAGCGCGATGATTCCCCGTGAGCGCTGACATCGCGTGCCGGGCTGCAAAGCCATCGGGAAATTGGCTCCGGGCATGGAGATTGACAGGATGGGTCGCTTTGGCGCTGAGCTTCACCACGATTCCTTCGCGGCATCTGCAAGCTGAGAACGACGCCTCGCTCAGTTCCGAACCCGAGATCAACGAGACTCCGGCCGCCTTCGGAGAGCCTCTGCGAGTCCTCATGATCGGCGATTCGATGACGGTCGGCGGCTTCGGCGAAGGAATGCAGGAGTATCTATCGAAGCGCTTCGGGCGAAATCGGATCGCCGTTTATGGCTCGTGCGGCTCTTCGCCCGAGAGCTGGCTCCGGTCCGAGCCGGAATTTGTCACACGGTGCGGCTACCGCGAGTACACACCGAGGACGGAAGTATCCTACGACTTCGAAAGCGGGCGCCACCCGCAGCCGGCGCTCACGCCAAAGATCGAGGATCTGATGACGATTTTCAACCCCAAGACGGTGATCGTGCAATTGGGGACGAATTGGATGGACGCGATGCCTGCGCATGTGAACGGAGACAAATCGACTTACTCGCAAATGCTTGATCGTGTGATTGCCGCGATTCATTGCCAGCCGGGCGCTGGACGGCAGATCATCTGGGTGACGCCGCCGGATGCGGCGCACTACTCAAACGAAGTAAAGAAAGCCGTGTTCGATTTAATCAAATCCGCCGCGCAACGCCACTCCTTCACCGCCATCGATTCCGGCGGGATGACGCACTATGTCGCCGGACGCTCCGGATCGGACGGTGTGCATTACAGCCCAAAGGAGGGCCGCGACTGGGCGGCTCTGGTTGGCAAGGAACTCGACCGGCTGGTGCGGTAACCAATCGAGGAAACCTCCGACCCGCA
The DNA here is from genome assembly GCA_038238905.1 of Chthoniobacterales bacterium. Lineage (GTDB taxonomy): Bacteria > Verrucomicrobiota > Verrucomicrobiia > Chthoniobacterales > Chthoniobacteraceae > JBBSFI01. The sequence continues at coordinate 64,506 of JBBSFI010000006.1, read as the reverse complement.
ATCGCGGAGCGATGACCCGAAGGTTGCCGGGGGTTTCAAACCCCCGGACCCCAGCCAGACCAAGCAAACGTCGCGGAGCGACGTTTGACGCGCGCCTTGATCGTTCAGCTTCAGAATACCTCCGCCTCTTCGTCCGGCTCAATTGCGTTATATAAACCGGGCGCCGCTTTTTGCCGTCGAGAAGGATGTCCCGCTAGTTTGCCGCCACTCCTTCGCCGGAGAGCGCCCAGGCCAGGAGCCGGTACGAATCGTTCCAGATCGATTGATTGTCACCGAGCACCACAGAGATCACTTCGTGACCGCCGCTGGCTGCGCTGGAAACGAGGCAGTGGCCCGCGGCCTCCGTGTAGCCGGTCTTCATCCCATTGCAAAGCGCGTAACCGCGCAGAACCTTGTTGGTATTATGAAACACCGTCGTCTTCCCGCTTGGAGAGCGCCATGTGATCTCTTTCAAGCAAACAATGTTGCGAATGGCGCGATTTCGGTACGCCGCCATCGCAAGCCGCGACATGTCGCGCGCGCATGAATATTGGCCGGGAATGGGCAGCCCGTTTGGGTTCTCAAAATGCGAACTCGCCATGCCAAGTTGAGCGGCTTTTGCGTTCATCTTGGCGGCAAAGCCTTCGAGCGAGCCGCCGTTATCCCGTGCGAGGCACCGCGCCACATCGTTCATACTCTTGACGAGCAACACACGGAGAAGGTCGCCGCGCCGGTAGGTTTCACCCGCTTTAATATTGAGCTTCGACGGCTCGGCCCAGGTGTCTGAAGCCTCGACGACGACGTCGCCATCGAGATTTCCCGACTCGGCGACGAGCAGCGCCGTGAGCAATTTTTGCGTGCTGGCAACCTGGCGCTCCTGCTCCGAATTATGCTCGAAGAGCACTTTGCCGCTCTGTGCATCCACGACGATCGCCGACGCCGCGCCAATGACGGGGACGCTGGTGCTTTCAATCGCAGGGAAAACTTCAGCGGGCTCCTCGGCGGGCGCCGGAGCGGTTTTCTTTACAGACTTCTTTTGTGCAGCGAATCCGGCGGGCGCAAGGGAAAGGCCGATTGCTGCGGCGAGGAATAACGCGAGGAGGCGATTCATGCTTGGCGTAGTTAACTCGGGAGCGCTTTTCTTGCAAGCGCGGCTATCCAGTGCGCGGACTGTCAATCGACATCCGCAGCGTCGCCCCGCGCATGCCAGAGATCGTCCATTTTCCGGAGCTCGTCGCACAATGCGCGGATCTGCTCGAAAGTGTGCCGCGCGGAGATCGTGATGCGCAGCCGCGCTTTGTCGCGCGGAACGGTCGGGTAGCGGATAGCCGGCACATAGAAACCGGCCGCGGCCATGTGAATGGAAGCGCTCAAGGCGCGTTCAGCAGTTCCGAGTGTGATCGGAAAAATGGCGCTGCGCACTTTTCTTCCCGGCGGAAACAGCATCGGCATCTCCTCGGCGAACAGAGTGAGCCGCGCGCGGAGATCCTGCCTGCGGCGTTCGCCAGCCGGTGTCATCATGAACTGAACGGCTGCAAGACCCGCGGCGGCATTGGACGGCGGCGGAGCGGTGGAAAACACGAAAGACCGGGACCTATTTAGGAGAATATCGATCAGTGCGCGCGATCCGCAGACGTATCCTCCGGCGCATCCCAGCGCTTTGCTCAGTGTCCCTATTTGTATATCGACCTCTTTCGACACGCCGAGCTTGTCGGCAAGGCCGCGCCCATGGTCGCCGATGACCCCCACCGCATGCGCCTCGTCCACGAGCAATCGCGCTTCGTATCGATTCTTGATCTCGACTATTTCCGCGAGCGGCGCCCAATCGCCGTCCATTGAAAAGACCGATTCGGTAACGACGACGACACGCCCGGTTGGGTAATTTTCCCGCGCCCACCGGAGATGGCTCTCGAGCTTCCCCAAGTGATTATGCGGGAACACACGCAGGCAAGCTCCCGAAAGGCGCGCCCCGTCGATAAGGCTCGCGTGGGAAAGCTTGTCGAGAATCACGACATCGTCTTTTGACAACACCGCACTCAGGGCGCCCACGGCGGTCGCGTACCCGCTTGAAAAGGTGAGGGCCGCTTCGGTGCGTTTCCATTCGGCGATCTTTTCTTCGAGCCGGGAATGCGGCGTAAGTGTTCCACTTACGAGCCGGGATGCGCCCGATCCGAAGCCAAACTCATCGATCGCCTTTTTGGCCGCCTCACGGATGGCGGGCTCAGTCGCAAGGCCGAGGTAGTCGTTGGAGGAGAAATTGACAAGCCGTCTGCCGCTGAACTCGACCTCCGGTTGTTGCGGCGACTCCATGGTGCGCAATTTGCGCAGCAACGCCCGATCACGCAGGTCTGCAAGCTCGGCTTCGAAGGTGGACACGGATAGGTGATCGCGGGAATGGAGCGCTAACGCAATTCACATCGCGCCGGAGGTGAAAATAAACTAGCTTCCGCCCAGAAATTTTTCGCTTCGCAACCAATCCACAAAAACCTCGGGCCATTTGCCGAGCGGACCTTGCGTCCCGGGGCGGACGCCAAATCCGTGGCCGCCCGTATCGTAGATATGCAACTCGGCGGCGGCGCCCGCGCGTTTGAACCGTAGATAAGCTTCGGCCAGCCCTTCGGAGATATCCTTGCGGTCGTGTGCGGAGCAGAGAATAAACGCGGGCGGCGCGTCTTTGCCTGGCAGAATGGCTTCCGACTTGCCTGGATACACGAGCACCTGGAACGAGGGCCGCGCGGGAAACCGGTCAATCGGATCGGCGGCGCCTTCGACTGCCGATCCCGGCGCCATCGCGGCGAGCGCGGCCAGCTCACCGCCTGCGGAAAATCCCATCGCGCCCAGTCGCGCGGGATCGATCTTCCATTCCGCCGACTTCGAGCGAATGAGACGGATGGCGCGCTGCGTGTCTCCTAGCGCGTCGCGCTCGATGGTGTAGGTGGAATCGGGTTCGCGAGCGAGCCGATACTTCAGCACAAAGGCGGCGATCCCATGCTCGACGAGGCGTTGGGCCACGAACACGCCCTCGTGATCGACGCAAAGGGTCCGATGGCCGCCACCTGGGATTACCAGCACCGCGGCGCCCGTTGCCTTATCGGCCGGCGGCAGGAAAGGCTGAACGGAAGGCTTGTGCACCGAAGAGACCTGGCGTTCTCCGCTTTTGCTGGTTTCGACCACTTCCGGAGCGGTCTTCCCTTCGGAGCCTGGAGCGCCTTCGGGCCAGAGGAGGATTTCCGGTGGCAATGGCCGCGCCAAGAGACCATTGGCATCGGGAGCGCGGCCCGGGGGCTTGGCGCCGGGCACAGGGTCCGCATCCGCCGCGCGTGAGGGAGATTCAAAGACCAGCAAGCCGATGGCGAGAAATAGCGACGCCGCACGATGAAATTTCATGGGAAGGCAATCAAGACGCTGCCACGAAGGCGCACAAGCACTCTTACTCTTCCAATAGAGCCGTGGTGACGGCCGCGTCGTTATGAGCTGTGACGCAATAGCCCGCCTGGCACGTTTCCGGAAAATCCATCGGATGCGGCTGATCGATGGCGATCCATTCCTTGTTGTCTTTGCTGAAGCTTGCCTTGAAGACATTCCCGGCCCGTTCCAGTCGAAGCCAGACCGGCATCGAAACGCCCGGGACTTGCCTGTACTGGCAATCGTCTCCCGCCTTATCGCGCCACTGGAAGCTGAGGCCGTTGAGCGGGGTGGCGACTAACGCAATGTGCGCGGCGCCCGGCTCGATCCCCGCCCTAAACATGAGACCTGCTTTCGCCCACGGGTCTGTCCGCTCCACACCCAGCACTCGGACCTCCAAAACATCGCTGCCTCTCGCCTCCTGAGACGTAAAATGGAATTGATCGCTCTTGAGCCAAATATCAGTACCTCCGCCCCGGATCGTCCAGATGCGCGCGTCTGAGCGGTACGCTGAACTGCCCGGCTTCCCAGGATTACCGATGTCCCGATCGGTCAGATGCTTGCTCTCGCCGACGGGCACAGGCGCGGGCGGAGGGCTGGCGGGCGCGGTCGCACTGGATCGGAGAGCCTCTGGAGCCGGAGGCTTGGCCTCGGGGGAGATCTCTGCGATCAGAGTGCCATATCGCTTTTCGTCAGCACTCGCCGACGCGATCGACGGAGCCGGAGTGGCGGCAGACGGTGAAGCTGCGAGCGGGGCCTCGGCGGCCATGGGAGACACGGTCTTCTCCCGCAAAAGCCGGTGTGCGCCCCAGCCCGCCACTGCCGCAAGGAGGATGACCAGTATGAAAACAGGCGCGGCGCTTTGAAAGAGAGAGCATTTGGACCGCGAAGGGCGCGCTGCGGCGGTTGGCGCTGGCTCCTCCCATTCCACGAGGCTCTCGCGGATCTCGTCGTCGCAGGGGATTTGCACCGCGTCTGCTTCGAGCGCCGCACAGACTGCACGCGGCGCAACCGGCGGCGTGGCATGCCGATCCAATCCAGGAGCGAGTGCGGGCGTCAGCGAGGAAACGAGCGAGAGATACCGCGGAGCCATCGGGGGGGACGGCGGCTTGAAAGCAGCCAGGCCACGGCGGGCTTCGATGGAATCCCGAGGCCGTTTCTTCGATCGCAATTCCATGAGCCACGACAACCAATCGACAAACCGCGGATCCAGATCGGGACGCTCCACCTTCAAGCTGCCGGGCCGCACGCTCTGCCACGCTCCCGCCACTTCCGCAGCGCTGGCGCCCGCCACGAGCGGACTGCCGCGCAGGAGATAGTGCAAGACTGCGGCCGTGGAGAACAGGTCGCCTCGAGGCGAGGCGCCGCTGCCGGAGAGGCGTTCTGGATCGAGAAAGGGGAGCGAATCCTGGGCTGGCCCTTTCCGATACGGGGCAAGACCCCAATCCAGCACCAGCGCAAATGACCGCCCGCCCTCGTTGTACCCGAGCACCACATTGGACGGCTTGATTTCGCCATGTGGAACGCCGGCCTTCTCCCCGCAGCCCAGCGCAGCCATCAATTGCGCTGCAAGATCGACCGCCTCTCGCTGCGGGATGCGCCGCTTCGATGGAATTGCGCCGAAGTTTTCGCCTTCGAGAAATTGGTAAACGAGAACCGCGCCTTCCGGGTCATCCACCGCGTCAAGCATCTGCGCCACATGAGGCCCTGTTACCTTGCGCAACTTCGCGAAATCACGCATGAGCGCCGTGATATCCAACGGGTTCGCAAACTCCTCCGAGTTCATCAAGAGCTTGAGAGCCACAGGCATGCTCGTGGAGCGCTCGATGGCGCGATACACCATGCCCGCTCCCCCGACGGCTAGGCGCGCCTCGATATGAAAACGCTCAGTAATTGAACTCAAGGCAGACCTTTCTTAAACCGCCGAAAATAAGCCTTCGTGATGGCAAATCCAGCCGAATGCTCGCGCGATGGCGCAGGTGGGAGATAGGAGGCGGTTAAAATAGTCAGCGGTATTTCATCAGCCTCCTAAGGAACGGTGCGGCATGCGGTCGTCCAATCGCTTTCCCGTGGACAAACTCCTCCCCTTCGGTGTCGCGCTCGCCGCAACTTCATGGATGTGCCATGCAGACGTAACCATGCAAGAGGGAAAGAAGACCGTGCGCGTCGAGATCGATGGAAAGCTCTTCACGGAATATGTCTTCGAGGGATCTCCGCACGTTTATTTTTACCCGTTAATCGGGCCAGGCGGCGCGGCAATGACTCGCGATTGGCCAATGAAGGACTCGCCTGGCGGGCAGCACGACCATCCGCACCACAGGTCATTTTGGTTTGCGCACGGAGCCGTGAATGGGATCGATTTCTGGGCTGAGCCTGACTCGTTTGAAGCCGGTCAGAAGGTCCATCCGCTTGGACGGATCGAGCACGAAAAGTTCATCGAAGTCGCAGGCGGTCCATCGGAGGGTGTCATACGGGACCGGCTTCGGTGGGTCTCGCCGGATGGAACCGTCCCCATCACAAGCGTCCAGACCCTGCGTGTCTATGAGCGGCCCGATGCGGAGCGTCTTTTCGACTATGAAATGGCTCTCACAGCAAGCGGCCAGGATGTCACCTTTGGCGACACCAAAGAGGGAACCATGGCGCTGCGTGTCGCAGAATCGATGCGCCTCAAAGGTCCGAAAAATGAAGTGCGGGAAGGCCACATGACGGACAGTGAAGGCGACCGGGATGGCGCAGTCTGGGGGAAACGCGCGAACTGGGTCGATTACTATGGACCGGTGGATGGCACGGTCGCTGGCATCGCATTCTTCGATCATCCACAGAATCCGAGGCATCCGACCCGCTGGCATGCGCGCGACTATGGCCTCTTCGCCGCCAATCCTTTCTGCGAACACGAAATGGATCCCTCGAAGGCTGCTGGCGCGGGCGATTTCGTTCTACCCGCCGGGCAGACTGTGACGTTCCAGTATCGCTTTCTATTGCATGCGGGAGACACGGCGCAGGCGAAAATCGCCGAACGCTATGACGCCTATTGCAAGGGCGGAAAATAATTTGGCGCACTTGCGCTTCGCGTTATAGTTAGCTCCCCCACATCCCCTGCTCTTCCCCCATGAAACTCACACGCCGGACCTTTCTTAAAACGAGCCTGTTCACCGGCGCCGCCCTTTCGATTCCCGCCCGGGTCCGAGCCGCTGCGGATGGCGCGAATGGAGACATCCGCGTTGCAGTCATCGGCCTCAACGGGCGGGGTGGCGATCACATGGATGGGTACAGCAAATTGAAGGGGGTTCGCATCGTGGCGCTGTGCGATGTGGACCGGGCTGTGCTGGACCGCAGCGCAGCGGTGCTGCAGCGCAAGGGGCAGACGGCGGCGCCGTATGGCGACATCCGGAAGCTGCTCGAAAGCAAAGAGATCGACGCCATTTCCATAGCCACCCCGAACCATTGGCACTCCCTCGCAGCGATCTGGGGCATTCAAGCCGGAAAGGATGTCTATGTAGAGAAACCGGTCTCACACAATGTATGGGAAGGCCGGCAGCTCGTGAACGCCGCGAAAGCCAGCAACCGGATGGTGCAGATGGGAGTTCAAAGCCGGTCCGCGTATGGAATCCGCCAGGCCGTCGAATGGGCGGCAAGCGGCAACCTGGGCAAGCTCGTGTACTCCCGCGGGCTCTGCTACAAACCGCGCATGAGCATCGGAAAAGTGGACGGGCCGCAGCCCATCCCGGAGACCGTCGATTACGATCTCTGGTGCGGCCCTGCGGAGAAGCTGGCGCTGATGCGGAAGAAACTGCACTACGACTGGCACTGGGTTTGGAACACAGGCAATGGCGATTTGGGCAATCAGGGGATCCATCAAATGGACATCGCCCGGCGCTTCTCCGGCGAAGCGGCGCTCTCTCCAAAGGTGTTCTCAGTCGGGGGGCGGCTCGGCTACATAGACGACGGTGAGACCCCGAACTCATTGTTTGTCGTCCACGAATACGAAAAGGCGCCGCTCATTTTTGAGGTGCGCGGCCTCTACGAAAGCAAGGGCGCCAAGCAAATGGACAAGTTTCGCGGCACAAGCGTCGGCGTCGTGGTGCAATATGAGGGCGGGCACATCCTCGTTCCCGATTACAACAACGCAGCGGCTTTCGATAAGGACGGCAAGGAAATCCAAAAGTTCGGGCGTCCCGCGGAAATGAAGGACGAAACTGCGACCGGTGAATTCTCAGAAAACCACTACGAGAACTTCATCGATTGCGTACGCTCGCGCAAAGCGGAGGAACTTCACGGCAAGATTCTGGATGGACACATTTCGAGTGCGCTTTGCCATACCGGTAACATCTCGTACAGACTCGGAGCGAAAGCCAGTCCCGGCGAGATACGCGAAGCGATTAAAGGAAGCCCCGAAGCGCTCGACTCCCTGCGGCGGCTCGCGACGCATCTTGCTGCAAATGAGATCGATATCGAGGTGGACAAACTTGCGCTCGGGCCGCACCTGAAGATGGATCCGCAATCCGAGCGCTTTATCGAGAATCCGGAAGCAGACAAACTGCTCACACGGAACTACCGCGCTCCGTTTACCGTGCCCGCCATCGCGTAGGCACGAGGCGGCTGCGGCTTAAGCCAGGCCCTGAAAGGTGTACAGGCTCCGACGAAAACTGTCGTAGAGTTTTTTAAAGTCCGTCTCCTTGCACGTAAGCACGAATCGCAACTGCTCTTTCTCGAAGTTGCAGACAATGACTGTCTCCGTAAAACGCTGAGCCGATAGGGTGAAGCTAAACGTCACCCGATACGTCTCGTGACGGTTCATCAACAGCACATTGGGCTCATCGGCAGCCCATTCGACTTTGACGGCGTCCTTGGGCAGGCTGGCGGCCAGCTCTTTCTTCAAGCTTGTGATTGAATCCTTCGAGAAGTCGGGAACCGACGCCTTGGGCCGCGCTTCGATCGAAGCATCGGCACCCGTGATTCGGGGCTTAAGAAGCAACTTGTCATGGGATCCTGTGTACTCCCAAGGCGGCTCGTAGGTCACGACGGCGTCCCCGTCGTGGAAGGCGATGTCTGGGCTGCTGCCTCCTTCCAAGGCCGTCCGATGTGTCTCAGGTGTGAGATTGAGCGACTGCCCGCGCGCTGCTCCGCAAGCGAAAAGCGCGACTGCTGCAATGGCGCTCATCATCGACACCATCCGACCTTGCCATGCCCCCTGGGCTAAGAATTGGAAACCGCAGTCTGTCGCAAGCATCCTAAAATTGCTGGAACGACCGCTGCTTTATATAGTTGATCGTGACCAAATTGCCTGGAGGAGGCGTCGTGAGGTACATGGTGTCGAATGCCCAATCGCGTGTCGGCGCGTTATACGATGCGCTTCCCCACCGGCCAATCGCTTGCTGACTGAAGAAAAGCTCAACCATGGAGCCATTGTACGTAAAAGTCTTGCCGCCCCAATTCTCGTGAAAGCGGGGAAAGTTCTCCACCCCCCCGCTGTAATTCATTTTAGTGTCTCCAGTTCCATTCCAATTAGCGACTGTCGGATCGATTCCGCTCAAAAATGCTGCGTTGATTGTAGTGCTGGAAGCCGTCCGCGAGGAAAGCGAAGCGCTCGCGTTTGCGTCAGACCAAGCGTTTGAGTAGATGTTGATCGCATCTCCGACCACGGCGGCAGGCTGGCGCGTGCCGCCTGTGTTGTAATCGCCTTGGACATATACGGGATTATCGCTGGCGACCGTCAAGCCGCCGGTTGGCAGAGTGGAGCCATTCTTCAGCCGAATCCCACGTTTATTCGTCGTCCCATCCTGGCCCGCGCTCGTATCGGACAGGTAGATCACGCCGTTCCAATTAGGGATGGAGCCACCATTCGCCGCGCTCGTCAAGAGACTGACATCAAGCGTCGCAATACGGACCTGGGCGGCCTCGCGATAATCTTGAACCGTTTGATTGGTCGTGATGGCATTCGTGATGAGCGTCGCAGCCGTCTTCTCCGCAGCGGTGCCTAAGGTGGCCATGTTTGTGCCCGCAGCGTCCAGAATCGTCAAACTGTTGTCGGCAGCGATCAACACCTTGACGGAGGCCGCATCGTAAAAGCGAGGGTTCACGCCATTGTTTGCCTGAAAGGCGTCGGTATAGCCGGTGTCCGGGCGTTCAATGATCTCGCGATAGCTGGTGACATTCGGATTCGTGTTGTTGAACTGCGACGGATCGATCCCGAATGGGTTTTGACGCGCCAGTTGCGTTGGATTGATCGAAAAGGTGTTTGCCGCCCCTGCCGCACTGCCCCTTATCCGCCAGATGTAGTCGCCGGCGGCATATCCATCGGTGTTCCCCGTTGTGTAGGTAACGGTGTTTTGGAAGAAGATTTTATTGGTGCTATCTGGAGATGCGTAAAGTGTTCCATTGGTATGCACCTTCCCGTTCACCGTAAGCTGTGGGTTTGGATGGATATCAAGGTCATCATTGAAGAAGATCGCGTACTGCCACGGTGACTGCACCTGCTTTTGGAAAATGCGGCGCATTTTCACCGGCACGGGTTTGCTGAGAAATGGCGTCGAAATGTCCACTGATGCCAGATAGAAATAGGAGTGATCGCCGGTCGATTGCGAACTCGCTGCGGGAGGCGCCGTGCTGCTTGAGAGCGACCCTAACTGCGCATCCACCGCCTGCACTTGGAAGTTCGCCACCGAGTAACCACTTGGAGACGGAAGGTATGCGCTCGATGGCGACGTAATGGTAAAATCCTGCGTCGGACGCGGAATATTCGCCTGCGCCTGGCAGGTGGACCGCCATTGAGCGAAAGCCCATTCAATGTAGGCGTCAGCCACAGCCAAAGAGGAGTCAAGCGCCACCGTTCTGCCAGCCCCGCGCGCTGTCTGCATTGTGAGCCAAACGGCGCACCCGACGGTGGTGGCAATAATGAGCGTCAGGATCGTCGCCACGATCAAGGTGCTCCCCTCCCTGCGAAAACGGTGGATCTTCATGATTGATTTACGGGTAGGTTGTCAGATTGTACCGATACGGCACGGTAATGGTCGCTTGAAAATTCAGATTATTGTAGCCGCGCGCTGTCGCAAACGGCTCGGTGGTGGTGATGGAAGCCTGTATGTATTGATTATTGCCGCCGGGGTAGCTGAATGGCGTCGCGCTCGTCACGTTTTGAACCAGGGTCTGGTACACTCCATTGGTCTTGTCCGTATAATACCGAAAGGCGCCGTTCACCACAACGAGAGCGCGGCGCTGGGTGTAGTAGCATTGGTAGTTGTTTGAAGTGGGATCGATCGCCGTCGTCAGATTTTGCGACAGCGTGAAGGTGTACGTTCCCGCCCCCCCTGCAACGCTTGCTATATCAGACTCGACTTGGTACGCCGGAAGAATGAAACGCATGCCCGCTGCCGGAGCGGGGACCGACGAAGTGGGAGCGGCAAGCGTCGTCATCGCCGGGAACGTTGCGCCGATCGTTGCCTGACCGGCCGCCGCCGCCACATTCACCATTCCAGGCCCCGCCACCACGATCTGATAACTGACTCCGGCTGACGGTCCATTGCCGGAAACAGCAGCGAGACTCGAATCGATCAACTGAGGCACCGAAGGGGAATTATGCAGATCCATCACCGCGTGATTGAGCACGACCCGTCCTTCCTGGTGGGCGACATTCACCCCCGCATTTCGCGCGCCCAGCATGATGACAGTGGAGAGAATCCAATAGAATGCGCCCCCGCTGATCGCAACGACGGCGACCGTCATGAGCAGCTCGATCATCGTGCTTCCGCTCCTGTTTTGCGTCGTTTTCATGTGTCGGTGCCGCGCATGGTATTCATCGTGACCGTGTAACTCTTGCCGCGATAGACGTACGTAACCGTCACGGAACCTGCAAGGATGTTGTTGGAGCCGGTGCTCGTTATCGTGGTCGCGACGGTCGCCGTCAAAACGGTCGCGCCCGTTGCTGGATCGACGTAGAGCGGGGTCGTCGTGGTCGTGGTGCCGGAAGTGAGAACGGCTGGCGTATGGGTCGTATCGTACGGTGCTGCGGTCTCGATCTGATCGATCTGATTCCGCGCGAGCTCATCCGCAAGCGTCTGCATCCGCGCCCAGGTCGCGTTGCGATTGCAAATCTGCATGGCCGGATAGCCGAGCGTGATGAGCGTGGCGATGATCGCCAGTGCGATCATCGCCTCCACAAGCGTAAATCCGCTGCGTTTGATGTGATTTCCCATTTCGAAAGCCAGTCTATGAGAGCAGGATGCGAGCCAATTCAGACATCGAAAAGCGCACCGGAATGGGCCAAGGGGTAAAATTCTACTTGCGGTCAATCCGTTTTACGCTTCCTTCCACCTCCGCCAAGCGCCAAACACCATAGCCGCCGTAGGTCCTCGGGCTGCGAACTTCATGTTCGCCAGCCGTCCGCGCCGAGGGAAACCCGGTGGATCAGAATAATTCGAGTAAGAGTACGCCACCAGAGTGCGCGGGGCCGGCGCCCGTCATTTCTGCGAAGCGCCTCTCACTCGCGAGAAATCCATTATGCCAGTTCGACTCGGTCTGTTTGAAATGCCAAAGTCTCTCGTCAAGGAAGACGGGACGCACACACCCACCTACGCGAAGTTTATCGCGGAGCCGTTTGAAGCCGGTTACGGCCACACCATCGGAAATTCGCTGCGCCGCGTACTCCTCTCTTCCCTGGAAGGCGCCGCGATCACCTCTGTGAAGATCAACGGAGCGGCCCACGAATTCCAGACGCTCCCACATGTCGTCGAAGACGTGACGGACATCGTCCTCAACTTGAAGAAAATCAAATTCAAGGCAAACGATCACGACGTGCGGAACCTCAGCATCTCGGTGAATCGGGAAGGATCCATCACCGCAGCCGACATCGAGAAGAGCGCCCAGGTGGAAGTAGTGAACCCCGATCAGCACATTTGCACGCTCGACAAGAAGACGAAGTTCGACGCCGAGCTCGAAATCAAGGTCGGCCGCGGATTTGCCAGCGGCGACGAGAACAAACACGCCGACCAACCGATCGGCATGATCGCAATCGACTCGATCTTTTCGCCCGTGACTCGCGTCAAGTACGCCGTCGAGAATACACGCGTCGGACAGCGCACGGATTATGACAAGCTGATCCTTGAGATCTGGACAGACGGACGCATCACTCCAGAGGATGCGCTGGTGCATGCGTCATCGATCCTGAAGAAGCACTTCGAACCGTTCTACGGCTACGACGAGAATGCGGTCGCCTTCGATGAGACGCCGCAGACGGCGAATCAGGAAAACGTCAAGCTCAAGAAGCTGCTCAATATGAGCGTGAACGAGATCGAGCTTTCCGTGCGCGCGGCCAATTGCCTTAACAATGCCAACATCACGACGGTCGGGCAGCTCGCGCAGAAGACCGAGGGCGAGATGCTGAAATACCGAAATTTCGGAAAGAAATCATTGAACGAGATCAAGGACAAACTGCAACAACTCGGCCTGTCGCTCGGCATGAAATTCGAGAGCGGCATGGTGGAACCGAACCCCAGCGACACAAGCCTCGTCGTCCGCTAATAACTCCCATCCGATTCGTTACCTATGCGACACCAACGCAAGACAGTTAAACTGGGCCGCAGCCAAGCCCACCGAGATTCGCTCATCGCCAACCAGACGATCTCGCTCATCGAACACAGCCGCATCAAGACCACCCTCTCGAAGGCCAAAGCGGTCCGCCCCTTTGCCGAGAAGATGGTCACGCTCGGCAAGCAAAATACCCTCCACGCCCGGCGCAATGCGCTCTCTTATCTCCGTCACAATGTGACGGCAGTGAGCAAGCTTTTCAGCGAAGTGGCGCCACGCTGCGCGAATCGGGCGGGCGGGTACACCCGCATCGTAAAGCTGCCGCCGCGTAACAGCGACGCGGCTCCGATGGCGCTCCTCGAGTGGGTGGATCTCGCCGAAGCCGAACCGACTCCAGCACCCGCGGAGAAGCCTAAGCGCGCTCGAAAGGCCGCCGCCGCCGAAACCGCCGAGGTCGAAAAGCCGAAAAAGGCCGCGAAAAAGAAGCCGGCCAAGGAGACCGGAGAAGAGAAATAGGCGGGTTCATTCCGATCTGACTTCCAAAGGGCGAAGCTTCCGAGCTTCGCCCTTTTTCCGTCACTCGAAGCCGGCGCCGCGCGCCGCGAAGGAGAGTGCGCCTTGCGAATCGGACGCGGCTCGCTACCGTTCGATCCGTGTTCAACGGCGCCTCTTTCCGCATTGCGAGCCTCGTGGCGTTCGGGCTGCTCGCGGCCTGCTTGAGTGCAGGGGCGGACCCAAATGCCGCCCGATCCGCAATCGTCGATGACGAGTCGATCGTCGAGCATATACAGACCGTGGGAAATGCGCTGATCAAGGCGGGTAGCACGGTGAAGCTGAAAACGCTCCGCAATCAGCTTCCACACGCACACACCTGCGCGCTGGCTCTCCACCGCGGCGATGGCGTGGCAATGACGCCGAGCGAGATCTACGAGCGCCGCACCGATGGCGTTCTCGTCGTCGGGATGCTTGCAAAACCAAAGAAAAGCGGGCGGTACGAACTCGCAGGATGCTCCGGGTTTGCGCTGACACAAGATGGCGCATTCGTGACAAACTATCATGTGGTGGACAACCCGGACGCCGAAACGATCGTGGTAATGACACACGATGGCACGATCACGCCGGTCTCAGAGGTGCTAGCCGCGGACAAACTGGCGGATGTCGCGATTCTTCGCGCCAAGGGCGCGGCGTTCGCGCCGCTTTCGCTCGCGGACGATGTCTCTGTTCCCGGTTCACCTGTCTGGGTGATAAGCCATCCCGATCACAATTTTTTCAGCATCACCACCGGCATGGTTTCGCGGCATTTCATGGCGCTGACGGAAGCGGGACGGACGCCGCAAATGGCAATCACGGCTGATTTCGGAATCGGCTCAAGCGGCGGGCCGATCCTTGATTCAAAGGGTGAAGTGACCGGGATCGTCTGCAGCACGACGTCTGTCTATTGGGAAGATACGAAGGGGAAGATAAACGATCTCCAGATGGTGTTTAAACATTGCGTTCCGGTTGGCAGCATCCGGAGCCTGATAACTGCCAAATAGGGAAGCCCGGAATGCGGGCTGGGGGTTACCGAAGCGCAGCGACATCGGCGGGCGGCTTACCTCCCGCCGGACGGGTAAATGGCTCACCGTAATTTGTGAAGCCAGGTATAAAGCCGCCGTTGGACAGGAAAAATTGCCCGTTTTCCAAACCCATGAAACGATCGAGCCGATTGATCTTTCCCGTTCCATCGTGGCTAAAGGTGGCGGTTGTGATCTCGTGCCAGGCGCCGTCGTCGCTTCGCGCCCATTGATTGCCAAAGAGCGCCTTGCGGCGGAGCTGGCCGTTCGAGCCGTCGAAGTCCTCGCTGAACGAATAAAGGCCAGACAGCGAGGCGCTCGTTTTGGGCGCCGAGAAAGAAGCCATCAGCTTCCACTCCTTCTTTTCCGGATGGAACCAGTAACCACTATAGATAGCAGATCCGCCGTCGCCCGGGGCGGATGTGACCAGGAAGCGCTGAGGCTCGCCGGTCTTCCAATCATAGACAAGGTGGCTGTGACCGCCGGTCCCCTCTCCGCCAAAGACGCTGGCCTCAACGCCTTCGCCCTTGCTCTTTAGCTGGGTGCGATCGTTGTCCGCGACACCGTCTCGCGCATTCGCATTGGCGCCGGCCCCGGAGTCCCAGACGGAGAAAATAATACGCCGCTCCTTGGGTCCGTTCACCTGCATCCCCATGTATCCGCGCTGGAAGCCGCACGCTTCGTAGTAGGTGCCCGTCGGATCCTCGACTGCTGTCACTTCGCAATAGAAGGCGCGAATATCGAGTTTGGGAGGCGGCGGATAGAAGAGATGCACGGACGCGGCGTTGCGGCGTGGATCGAGATTGAAGTGCGCACCCTCACAAGCCGTTCCAGCTAGTCGAAGTTCCAGGACATTACCTGCGTCTTTGCCTTTCGGATTCAGCGATTCGAGTGTGAATCGTTGGTATCCCGCGGGGATCCCATCGAAGGCGCCAAACTTTGCAACTACCGGCGCGCTGTCGCCGGTGACAGTCACCTCGCGAGAAGCTTGGTCCACGCTCAACTTCAATTTGGAGGTCTCGCCCGATGGCAACACCAAAGCAACCTCGGCGTCGATCGAGCCGGCGGACTTTAGCTCACCGTACCAGGAGATCCTATCCTTCGGATCGGTCCAGTGAGTAATCCCAGCCGGCGCCTCGATGCGAGGCGACCTCGCATCGGGTTCGCTATATGCGGTGAATGCGGGAATACGGAGTTCTTCCGCGATAGAGATTTGCGACGCCGCCGCAAGCGCGAGCAGTGCTAGGCTTGCGGACCGGAGACATGGCGATGGGGGGTTCATTTCGGTGATCATTCTCTCGATTCGGCAAGGTAGGCGAGCAAATCCCGCATTTCCTGCGCCGTCACGAGCGCGTCGAGGCCCGGCGGCATCAGTGAGATCGGAAGCGGTTCCCGCGAGACGATTTCAGGGACGCGATAGACCGTTCGCGCTCCGGTTGCGTCGATGAGAGTCACGGTGTCTTTGCTGTCTTCAAATGCATCGATCCCGTTGACCTCACGTCCGTCTTTTAGCTTCAAAAGCCATTGAGTGAAGGCTGGCGCTATCTCTTTGCTCGGTTCGCGGATGGCTTCGAGCAGTTGCGCCTTGCTAAACTTGATCTGGGTAAGATCAGGCCCGACGTTTCCGCCCCGCCCTTCGATCGTGTGGCACGTATAACAGTGCGGTCCATTCGGATGGTAGAACAGGCGGCGGCCCGCAGCAGCATTGCCCTCCTGCTCCATCACGGCTGGCCACGGCTCGGTTGGAAGCGGGTGCGACGACGACGCCTTCGCCAGCAGCGGATCGGAAGCAAACGGCTGCAAGGCCGGCGCCGAGCGTGTCTGAAATGCAAGCTGTTCGCAGAGTTCCTTTTCGTCGGCGCCCTCGCCACCAGCCTTCTTGAGAAGCTGTTGAAATTCCTCAACCGACAGGTGTCCACGGATCGCGCGTAGCGCTTCGTTTCGGATAAGAGGCGTTCCATTGAGTACCTTGTTTAACACCGCCTGAGTCTCCGGCGCAGCCGCCGAATAGGCGAGACCCGCGACGGCCTCGGCCCGAACCGGATCCGAATACGGCTGGCCTGTCTCGGAGGCAGCGATTCGCCGAAGCTCCGTCTGGGAAGCGTCATCTTTCCGTGTCGCCAGAATGCGGATCGCAGCGAGCTGAATGGCCGCGTCTTTGTCACCGATCAACTGCTTTAGCTGTTCATTGGAAATCGCCTTGGCTTCGGTGGGAAGGAGCCGGGTGGCCAGGGCGCGCAATCCGGGAGGGCGTCCGTCGTCGAGGGCGATCTGGCGCGTTTGCGAGATCGTGGCATTTGAATCGGGCTTGCCAGCCACAAGCATCTGAATCGTTGCAAGATAGGAAAGAAAAGTTCCGCGCGACAAGGGAGCACTGAGGACGGTCTCCAGCTTCGGTTGAAACTCGGCAAGATGCTCCTCACAGATCCATTGCAGAGCCGCGCGGCGGACGGCGCCGTCGGGATCTTCCAGCCACTTTGGAAGGAGATCGAGGCCCGCGTGCTGGCGGCGGAGCGCGAGCAAGGCTCCGAGCCGCACATGCGCGTCCGGATCGATCGCGCGCTGGCGCAACGCTTCCGTCGGCTCCCGCCGCAGAGCCTCGATCGCAGCGTGAAACAGATAGGGATCGCTCGTTTTCAGCCGATCCCAGCCGGAACCGTCAGCGGGAAGCGTATCCATGGCGGATTCATCGGCGTTTCGGACGATCCGGGGCAGCGGGGCGGCGCTCGTTTGAGGCTGCTTTGCCCGCACGCGCCAGACCCTGCCTTTCCCATGCACTTCGTAGGAGTGATCGACCCAATCGCTCATCACGAGCGAGCCATCCGGCGCCTGGGCGATGCCCGAGGGGCGGAAGTCATCGCCGCCGCGCACCAGCCATTGCGGATTGCACGAGAAAGATGCGCCACGCGGATCGAGATGGAAGCGCTGGATCCCGTGGTCGTTCCATGTGCAGCCCAGCAAATCGCCGCGGATTTCCGACGGCAAGTTCGATCCCGTGTATTGCAGGAGACCGGTGGGCGCTTCGCCGACGAGGCAGACTGGCGGGAGGGTTCCGGGAATCTCTCCAAACCAAGAGAGAAACGGATGATCGATGGTGCGTCCGTACCGGTAGCGATAGCCGAAGTCGCCGGCGTGTACGATATACAGCAGGCGGCAGAAAGAACCGGCGCCGGGATCGTTATCGAGAGCGAAGAGTCGTCCGGCGGCGTCGAACGTCAATCCAAAGGGATTCCACAAACCGAGCGCCCACCGTTCGAGCTTTGTTCCGTCCAGATTGCATCGAAAGATTCCGCCTTCATCCGCGCCTTTGATCGCAACGCCATCCGAGCCGGTGAGGGTCCAGGGCGTCCCATGATTCTCCCCCAGCCCGGCATACAGTTTTCCGTGTCCATCGAGCGCGATACCCGAGAGGCCATTGTGAGGATAATCGTCCTTGGTATCGAGCTTCAGCAGAGAGGTGCGTTGATCCACCTTCCCGGCCGCTTGGGCATCGCGATATAGAAATGTCTCGGCGCGAGTCGAGACGATCACGCCGCCATCGGGCAGGAGCTTGAGTCCCATGCCGTCACGAAAGCCATCCGCGAAGACTGAGATGCGCCGGGCGTGTCCCGTGGTGTCGAAATCGTCCATGATGAGAACGCGATCTGTGGGAGGCGCATCGTAGTTTTTCGGACGAAAATGCGTGTTGTTTTCGAGCACCCAGATGCGCCCCTTTGAATCGACATCGATGGCTGTCGGGGTGCGGATTTCCGGCGCTTGGGCGACGAGATCGATCGTGAGCCGCGAGTCCTCAGGCTGCGGCGGAGCGGCGATTGCGACGGCTGCCGGAAAGAGGAAGACGGAGAGATGGAGGATGGAGGAACGCATGAGCGAGGACGGATGAGGGACAGGTTTTTGAAACGCGGAGGTATCGGCTCTCCAGTCTGTTTTTTAAGACAGGATTAACAAGATTAACAGGATTTCTGATCGTGACCTGGCGCTGATCGTGGGGCAGAAGGCGTTTTGAGTGAAAGAGGATTTATCGGCTTTCGGTGGGAGCTTTAGAAAGGATGAGGGCTGATGGGACAAGGACAGTGAGGAATTAGTAAACCGGGTAGGCGCACGGGCGGGCATCGCTACGCGATTTGGGGAACGAAGGATGGCGCTCGGCGCTCGCACTATCTGACGCCATGTGCGCCATGGGTCTGGCGATCGAGTTCGGTCCCTCCACGCAGCCATAAAAAAACGCCACCCGAGCGGATCGGGCGGCGTTTTGAAGGGTTTCTGAGCGGATGAACTTAGGCGCGGCGGCGGCGCAAGCCGAGCAGCATTCCAACACCGCCAACGAGGGTGGCGAAGGTTGCAGGCTCGGGGACCGCGCCCTCGGTGATTGAAGGGAGCGCCGAATTTTGAATTAGGACGTAGCCGACTTGGAACGAGCCGTTGCCGTCACGGCTATCGGTTGTGAGCCCGGCGATGCCTCTGGGCGAAGTGCCCCCTCCGTTCGTCAAACCGAAGTTATCGGTTACGACCGACGCGGAAGATTCCGGAGTTGCGCCGTCTGCCAGCCAGAGTGGGTTGTGATCCTGCCAGCTCCGTCACCGTGTATCCGCAGCCAGTAATAGGTGCCCGTTGCATAGCTCGCCCCGGCGCTTCCCCAAGCTCTCTGGTCATCCGATTGTTGAGGTGCTGGGGGGCCACCGCCGTGATCGGTGAGCAACCCGATGAAACCGCCTCCGATGGCGCCTGTTGTAAAATCACTGGTGGTAACGCCAATATAGATATGGGAAGTGGATCGTTCTAGCGCGTCGCCTGGATCTCAGGATTCGCGACGGACGTTTTCTCTTATAGCAGGGCAAAGAGTCAACCTTTTTGTCGAAAAACTTTAAGCAGCCTGACGCGATGAGGGGCGTCCCGGGTGGAAAAATCCCCTGCGGGTGGACCACCCGCTACCATCAGCGGATTGATTCGCGACGGGAGGAAGGCTACGCGCTTCCTTCGCTCTACCTGCCATCGGACGCGCGGCAAATATGCTTGCGCGTTTCGCGTTTGCCGCGGCATTTTGGATACGTCGCGCATCCCCAAAAAGTGCCATGCCGGCCGGAGCGCATGACCATACTTGAGCTGCACGACGGGCACATGGGATCCTTAACGGTTGCACCGCTCTTGAATGCGCGGGACCACGACGATACATCCAGCAGATCGGGGTGGCGTGCGATGAGGGTGTCTAGCGTAGATCCATCGATCAGATCGAGCGGTTTGCCGACTGCGAACTGGATAGCGTCGCGCGTAAAGGACGTCGTCGTGACGAAGATCCCTCGCGTTGCGCTTTCCGAAACCAGCACCCCGAAAAACTCCCGGATGTCCTTCACCGTAACCTTCACCGATTTCCAATGCTTGCATTGAACGATGAAGCGAGCCGAATCCCTTCGTAGCACCAGGTCTATTCCACCATCGGAGCCAGTAGCGTTTGAGATTTCGACAGCGAATCCGTCTCGGCGGTATAGCTCCCCGACCAGCAACTCAAACTCGTCCCATGTAAGATCGCCTAGGGACTGAGAGCTAGGTGATGCCGGAAGCGGTGGCGGGATAAAGCCCTGCGGGGTCGCCGGTCGCGAAGAGGCGGCGATCGGTGACCGGAAATGCGGTATTACGTATCGAAAAAAGAATGCCACCATGAAGAATAGGACGGCAAACTCGAAGCCCAAAGCGGCTCCGGTAGATGCAGTTACTCCGGCTTGACTCACCGGCGACGGACTGGGTTGAACCAGCCTCGGCGCCGGAATCGGCGCAGGCGCTGGGTTGGTTCTCTCCAGCACGCTTTTTTGGAAAGTCGACGGCGGTCGAGTGACGCCGGGCGATGGCGCCGCCGCGGGAGATGGGCAGAGACATCCGCGGGTGGAAATTGGGTGCGCGGCGGCATGGGCGGCGGAGCGCCTTGGAGCGGTGCGGTATAGATTTTCGTTGCGTTCTCGCGGGCCGCCTTGTCGCGGGAGTCTTGCACTTCCGCATCGCGTTTTAATGCTTGAGGAAGCTCGAAGACCATCAACGATTGTCCGAATTGCCGTGCAATCGCGCCATCGTCGCGGTGCCAGACTCTCCAACCCACCATGCTCTTCAGATGGCTGGTAATGATCGTCTGGAGTCGCCCATGAAGTCGGGGCTTCCCAGCCGCCACGGCGACTTTCCTGTTTCGGCTAAGAGAACGGCATCGCGCTCGAAATCTTGAATCGCCGGAGATCCTCCTTTTTTTGCAATTGCCGTGTCCCAAAGCTTTCTGTACTCCTCGCGAACGACGTACCGCTGACCGTCAGTCGCTTCGAGAAGCGCACATCGGATAGAGCAGCCCTGATACTCAAACACCAGTTCGTGACCGCCTGAGACAAGCGGACTCGCGCCGAGCGGAGTTTTTTCCGATTTTGGGAGCCCGTAGCGCGCCTCCGCGGTGTCCCTAGTGTCGCCAAGCAGCGCTTGCGAGGTGCGGGCGAGCAGGAAGATGCAGGTGGCGAGTAGCAATGACGGGCACATTTGTGGTCGAGAAAGCGGTTTTCGCGCCAGATCGATGCCGGGAACGGATTAACACCGCCTGCTCGTCTCCGATCCCACAGTTTTATATTGCTGGCGCTACGAGCGGCCCCGTATCGAGCATAACACCATCAATCTTCACCGAAGCGCTCCATGTGCTTCGGACTAGTTTACGTAGTCGGCTTCGTTGGACATGAGGAGGGCTTGGGCGAGGGTCTCCCAAGGACTCAAGGGGGCGCGTTCGACTACGGAGCCTTCGTTTTGAATAGCCTTGGTATTGCTGTCGCTCTTGGCGCGGTCTTGGGCCCGCTTTTTGGCGGTCTCCTCGGCTTTGGTGTCGACGTCTTTCATCGCTTTCGCAACTTCGGGCTGGGCTTTGTTTTCCTCGGAGACGAACTTCATGGCGAGTTCGGTCTCCTGCAGGCTTTTGGGGCCGCGCTGATAGACGATGCGGTAGAGCGTGAGCATGCGGTTCACGTCGTTGCCGGCTTGCTGAAACTCGGGCCGGGCGATGATGTGGCGCGCGATATCGACGGACATGGGGCTGTTCATAAGGAACAGGGCCTGCTGGGGCACGACCGTGCTTGTGCGCGAGCTATTGGGCATGTCGGGATTTGCGAAGTCGAAATTCGACATGAGTTCGGGAAGGTTGCCGCGATCGATATAACCATATACGGAACGTCGGAACGAGTACGGCTCTTCGTTAAGATTGATCGGCTGGCCACCGACTTTGGCATCGAGCTTGCCGGCCATGAGGAGGAGCGAATCGCGCATGGCCTCGAAATCGAGCCTGCGGATATTGGCGCGCCATAGGAGGCGATTCTCGGGATCGACCGCCTCATACTGGCGCTTTGTGTCGCTGGTCTCCTGATAGACGCGCGACAGCATGATGAGCTTGTGGAGTTTCTTAAGATCCCAGCCTTGATCCATGAACCACCAAGCGAGGTAATCGAGCAACTCGGGATGGCTCGGATCTTCACTCTGCATCCCGAGATCGTCGGGCGTTCGGACGAAGCCCTGCCCGAAATGATGCATCCAGACGCGATTCACGATCACACGCGCGGTGATGGGGTTGTCCTTGCTTGCGATGCACTTGGCAAGATCGAGCCTGCCGCTGCCGGTCTTGAATGGCTGCGGTTTGCCATTTGAAAGGGCTTCGAGGAAGTGGCGCGGCTCGACAGCGCCGCGGGTCTCGGCCTGGCCGCGGATGAAGACGGGCGAATCGTGGGCATCTGGCTTATCGATGACCACCATGGCGCGCTCGGGAACGCCTGGGTCGGTGAGCATCAGCTCATTGATCTTGGCGAAGCTGAAGCGGGGTTTGCCCCGAAGCTGATTGGGCCAGCCGTTCACCGCTGCGCGGATCCCATCCGTGTCCAATTCATAGGCAGGGAGGATATGAAGGGGCGCCACGGCGAGCCGGACGAGGGCTGGGTCACAGCCTGCGACATTCGCGGCTTTCCCATCCGCGTGCGATCCCATCATGCCCATGCTCATCATCATCGTGTCCGCAGTCATTTGGCTCATTGCCATTGCGCCGGGTTTGGCGCTCCCTGCCAAGGCGATGCTGGCGGTGGGGGTGGGCTCGGCTTTCGCCGCGGCAAACGCCTTAACGATATCCTTCGCCTTCGGCTCGACAGTCGCAAATGCCTTTGCGTAAGTGGCGGCGAGATCCTCGAAGTTTTTCGGTTCCGTGTTCTTGAAGGCCGCAGCGATCACGGGATTGTATCGCTTATCCTGCGAGACCTTCGCAGCAATCGCCTTCCAGCTATCTCCGCCCTGGAGGAACGAAGCAAATGGGCCGAAAATATCGTGCTCGCGATTGGTGAGCCGATTGCGGACCTCGACGACGATGGTGCGATCGAGCTTCTTTTCGTCGGCGAGCTTTTCAGCCTTCTGCTGGTTCGCTTCGCTGGAATCTTTCCGGCCAAGATGCGCGGCCAGTATGTAGTCCGCGACATTGGCCCGGAAGGTGGCGGAATATTCTTCGAGAGTTTTGTAGTACTTGTCGCGATTGCCCTCTTCAAGCGCCGCGAGCTTTTTGTCGTATTCGGCCTTTGCCTTAACGTTGATCTCCTTGATAAGCGGCTTTTCTTTCGGCTCCGTGATGCTGGCAAAAACGCCGTGCAGGGCGTAGTAATCCTTGGTGGGGATCGGATCGAACATGTGATCGTGGCACCGGGCGCAAACCACAGTCATACCCAGGAACCCTTTGCTCACGACATCGATGCGATCGTTGATCACATCATTCGGGTTGCCATACCGCTCTCCGACTGTAAGGAAACCGAGCGCAGCCAGGTTGAATACCGGGTTCTCCGGCAGCTTATCGGCAGCGAGTTGCTGCATGATAAATTGGTCGTACGGCATGTTGTCGTTGAGCGCCTTGATCACCCAATCGCGATAGGTCCACGCATAGGGGAAACGGTATTCGTCATTGTTTCCCTTATTCCCGGTCGTGTCGGCATAACGCGCGGTATCGAGCCAGAAGCGGCCCCAGCGCTCGCCGTAATGCGGACTGGCGAGCAGGCGATCGACGACCTTCGCAAATGCCACGGGAGTCGGGGCGTCGTCCTTCAGGAAATCGGTGATTTCGGGAAGGGTCGGCGGGAGGCCGGTGAGATCGTAGCTGGCGCGGCGGAGCAACGTTTCCCGGCCCTTGATTCCCTGCAGATCAGGCGAGGGTGTCATCTGCTTTTCCTCGAGCTTATGGAGGATAAAGGCGTCGATTTGCGTGAAGCACCATGCGCGGTTCATCACGGGCGGAATCTCCGGCTTTTTCACGGCCTGAAAGGCCCAGTGCGAGCGGGCCTTGTCGGTCAATCCACTCAGTTTCACCTTGATTCCGGCGGCGCGCGGATCGGGCGCGCCCATCTTTACCCACTCCTTAAGCACGGCAATCTCGGGATCGCTTAGCTTCTCGCCCTTCGGCGGCATCTGGAGATCGGAATCTTCGTACGATACGGCCTTGATGAGCGGGCTCCCATCCAAGTCGCCGGGTTTAACGACGATTCCATTTTTGCCGCCTTTTAAAAGTCCGTCCTTCGTGTCGAGAGTCAGATCGCCCTTGGCTTTGCCGGCTTCGACGGAGTGACACTTATAACACTTCTCGGAAAGCAAGGGACGCACCTTGCCTTCGAAGAATTGCGTTTGCTCTGGAGTGAGATCCGCGAAAGCGGACGGAGCGAGGACAACCGCGATGCCGAGGAGGGAGAGGGTGCGGATCATATCGAGGGGCCGATTTGCTTTGGGCGTCACTCGCGCGACACCCTTGCGAACCGCTGCATGTTTATTTCAATCAGGCGATAACGTCTTTTACCACGTTGCCGAAATTGTCGGTGAACCGGAAATCGCGCCCATTGTAACGGTAGGTCAGCTTTTTGTGATCGAAGCCGAGGAGGGCAAGTATCGTCGCGTGCAGATCGTGGATATGGACCTTGTTCTCGACGGCCCGCGCTCCGAATTCGTCGGTGGCGCCGTAGGTCATTCCGCCTTTCACGCCGCCGCCAGCCATCCAGCAGCACATGCCGCGTCCATTGTGATCGCGTCCCGGGGTGGCGTTTCCATTCCGATCCTTCGTCACGGTGCGCCCAAATTCGCCGCCCCAGATTATGAGGGTGGAATCGAGAAGACCCCGCTGCTTGAGATCGGCAATGAGTGCGGCGGCAGGTCCATCGATATCCCCTGCTCTGGCCTTCAAGGAGCGTTCGAGATCACCGTGGTGATCCCATCCGCCTGCGGAGACCTGAACAAATCGGACGCCGCGCTCGACGAGCCGGCGGGCCACCATCAGTTTGGCGCCCATATCGCTCTTGCCGTAGAGCTTGTGCATGTCTTCCGGCTCCTTGGAAATGTCGAAGGCGTCGGTGGCTTCCGTCTGCATCTTGAAGGCGATCTCGAAGGACTGGATGCGGGCTTCGAGCTGCGCGTCCTTTTGAAGCGTCGCTTCGTGCATCGCGTTGAGTTTGGTCACGAGATCGAGCTGGCGGCGCTGGCGGTCGAGCGGAGAAAATTGGCTGCGGATATTGGAGAGCACCTCATCCAGCGGCATGTTCTGATGGTAGTTCACTTCGCATCCCTGATAGATGCCGGGCAGAAATGAGGATTGTCGCCACTCGGGGCTGCCGCCGAGCGTGATGAAGCCGGGCATGTTCTGATTCTCCGTGCCCAAGCCATACACGACCCACGAACCCATGCTCGGCTTGGGGAGCTGGAGCGACCCGGTATTCATAAACCGCTGCGCGACGTCGTGAGCCGGGATATCGGTCCAGAGGGAGCGGATGACCGCGATATCGTCGATGCATTCGCCGAGTTTGGGGAAGACTTCGCTCACCTCCACGCCCGACTTGCCCATCTTGGAGAACTTGAACGGCGACCCGAAGGCCAGCCCTTCATGACCGGGGATCGTCTTGCTGTCGTTTTTGGTCAATTCCGGCTTCGGATCCCACGTGTCGACCTGGGAGGGGCCACCCTCGGCGAAAATGTGGATGACGGACTTTGCCTTTGCAGGAAATTGGGCCGGCTTGGGGGCGAGCGGATGGAGATTGTCGATGCTGACGGAGGCTGCGTCGGCAAAGAGATTCATGCCGAAGAGCGACGCCATGCTGAGGCCGCCGAATCCCATTCCGGTGCGGGTGAGGAAATCGCGCCGGGTAAGGATGGCGCTTTCGAGGGAAGCCGTGTGTTCCCGGATATACTTTTGCGAAGGGCTGGAGGGTTCTGGGTGCATACGAAGTTAACCTATCGCATGAAGCAGGAACTAGGGCAATTTGGAACTTTTCTGCGGAAAAATGAAATGCTGGTGATCCACAGATTTTAGCTCCACCGCGATTCCCGCAGATTGGGAGGCTACTTAAAACCGGGTATTACTCCCGGTCTTGGGCGATGCGCGCGCCGCGTTCGCAGGAGCGCTTAAGCTCGACGCATATACATATCCAGATATGTGGATTTGTTCCTTGATCGAGCCTCTTGCACGCTGTTAAGCTAAACTTCCGATGTCCGCTCCAACCGTCAGCCTCCATCCGCTGGAACAACTGCTCCGCGAACGCATCGCAATCATCGACGGGGCGATGGGGACCATGCTGCATCTCTTCCGCAAAAGCGGGCGGTACTCACTTGAGGAGGCGGATTTTCGCGGCGCGCGTTTTCGCGACTGGAAGGGAAAGGATCTGCGCGGGAATGGCGAACTGCTGCTGCTGACGAAGCCCGAAGTGATCTCGGACGTCCACGCACAGTATCTCGACGCCGGGGCGGACATCATTGAGACCGACACCTTCGGCGCGACGACGATCGGCCAGCACGATTTCTTCTTTTTAACGGAATCGGAAGAGCGGAAAGATCAGGCGCATTTTCAGCGAGTGATCGAGGATCCGTTTCTGCGGGAGCTCACTTATGAGATGAATCTTACCGCTGCGAGAGTAGCGCGGGTGGAGGCGGATCGCGTATCGGACAAGACCGGACGGCGGCGATTCGTGGCTGGAGCGATCGGGCCGATGCCGGTAACCTCCTCGATCTCGGGCGACGTGAACGATCCGGCATTTCGGACCGTGAACTTCGATCAGCTTCGAATTTCGTACGCGGAGCAGGTGCGGGCGCTGATTGAAGGCGGCGCGGATGTACTTCTGGTGGAGACGATCTTTGATGTGCTGAATGCGAAGGCGGCGCTCTTTGCGATCGCGGAAGTCTTTGACGAACTGCGCATCGCGAGATCGTCGGAGGAAGCAGCGCTTTCTACGCGGGCAGGCAGGCCGGGACAGAAGATCGTCCCGCTGATGATATCGGGTACGATCATCGACCGGGCCGGGCGAACGCTGACCGGGCAGACGGTCGAGGCCTTTTGGAATGCGGTGTCGCATGCGCGTCCGCTGAGCGTCGGGCTGAACTGCGCCCTCGGTCCCGATCTGATGCGCCCCTTTATGGAGGAGCTGAGCGGGATCGCACCGTGCGGCGTGAGTGCGTATCCGAACGCCGGATTGCCGGACGACCTGCTGCCGACGGGATTTCCGGAAACACCGGAGACGCTGGCGCCGCAGCTCCGGGAATGGGCGGAGCTTGGCTGGCTGAATATCGTGGGCGGCTGCTGCGGGACGACGCCGGACCACATCCGGGCCATTGCGGACGCGGTGCGGGATTGTCCGCCTCGGAAGATCCCGGCTGCATTGCTGGAAGAGTGGAATGCGGCGGAATCGGCGGTGGAGCGTCCGCTGCCGACGCGGCTCTCCGGGATGGAGGCCTTCAACATTACGGAATCCACAGGCTTCGTGATGATCGGCGAGCGGACGAATGTGACTGGGTCGCCGAAGTTTGCGAGACTGATCCAAGCGCAGGACTACGAGGCGGCGCTGGTGGTGGCGCGGCAGCAGGTCGAGAACGGCGCCAACGTGCTTGATGTGAACATGGACGAAGGGATGCTGGACGGGGTGGCGGCGATGACGCGCTTCGTGAATCTGATCACGAGCGAGCCGGATATCGCGCGTGTGCCGCTGATGATCGACTCATCGAAATGGTCGGTGATCGAGGCCGGGCTGCGCTGCCTGCAAGGAAAGGGAATCGTGAATTCGATATCGATGAAGGAGGGTGAAGCAAAATTTCTCGAGCAGGCCCGGCTGGTGCGCCGATACGGCGCGGCCGTGGTGGTGATGGCCTTCGACGAGCAGGGGCAGGCGGACACATTCGAGAGAAAGATCGCGATCTGCGAGCGGTCGTATCACTTGCTAGTCAACGAGGCGGGCTTTCCGCCACAGGATATTATATTCGATCCAAACATCCTCACCGTGGCGACGGGGATCGAGGAGCATAACAACTATGCGGTGAATTTTCTCGAGGCGACACGCTGGATCAAACAACACCTGCCGCACGCGAAGATAAGCGGCGGTGTGTCCAATATATCGTTCTCATTTCGCGGCAACAACGCGGTGCGCGAATCGATGCACGCGGCCTTTCTCTATCACGCGATTCGCGCCGGGATGGACATGGGAATCGTGAACGCCGGGATGCTGGAAGTGTATGAGGAGATTCCGAAGGATCTGCTCGAGCTCGTGGAGGACGTGCTGCTGAACCGCCGTCCGGATGCGACGGAGCGTCTGGTAAATTTCGCCGAGACCGTGAAGAGAAAAGCGCGCGGCGAAACTGGCGCCGAGGATGCGTCGTGGAGGAAAGGGACCGTCGAAGAGCGGCTCTCGCACGCGCTGGTGAAAGGGATCGTGGATCACATCGACGCGGACACCGAAGAGGCGCGCCAGAAGCTGAACCGTCCGCTCGACGTGATCGAAGGGCCGCTGATGGATGGAATGAATGTGGTGGGCGACCTTTTCGGAGCGGGGAAGATGTTTCTGCCGCAGGTGGTCAAATCGGCGCGCGTGATGAAAAAGGCGGTGGCGTATCTCATGCCATTCATGGAGGCGGAGAAGAAGAGGGCGCTGGAATCCGGCGAATCGGTGCAAGCGCGCGGCAAAGTGCTGATGGCGACGGTCAAGGGCGACGTGCATGACATCGGCAAGAACATTGTCGGCGTGGTGCTCGGCTGTAATAACTATGAAGTGATCGACCTCGGCGTGATGGTCTCGGCCGATAAAATACTGGACACGGCTGAACGCGAGCAGGTGGATGTGATCGGGCTGAGCGGATTGATAACGCCGTCGCTCGATGAGATGGCGCACGTCGCGCGGGAGATCGAGCGGCGCGGCATGAAACAGCCGCTTCTCATCGGCGGCGCCACGACCAGCAAGGCGCACACGGCGGTGAAGATCGCACCGGCGCGCGCGGGTGCGGTGGTGCATGTGCTCGACGCATCGCGGGCGGTGCCGGTGGTGAGCAGCCTGCTCAGTCCCGACCAGCGTGAGGGCTTCATGCAGAAGAATCGAAGCGAACAGGAAGCGCTGCGGGCGATGCACGCGGGGCAGAAGCAGCACCTTGTGCCGCTTGAAAAAGCGCGCGCGAACCGCACAGCAATCCAGTGGAGCGCCTCGGATATTTGCGAACCAGAATTTCTCGGTGTCCGTTGCGTGAGCAGCGTGGCAAGGCCGGGCGAGGACGTCTGCATCCAGATCCCGCTGGGCGAGATTGCTTCCTTCATTGATTGGTCGCCATTCTTTCACACGTGGGAATTGCGGGGGCGCTACCCATCGATCCTGCAACACGAGAAGTACGGCGAGCAGGCGGGCAAGGTGTTTGCGGATGCGCAAGACCTCCTGGCGCGGATTGTCGGGGAGAACCTCCTGCAAGCGCGGGGTGTGTACGGATTTTTCCCTGCAAACGCGGTGGGCGACGACATCGAAATGTACGCGGACGAATCGCGCGCAAGCGTGAGCACGACGCTGCATCATTTGCGCCAGCAGCTTGTCAAGAAAGCTGGAGAGCCAAACCGATCGCTGGCCGATTACATCGCGCCGAAATCGACCGGGCTGGCCGATCATATCGGCGCGTTTGCGGTGACATCGGGCTTCGGCCTTGCGGAGATTGTCGCCGACTTCAAGGCGGATCACGACGATTACAACGCGATCATGGCCGAGGCGCTAGCCGACCGGCTGGCGGAGGCGTTTGCCGAGTGCCTGCACAAGCGGGCGCGGACTGAGTGGGGCTATGGAAAAAGTGAGAACCTGAGCAACGAACAACTGATCGAGGAACTGTACCGCGGAATCCGCCCGGCTCCGGGCTACCCAGCGTGTCCCGATCACACCGAAAAGCAGACGCTCTGGACGTTGCTCAATGTGGAGGCGAACACGGGAATGCTACTGACGGAGAACTGCGCCATGTGGCCGGGATCGAGCGTGAGCGGATTTTATTTCGCGCATCCGCAAGCTACTTACTTCGGCCTCGGCAAGATCGATCGCGATCAAGCTCTCGACTACAGCGTGAGGAAGAAACTGCCGCTCGACGCAGTGGAGCGGTGGCTCGGGACGTGCCTGAACTACGACCCGGCGCCGCAGGCTTAGTGAGTGAGCGATCGTCGAGCGCTACGGCGCTACGGCCTGAACCGTGCGCAGCAGAACGTCGCCCACATCGATCGCGAGGGCGCGCTCGGCGACGCGGAGAAAGCTATCGGAGGCGTCGGTAAGCGCGACTTGAAGGCGGCCGAGGCTTCCCTTGGGGGCGGCGAGCCGTTCCTTCTTCATGAGTTCGCGCACCGCGGCCGCACAATTATGAGCGGAATCGACCAGGCGAATTTTCGAACCGGCGAGCCTTTGGATCGCCTCTCTCAAGAGCGGATAGTGGGTGCAGCCCAGAACGAGTGTGTCGATGTTCTCGTCTAGGAGCTTGCCAATGTAACGCGCGATGACTTGATCGGTCACCGGATCTTCCAGCCACCCTTCTTCGATTAATGGGACGAGGAGCGGGCAATGCTGGGAGACCACCCGGAGACCAGGATCGATATCGTGAATGGCGCGTTCATAGGCGCGGCTATACACCGTGGCGCGGGTGCCGATGACGCCGATCTTGCCATTGCGCGTAGCCGCCACGGCAGCTTTTGCGCCGGGATGAATCACGCCGATCACGGGAACCTTGAGGATCTCGTGGAGCCTTGGAATCGCGAGCGCGGAAGCGGTGTTGCAGGCGACCACAATGATCTTGCACTGCTCCGCGAGAAGCAGTCCCGAAATCTCGATGCTGTATCGCTCGATGGTGCTCTGTGTCTTGCCGCCGTACGGCACGCGGGCGGTGTCGCCGATGTAGAAGATCTGTTCCGCCGGCAGGAGATTGCGCAACGCCGCGGCGACGGTGAGGCCGCCGATGCCGGAATCGAATATGCCGATGGGTCTGCCCGGCTTCACGGGTTCGGCGCGTGGCCCATTGCGCTTCGTCGGCGCTGCAGCGATTTTGGACAGGATTAACAGGATTTACAGGATTTTGGGGAGGCTTGGATTTGCTACGCCGTCCGAGGGTCCTTAATTCGCATCCTCAGGCGCGGCAGGCTGCACGGGCGCATCCGTCGCCGCCGGTTCGATCTCGGGCGGCCGCGCGGGCGGATTCGTGCGGACGAGTTGCACGGCAGATGGACCGACGGCGCGCCGGTAGGTCTGCACCGCCTGGAAGATGCTGGCAGCCATCGCCTGCCGGTAGGCGGGAGTCGCGATGAGCTTCGCGTCGTAAGCGTTGGAAAGGAATCCGCCCTCGACCAGCACGCCCGGCACGGCGATATCGCGGATGACGACGAAGCGCGCCCGCTTGATGCCGCGATCGAACATCCCTTGAGCGTACGATTTGAGATGGAAGATGAGGGACGCATGCGTCGCGGTGGCAAGCGCCATGTTCTCTGCGTCGCACGCATTTCCCGCGGACTGCTGAAGATCGGAGATGCGCGGACCGTCTGCCATCATGGACGGGACGCCGCGCGGGGCGAGCGTATAGGTCTCAAGGCCGGTGCCGCCGCCGTAATTAAAATGGATCGAGATGAAGAGCGAGCGCGGGTGGCTGTTTGCAAAGCGGACGCGGTCTTCGAGCGGGATAAATTCGTCCGTCGTGCGGGTCATATAGACCTTGATCCCCTGCTGGGCGATGAGGATGCGCGCGCGGTTTGCGACATCGAGGGTGAAGCTCTTCTCGTTTCCAAAGGCGCTGACGGCGCCATTATCATGGCCGCCGTGGCCTGGATCGAGGATCACGGTATCGACCATCTCCGACTCCTTAATGTGACCCGGGCGGAGAACCGGCTCGATGATCTTGACGAGATCCATCCGTGAGATGCAGGGGCGCCCGTCGTGCTCGGCGATGGGGTAGCTGAGATTGAACTTGAGATTATTGACGTAGAAATCGACGGAGCCGACCTCTCCGCGCAGGCTGCGATCACCAATGGCGATGGTGAAGGCCCGCCCGGACTCCTTCACCGGGCCGAGGCCGTAAAACTGCGAGACGTTGTCGAAAGTTACGTAATCGCGTCCGTCGTGCTTCACGAGGATCCAATCGGCCGCAAGCGCATGCCCGGACATCCAGAGGGCCACAATCGTTGAAATAACCCTGCGCATGAAGCCCGCAAGGTTAGCGGAGGGAGCGGTCTGGGCAAGTTTGAATTCGGGGCCCGCGCGGAGCGGGGGTGGAAAGGCGGGGTTCTGGTGGGTTGACACGCACGGTAGATCCGGGCGGGAAAGGGGCCAGCCTGAGGCTGGTTGCAACTCAGGGCGTGGATGGGGGGCGGGCCACACGAAAGAGGTACGCCGGGGGCGGAGGTTAAACCTCAGATCGAGCCTCACCTCCTTTCGTGCGATGCTAGATGACTCCGCTCTGGGCGGAATGCTTGCCAACACCGGCTCGCACGGGGGCGACTTTGACGACGTTCTCGGCATCGTAGTCGAGCAGTTGCAGCCAATCTTCCGTGATGTCGCTCGGCGGAAAGATGTCGTTTTCGAGGTACTCGGCTTCGAAGGAGCCGCGCAGATCGCTCTCACTGATTCCCTCTTCCTCCTTGCTGGCAATGGCGCGCTTGATCGCGGCGCTTTTCGCACGGTCGACTATGCTGGCGATGATTGCCCCCGAGATGAGATCGCCGCGGTAGAGAATGTCCTTTTTCCCGGAGCGCAGGGTGATAGCAAGGAAACAATTTTCATCCCGATGCGAGAAGGCGAGATCGACCATGGCATCGACCAGTTTATCGACCGCCGCGGAAATGCTTCCGGCTTCGCGGACAAGCCTAGGATCGTATGGAAGCGACGGACTGAGGTAGATCTTGAAAATCTCGCGAGCGCCTTCGCGATCGGGCCGATTGACCTTGATCTTGCGGTCGATGCGTCCGGGGCGAAGAATCGCGGGGTCGATCAGATCGGCGCGGTTCGACGCGAGGATGATAACGACCTCGCTGAGCGATTCGATCCCATCCATCTCGGTGCAAAACATCGGAACGAGGGTGGAGAGTATATTGGAGAAGCGCGTGGCGCGGCGCGTGCCCAGAATGGATTCCGCCTCGTCGATAAATAGGAACGGGAGGAACCCGTCTTTGCGCTTCTCGCGCGCAGTCGCGAAGATCTCGCGCACCATCCGCTCGCTTTCGCCTACCCACATATTCAAGATCTCCGGCCCCTTGATGTGCATGAAATACTCACGCATCTCCTGGCCGCTCTCGCGCTGGAGCTGCTGCGTGAGATTGTAGGCTGTCGCTTTGCCGATCAACGTCTTGCCGCAGCCGGGCGGTCCATAAAGCAAAAAACCCTTCGGCGTGGCGTGCTGGAAACGGGCAAACAAGGCCGGGTGCAGGAGCGGCAGCTCAATGGCATCGCGAATGGCGCCAAGCGCCTCCCCCTGGCCGCCGACTTTTTCCCAAGGCAACTCCGGGACCGCGTCCAGGTAATACTCTTCGGACCGGGGCCTCGCCAGAACCTCAAGGGCTACCTTGTAATTGGCGTCGACGCGGACCTCATCGCCCGCCTTCAACTTTTCCTTCATGAGCAAATCGCTGCGCTGAAGGAGGGTCGATTGGGAGCCGTGCTCGCTGCCCACCCGCAAGCGATCGTGCCCGAGCACTTCGGTGACTTTCGCCACAGGCCCCGTCTTGTCATAACCGAGATCGCCGACTATGACGTACGCTTCATTGACGAGCACGCGCACGCCCCGGCGCAGCGAGCGAAGATCGAGACGGGGATCGACGTTGCAAAAGTAGTCGGAGCCGCCCACTACGATCTGCGCGGCGTCGGCGCCGCTCGCGCCAAGGAATGTCCCGATGCGATTCGCGGGAGCCGTCACCTTTTTGACGATCGCTTCGAGCTTCTCGATCGCGTGCCGCGCATCGCCCAATATCTCCTCCTGCTCGGCGACCTGCATTCGCAAGGCGATGAGCGAGTGGCGAGCCGGATCGGCGGGCTGAAGCGAAACGATGATCCGATCGAGAATCTCGACCGCACCCAACTGCCCGCCGTCGGAAGAGAAATCGAAAGGTGCTTCGTCCATCGGGAATGCAGTGAAGATACTCCAGCGGCGGCGAGCCGCAAACTTGGCGCGCAAGCCTCAGCCGCAGTCAAGCGGCAACAGGGGCCACGACGGCTGGCGCGGGAAGCGCCTCGCGGACTGCGGCGGAAGAGGCGATCTCTCGCGCTGCGGCGGCGAGTGTAGTGAAGACCACATCGAAATGCGCGTCGCGGATCTTATTGATGCGCTTGTCGTTCTCGGCTAACTCGCCCCACATGCCGACGGCGATGCGGGCGTCTGGAAAACGATCGCGCAACCGTTTGCAAACATAGATCGCCTGCCGCGCGGAACCCGGCGGAATGACGGAGACACAGAACTTTTGCGAAGTGGTCTTGGCCACCGCCTCGACGGTCTCGCTCGCGAGCAGCTTGGAAGGTATCACGACCGCAGCCACGCCCGACTCAGCAAGCAGGCGCGCCAGCATGACGCAACCGATCTCGTCTCCGAGATCACGCGCCGGGATGCAAACGAACGGCTCGGGATCGACGAGCGGCTGGCTCTCGGCGGCAAGTTTGGGAGCTTGATTCTCCGCAAGCTCTCCCACAATTTCGCGCGCGATTCCGAGCAGCCGGCCCCGATCATCCTCGCTCAGCGTGCCGAGACGGAAGTCCTCATCGATCAGCCGCAGCGCGGGGATGATGAGCGAGTCGAAGGTGCTCGCCAGGCCGTGCTCCTTCAGATGCGCCTCAATGAGGTCCGTGACCTCGTCGTCATCGTGGGCCAGCAAGCGCTGGTAGAGGCGGTCTTCCGGGGCGATCGGCGGGCGATCTCCAAGGATGACATCCAGAAATGTGAGGCTCGGGATATATTTGCCGAGCACAGCGATGCAGACCGTGAGCGGCGTGGCGAGCAGGAGGCCCGTCGTGCCCCACAACCATGTCCAGAAGGCCGCGGAAGCGATGATCGCGAGCGGAGAGATGCCGGTCTTCGACCCGTAAAGCCACGGTTCGAGGACGTTGGAGACCAGCAATTCGACCGTGAGGAAGAGGGCAAACGTGAGCACCGGAATTGTCCAGCCAGGGGACATCGCCAGGGAGAGCAGCAAAGGACAAGTGGCGCCGATCCATGGGCCGATATACGGCACGAAACGAAAAAGGCCGGCGAGCATTCCCCACAGCATGGCATTTGGAATGCCGACGAAGTAAAGGCCGATGGAGATCAGCACGCCGTAGCTCATATTCACTGTAAACTGAGCGAGCAGATATCGGCTCACTCGCAGAGCCGCCTCGTCGAGCGCCTGCGTAGTGACTTGAAGGTGGCTGCGTCCGATCAAGTGGATCAGCCGGTCGCGCATATCCTCACGCTCGAGCAGGAAGAAGATGACGAGCAGCAGTACGAGCGCTGCGGTCCCAAGAGGGGCGAGGACGGGGCGCGCCACTATTTTCACTGATTCCCATGAACTGGTCGGATTGGTGACGATCGTAACGGGCACTGGCGCCGCATCGGTTTTCTCTGGCGCGGACGAGGGCTTAGCGGGGAGTGTCGCCGCGCCGGAGGCCGGCGCTTCCGGCGCCACTGGCGGCTTCGCCCCCGGCGCCGACTGAACGGCAACCCGAGTCGGATCGGGCGCCGCAGGCTCCTGCTTCAACTCCTTCGTCACGGCTTCGGAGACCTGCTTGACCGAATTAGCCGCGCGATCCAGCGCGGAGTTCTTGGGCGCCTTGAAGGCGATTATCTTGGCCTGAAGATTGCTCTGATATTTAGGCAATTGCGCCGCGAGATCGATAACCTGCGAGGCGACGAGAAAGAAGAGGCATCCAAAAAGAGCCAAAACGAGCAGCGTAGAGCCGACGACCGCGAAAGTGCGCCCGATTCCAAGGCGCTCGAGTCTTTGAATAAGAGGGGCGAGAAGGAAACTAACGAGCACCGCGAGGGCAAGCGGTATGAGGAACTCGCGCGCCAGATAGAGAGTGGTCACGACGACGACGAACGGAAGGAGGATGTTGGTGGCGGTGGGTTTGCGAAGTCCGTTCATGGAAAAGTCTCAGGGGTTATCGGAGAGGATCCTCGGAGCGCGTTCATTTGAATGGCGCGATGTGATTAAATCCAGCGCCAAACGCTTCCTTGTCGCAGTTATTCACCGACCAAACTTCCCATATGGCGCGGATTGAATCTGGAGAACATCCCTTTATGGTGTGCCCACCACAGAGACATGGAAAAAGCGTCCCGTAGCTTGAGGCGCCAATAGGAGAATCCAAGCCATGAAATCTGAACAAACGAACGAGCCCGTCGGGAATCCCTACGCTTGCCCGCCAAAGCTTTGAGACGCCTTACCAACTCTGGTATCCTGATACTTCTCGCCTCCTCTCTGCTGTGCTTGTTCGCGCCTGATATCGATAGCGGGCGGCGCAGGGAGGCGCGATCCTACTCCTTGATATCGGAACGTACACGGATTCGGTGCTTTCATGCCGGAACATATCTGGATCGATGGCCACACCGCCGCGCTGCTGCAATCTCGACACTGGCTGAGCGATGGCATCTGCCTAGTGGGCTTCCACGCGTGCCTTTTTTATCTCCACCGCCGAAAGTCCACCGCCGAAAGGCCGGAATTCAATATCGGGAGTTTATGGCGCTTTCGAACCGACTGCACGACCGCGGAGTGTTGTAATTGACGGCGAGTTCTGGAAGTTCCGCGCCCCATTTTACCGCCCTACGAAACAAGGTGCGCCAGTTGCACATTTGCCTCGGCGTATTCGCGACCCGATTCCTGGAGAAAATCCATCAGCTTGAGGTTATCCATGTTGAATGCGCCGATGCGCTTCTCCAGACCCGCCAAGTCTCCGGCCGTGAAGCGGCGATTGTAGCGGACGTAACGGAATTTTTTCTCTTCAGGCGCCAATAATCCGGAGGGGCGCAAATCTCCAATTTCGCTATCCAACGCATCGCCAAAGACACATTCGCCCAGAATCCGGCAAAGAGTATCCTGATGATCGCTGATGTCCGACAAGAGGCCTTTGGGAACGTCGGAGACTGCGTTGATCCTGCGAAGAAAAAGATGCAATCGCGGGCTGATATGGGCGCGCGTCGCCCCCGTGCCGACAGAAACGACGGTGAGCCGGCTCGTACCGACAGGCCAGTTGACGTTGTACGCGGGGAGCGTGGCGGTG
Source organism: Chthoniobacterales bacterium (assembly GCA_038238905.1). Classification (GTDB taxonomy): domain Bacteria; phylum Verrucomicrobiota; class Verrucomicrobiia; order Chthoniobacterales; family Chthoniobacteraceae; genus JBBSFI01. The sequence goes on along the minus strand of JBBSFI010000006.1, from coordinate 27,548 downwards.
AGGAGGGCGATAAGCGCCGGATTGTTATATGGCGTCACCCCTCCATCGACGAAGGAAAACTGCTCCGCGCCCACTTGCACCAGTTCCGGTGGAAAGAACCAGGGGGCGGCGGTGCTGGCGCGGACTAATTGCCAGAGGGGGATATTGAGATTGCATGCGGCAGCGGGCGATCCATCGGGATTGACTCGCAGATTGTACTTCGCAGCCGGATTGTTCGTTATAGGCCACGCCGAGCCGCGGCTCGCGTTCCGCATGATGACCAGCAGCAGCGTCCGCAGTCGGCATGTACCAAGAAGCGCGGGCCGGCCATCGTCTTCGATGAAGAATTCCCGAAGTACATTCGCTATCCCTTCACTGCGATACTTGGCATCGAGAATGCCGAAGATCGAGGACCGGCGGAACATCTCCCTCGCCCGCGTGGTATAGAGCGTGATGACGCTTTCGACCGATTCGCCCCACGAAAGCAAGGCGGCGATGATCGCGCCCGTGCTGGTGCCGGCGATCAGATGGAAGTGATCCGCCAACACGAGGTCGGATTTTCCGTGATGGCGGCGGAGCTCCGCTTCGATCTTCGCCAGGATCTCCAGCGTGAAAAGGCCCCGTATACCGCCGCCATCGAGGCTCAGAATATTGCGGACAGCGGACATATGGAAAAATGGCTTTGTGAAGCTGGAGCTGCTATTTGATCGCTAAGATTGCCGTCTCAACGGACGGCTCCAGCGGATGCCGCTCCACCCCGCGAAATCCCACCGCATCGAGCATTTCTCCATACTCGCTGAAAGTGTACGCATCGCCAGACGGCGTGGTCGCGAGCATGACGAGGCTGAATCCAGCGGATTCTGGAGGCGAGACGCGGTCTTCGTTTGGGACGAACTCGACGATCGCCACGCGTCCACCCGGCGCGAGTGCGGCATGCACCTTCGTGAGAAAAGCGGTGCAAGTGGGTGGATCGAAATGATGCAGGAAATTGGGGATGAGGATCGCGGCATATCCGGTCCCGAGATCGACGTCGAAGGCGCTCCCTTCGATGGTGCTGAAACGAGCGCTCAAGCCCGCAGCGGCCGCATTCGCCCGGGAAACTTCGAGCACCGGCGCCCAATCGAGCGCGACGAGGCTAAGGGAAGGATATTTCCTCGCGAATGCGATCCCGAATACGCAATGGCTGGCGGCGATATCGAGGATCTTCGCTCCATGCGGAGTTTCAATCGGAACGATGTCGGCGAGGGCCTGCGCAGCGGGAGTCATGATCGGACCGAGTCCGCGCGCGAATTGGATCCAGACGGGATGATCCGGCGAGAGCGTTCCCATCTCGGAATGGGCCGATCCGCCTTTCCGAACCGCGGCGGCAAGGTCATCGAAGGCCTCCTTGATCGACGACGCCGAGCAAAAATCGGCCGCGCCGCCAGCGTATGCCGGAGAGCTTTTGCTCAGGAAAAGGGCGCTGCTCGGGGTGAGAGCATAGCAATCGCCGGTCTTCGTGAGGAAACCGAGGATAACCAGGTAATCACATAGAATGCGCACTCCTCGATCGGAAGCTTTCACGCGCGCCGCCAGCTCCGCGGCAGTCGTTGCTGTGGTCCCGACGGCGGTAAAAAGATCCAGATCGAGGGCTGCCTTCACAGCGGCGCTTTTCTGGTACGAATTAATCGTCTCGAAGAACAGCGCCGGCGATGGCGTGGAATCAGTGGTCATGCTCACTCTTCTATCGTCTCACCCGCCGATTCGCACAAGACTTTGAGACGCACCCGCGGATGGATCCGTTCGAGAAGGGTTGAACCGGGCCGCGCCGCCCGCTTTGATGGGCTGCGTCCTGCCGCATGTCTGCATTCCAAATCATCGCGCTTCTCGTTTCGCTCACCGCGCTGCTGAGCTACGTGAATCATCGGTTTATAAAGGCCCCGACCACCATCGGAGTGATGCTCATCGCGCTTCTGCTGTCGTTTGGCTTCATGGCGCTGGGGTGGGTGCTGCCCGCGGTTCGCGAAAGAGCCGCGGAAATCCTGAGTGGCATTCCATTTAATGAGGCGCTGATGCAGGGGATGTTGAGCTTTTTGCTCTTCGCGGGAGCGCTCCAGATCGATCTCGAAGATTTGCTGCGGCAGAAATGGACCGTCTTGATCCTCTCTTTGGCCGGCGTCGCGCTTTCCACGGCAATCGTGGGAGTCGCGACCTTTTACATGCTCGATGCGGCCCATATCGGCATCGGCTTTTGGTATTGCATGCTCTTCGGCGCACTCATCTCTCCCACCGATCCGATCGCAGTGATCAGCATACTCAAGACGGCGGGCATTCCGCGAAGCCTCGAAACAAAGATCGCCAGCGAATCGCTCTTCAACGATGGACTTGGCGTGGTGGCGTTCGCCGTGCTGTACGGAGTGGCGGTCGATGGAGAGTCCCCTTCGGCGGCGCATATCGGCAGGTTGTTTCTTCAAGAATCGGTCGGCGGCGCTGTGATCGGGCTCCTGTTTGGATGGGTCTTGTACCGACTCCTAAAGACCGTCGATAACTATCAAGTCGAGATCCTGTTGACGCTTGCTTTTGTAACCGGCGGCTATGCCGCTGCATCGGCAGCGGGCGCCAGCGGGCCGATCGCGATCGTCGTCGGCGGCCTTTTCATTGGGAACCACGGGCGCCGCCACGCAATGTCCGAATCGACCCGCGAACATCTGGATCTTTTCTGGGAACTCATCGACGAGATACTCAATGCAGTCCTCTTCGTGCTGATCGGCCTGGAGTTCCTCGTGATCGCTATTCCGGCGAAGCTGCTGCTGGCGGGGGCGGCGGCGATTCCGCTTATTCTGGTGGCCCGCTGGATCAGCGTCGCCCTGCCACTGCAGACGATGAAGCTATGGCGCACTTTTACGCCGGGAGCGGCCTCCATCCTGACGTGGGGCGGCCTGCGCGGCGGCATCTCCATTGCGCTCGCGCTATCGATCCCGCGCGGTCCTCAGCACGATACAATCATGGCCATGACTTATATCGTGGTCGTCTTCTCAGTCCTCGTGCAGGGGCTGACGATCCGGCGCGTCGCCGCCACACTCATGGCGCGCGATTCCAAAGCGGGCGCCGCAGTACCATAGCCGAGCGCCGCGGACAGATCAGACCGCGTCGAGATCGACTAGGATTTCCCGTGGCTTCGCTCCCTCGCCTGCCGCGACATAGCCGCGCGCTTCGAGGATGTCGAGGATGCGCGCGGCGCGAGTGTAGCCCAGACGCAGACGCCGCTGGAAGAGCGAAGTCGAGGCCTTCTTCTCCTGCCGCATCACTTCGATGCATTTATCCACGAGCTCTTCGTCTTCGTCGCTTACTTCCTCCCCTTCCTCGCCATTATCGATGGAGTCGAGCTTGTCCTGGATGGATGCTTCGAACGCAGGTTCGCCTTGCGCGGAGGCGTGCTCGACCACGCGGCGAATTTCCTCGTCGGTAACGAGCACTCCCTGCGAACGAATGAGCTTGGAGGTGCCGGGCGGCCTGTAGAGCATATCACCCATGCCCAGCAGTTTTTCAGCGCCATTCTCATCGAGGATTACGCGCGAATCGAGAGCCGAGGCGACCTGGAAGGCAATCCGGCACGGCACGTTGGCTTTGATCACACCGGTGATCACATCGGCCCGTGGCGTTTGTGTCGCGATAATCATGTGAATTCCAGCCGCCCTGGCCTTCTGCGTGATGCGCGCGATGGCGCTCTCCACGTCGGCGGGGGCCGTTTGCATGAGGTCCGCAAGCTCATCGACGATGAGGACGATATACGGCATCCGATCCGGCACGATGAGGTCGTCCTCTCGCGAATTGCGGACTCGAGTCATCTGCGTGATCCGCTCCTCGGCGCTGGGAACTTCAGGGGCCGCAACGCCTTCCATTGCCTCAGGTAAAGCGCCGCCCAAATCTTCCACGCCTGGTGACTGCGCCACGGCTTCGGGCTCGACTTTGGCGGGAGCCGCCTTGGATTGGGCAAGCTTGAAGAGGTCCCCCTGCGCCTGCTCTAGATCGAGCTCCTTCTGGGTCTTTGGCTTTGGCCGCGAGTTGAAGCTGCCGATGTTGCGGACGCCGGTCTTTGCAAAGATCGCGTAACGCTTCTCCATCTCATCGATCGCCCAGCGCATCGCGAGGAGCACCTTCTTCGGATCCGTAACGACCGGCACGACGAGGTGCGGCAGCGAGTTATACATCTGCATCTCGACGACTTTGGGGTCGATCATGATGAAGCGCAGATCTTGCGGAGTGAATCGGTAGAGAATGCTCGCGATGATCGCATTGATGCAGACGCTCTTGCCCGAGCCGGTGGTGCCGGCGACGAGGCCATGCGGCATTGCCGCCAGATCGGCGATGATCGTCTTGCCATAGACATCCTTGCCAAGGGCAATCGGGATTCTCGCTTTGGTATTGTGAAAATCGTCGCTCTCAAGCAGTTCGCGCAGGGCGACCTTCTGCTTGCGCGAGTTGGCAATCTCGATGCCCACGGTGTCCTTGCCGGGAATAGGGGCAAGGATATTGATCCGCTCGGCGCAGGTCGCCCGCGCGATGTCGCGCTCAAGGCTTAAGATGCGGTCCACGCGGACACCTTTGGCCGGATAAACCTCATAGCGCGTGATCGTGGGGCCGCGCGTGATGTCGCCTGGAGCCACGCTGATCCCGAATTGGGCGAGGGTATCGATCACCACGGACTGGATCGACAGCAGCTCGGCCGGATCGGCCAGTTCGCGATTTTCCGAATCGAATGGGTCCAGCAGATCCATCGATGGGAGTTCGTAGTTTTCGCAGGCGACAGTGGCAAGCTGCGCCGGCTTGTCCTTTTTCTCCTTTTCCTTTATCTTTGGACGCGGAAGCGGGGGAACGTTTGCATCGAAAATTTTCGGCTCGGGCCGCCCCTCAGCCTCGGGCGGCGGGATCGCGCCCCCTGGCAAAATCAATTGCTCCTCCGGCCCGGACATTTCCGGGAGCGGAAGTGAAGTCTTGCGAGCAGACTGCCGCTCCTGCCGCTCCGGTTTTGAGACTTTCAGATTGGGCTTTGGATTGCGCGCATCTGCGGCCTTCTGCTGCCGGACGCGCTCGGTGCGCCATTTCTGCCACCGCTCCCGCCAGACGGGCGGCTGCGCCAGCGCGTGGCGCAGCGCATCGACCGGGTGCAGACCAGTCACGAGGATGAGACAGGTCGTGTACAACAGGAGCAGGATGATCACCGATCCCACCGTCCCAAAGATATTCTGGGAGAGGAATCTGCCTGCGGCCCTGCCAAACAATCCGCCCTCTCCATCGAGGAAGAGCCAGCGCTCGTCGATCAGCCGCCACGGCAGGAAATGGAGGAGGCACGCTCCGGAAAGGATCATGCCGGCAGCCCAGCCCGCGCGCGCAAGGAGTTTTACCGAGGGCGCCACGAGTTTCACGCCACCACACCCGACCAGGACGGCCGCGAGCAGATAGGATGCGGCGCCGAGGAACCAATAGAAGGAGCAGGCCGCCATCGCTCCGAAAGGGCCGATAAAATTACCCGGCGCGTGACCCGTATGCGAGACGCGCTTCAGGATAAAGCGATTCGGGACCTGATCCGGCGAATACGATATGAGCGAAAGGAACAGAAGCGTCCCGAGGCCGAGCAAGATCAGTCCTGTGATCTCGTGGGTAGACTTGCGATTGGCGCGCGACATGGGAGCGATGGGATCATGGCGCCATCGCGCGCGGATTCAAATATGGATTGGAGCGCAGGGGGGCTGTTTCGACGCAGGGCCGCCTCTGTTTAGCCTGCCTTTCCCCCATCGGCCCGCTCCGCAGCGGGGGCGACCGAAAGCGTGCGACCCTTGAATTGGATGCCATTCAGCTTCTTAAGCACCAATTCTGCGTGCGCTTCGGCAACATCGACGAAGCTCTCCTTTGGCTGGAGCCGAATCGATCCGACGATATCGCGGGGAAGGCGCGTCACTCCGGCGATGACCCCCACGATATCTCCAGGGGCGATCCCATCGTCACGGCCTTGATTAAGGACGAGCCGAGCCATTCCCGCCTCATGCGAGACGCGGCTGGGCGCACGCTCATCCGCCCGCGCCCGCGCTGGCGCTTTCGGCTTCATAGGCCGGCTGGCCATATCCGCCGTATGGGCATCTTCGGCCCGCTTCGGCGGACCGGGCTTCCGCACGCGCCCGGAAGACGCCACCGAGAGCGGCGGCTTATCCGGTCCGCCCGCGTGGCCTTCGTTGCGCGATTCATATTTTGGGTACGGGCGGCTCGCCGCGCGCGGGTTATCCTCGGGGATGCGCTCCCCAGCGCGCTTGTCGTCCGTAAGCAGCGAGAGCAGTGCGGATGCGATGTCCGACGCGGTGTTCCCCGCATCGAGCAGGCGGTCGATCGATTCGTCGTGCCGCGGGTACTCTCCTTTCTCGAGGGTTTGCCGGAGCGTCTCAAAGATCGAACTCGTCCGCTTCTCTTCCACAGCATCGAGCGACGGCACATTCTCGCGCCGGATGCGGCCCCGCGTGAAGCGCTGGATTTGCTGCACTTTGTAGATCTCCCGCCCCGCGACGAACGTAATCGCGCGCCCCGCGCGCCCGGCCCGCCCAGTCCGCCCGATTCGGTGGACATAATCCTCCGGATCCTGTGGAAGGTCATAATTGAAAACGACTTCGATATTCTCGACATCGATGCCGCGCGCCGCCACGTCGGTAGCCACGAGAAGTTCGATCTTTTTGTCGCGGAATCGGCGCATCGCGCGCTCACGCATCGCCTGCGTCATGTCTCCGTGCAGTTTGTCCGCCAGATATCCCCGCGCCGAAAGATGCTCGGTGAGCTCGTCCACCATCATTTTCGTTCCGCAAAAGATGATCCCGTAGGTGATCCCCTGCAGATCGATGAGCCGGCAGAGCACTTCGAGCTTCGATCCCCGACCCACTTCGTAATACACTTGCTCGATATTCGGAGCCTCGACCGTCTGTGCGGAGATCTGAATCGTGTGCGGATTGCGCGCAAATCGCTTGATGAGCTGCTGGATGGCGTGCGGCAGCGTAGCCGAGAAAAAGACCGTTTGCCGCTCCGGAGGCGTGCCGAGCAGGATCCGCTCGATGTCCTCGCGAAACCCCATGTCGAGCATGCGGTCGCACTCATCCATGATCACCAGCGAGATCTTGTCCAGCGCGAGCGATTTGCGATCGATGTGATCGATCACGCGGCCCGGCGTGCCGATGATTATCTGCGCGCCCGCCTGGAGGCCGCGAAACTGCCGCTCGTAGCTGGCGCCGCCGTAAATGGGCAATTCCTTTAACCGCGGCTTGAAAAATTTAAGCTTCGCCACTTCCTCCGCCACCTGCACAGCGAGTTCACGTGTGGGACACAAAATGAGCACCTGCGGCGCCCGGAGATCCTGGTTTGCCTTCTCGATGGCCGGAATGGCGAAGGCAGCCGTTTTTCCAGAGCCGGTCTGCGATTGCCCCACCACATCGCGGCCTTCCATTATCGCCGGAATCGCTTCGGATTGAATCGGCGATGCCTCCTCAAATCCCATCCGCGCCACCGCCTTCAGGGTCTCAGGGGAGAGGCCCAGTTCCGAAAAAAGTCGTTTCTGCATCCATGCCTTCTAACCCGTGGCCGCCAAGCAATCCACCATTTGCGTTCCGATTTCTGCTCAATCGACCGAAAGCGCGCTAACGGATCAAAGCGCAGGTCAAACTCAAGCGCGCCTGTGCGTCCCGGACCTCCGCAGCTCAATCCGCTCCGCGTAATCCAGCCCGGAGTTCCCTCTCAATCTTCATTTGGCAACGCGCCGCTCACGGGTATTCAACAGGCTCTCAATACCCCGCCCCGCCATGCAATCGCAAACTCCCACTGACCGCTCCGAGGCTCGCCGCGCGGTGGGCCTTCTCCTCGTCATCAATCTCTTCTGCTACCTGGATCGGTACATCCTCGCGGCAGTCGTCCCGGCGCTCAAAAAGGAGTTTCTAGCCGGCGACCCCAACGCAAATGGCAAGGCAGGCCTCCTGACAACCGCTTTCCTCGTGAGCTACATGTTCACGGCCCCCCTCTTCGGCTGGCTCGCCGACCGCTACTCGCGTTGGCTCATCATTGGTCTCAGCGTCGCCGTCTGGAGTCTCGCAAGCGGCGCCTCGGGACTCGCCGCCGGATTCGCCATGCTTCTCGGAACGCGCATCTTTTTGGGGATCGGCGAAGCGGGCTATGGACCCGCCGCGCCGACGATCATCAGCGATCTCTTTCCGGTGGAGAAGCGAGGACAGGTCATGGCATGGTTTTTCATGGCCATCCCGGTCGGAAGCGCGCTCGGCTACGCCTTTGGCGGCTTGATCCAGCACCATCTCGGCTGGCGCTGGGCATTCTACCTCGTAGCTCCCCCCGGCTTGCTGCTGGCGGGACTCTGCGCCTTCATGCCAGAGCCGCGCCGGCGAATTTCACATGGCGCAGCGACGCGCCCCAAAGCCGCCGATTACGCGCGCCTGTTCAAGATTCGATCGCTCATCAGCAACATCCTGGCGCAATCGGCGATGACATTCGCAATCGGCGGCCTTTCCGTTTGGGCGCCCACTTATCTTTCGGAGACACGCGGTCTGGAAATTGGCCGGGTGGATCTGATCTTCGGCGCAATACTCGTAGTGGCGGGGCTGATTTCGACGCTGCTCGGCGGCTGGCTCGGCGACCGGCTGGAAGCCCGATTCCCGGGCGCCTACTTCATGGTCTCCGGCGGCGGCATGCTGCTCGCCTTTCCAGCGACCGCCGCGATGGTGTACGCGCCGATGCCAGCGGCCTGGGTGCTGATCTTTCTGGCGATGTTCTTTCTTTTCCTCAACATCGGTCCATCCAATACGGCGATTGCCAACGTCACACCGCCTTCGATGCGCGCGAGCGCTTTCGCGCTGAACATCCTCGTGATCCACCTGCTTGGCGATGCGCTCTCCCCACCGCTCATCGGCTGGATAAAGGATCACTGGAGCTGGAATATCGCATTCCTCACCGTATCGAGCGTCATGCTCCTCGCGGGCATTATCTGGCTGGCGAGCATCAAAGCGCTGGTTCGCGACACGCGGGCGATCTCCGCTATCGAGAGCGGGGCAAACTGACCGGCCCCAAAAGGAAAAAGCCTTGCTCCGCACGACGCGAAGCAAGGCTTTCCGAAAAACGTTGCGGCCGAATTAGTGGCCGAACCCGCCGCCCACGTATGAGCGAATGTAGCGGTAGCGGCTCTCAAAACCAAGCTCAGGCGGGAACTCCTCGTAGCCGCCGTGAATCCAAGGCGTCTGCAATTTATACGGAGGCCGGTACGACTCGCGATAGCTCGGGAAAGGGAAGGTGCCCACTTCGTAGCAGCCCATTCCGAAGCGGAAGAAGAAACGTCCGACGCCACGGATGACGCCATAAGTGGCGGCGGCGGCATTGCCATCGCGTTCGTTCACCTCATTCACATTCTCGAACGTCTCGCTCCAGCCAAACGCAATATTTGCGATTCCGCGCCCCAGCTTCCGTGTCGGACCGTAATCGTTCATCGGCGGATCGTGGATATCCGCAAGCGCTATAGCAGAAAGGCTGAGAACGGCGGCGGCCGAGAGGAGGAGGGATTTCATGAAGGGTTTATAGGAAGGAATGTGCGATCCTACTACGGATTTTTTCTTATGCGCAATGCAGATTTTCAGAAAATCTTCGCAATCGGCGCGCAACCCGAAATTCGCGGTTTCGCTAATCCGCAGACTTTCCTGGCCAGCGCGCCAGCGACTGCTCGTGAAAATGGCGCCGGCGGAGCAGCCGCGACAGAATGCCATACCGCGGGCTGAACGCGTACGCGATGAGAAAAAAGCTGCCGAGCACAAGCGCGATGCACGCTCCGGAAGGAAGATTCAACCAGTAGGAGAGGAGCAGCCCGAGGCACGATCCAAACATTCCCAGCACTCCCCCACCCCACACCATCAGCGGGTACGAATCGCACAGCATGTACATCGTCGCCGCCGGTGAAATGAGAAGACCGAGAAGCAGGATCACGCCGACCGCCTGCTGGGAGGCGATCATCGAGAAAACGAGCGAGATCACCAGGACGAGATTGAGGGCGCTCACTTTCACCCCCTGGCTTCGTGCGACGCTCGGATCGAATAGCGTGAGCATGAGAGGCCGCTGGAGAAACGCCAGCAGCGGCACGATAAAAAGTGAAATGCCAAACGTGACCCACAGATCGGCATCGGACACTCCCAGGATATCTCCGACGAGGTAATCCTCCAGCGAGACGCGGGTCTTCAAGTGCGGCAGCACCTTGAACATGATGATAATGCCAATCGAAAAGGCCACCGTGTAAAGAATCGCCAGCGCCGTGTCCTCCTTGATGCGCGAGCCGCGCGCCAGGAACTGCGCGCCCAAAGCGACCGTGAGCGCTGCAACAAGGCCGCCGACAAACAATCCGCCGGGCGCGAGACCGAATAGGATGAGACCGACCGCAAGGCCCGGCAGCAGGGAGTGCGAGAGCGCATCCGCCATGAGCGCCAGCCGCCGCAGAACGACGAAGCCCCCCATGAAGCCATTTGTGAAGCCGATCAACATGCACGCCACCAGCGCGCGCTGCATGAAGACATCGTGAAACGGTTTAAACAGCCAGTCCATGGTCGATGCCGGAAAAAACCGGCATATTATAAGCCTTCCGGATGTTTTCCTGAGTAAAGGTTTCCAGCGTGGGGCCCGATGCGATCAGTTCGCCATTTAAGAAGATTACCTGATCGAAGATCTCGGATACGCTCGCGAGATCGTGGTGGGAGGCGAGGACGAGTTTGCCGTGCTCGCGCAGGGTGCGAAGAAGCTGCTTCAGATTGTCCTGGGTCGGCTTGTCCAGCCCGGTGAATGGCTCATCGAAAAGCACGACGTGCGCCTCCTGTGCGAGCGCCCGCGCGAGAAAAGCCCGCTGCTGCTGGCCGCCTGAAAGGGCATTGATCTGCCGCTTTTCGATCGGCTTCAATTCCATCGCGTTCAGCGCCTCCTCGACCGCGACCACATCGGCCTGCCCATACCGTCGCCAGCATCCGAGTCGCAGGTAGCGCCCCATTTCCACGATGCCGCGCACGGTCGTCGGGAAATCCCAATCGACCTGCTCCCGCTGTGGCAGATAGGCGAAATCGGTGCTCGCCCCTTTCACCTCCACTCCGTGAAAGGTGATCGTGCCGCTTTCGCGAGGCGCCAGCCCCGCGAGAGTCTTTAGGAGCGTCGATTTTCCTGCGCCATTCGGCCCGAGCAAGGCGACGGCGCTGCCGCATTCCGCATCGAACGAAATATGGTGGAGCGCCGGAATGCGCTGATAACTGACCGTGAGATCCCGCACGGACAGCCGGTGGGGGTGTTGCGGGCGCGTTGTCATTGAAACGTGACGACCTCCTCCGCCGTCCCTTTACTCCAGATGCTTCTTTCAATCACTCGGCCATCGGGGATCGTAACTTGAATCTTCGCGGCGGCCAGCGCGTCCCCGGTCCAGCCGATCTCGAATTGCAGGTCGATCCCCTCCGGCGGAAACGGAATCTTTAAATCGCGCGCTTCATCCTGGCGGGGCGCCGTCTCGGTCCAAACAGCTTTGCCAGAGTACAGCACCTTGAATTCGCGGGGCATCTGAGTGAAACTCAGTTGCAGATGAATCGCCTTTCCGCCCGTCTCCGAAACCGCCGCCTCGACCGGCGCGGCCTCCGTTCTCTCGTGGGTAAGACGCCACAGCGGAATGGCCATTGCCAGGATGGCCAGAAAAGCGAGCGCCGCACGCAGCAAAGGAGATCCGTGCACGTTATTTAAGAGCGTTCACGATCGTGGAGACATTATGCTTCATCATCCCCTCGTAGGTCGAGGCGTCGCCGGCTCCCAGTCCATCCGCCACCAGCTCACCCCCGACAGCGGCGCCAGTTTCGCGTGTAATCTCCGTCAGCACCTTCGGATTTTCCATCGTCTCGGGAAAAATCGCTTTCACATGCTGTTCCTTTATCACATGGATCAAGTCCGACACTTTCTTCGACGAAGGCTGATCTTGCGCCGTCACTCCTTCGATCGGATAGATCGTAAATCCGTAGTCATGCGCGAAGTATTGAAAGGCGTCGTGTGACGTGACGAGTTTGCGTTGATTCCGCGGCAGCTTCGCGATCTCGCTCTTCACCCATTTCTGAAGCGCATCGAGCCGCTCCACATACCTGGCGGCGCTCGCATCGAAATCCTTCCGATCCGCGGGATCGATCTGAATCAATGCATCGCGCACGATCAGAGTCGCCCGCTTCACATTATCGATGCTGTGCCACCAGTGGGGATCTTCGATCTCCTTCCCACCGTTTTCGCCCTCCGCAGGCAGCTTCAGCGATGGAAACTGGTCGCCCACCTGAAGCATCATACCCTTCGCCCCGGCGCTCTCCCGCAGCTTGGGAAGATAGTTTTCCATATTCTTTGCCGAAAGAAGGATCAGTTGCGCGTTTGCGACCTTGCTCAGGTCGTCGGGCGTGGGCCGAAACTCATGCGGATCCGTTCCAGGCTTCACATGCCCAGTCACCTCCACATGCGCGCCTCCGACCTGCTCGGCAATCTCCGTAAGCACAGTCGAGAAACTCGACACCCGCACCTTCTCCCCGGCAAGCGAGACCCCTCCCAACACAAATAACGCGGCAAGATAAAGTGCGATTCGGCGCATACAAAAGTCCTTCCCCCAATATACCCCACCCTAGCCCTTGATGCAAACCCTTTGCATCAGCCCGACCCCACCGGGTTTCACGCGGTCAGTTCGCGAAGACCAGCGGCGCCGGCACCAATCTCACCCGCGCCTCCTTCTCGATGTTCCCCTCCGTCTGCTCGATGGCCGTGACAAGGCTGTTGTCAAAAATCACACTGATCTTCCCCGACGGCACCTTGATATAGATCACGCTATTGATCAGCCGTCCGTATTGGTCGTACCCGGTCCGCTCCTGCGGGATTCGCTCGAATTTCACAAATTCCCACACCTCGGAATGGCCCGCCGCATCCAGCCTCGACGTCTTCTTCGCCGGCTTTCCGAGCGATGCCACCACCTCGTCCGGCGTCATATTCACCGCCACCTCATTTTTGCTGATGAGATCCGCGATCGCTTCATGCCGCGCCGCATTCTGCTTCAGACTCTCCAGAAATTCCTTCTTCAGCGGAGCGAGCGCCGAAGCGGGTAGCCATCCCACCACCTGCCCCTGCTGCGCAAGTCCGCGCACGCGGTACACATCGCCCAGGACCGCTTGCAATTGCACCTGCTGTCCCCCGCGCAGCGTGCCGAGAAACCTCGCAAGGTCCGGCTGATAAAAGATCGGCGCCGACGCCTTCACCGGCACCAGAACCGGATGCGCCGTAAAATCCTCCAGATAAATCGCCCCAGGCTCGCGGATCACCGCTCCCGCAAAGCAATCGATTGCGCCAAAGATCGCAAGGCAAACGGCGAGGAGAATCCGGGAGGCGTTCACGCTGGGAATCATACCCCATTTGCGCCCCTTGTAAAATCGGGAAATGATCTGCCAAGGAGGGACCATGAAAGAGACAAAGTGAATTCATCGATCGTACCCTGCAACCCCAAGCTCCCTCCAAAGTTGCAGCCGCCCCGGCGCCCGCCTTCATCCTTCCCCGCTTGACGACCCACGCATCCACCGTACTCTTTCGCCTCATTCCACGAACGGCGGGGTAGCCAAGTGGTAAGGCCGAGGTCTGCAAAACCTCTATCCGAGGGTTCGATTCCCTCCCCCGCCTCCAAGCCACATGAATACAGGGTTTCGCGCATTTTAGGTGGTCTCTGAACGTGCGAATGGGAACAATATTGGGAACACGTCCACGGTGTTCCGCCGCAATCCTGCAGCGTCCGTGGTGGAGATTTTCACGGACTTCACGCCGAACCGCGGGATCCTCGCTGTCTTGACCGTCAAGCCATCTTGCGGCTGCCGCGACATGCGGAATACGAAGCGCACCCCCAGAAGGAAGTGCCCGCGTTCGCTCCCGTCCTGGCGATCCGCTTTACCATCACCTTCCGGCATCTCGGGCAGCATATTCCCGCGGCCGTAGCCGATTGCTCCGTTATCGTCCGAGGGATTTTATCGTCTGTCCGTCTGCCGTGAAAGAGAACTTGCAGCGTCCAAATCAGCCATTTTTCAAATCCTACCCTGCATGAGCCGATGATCCCGCCCAGGATCGCAAGAGGAACGACGACCAAGAACGCTCCCTCCATGAGAGCAGAGAGAACGGGGGTAAACGGATCAGCCATGGGTAAGCGTTAAAGCAGATCGCTTGCCGATCAGTCAGGGCATTTACCTCCTGTCAGGAAACTCCTGAGCCTTGGCATCTTGCCAGCGGCGTTAATTCTACGTTGTTACGCACGGTCTTCGCTTTTTTCGATAACTAGTCATCGCTTTCGCCCGTTTTTCATGGCGAACCTGCAAAGATCGCAGCACTTCTTCGGATCGCGGTTGCGGCGCGGCAGATAAACCGAAAGGAGTTCGACGGTGGTATGACATCGCGCATTAACGGCCTCTTTTCCAGTGCGTTCCGATCTACGACACGAACAACAACGTCTTCCGTGACGACGATCTCGCGCGAATGGGGACGGTTTTAGAAGTCATTGGATTTCCCGCCGAATACGACCGCCTCAAGCTCGCGCTCAGGTCGTAAGGCACTTTATTAGCACGCGAGATTGTCTGCGCACACTGATGCCGCTGGAGAACGCGCAGGCGCTTCCAGCCCCACCGGGGCGCCAATCCCTTAGCCCGACCCATCGGGTTGGGTACACAATCCCCGCCAGTCCGCAGCCTGAAGGGATGCGATTCATGTAAGCCTAACGACCAACCGTTCGATCTCGTAGAACCGCCCACCGCAGCTTTCTGCGCTAGGCAAACCGGCAAAATACCTCCCGGAGTATTTACTTTCAAAGCTGGGAAGGGTGACCGGACTCTAAACATGGATTCTCCATGCCCGCATTTTACCCCCGCTGGTGCTTACCGCTCCTCGTCGTTGCTTCCCTTCTGCCTCCCACGCTCAGCCTGGGCCAGACGTCTCCGCCGCCCGAACTGCCCAAGGCGATGCACTCGGGTGCGCCGATTCAGTTTGAGCTTTGGTTATGGGGCGAGGATG
The DNA here is from genome assembly GCA_038238905.1 of Chthoniobacterales bacterium. GTDB lineage: Bacteria > Verrucomicrobiota > Verrucomicrobiia > Chthoniobacterales > Chthoniobacteraceae > JBBSFI01. The sequence goes on along the minus strand of JBBSFI010000006.1, from coordinate 12,488 downwards.
AGACGACCCGCAAGAAACTGCGGGACTTGCACGAGGGCGACAAGGTGCCGCTCGATTCGCTGCCCGACCTTGTGCAGTTCCGTTTCCGCATTCTCGCGGAACACAATGGCGTCACTTTCAAAGGGCGCTCAGCGGACGGGGAACACCAGCTCGGCTGGGCCGACGATACCTTGAGCGACAAGGCTGGCGAGCCTCCGGCGGAGCGAATTTATCGTGCGCAAAGAGATGGATATTTTCCGCAGCCGGGCCGCTATTCCCTGGAAGTCGCGGGTCGCAAAAGCGGGACGACGGTGGCGGAGGCGGCGATCAACTTTGAATTCATCCCGACGCCGCATCCGCCCCTGGTGCGTGCGCCGGTCTTTGCGGATTCCGTCGGGCGGAAAGCGCCGCTGCCCGCGCCGAATCACTCTGGCGCGGAGGTGCAATACGAGTTATGGGAATGGGGCGATCACGATGGTGTGAAGAAGCTGCTGGAGCTGAAAAACGGCGCGCGCGTCGCGGTCGAGCGGCTGCCCTCGCAGATTCAGTTCCAATTCCGTGCAGGCGCGGATTACGACACGATCACCTGCCGCTGGCAATCGACGGACGGCCCGCCGGAAGCGCATTGGACGCAGACTGAAATCCCGTCTGCAAAGGCCGGTCTGCAAAGCATCTGGCGTCCGAGCAATCTGGGATTTGTCCCGCAGATCGGGCGCTATGCGTTGGAGGTTATTGCGGAAAAATCCGGACGCGTCGTGGCGCAAGGGTGCATCCAGCTCGACTTGGTTAGCGAGAAGCCGGCGCCATCCGGCACATCCTATCTCGTCGGGAAGAAAGACTGGCAAGGGCACGCGATCACATCTTCCAAACCCGTGCAGCTTGGCCCGCTGAATGAGACCCCGATTTTGAAAGACAACGACTATGCCTACGAGCCGCAGAAGGCTTGCTCGGTCATCAACTGGGAGCGCTTCCCGCCTTTCAAAATGAACGCGCGCTTCCCGCTGGTCTGGGCCTCCCGGCGCTTTAGCGATGAAGCACAATTCGGCGGACCGCTCAACCGCGGCTTCACTACGCTGGCAAATATCGACAAGCAGCAGGACAACCTGCGCATCGCCGAGCGCGCGTGGTTTCACTATCCCGGTCAGATATTCGGAATGATCGACGAACTGCTAAAGAAAGATCCGGTGAAATACGCGGACCTCAAAGGCTACACCGAATGGCGCTCCGCTTTCATCTCGCCGGAAAACGCGCGGATGCTCGGCAAAATGTGCTATCAGGGATGGGGCGTGAGCGGTTGGGCGCCTTACGATGCCGGCCTCTACGGCTGGGATGAAGAGGAGATGTTCCCCACGCTCGCTCCGAAGATGATGAAGGAGCATCCCGAGTGGCTGCCGGAGCGCCTGATGAAATACAAAGACAAGGTGCTGGCCGGCGATCCCGGGGCCATCTATTCGCTGGAGCAGGAATACAGCAAGGCGATGGCGGATTTCATCGGAGGGACCTATCAAGGTGCGAGGGAATCGGCGGCGGAGCGCGGTCGCGGGCTGAAGATCTGGCACTACGGTTCGCTCCCGCCGGGGAAGGAGCTGTTTCTGGCGGTCGGAGAGCGTCGTCGTCTGGATATCAATCCCGAGACGGGAAAGTATCGCTACGAGGAGCTCGATGCGCTCAACGACTGGTTCAAACGCGGGCGGACCATCGATTTCAACGCGACCAACTACGCGCGGCAGATTGACTACTTTCACACCGACTTTTATTTTCACGTCAACTTTCCCTACGCCGCGACCATGTATGAAAAGGACGCAAAGGGCTATGTGCTCGATGACAAGGGGCGGCGAAAGTTTCGTACACAAATCATTCCGGAGGCCATCTATGCCGAACCGACACCCATCGGCCTGGAAGATTGCGAGTGGGCGCCGATCTTTCTGAAAACCTTCATCGCCAAGGAGGAGAACAACCTCTTTTGGTTCAATGGCGGCAAATACTACAAGACGCCCGGCACGCTGATCACCGACAAGCAGATGCCTCCTTTCATCCGGCCCGGCACGCAGGAGACCTTCGGCGAAATCGCAAAACTCGGCTCCCGTCCGGTGAGTCCTTATATCGCGGAGGCTACGACGATCCTGACCTTCATGACTGGCGCCGAGGCGCTTTTCGTGTGGGACGCGTTTCACAAAACCACGCCCGCCGGCCAGGTAAGCGATGGAAAGGTGGAGTTGCTCGGCGACTTGGAGTTTGCCGTCAAAGGCCTGCACCGCGTCTCGCAATTCAACCGTCTCTTCGACGGTAGTTATTCCTTTATTCGCCCGGTGCGGCACTACGACACCCACGATCGGGATCACCCAATCATCCGCGGACTGATCAATGGCCGTTACCTCGTGCTCGCCATGCTAAACCCGGCGCTCGATCCTGGTGAAAAGCAGGAAGTGGAAGTCTGGTATGACAGCTCCTATGCCTCGCGTGGCGCAGGGAAATGGGCAGGGAACGCTGTGATTCAGGGTCGCCATACTCATCTCTATCAGTGCAAGCTTCCAGCGTTGCCCCCCGGGGCCAGCTACGATCCCGACAAGCTCTACTTCCGCTACAAACAGGAGGATGGAAAATACACCGCTACCTATACAGTGACGGGTAATTACGACGTGAAATATCCCTATTCCAACTAATGCGCGCTTTTCATAAAATGGGTGCAGCCGTCTGGCTCATCGCGCTTCTCGCCAGCCTCGGTGCGCGCGCGGAGGAGGCGGCGCTGGACGTGGATTTCTCCGTGCCAACCGGGAAGCTGCGGGCGCTGCATGGCGTGAACAAGGGGCCCCTCGCGCCGGGAGGCGTCTTCGACGTGCTCGCAGAGCAGAAGGAACTCGGGATTCCTTTCACGCGCCTGCACGACTGCGGCTGGCCAAATCCGTACGTGGTGGATCATCACGCGGTTTTTCCGAATCCCGACGCAGATCCGACGAAACCGGAGTGCTACGATTTCCGGCTCACGGATGAATACATCGCCGCAGTGCGCGCGACGGGCGCCGAGCCGATCTACCGGCTCGGCGAAAGCATCGAGCACACGAGCGTGAAGCGATTCGTGCATCCGCCCAAGGATATGGAGAAATGGACGGCGATCTGCCTCGGCATCATCCGGCATTACAACGAGGGATGGGCCGGAGGATTTCATTACGGCATCCGCTATTGGGAAATCTGGAATGAGCCGGAGAATCGGCCCGCCATGTGGAGCGGGACGGACGAGGACTATCTGCGGCTTTACCGCACGGCGGCAAAGGGGATAAAAAAGGAGTTCCCCGCGCTGAAGGTGGGCGGCCCGGCGCTCGGGGCGAGCGGGAGTTTCGTGAATGGTGAATTTCAGCCGACACAGTTCGCGAAGGACTTTTTGGCGATGTGCCGGAAGGACAATGCGCCGCTGAATTTTTTCTCCTGGCACTGCTACACTGCCGATCCCACGGAGCTGGTCGCCCGCACCCAGGCCATCCGGCGACTGCTGGATCGCGCCGGCTTTGATCTCACGGAGAGTCATCTCAACGAGTGGAACTACCTGCCGGGCAACTCGTGGAAATCGCTGATGGGCAAAGCCGCGCCGGCCGAGCGGCAGAACGCGTATGCGGATATGGCGGGCGCGAAGGGCGCGGCATTCGTAGCGGCATCGCTCATCGAACTGCAAGACGCGCCGCTCGATGTCGGGAACTTCTTCCACGGCGAACTCGGTCCGTTCGGCATCTTCACGGAACAAGGCGTGCCGCAGAAAGCGTGGCAGGCGTTTCGCGCGTTTCGCGGGCTGCTCGATACGCCGCGCCGGGTGGAGGCGCGGGGTGCGACGGCGGGAAAACTAGCGATCGCCGCCGGGCTCAGCGCGGATGGACGTGAGGCGTCCGTGCTCGTCAGCAATTTCGACGACGCGCGCGAAGAGGTCTCGCTGCGTTGGAGTGGGTTTGCGTGGACGGGCGGCGCGACGGCGGAGATTCGCAAGGTGAATGCAGACAGCGATTTTCAAAACGCGCGCACCGAGACGCTGGCAGGCGATGGCGCGTCGCTGCGGCTCAAATTGAAAGCGCCCGCCGTGGCGCTGATCCGGCTGAAACCAAGCGCCGGAGCCGATGCGCGCGCGACACTCACGGTCCGCTCACCCGCGAATCGACTCGTGTTTCAACGTGACCAAACCGGGCACGCCACGATCCCGGTGGCCGGTGAATGCGCCTGGCCCGGCGCCAAGATCGAGGCGCGCCTGACAGATGTGGCAAAGGGAACCGCGGGCGAATGGAGCGCGATCGGAACCGTGCAACCGGATTTTTCCTACTGCGGAAAACTCGCCGCGCCCGCGGGATGGTATTCGCTCGAAGTCCGCGCGAGTGTCGGAGACACAGCGGTCTCGGCCCGAGTCCAGCGTGTGGGTGTTGGCGAGGTTTTTGTCGTCGTCGGCCACTCGGTCGCGCACGGCGGGCTCATCAATTTGCCCGGCGCCGAGGATGACCGCGTGAATACCATCGCGCTGCCCGCCGGTGACCCGGACGCGCTGCGCCGCTACAGATCCAATGGCGATCCGGCGCTCCTGCCGGAGGCGGTCGGGCGACATTTCGATTTTGATGTGCTGCCGGCGCCCTCGGGACGTGGCACCTACTTTTGGGCTGCTTTCGCCGAGCGCGTGGCGCGGGCGCAGGACGTGCCCGTGCTTTTGCTGAATGCGGCCTTTGGCGGGACGAGCCTCGAGCATTGGGCAAAATCCGCGCGTGGCGAAATATTCGATCACCCCTTTGTGAAAGCCTCGGCGCGGATGCCCTACATCCAACTCGAACACGCGCTGAAAAAATACTGCGCCGTCACGGGCCTGCGCGCGATTCTCGCCGACCAGGGGCAGAACGATTGGCCCGAGCGCGATGAGCAGAAAATCTTTGCGAATTACCAGGCGTGGATCGAGCAGGCGCGGCGCGACACGGGCTTTCCAAATCTTGCCGTGGTCGTGAACCGCCAGTCGCCGCCCGATGGCTTCGGCCAAATCCGGCGCGTGCAGGACCGCGTGATCCGCGAGGAGCCGCACTGCTTTCCCGGCGCCGACTACGACACGTTCGCACCCGAGGACACCACGGACCGCGTGCATCTCAGCGCGTCCGGCGAGCGAAAGGCCGCGCGACTTTGGGCGGAGGCGCTAAACGCGGTTTTTTTCCGCGCAGCCGAACCACTCACTGCAAAGCCCTGAGCGCCGACTTTCACTGTGAACATCGCGTCGTGAACCCTCTCTCCACGTTCCAAACCGTGCTCCCAGGCAAGCGCCTGTTGACTGCATTTGTCATGCTGCTTGCCAGCGGCGTCACAATGGTCACCGCGCAAAACACGCCGGTCAGTCCGCGCACGCCGAAAGACGATGCCGATCTGAAATACTGGCTCGAGAACATGGTCTGGCGCCACGGCTATACGAGGGAAGAAATCCGTATGGCCACCGGCCTGGAGGCATCCGCGATTGCAGCCGCTCTCGACCGCTTCAACATCGCACCTTCTACCCGCCCGAAACGCGCCGCCAGCGACCCGCTGCTCGTCCTGCCCTACCCGGGCGGACGCCATCCGCGCATCGGGTTTCTCGATGGGGCGATCGACCCGCGGCGCGAAACGAAGTTCAGCGTGTTCACTCCCTGGGACGATACGAGCTACGTCGTCGTCGATCTGCCGGAAGCGCTTTGGTCCAATCTCGGCCTCACCTTTCTCGCCCACACCCACATCCCAACCATATTTGACAAGCAAGGAATCGAACTTCCAAAGCTTGAGTGGAATCGCCGCGACAATGGCCCGCTCACGCTCACACGGCAACTACCCAATGGCATCCGCTACAAGGCTTCCGTGATGCCCGGTCGCGACGGCGTGCGCATGGAACTCTCGCTGACGAACGGCACACCTGCGACGTTGAGCGATTTGCGCGTTCAAATGTGCGTCATGCTGAAAGCCGCAAATGGCTTCAATGCGCAGACGAACGACAATAAGATCTTCGCCAAGCCATTCGCCGCGGTGCGCAATGACGCCGGTGATCGTTGGATCATCTCCGCGTGGGAGCCATGTGACCGGCCTTGGGGCAATGCGTCCGTGCCGTGCCTCCATTCAGATCCCAAATTCCCCGACTGCGCCCCTGGTGAAACCAAGCTGCTGCGCGGCTGGTTGTCCTTTTACGAAGGCGCTGACATACAGGCAGAGTTCGCCCGGATTAAAAAACTCGGCTGGCTAGCAACCTTACCCGTGCCACACGACGCCCAGCCCGATTCCCGCACGCCGCGATGAAAAACGAACCCATTGCAGCAGGACCGCATTAAAAAGACCGCATTAAAGAACAGACTGAGGACAGACTGTTTGAATGCGGGGCTTCCTCCCTTCCAACCGCGAGCCGAAGGCTCTCTGGCCCTTCCTCTTCCGCATCAGCACGAAACGCGGCACTCTTTTGCTTCGATGGCTCCGCCAGTTTCCGCTTCCCGCTCATGCTTTCGCGGGAGCGGCGGACGGAGACTGCGCGCTCGCGAGCGAACTCCGCGCGGTTTTTGTCCCCACGCGCAGGCGCTTTTAGCCCCACCGTGGCAAGCCGTAGTCCCCGAAGGCTGCGGAGGCTGCCCGGGGCGCCAATCCCTTAGCCCAACCCATCGGGTTGGGTACACAATCCCCGCCAGTCCGCAGCCTGAAGGGATGCGATCTCTTGTAAAGCGTACGACTAACCGTTCGATTTCGTAGAACATGAAACGGCTCTATCTGGCCTGTTCCGGAAAACATGTTTCAAGTGTGAAAAGACGAGGCAGCGCATTTGAAGCCACAAACATTGATCTCAAAAGAAACGGAGCATGCAGGCAACCGGTCACAGTTTGTGACCGGTACACAAAAGCATCGCGATCCCCGGCTTCTTCCGTACGCCTTCACCGAGCAAGGCGTCGCCATGCTCTCCAGCGTCCTGCGCTCGCCTCGCGCCGTCGAGGTGAACATCGCCATCATGCGCACTTTCGTTCAGCTTCGACGGCTGATGGATTCGAATCGCGACCTTGCACGCAAAATCGAGGCAATGGAGAATAAATACGACGAGCAATTCAGCGTCGTCTTCGACGCCATCAAACAACTCATCGCCGACGATACCGCGCGGAAGGCGCAGCCAAAGCGTCGCATCGGCTTCAATCCCTGACCGCAATTTCCAAATCTGCCGCTCCTAGGAAAACCGTCGAGACCTGAAGCACGGCGAAAGCGCTCGGAAGAGTATCCCCATGGCGGAGTTCCAATCCGTACTGGGAAGACCGCATAAGAGGACAGGCCACAGGACAGGCCATTTGAATGCGAGACGCATTGTGCGGCTCATACCGGGACCAACGACACCCTCGCTTTCGTTCACGGACAATTTCCGGCGCTTCTGTCTGTCCTTTTCGAGAACCACCGCTACGGTCGGCGAAAACCTCCGGTGACGGGGGGGAAGACTGCCCCGAATGTCGAACCCCTTTTTCGAGCATCCCATCCTCAATTCTCCCTACGGCTATCCTGTCCGGCACTGGGAATTGGATGAACTCGGCCAGCCGACGCAGCAAATCATCGAGAAGCGGCGGCGTGCGGAGTTCATCACGCCGATTCCGAAGCCGCGGAAGCGAAAAGGCTCACCCGAGCAAAAGCAGATCATTTTCGATGAGGGAAAGGGACTTTCGACAGCGGCTCAGCAATACGATCCGACCTCGATCATCAACGAACTGCGGCTGCATGTGGATCAATGGCGGGCGTTGCCGCACTCGAACCAATGGCAGGTCAGCCCGGAAACCGTGCGGCTGCTCCAGCATTGGCGGCATCATCCGTTTAGTAGCGTCCGCCCGTTTTTCTGTCAGGTCGAAGCGGCGGAAACCGCCATCTGGCTGATCGAAGTCGCGCCGCAGTCTCCGCGTGGCAAGCGCGTACTCGATCACCTCGCTGCCGCGAACAAGGAAGCGAACCCGCAACTCATGCGGCTGGCGCTGAAGCTGGCGACCGGCGCGGGCAAGACCACGGTCATGGCGATGCTGATCGCCTGGCAGACGGTCAACGCCGTGCGCCGCCCGCAAAGCAATCGATTCACGCGCGGTTTCCTCATCGTCGCACCGGGCCTGACGATCAAAGACCGGCTGCGTGTTCTCCAGCCGCACGATCCCGACAGCTACTACGCCAGCCCGCGAACTTCTGCCCGGCGACATGATCGAGGACCTGCGGAAGGCGAAGATCGTCATCACGAACTATCACGCCTTCAAGCTCCGCGAGCGAATCGACCTCTCCAAAGGCGGGCGCTCGTTGCTTCAAGGCCGCGGTCCCGATCTTAACACGCTCGAAACCGAAGGCCAGATGCTCCAGCGCGTAATGCCCGACCTCATGGGCATGAAGAACATCCTGGTGCTCAACGACGAGGCGCACCACTGCTACCGGGAGAAGCCTAATGCCGAAGATGAGGAGTTGAAAGGCGAGGAGCGAAAGGAAGCCGAGAAGAACAATGAGGCGGCGCGTCTCTGGATTTCAGGCTTGGAAGCGGTGAACCGCAAGCTCGGAGTCGCGCATGTGCTCGACCTTTCGGCCACGCCGTTTTTCCTCCATGGCTCGGGCTACGCTGAAGGCACGCTCTTCCCGTGGACGATGAGCGATTTCTCTCTCATGGACGCCATCGAGTGCGGCATCGTGAAACTGCCGCGCGTGCCGGTTGCCGAAAATATCCCCGGCGATGAGTTGCCGATGTTTCGCAACCTCTGGGAGAACATCCGAAAGGACATGCCAAAGAAAGGGGTGGGCAAAGCCGGCGAACTCGATCCGCTTAAGCTCCCCACCCGGCTGCAGACGGCCTTGCAAGCGCTCTACGGCCATTACGAAAAGACCTTCCATCTGTGGGAGGAGACCGGCATTCGCGTGCCGCCCTGCTTCATCATCGTCTGCCAGAACACTTCCATCTCGAAGCTCATCTACGAGTTCGTCTCCGGCTTTCAACGGAAGAATATAGACGGCTCGACCACGCTCGAAAACGGTCGCCTCCCGCTCTTCCGCAACTTCGATGAACACGGCAACCCGCTCGCGCGTCCGAACACGCTGCTCATCGACAGCGAGCAGCTTGAAGCCGGTGACGCGCTCGATACGAACTTCCGCGAAATGGCCTCGGATGAAATCGAGCGTTTCCGCCGCGAGATCACCGAGCGCACGGGCGATCGCCGGCAGGTGGACAATATCACCGACCAGGAGTTGCTGCGCGAGGTAATGAACACGGTCGGCAAGTTCGGCCAGTTGGGCGGCGCCATTCGCTGTGTCGTCTCGGTCTCGATGCTCACCGAAGGCTGGGACGCAAATACCGTCACGCACGTCCTTGGCGTCCGCGCCTTCGGCACCCAGCTTCTCTGCGAGCAGGTCATCGGGCGCGCTCTGCGCCGCCAGTCGTATGAGCTGAACGAGGAGGGACTCTTCAACGTGGAATACGCTGATGTCTTCGGCATTCCCTTCGATTTCACCGCCAAGCCCGTCATTGCTCCGCCGCAACCGCCGCGCGAAACGATTCACATCAAGGCCGTGCGCCCCGAGCGCGACGCGCTCGAAATTCGCTTCCCGCGCGTCGAAGGCTACCGCGTAGAGTTGCCGGAGGAACGGCTGACCGCGGAGTTCAATGACGACTCGATTCTCGAATTGAGCCCGAACCTTGTCGGACCGTCCATCACGAGAAACTCCGGCATCATCGGCGAAGGCGTCGATCTCGGCCTCAAGCACCTCGGCGACATGCGTCCTTCGACGCTGCTCTTCCACGTCACGCAGCGGCTTCTTTACACGAAATGGCGCGACCCCGGCGAAGAGCCGAAGCTGCATCTCTTCGGCCAGCTCAAGCGCATCGCGAAGCAGTGGCTCGACGGCTATCTCGTCTGCAAAGGCGACACCTATCCCGCGCTTCTCATGTATCAGGAACTGGCGGACATGGCGTGCAATCGGATCACCGCGGGAATCACCCGCGCCTTTGTCGGCGAACGCCCGATCAAAGCCTTGCTCGACGCCTACAACTCCACCGGCTCGACCAAGCACGTCAGCTTCAACACGTCGAAACCACTCCGCTGGGAAACGAATTCCAGCCGTTGTCACATCAATTGGGTGATCCTCGACAGCGATTGGGAAGGCGAGTTCTGCCGCGTCGCCGAATCTCACCCGCAGGTGCGTGCCTACGTGAAAAATCATAACCTCGGCCTGGAAGTGCCCTGCCGTTACGGCTCCGAGACGCGCAAGTATCTGCCTGACTTCATCGTGCTCGTGGATGACGGCCGTGGTGAAAACGACCTGCTCCATCTAATCGTCGAGATCAAAGGCTACCGCCGCGAAGATGCGAAAGAGAAGAAATCCACGATGGACACCTATTGGGCGCCGGGAGTGAATCACCTCGGCACGCACGGTCGCTGGGCCTTTGCTGAGTTCACGGAGGTCTATCAAATCGAGTCCGACTTCAAGGCGAAGGTCGAACGCGAATTCGATAAGATGATCGCCGCTTTTGCGGATGGCGCGTTGTCGCACCAACAATCCATCGGAGATCAGTCTGCGGATTACTTGCGGAAGCGTTTCGGCGGGAGCCATCACCTGCTGGCGATCAGCCATGCCGTCTGGAGCACGCTCGACTCGAATCCTGATCGCGCCTTTCACTTGTCGGACCTCGAAGTTGCCGCGAAGTCGGCCCACTGCGAGCCGGAAGAAGCTCTCTGTGTCCTCGCGATTCTTTCCAGCCCCACCGCTCGCTTGCTGCAAATGGAGCTTCGGTCGGTAGAGCGCCCAGGAGAACCCGTTTCTTCTGCTGAGTTCATCGGCAAGTTGCGGGAATGGTGGAAAAAGAAAACGGCATCCCGCGAAGAGTGGGAGCGGTGGGCGGCGGCGATCAATGTTCGTTGGATCGCCGTCAGCGGCGAGGGGGCTACGCGATGAGCAATCCGGCCGATAGCGCCGTGTCGCTCGTGAATAGGATCGAGCGGAAGGCCCCCGAGTATCTGGACCTGCTCACTGCCGAGACCGACGCGGAGTTCGAGAAAGCCTTCGATGCGGTTTTGGGAAAGGCCGTGGCGCAACTTGAGCGACAGAAAACTAACTTCGTTGAGCTCGGGGAAGTGGGCCTTACCGGGGCATTGGCCATGGCGCTTTCCATTCCGGGGCTCACGGTCACGCCAGAGCCACACTCCAATGGACATGTGGATCTGATGATCGTGGCCGATCATTGCGTGCCGGAGCGCATCAAATTGGGTGAAGCAAAAATCTACGACGGTCCCCAGTATCATCTGGGTGGCCTGAAGCAATTACTCGACCGTTACACCACGGGTCGAGAGGGGCGCGGCCTCCTCATCGTTTACTTTCGCAAAGCCGACATTGCTGGCTTGGTGAAAAAGCTGCGGGAGCAGATGGACGCCGATGTGCCTTGTGCGCAACAGGGCAAAACGATGGATCACATCCTCAAATGGTCTTTCCTTTCCACCCATAAATTGACAACCGGCGACGACGGCCACGAAGTCAGTCACATCCGCTGCAACCTCTATTGACCAAACAGACGCCAATGGAACCAAGTGACCGAAACTCCCCAGCAAAACTTATAAACGCTGATGCAAAAAAAGCCGTGCAAAACATCCCGGCCGCTTCCGCTGTCGGCACCTCAACTTTGTCCTTGAAACCCGCCCCATGTTCACTGATTTTCCACACCTCCGCCCCTTGAGAGTAGGCCCGCTCGTAGATCCTGAGCGAGAGCCAAAATCCTGGGGCTTTTTCTTTCCCTGGAGAGCTTCATGAGAATTCGACGCCTCTTTATCCTCAAGCGATAATTCAATGTCCAAAATTGCCCTAAAGCCTGAAACCATCGCGCAGCTTGTCTTCCTCGTTCGTGGTGAAAAAGTCCTGTTGAGCCAGCATCTGGCCGAACTCTATGGCGTTTCCGTCAGCGCTCTGAATCAAGCCGTGAAACGCAACCTCGAACGCTTTCCCGATGACTTCATGTTTCAACTCACGGAGGGTGAGTTTGAAAACTTGAAATCACAGATTGTGACTTCAAGTTGGGGTGGCCTTCGCCGCGCGCTTCCCTACGCCTTCACCGAGCAAGGCGTCGCCATGCTCTCCAGCGTCCTGCGCTCGCCTCGCGCCGTCGAGGTGAACATCGCCATCATGCGCACCTTCGTCCAGCTCCGGCGGCTGATGGACTCAAATCATGACCTCGCCCGCAAAATCGAGGCGATGGAGGATAAATACGACGAGCAATTCGCTGTCGTCTTCGACGCCATCAAACAGCTCATCGCCGAAGATACCGGGCGAAAGGCGCAGCCGAAGCGCCGCATTGGTTTCAATCCTTGAAGCAACATGGCCAGGAAACCCGCCCCCTCCAAAACCATTGAATCGCTGAAGCACGGCGAAGCTAAGGCATCGTCCAGAAATAACATGATACGCAGCGGGGTCAGGAATGGAGGGTGTAGTTCCATTCTCCGTGAAAGTCCTCGCGTGTCATTCTGATCGAGGCCATCTGCTCTGGAGTCGGTTTGATTTTGGTTTCGTAGTGGGACTGG
>JBBSFI010000005.1:0-114794 GCA_038238905.1 Chthoniobacterales bacterium | reverse complement strand
GACAAAATCTTCTCCAGGCAACGGGTACACAGCAAAGAAAGTCCAGTACCCGATAAGGATCGCGGCGAGCGCCGCCCACTGCTCGCGGGCCGGGCGCAGCGCTATGAGATAGAGAAATCCGAAGCCAAGCCCGATCTGGCTGAGCGTGTCTTCAAAGGTCCAGTTCGTCGCTTGGGAGTATTGTGAGCGAAGGAAAACGCCAAGCAGCACCAGCACCAGCGCGCGCCAGAAGGCATGCGTCGTTCGGACCCATTGCGGCTGGCCCTCGCTCGCGCGCCGCGCCAGCGAGAACGGCAGCGCCGCGCCCACGAGGAACGAAAACGACGGCTGGATCATGTCGTGGAGCGTGCAACCCCGCCACTGGACATGGGTCTGCTGCTGGGCCAGCGCGCGCCACAGTCCGCTGGCGGGCAGCGCCTTCGAGACGTCACCCAATTCCAGCACCTCCCCCATCATGAGAAGCATCACCAAGCCCCGATAGGCGTCGATCGATCCGACTCGTTGCGGCGGCGCGGGAGTGGCAACTGTGGGTACGGAACCGCTGCCTTCAGCCATCGGGGAGAGAACGGCGCTCGACATGCGAGCCATTTAGCACGCGGCTCGCGCGGTCACACGCTGTTTTTCGCTTCCACGGCGCGCTGCCTTGGGCTTCCGTCGTTGGAGTCAATCAATCGCGGAAGCTGCCTCCGGCTCGCCATCGTCGCCGATCGCGTTCTCTGGGCAGACCGCCATTGCGTCTTCCGCCGCCGCGAGTTCCATCGCTCCGACTGGCCGCTTGTAAAAGTACACGTACGACTCATCGTCGTTGTACTTGAGGATGTCGTCCGCCCCGATACGTCGAGGCAGACGTGGCAGGGTTTGCAAGTGTCGTCCACGCACCACTTGCCTGGGACGTTCTCTGGAAGTTTGTGCGTAGGCTCGGCCATGGCGTTGCGTTGTCTGCCGCCGGTTCAAGCAGGCGGACCGCGCAATGGCAACCTCAATGCGCCGTCGCCAGGGTTGGGTGAATTGTCCCAATTCGCTTGTCGTCCGCTGAATTTTGTGCAGAACGTCCGGGGCGCATGGCCAATATTGATCCATCACATACCGAAAACGCCTTCGAGGAAATCGGCAGGCTTCAGCTTCAAATGGAGCGGCTCAAGGAATCCGCAATCGCCGAACTCCAAGCCCGGCGGGCTGCCATCCAGCAGGAGCTTTCCACCATCGAGCGGGATCTCGATAAGCTCGCCGGCGTCTCTCGCTCCGGGCGCGGAAACTTCAGCCCGAAGCGCCTCGTCACCTTGGCGGATTTGAAAGATCTGCTCGCAGCCGCGCCCGAGCGCACTCTCAATATCCGAAAGGAAAATCTCGATTTTCTAAACGTCAAAACGCTCGTGCACGCCAATCCGAGCCTTCTCAGGCTCGGCGGAAAGGCGCCCTGGCCGACCGTGACCCTTTTGAAATAATCGCCGGGATCGTCCGACCCTCCCGCGCTGCCCGGGTTCTCCCTTACGGCTTACTTCGCCGCCCCTTGCTTCTCCGGCGGCGACTCGCGGATCACCGTTTTGTGCGGGCCAGACACCTCCATGTGCCCGTCCTTTCTCAGCACGATCACCGTGCTCTCATCGAGCGAAACGCAGAGATTGTCGCCCTGCGCCATATCGGGATTTCCCGTCAGCGTCACCTTGCCTGAAAGTGCGTCGTACACCACCTTTTTACCGTGCCCGATGGTCCGTTGGAGCTTGCCGCTCTCGTCCACTTTGTCTTGCATCACCGCAACGGAACCCTCGCCCACCGCTTTTTCCAGCGCCCCGCCCCCGTCGGGCACGGTGGCGAGAGCGAATTTATTCCCCCTGGCCCGGACCGCGGGAGCTGGCGCCGCTGGCTGAGCTGCCGCGCCTTTGCCTTCGTGGTTGCGCATGTATGCCGTCAGCTTGTCGCATAGCATGTTTATCGTCGAGTTCACGAGCTCCACCTTGTTTTGAAAGACGGCCTTGTGCTCGGCTTGATTGAACTCGGTGTCCGATGCGGTGATCACGGTCGGTCCTTGCGCGGGATTCGATTTATCCGACGCCTGCGCCTTGTGCGGACCCGCGGGATCGGCCGCGATCTCCACATCCATCGTGTCGAGCGCCTCGATGGCTTGCAGCAAGTCGTCGTCCGTCAGCGCCGATTTCGTCGGCGGCTCGGGCGTCGGGACTTCGAGCGTGGGCTTGAGATCCGTCGCGAGGCACGCGCCGCTCAGAACGAACGCGAAGAACAGGATGGCTTTCATTTGCCGGGTCATGCGAGATGCCTCGCACTTTAGGCCCGTTTCTCCGAAGCACAACGCCCGGAGGGCGCGGCCCCGCCGAAGTTGCGCCAATGCCTCGGCAGCGTTAAAGAAAAGCGCTTGAGAACCTCTTTTCGCCGTTTCCTTTTTCTCGCGATCCTGCTGCTCGCCGCCGTCGCGCATGGGGCGGATTCCACGCCTCCCGCTACCGCGTCCGCGCCGGAGGGCGGTGTCGAAAAGCTCGTCATTGTGGGCGATTCGACCGCCTGCATCTATCCCAAGATTTATCTGTACAGGGGCTGGGGCCAATTCCTCCCGCAGCACCTCACCGACAAGCTCAAGGTCGTCAATCTGGCGAAG
The DNA here is from genome assembly GCA_038238905.1 of Chthoniobacterales bacterium. GTDB lineage: Bacteria > Verrucomicrobiota > Verrucomicrobiia > Chthoniobacterales > Chthoniobacteraceae > JBBSFI01. Next base: position 112,183 of record JBBSFI010000005.1, on the reverse strand, counting down.
CCAGGCCGCAGCCTGAGCAGCTTCATCATGGATGGCCTCTGGAAGAAGGCGCTCGCTCAAAAGCCGAAGTTCATGCTCATCCAGTTCGGAACGAACGACGCGCACGGATCGAGAACCAGGGAGGGATTGGATGCCGAGGTCGGCTTTCGAAAATATCTCAACACCTACATCGACGGCGCTCTCGCGGCCAACACCATCCCCATCCTCATCACTCCGGCGCGCCCCCGCTTCTTTGGCGGCAATGGGAAGCTGATCGGCCCGCTTGACGACTATGCCGCCTCGATCCGAAAAGTCGCCGCTCAGCGGGGCGTCGCGATGATCGACCTGTACAAACTCAGCGGCGATCTCTTCGAGAAGCTCGGACCCGAAAAGTGCCTCGCCCTGCAGCCGAGCGCTGCGGACAACGTCCATTTCAACGCGGTGGCCGCCAATGCGATGGCCGAGCTGATCGTGCGGCACCTCCCTCAGGTCGAGCCTCGCATCCGCCCCTACCTCGCGCCGGAGACAAACCAAAGCGCCGTCCCCGATTTCGGCGGCGCGCAATAGGGCGGGCCAATTCCGGGTGCAACCCGGAAAGGAGGCCGCAACCTGCCGCCGATATCCTCCCGCCGTGCGATTCGGTACTGCATCCCAATATCACTACAGGTTTTTAATGACGCGCCTTTTGCTCTTCTTCGGTATCGCATTCGCCTTTCCCGCTCTTGCGCAGGAGCCGGCCGCCCTTGCGGATCAAGCCCGTTTCCTCGCCGGGATGCCCGTGCGCGGCACAACCCTCGAAGAGCGAGCCGGGGGCGAGGCATGGGCCACGCACGCCACCGCGATGGATAAGGCCTTCAATCACCAGGAGCAGCGGCAGATTGCCCGTGTGCGCGAATGGGCCAAGGCCAATATCCCCGGCGCCGGCTCGACCCAGACCGCCTACTACATGTTCAGCGGTCCGGATTTCCTGTATGCCAACGCCTTCTATCCCGATTCCAAAACCTACATCCTGTGTGGCACGGAGCCGATCGGCAATGTGCCCGATTTGAACAAGCTTTCCCAGGAGCAGATCGAGGGCGGCTTGGAAGGCTTGCGGCAGTCGATGAAGACCCTGCTCGATTTCCATTATTTCATCACGAAAGATATGCGCGTCGATCTCACGCGCACGCAGATCAATGGCACGCTGCCGATCCTTTTGGTCTTCCTTGCCCGCACGGGAAACAACGTCGAGTCGATCGAGATGGTGAACTCGCCCGAGACCGGCGTGAAGATCGTCTTCTCAGGCGGCGCCGGGCATCCGCAGACCCTCTACTATTTCAAGACCGACCTCTCGAATGGCGGCCACAATGCCGGCTTCCTGAAATGGTGCGCCGCGCAGGGGCCCGGTCTCAGCCTGGTCAAGGCCGCCTCATACCTTATGCACATGAACGAGTTCTCCCGCGTCCGCTCGTTTCTCTTGGAGAATAGCAGCGTCATCGTCGAAGACGATTCAGGGATCCCCCTGCGCGATCTGGCCGGCGCGCGTTTTACCGTCCGCTGCTACGGCGCGTTCCAGCCGCCTATCACCACCTTCGCGAAATATCTCCAGCCCGATCTGGAGCAATTGTATCGCATCAGCAATCCCGCTCCGCTCGGGTTCGGCTTCGGGTACCATTGGCAGACGGAGTACGGAATGTTGCTGCTTGCGACGCGAAAGGAGTAGCGGCGCGCGCGGAGAGAGGGTTAAGCGTTTGGGGGTTGAAGGTCGAGCGAACGCACAGCGACCCAAGCGCGATGAAGGTTTCACGCGCAGCCTCCGGCGACTACGGCTTGCCACGGGGGCGAAGAGGGCTGTTCGCCCACCCTGCAGCTTGCCGTTACCCCCCTCCTCCTCCTCGGCGGAGGCCGCGGAGGAGGAGGGGAGCGGGGGCCGTCGCTTCCCAAGCCCCATAGGGCGCCAATTCCTTAGCCCAACCCAACGGGTTGGGTAAACAATCCCCGCCAGCCCGCAACCTGAAGGGATGCGACCCATGCGCTCGATCATGCTGATTCCCGTTCCCGCTGCTTGATGGTACATCGCTGTTAAAACAAAGCGTGCGTGTCCTTCGCATGGACAGACTCAAAATGAATCCTCCAGCGAACCCTCCCATCCTGCTGCTCGTGAACGCCGAAAGTTCGACGAAGCCGAGGACGGATCGCTTACGGACAAGATGGAGAGCGTCTGGAGCACCCTCAAGCTCGAATGCGCGGACGGCATCTTTGCGACCCGCAACGAAGCCCAACTGGCGATCTCTCAAACGCCTGCAACCCCCTTCGATTATCGCAACGTGCGCATTTAATTGTTTCCGGCTCCGATCCAACCGTGCAACCACGGGTTACAGATCTTGCGATCGGGGGCGGCCTAGCTGCCAAGTTTTGCCGATCTCCTCCAATACGGCGCGCTTGTTTGCTTTGTTACTATGGAGTTCCAAACAAAGTGCACCCAAGCCACTCGCTTAGGTTGCCGGGGGTTTCAACCGGGTTTAAACCCCCGGCTACCGGCGGGTCATCGCTCCGCGATTGAGCGGGGTCCGCTTCGACATTACTCCACCTGCTTGCATGCGCTCGTGTCGCGCGATGTAACCGCTGCGACGTCTCGGGCCGTATTCGTCTCCATCCGGCTCGCTCTTTGAAATCCAGATGACCCCCGCGCTCTCCGCTCCCCCAAATCTGCGCTCATCCGCGCGAATCTGTGGATCGGAACCGGTATTGCCAGATGGGGAAGTTGCCCCGACATTCGCCGCCCTTTCTATGTCCGAGCTTACGAAAACATTTGAGCCACAGGCGATCGAGGAGAAGTGGTATGCGTACTGGCTGGAGCAGCGCTGTTTCGAGGCGGATCCGGCGTCGAAGAAGCCGGGGTACTCGATCGCTATTCCGCCGCCGAATGTAACGGGTGTGCTTACGCTCGGCCATGTCTTGAATAACACCATCCAGGATATTCTCGCGCGGCGGGCGCGGATGCTCGGGAAGGAGGTCTTCTGGCTGCCGGGCACGGATCACGCGGGGATTGCGACGCAAAATGTGGTCGAACGCAACCTGCGAAAGGAAGGGGCGATGAAGCACCGGGACGAATTGGGACGCGAGGCGCTCGTCGCGAAGATCTGGGAATGGAAGGAGAAATATGGCGGCATCATCATCCAGCAACTCCGAAAGTTGGGCGCATCGTGCGACTGGCGGCACGAACGCTTCACGATGGACGCTCCGTATTCCCGCTGCGTTCAGCAGGTCTTCGTGGACCTCTACAAAAAGGGTCTGATCTATCGGGGCCGACGGATGGTCAACTGGGATCCATCGGCGCTTACGGCGCTCTCGGATGAGGAAGTCGAGATGAAGGAGCAGAATGGGCTGCTGTACTACTTCAAGGTCGAGGTGGTCGATGAACCGGGAGCGTTTCTTACCATCGCGACGACGCGCCCTGAGACGATTCCCGGCGACACGGCCATCGCCGTAAATCCGCGCGACCCCCGGTACGCCCACTTCATCGGGAAGCGCGCCAGGCGTCCGCTGCCGGTGGAAAATAAGGCGCTCCTCCCCATTATTGGCGATGAGCATGTCGAGTTTGAGTTCGGCACGGGTGTGCTCAAGGTGACGCCCGCGCACGACAAGGCCGACTTCGACATCGGGCAGCGCCATGCGCTTCCCATCGTCGATATCATGCATCCCAATGGAACGATGAACGATCTCGCGGGTGTCGATCTTGCCGGGCTGGATCGATTCGAGGCGCGCAAGATCGCCGTGGAAAAGCTGCGCGAACTGGGCCTGCTCGAGAAAGAGGAGCCGCACCAAAACAAAGTGGGCTACTCCGAGCGTGCGCAAGTGCCGATCGAGCCGCGCTTGTCGGATCAATGGTTTTTGAAGTACCCGAGCCAGGAGGCGGCGCGCGATGCCGTTGCGAGCGGTTCGATCTCTTTTCATCCCGAGCGCTGGGCCAAGGTGTACGACCATTGGATGGGGAATCTCCAGGATTGGTGCATCTCCCGCCAGCTCTGGTGGGGACACCGCATCCCGGTCTGGACGAGGAGATTTGAATCCGAAGGCGAGGCGGCGCAAATCGTCGCGGCTTGGGAGTCTGGAAAGGCTCCGTATTCCACGGGAGGGCATCATGCCGTCGCCGGCGACCGGGTCATCGTGCTCACGTCCGACCCTGCGGATGCGAAGGCGCTGGCCGTAGCTGGCTTCCAGCAGGATCCCGATGTGCTCGACACGTGGTTTTCCTCCTGGCTTTGGCCGTTTGCCACGATGGGATGGCCAGCGAAATCGGAGATGCTCGCAAAGTTCTATCCGACGACCGATCTCGTCACCGGTCCGGACATCATCTTCTTTTGGGTCGCGCGGATGATCATGGCGGGCTTCGAGTACATGGGGGAGATGCCGTTCCGGAATGTCTATTTCACAGGGATCATACGCGACAAGCAGGGGCGGAAGATGTCCAAATCGCTCGGCAATTCGCCCGACCCGCTGGATCTGATCGCCTCGTACGGAGCGGATGCGCTCCGCTTTGGAGTGATGCGAAGCGCCCCGATCGGCCAGGATGTGCTTTACGATGAAAAGAATGTCGAGCTGGGCCGCAATTTCTGCACGAAGCTGTGGAATGCGTGCCGGTTCCGGCAGATGCACGGCGGCGAGACGGAAGGGGAGATCGATCGGAGCCTGCTTTCGAGCGACGACAAGTGGATCCTTCTCCGGCTGGATGCCGCCATCGCGGAGGTCTCGACGGCGCTCGATGCCTACCGCTTTTCCGACGCGGCGGCTGCGCTCTACCGCTTTTTCTGGAGCGAATTCTGCGACTGGCACCTTGAAGCATCGAAGGCCGCGCTGAATGGGACGGATGCCGCTCGCAAGGCCAATACCCTTGCGGTTCTCGACTTCGTGCTCGGCCACCTTCTCAGGCTGTTTCATCCCTTCATGCCGTTTGTCACCGAGGAGTTATGGCATGGCCTCGGTTTCAGCGCGGATCTGCCGGAGGGGCAGGGCGGGAAGACGATCCTGTATGCGCACTGGCCCAAGCCGCTCGGCGCCGATTTTTGCGAGCACTACGGCATCGACCCTTCGGATGAAGCGTTTGCATCGGCCAAGCACGATGTGGTGAATATCGGGCGCGGACTGCGGCGCGACTTCAACATTGCGGCCAGCAAGCGCGTGGCCTTCATTCTGCGTCCAAACGCGCCGATGCCCGATCACGAGGCAGCCGTGTTGAAGCTCCTGCTCAATGCGGAGGAGCTTTCTCTGGTCGATGGCGGATGGACGCCTCCGCGCGGCACTCCCGCATCGCTCACTCCGCACGGCGAACTCTTCCTCCCACTCGAAGGTCTCATCGACGCAGGGGCGGAGCGTGAACGCCTGAGCAAGGAGGCTGCGAAGGTCGGGCAGGAGCTTGCGAAAGTTCGCGCCAAGCTTGCGGATGGCCATTTTGCATCGAAAGTGCCCGCCACGGTACTCGAAGAGCATCGCCAGCGGGAGACGGCATGGGCGGAAAAGCTCGGCCAGATCCAAAAGATGCAGGCGGCACTCACCGAAGCATCTCCTTCTCCATGAATTCCACTCCGTTCCATTCCCAGAACGTGCTCGGCACAAAACTCGAATGCTGCTGCAGCGATCCGATGACCGGTTTCTATCGCGACGGCTTTTGCCGCACGGGCGCGGGGGACGATGGCGTCCACACCGTTTGCGTCGTGCTCTCGGCCGAGTTTCTCAAGTTTTCGTATGATCGAGGAAACGATCTTTCGACGCCGCACCCGGAATGGGAATTTCCGGGGCTCAATCCGGGAGACCGCTGGTGCTTGTGCGTGGCCCGGTGGGTCGAAGCGCTGGAAGCGGACGCGGCTCCATCGGTTATCTTGGAAGCGACGCACGCCTCGGCGCTGGAATGGGTGTCTCTCGAGCAACTGCAGGCGCACGCGATCGATATCTGAGCCTTTTTCGGAGAAAGATCCCGCGCGTTTTTCCTTGAACGCCCGGTCCCGATGGAGGATACCGGGCTGCAATGAAAGCGCGCCCGTTTCTTTTGGCGATCTGCTGTTTTTCGCTTGTCGTAAGGGCGGAAACTCCGCCGCCGCCGCCCCACCATAGTTTGAGCCTCGATGCTGTCGTCGTATCGAGCGGGGGCGCCAGCAAGGCGGAGACCGGCAAACTGAGCGCAACAACGTTGTCGAACGAAGTCTCCAGCAAGCGCGATAAAAAGAGCGGCGTCGGCCTGGATGTCGAGGTCCGCAATCTGGCTCCAACGGCGGACTCGGCAAAGGTGGAGTGGTACTTCTTGGGAAAGTCTATCGGCAGAGGGGATGCGTATATTTACGAGACGGGGAGCCAGGAGGTGGAAGTCGCCGGGGGCGGCGCTCAGAAGATTCCGCTGCAATCAAAGCCGCTTGCGATTCATGAAGAGAAGCATTTGCACACGGCTTTAACTGTGGAGGGCGGCAGTGTCACGACGGCTTCGGCGGAAAAGAAAGGAGACAAGGCGGCCGGCTGGATTGTGCGGCTGCTCGCGGATGGAGTTGTGCTGCAGGTGCGTGCATCGAGTCCGGAGTTGGAGAACGTAGCGAAGAACGAAGCGAAGTTTGCGGCGATGCCGCGGAAAGAGGAGAAGTAGGAGGCGGCACGCAGCCGGGCGCAAGTGGAGCGGGACAAGCTCGCGAAGGGTGTCAAAGCCTCTTTGGATTCGGAGGTAGTCCTACGATATATGGCGCTATTACGCTTTGGATTTGTTGCCGGTGCGGTTTTTACGATGTTTTGCGCAGCAGTGCAGGCTGGCGAGCCGGAGGCGATCCGGCCGTGGGGAGAGTATCGGACCATTATGTGGATGGGCGACACGGTTTGGAAGAAGCCGGAGAAGGTGGCGCTCTTCTTCCAGCGGATGCGCGAGATGGGAGTCAATACGGGGATGATCCATCACGGGGGCGACCCGAAGCCGGTCATTGAGAATAAGTTCCCATTCTACGGCGAGAATCTCGTGAACAAAGGCCTGTGCCTGAAGTTCAACTCGCATGTCACGGATTGGGAAAAGTTCGTGACGGCATGGGCGAAGACGCGCGACGAAGCCGGGGCGGTGCGCGACTATTGCCTGGACGATCCCGCGTGGCGGCAGTACGCCGATTCGGAGGTGCAGCGCATCGTAAAGGAGGAGGCCCCCTACGCGCCGCTTGCGTATGACATTCGCGACGAATTATCGACGACTTATTCTGCGAATCCGTTTGATTACGATCTTTCGCCGATCGCGCTGGCGAGCTTTCGCAAATGGCTTCAGCGCTCCTACTCCGATTTGGAAGCGCTGAACGCGGAATGGGAGACGTCATTCAAGACGTGGGATGAGGTGAAGCCTTTTACGACCGACCAGATCAAGAATCGCATGGGATCGGGAGATGCGGCTCCGCGCGGCAAGCCCGACTGGCAGGCCGTGCAGAAAATCCAATTCATTCCCGCCGAAGCGCGCAAGGAACCGACGCGATGGAATCTCGCGCCGTGGTGCGATTTCCGCAGTTATATGGACACTTCGCTCGCTTCCGCTCTCGACGAGATGCGGACTGCTTCCCATGCTATCGACCCCCGCACGCCGGTTGGCATCGAGGGGACGCAAATGCCCGATGCCTTCGGCGGCTACGACTACTGGAAGCTCTGCAGCAGTCTCGATTGGATCGAGCCGTACGACATCGGCAATGCGCGCGAGATCGCCGGTTCGTTCATGCCGGGCAAGCCGATCCTTACGACGGTCGGGGAGCCCGATGCGCGAGCGGCGCAGCGCCGCCTGTGGCATCTACTGCTGGAAGGCGACAAAGGGTGCCTCGTCTGGTGGAGTGAAGATTCGATTGATTGGACCAGCGACGATTACCAGCTCACGCCGCGTGCGAAGGGGCTGGCGCCGATCTTGAAAGAGATGACGGCTCCGCTGGCCGGACTTTTTCTTGCCGCCGTGCGCGAGTACGATCCGATCGCGATTCAATATTCCCAGCCAAGCATTCAAGTCGATTGGCTTCTCGAATCGACGGTCGATGGCTCGACATGGCTGCGCCGATTCTCGTCATTTGAAGCTGCGAATAATCGCCAGGTGCGCGTGCGCGATGCTTGGCTCAAGATCTTCACCGATCTGGGATGGTCGCCGAAGTTTGTGAGCTCGGAGCAGATCGAGCAGGGTGAGCTGGGCCGCGGGAAGTATGCCGTCTGCGTTCTGCCCGAGGCGCTTGCTTTGACGGGGAAAGAGGCGCAGGAGCTCCGCGCGTTTGCTGAAGGCGCTGGCCATTTCGTGTTTTGCGATGGCATCCCGGGCATGTTCGATGGGCATGGCAAACTTCGGGCCGAACCGGCTCCCTTTACCAAGCTGCCCAGTGTTCGGTCGCAGGAGCAGTCATTCGGCCTGGATGGCACGGCGCAGTCGATCGCGGCGGGCATGGGAGGCGACATCGCGCAGTATCCGGCGGCGAGAGCGGCATCGGCGCCCGATCTGGCGTGGGCGCAATGGGCGGCCCGCCAACTGCACGGGTCGGTCCCGCCTGTGCGGGTTCCGCTGGAATCGCGCACGGCAGTTTTCCGCTACCGGCTCGGCGATGCGCGCCTCCTGGCTTTCGAGAGAAATGTCGATTATCAAGGGAGCGAAGATTTGAAGCAAAAAGGCGGCAATGAGGCGCTTGAGAAATCCGTGAAGATTTCGGCGACACTTGCCGCGGCCGCGCACGTGTATGATTTGCGCACAGGCAAATACCTCGGCTTGGTGGATCAGTTCAATTTCACCGTGGATCCGTGGATGCCGTCGCTCTTCGCGCTGACATCCGCAAAACTAGCCGATGGGGACATCGTCGCAGCGCTTCGGCGGCGATGAACGCAAGTCAAGCCTCAGCCGCAGCGGGCGTTGATTGAGTCTTCCCGGCCCCGTCCTCCGCAAGCAGCGCATCGATTTGACGCTCGCCCAGATGATATTCAGCGGCCTCCGTCACGACTGACAAAGGCACCGGACGCGGAAGAAGCCTGTCGCGAAGCCAGAGGAACGGAGTCTCGACAATCCTGTTCATGAGAGTTCCCGCGGCGACGGCAAGCGGAACGTAAAGCGCGAGAAACCAGATCCAATGCAGCGATTCCGGCCCTCTATTCCAGAGCGCTTTCATCCAGTTATGCACCGGGACGAAGCCGAGTTCGATATGCCAGAGATAGATTGAATAACTGTATATCCCGATCCTGGCCAAGAGAATGCAGAGCGGATTGCGCTCCAAAAGCATCGGCAAAGGATGCCGGTCTCCGCGGTCCAGAAGACATACAAGAAGGAGGCCGCAGGCGCACGAAAGCAGGGTGAAGCCCACTGTAAAAACAAAGGATTTATTATCGTTCAGGATGAAGACCGGCGCGATTAACATGATCGCAGCAGCGAGAAGCTTCCACCGATGTGAGTCCGCCCAATCCAGCGACTTTGTGCGAAAGTAACTTAGGTAGGCCAGCGCAACACCAAGAAATAAACCGTCGATCCGAGCCTGCGTGCTAAAGCGGCGCCACTCGACAACTTCGGTTGGGATCGATCCAAACCATGCCGAGCGGATCGCCAGACATAGAATGAGCAGCCCGCCAGCTATGTAGGGGATGCGGTGGAGCATGGATCTGCCCCGTTTCGCAATCAGGAATAGGAGCAGCAGTGGAAGCAGTAGATAAAAATGCTCCTCGACCGCGAGCGACCATGTGAATCGCGCGGGGGTCAGGAAATAGTTCTGAACATGGAGAAAGTTGGGCCACAAGTTCCGGAACACCTCGTTTATCGAGCTCGCGTGGCGTGAATATTTATACGTAAAAAACGCGAGAAAAACGAAATAGCTCGGCCATATCTTGAATGCACGGCGCATCAGAAAGCGCCGCATCTTCAGGAACCCGGTCTTTTTGATTTCGAGCAAAAGTTGGCCGCCAACGAGGAATCCGCTCAGAACAAAGAAGAGATCGACTCCAGCCCATCCGAAGCGAATCACGCACTCCGCAAAACGATTAACAAAGTTAGTATCGGTTGGCTGGATCGGCGTGTGATGCACCAGAACCAGCAGGATTGCTATCCCGCGGAGCACGTCCAGTTGGACGATTCGGCTGCCCCGGCTGGGCGTGGGGAGGCTGTTATCGCAGGTGTTGTTCACCGTGCGCCCGCTGGTTTTCCCCGAATCGCGCCAGCCCAAAAGGCGGTGAGGGCGTCCCACAACACTTTCGGGCGCCAGTGCCACGTGTGCATAAAGCGGAGCCAGTTGCTGGGAACCGTCCAGAAAATCCGCAAGCCATGCCTGAGACGGAGCGAAGTGTACGCGATATTCTGGAGCATGGCGAGGTGCTTTTGGTATTCGCGCGAAGAACTCGATTGGGTGGCGACGGTGGGTGTGAGGTGTTCCACCATCGCGCGCGGCACGAAAACGCCTTGTGATCGGTGCGTGATTCGCAGGCTGAACTCGAGATCCTCACCGCGCACCCAGTAGTCGTTCCGATGCAGGCCGAGCTCCAGGATGGCTTGCCGCGTGACGAGCAGGGCGATGCCTTGCGCCCACGAGAAGGGGAGCGGTTTGTCGCCGTACGTCTCGCGAAATTGCTCCGGCGTCTGCTTGCGTTTCATGCCGACGCGGGTCCGCATATCGAGAAGCCCCGGCGGCCAGCCGACCAGCCCCTGCTGATCGACGACGAGCGGACAGGCTGCCTTTGCGTGTTCCGCGCCGATCGCTTCGAGGAGCAACCCGAGGCAGGCGGGCGAGATCACAGCGTCGTCGTCCAAAATCCAGAAGTGGGTAAAGCGATCGGAAAACAGCTCGAGGGCCTTTCGCTCGCCGAGGTTGAGGCCGCCGCCGCAACCAAGGTTCTCTTCGGGCGCAAGGTATTCGACCTGGATGGCGCATCGGCCCGCCACTTCGCGCGTCTTCGGGTCGTTTCCATTATCCACGAGGATCACCGCATGCACGGGTTGCAGACTCGCTTCGACGGAGCGCAGGAGCTTCTCGACCTCCGCGGGGCGACCAAACGTCGGCACGATCGCCACGACACATGGCGGGTCTGCTTTAACGGAAGGTATGCTTTCCATCGGCGCTGGCATAGGGGTCAAGAGACGGAGGGTATCGTCTCCGCATCGATCTGCAATGGCGGTGATTCAAACCGGAAACGGCACCATCGTCCCGCCTAGAGGCCCTCGATCTTGCCAAGCACCCATGAGTACTCTCTGGCTATGCTCCGCACGACGTCACCGGGATGAATTGCCGGCGGCAGGACATCGAAGGTATATGTCTCGATCTCGAGATGGGGGCAGATGCCGCTCCGCAATTCATGAAGAAAATCGGGTGTGAGCTCCGTCACGGTGGAAGAGAGGGGACCCGAATTGGTAAAAAAGAGCGGCACATGGAAATGCACGCGAATATCTTCAACGTCTGGGAAATCGGGCAGTTCATCGAGCGCTTCCGTGAGATCGTACCAGGCAAAATGCGCGCCGGATCGTGCAATCGCCTTTACCTGATGGAGGTACACCGGCTCGGCGTAAGGGGTAAGCGCTTCGAGGCCGTACCCTTGCACATTGGCCTGGAGGGCCGCGCTGAGTTGGACCTTTGAAATACGGATCCCCTCGGCCCGATACGCCAGAAGCGAGGCATGGAGATCCTCGAATTGCATCGCCACATGGCATGTGTCGAAGCAGACGCCGACGTGGCGGCGCATGATCTCTTCAGCACGGCCCATATCGACTCCGAGGATGCGGGCGACCTCGGCGGCGCCCGCCGTAAAGAGCGACTCCTTGAAAAACGCGATTGTCTCGGACGTCGTTTCTAAAAAGCAATCCGGCTCCGGTTCGAGACCGAGATGAATCGTGCGTCCTGTGTCGTCGCTCAGCGCGCTCAAATACGCGGCGCATGCGGCAATATTTCGCGTCATCTCCCCGACTTCGGCCTCGGTCGTGATCCACGGTTTGAAAGAGCAGGGGACGGTGCTGATGCTCCCCTCGACACCCTCGGGCAAAAGGCTAGAGAGGACATCGGCGAGCTGGATGGTGTAATCGCGGCGCTCCGCAGTGCGCCAATCCGGCGCATACACGCGCTCCTTGACCCGCTTCTCGTGGAAGCGTCCATACGGAAAGCCATTGATCGTGAAGGGGTAAAGCTGATTTGCCGCAAAGAAATCAAGCGCTTCGGCTTTGCGCTCCGGATCAGAGAGTTCCGCGGCGGCCTGTGCGCTCAAGCGCAGGCCCAAGCCGAACCATTCGTCGGGGCAGACGCGCTGCTTGACGGCGGTCGTGTGGGTCTGGATCGCCGCGAAATTCTCCGCCCAGCTCTCGCCGGGGTGGATATTCTGGCAGTACGTGAGGTGAAGTTGTGGCCTGTGCTGGACGATCATGCGCCTTGGGTCTGAATGAAGCGCCTCAGTTCGTGAACGGCTCGATCCATCGACGCAAGGTCAATCTCACCAATTTCAAAGCGCGCGCCGATCCCGCGAGGGTACGTGACGCAAAGATCGCCGCCCAGATGCTCCTGGAAATCCCGCAGACCGTCGAAGAGGACGCGCTCCCCGCCCGGCTTGCGCTCGTCGAATTCCGGGAACCAAAGCTGGAAGCCGCTGCGCCGCAATCCTCCGCCGATCGCTTCCAACTCCGCGGATGAGATCCAGCCTTGGCCGGAAGCGTAGATAGAGTCGAGCATCACTCCCGCGGCGACCGCTTCACCGTGCGAGATTTGGAATTTCGACATGAGTTCGAGCTTGTGAGCCGACCAGTGACCGAAGTCGAGCGGCCGGGCGCGTCCGTATTCGAAGGGGTCGCCGTTTGTGCGGATGTGTTCGAGATGAATCTCCGCGCACCGGCGTACGAGGATTTCCATGGCGTCGAAATCGCGGGCGGGATAGCGATCGGCGTGAGCGAGGAGGTAGTCGAAAAACGCGCGATCCCGTATGATGGCCACCTTGAAGGCCTCGGCGACGCCATTGAGCCAATCGCGCTGTGAGAGCGACCGGAGAAATTGAAAATCGTTCAGCACTGCGAAGGGCGGCGCGAATGTGCCAATCGCATTTTTTCCTCCGAGGAAATTCACCCCGTTCTTCACGCCCACGCCGGCGTCGTTTTGCGAGAGGACCGTCGTGGGGACTCGGACGAGACGCAGCCCGCGATGCACGAGCGCGGCGGCGAATCCGATCGCATCGAGCACCGCGCCTCCGCCCACGGCGATGACATAGGCATGGCGGTCGAGCCGCTTCTCGATCATCGCGCGCATGAAATATTCGACCAATGCGAAGTCGTTTTTGATCTGCTCCCCGCCTGGAACGATTTCGGGAGCTGCGGCCAGTTCGAGTTTTTCGGAATGCCCGGTGAAGTAAGTGGCGATCTGGCGCGTGAGACCGGGTTGATTCTCGGCCACCTGGGAGTCGATGAATACCATCGCGCGACAGATGCGGTGCTCGCCAAAGCGGTCGAGCGTCCGAGCGAGGAGCGGGTTTGCCGTGTCGAAGAGGTGATGGGTGAAGACGACGGGGAATTCCCACGCGACGGAGATCCGCTGCGTTATCGACGTGTCGGGCGGCGGCGCGATCGGCGCGGCGGCCACGGGCGCGGGCGCGGGAGAGCGTGCGGGTGGAGGAGTTACGAGAGGCGGCATGTCTGCGACGGGTAAACCCGTCTGGAGAACATTCCCTTGAATCGCAGTTTTGTCATCCGCGCGCATCCATCCACTGCCGGGCAGCGATGGAAAGGTCGAGGAGCGACGCGGGTTTGGAGGAAAGTTTGAGCGAAGTGCTCCAGGCGATTTCGTAGCCGCGGCCGATATTTCCGTGGGAACCGTGAATCTTTGTGGTGTCGAAGCTCACGCTTCCCGGCGGCCAGCCGAAAAAGAGTTCGCACGGATCGTAGCCGGGCTTGTTGTGGATATCGACATGGCTTGCGTAGTCCGGCGCGTCCTTGCGGCCGGCAAACCATGGGTAGGCGAACCACGCGCCCGATTCCGCCACGAGCACCAGATCCCCCGAGTTGGCATGGGCGATCCCCCGGATGGCCTGCGCCTCCTTGTCCAGTATCTCAGCGACGCCGGGGACGGCTTTCAGCGCCTCGCTCGCCGCCCGCGCCGAGGGTGTGTCCCGGCAATAAACATGCGCCACTTGATGGTCGGCGACGGCAAACGCCCGACTCGTCGCGTAATCGGTGTACGCCATTCCACGGATATCACGCGTCGCGAAGAGGCCGGCTTCGCGGAGGCGCCGGTTTGGGAAGACGGCTCCGCGCTTGACCGGTTCGATCGCGTAGTCTCCAAAAATGAGCCAGTCGTAGCCGAAATCCGCGCAGGCCGCCTTCAAGCGGCTGAGGTAGCCGAGGAGCACATCGAGCGCTTTCCGAGCGGGATCGCCGCCCGGTCCAAACCGCTGCAGATCGTAGTCCAAATGAGGGATGTATGCGAGCAGCAGATCGGGCGCGAATTCCGGCAAACCCATCGTGGCGGCGATGGCATCGACAATCCAGTCGCTGGACTTGTGGTTTGCCAGCGGACCCCAGTAATTCATGAGATTGAATGGGCGCCCAACCGTTTCGTTGAGGCGATGCTGGAGTGCCTCGGGCTGCGTGTAACAATCCTGGATCATTCCGCCGCTGTGCTTGTGAATGGGCGCAGGGGTCGCGATCAGGTCCACGTCCTCTCCGATGCTTTGCTGCCAGAACATCATGCCAACCTTTCTTCCGCGTGCGCGGAATGCTTCCCAGATGCGGGAGCCATGCACGAGAGCGGAGGATTGCTCCCAGAAGAGTACTTTCCGCAATTGGCGAAAATAGAGGCCATTGTCCACCATCCCATGCTGGCCGGCGAGCGTGGCCGTCCTGAAACTTGCCTGAACGGTGCAAGTGACGGCTGGAAAGACCGATTGCGCCGGCTGAAATTCGGGCAAATGCGAGACGAGATTCCAGCCCAGCGCTGCGATATCGACGACGAGAAGCTTTTTGGGAGATGGCATTGTGAGGTGCGTTCACGAGATTCGCCGCTCACACACGAACGTTCAACCCACATCGCCGAGCCCTCGCGAGGGATAAAGCGGCCGGCTTCGCGCCGGAATAACGACTGCTCCACGGAGTTTGCGCGATGGACCGCGCTGAACGACATTAAGGCCAGTATATGATCATCGGAGTGCCCCGAGAAATAAAGCCGCAGGAGAGCCGCGTCGGACTGCTTCCGGCGGGCGCGTACCGTTTGAAGCAGCGAGGGCACACGGTGGTAGTGGAACGCGGCGCCGGTGTTGGATCGGGATATGCGGACGAAGAGTACGCGCGGGCAGGCGCGGAGCTGCTTTCCGACCACGCCGCCATCTTCGAGCGGGCGGAATTGATCGTGAAAGTGAAGGAGCCGCTGCCGGAGGAATACAGGCTGCTGCGCCCGGAACACATCCTCTTTACCTACCTGCACCTCGCCGCCAACCGGGCGCTGACTGAGGCGCTGGCGGAGTCGAAGGCGGCAGCCATCGCATACGAGACGCTCGATGTGAATCACAGGCTTCCTTTGCTGGAGCCGATGAGTGAGATCGCCGGCCGGATGTCGGTGATCGCAGGCGGCTATTTCCTCGCAAAGCACAAGGGGGGGAATGGAGTGCTGCTCGGAGGGGTGCCCGGCGTACTGCCGGGGCGCGTGGTCGTGCTCGGCGGCGGCACCTCAGGGGTGAACGCGGCGCGAATGGGCACGGGATTGGGAGCGGACGTCACGATTCTCGAAGTGGACGTCGAGCGGATGCGCTTCCTGGATATAACGATGCACGGCGCGCATACCCTTTACTCGAATGCCGACCATCTCGCGGCGCTGCTGCCGGATGTGGATTTGCTCATCGGGGCGGTGCTGGCGCCGGGCGCGCGCGCCCCGAAGCTGATTTCGCGCGAGATGATCCGCACCATGAAGCCGGGCAGCGTGCTGGTCGATATTGCGATCGACCAGGGCGGCTGCGCGGAGACTTCGCGTCCGACGACGCACGATGCACCGACTTTTGTGGAGGAAGGGGTGATCCACTACTGCGTGACGAACATGCCGGCCGCCTATGCGCGGACGGCGACGCAGGCCCTCACGAACGTGACTTTCCACTACGTCGAACTGCTGGCCGATCGGGGCGTGCCGGGCGCTTTCCGCCACGATCCGCATCTTCTCTCCGGCCTGAACCTTTTCGAGGGGCACGTGACGCATCCCGCGGTGGCCGAGGCGCACGGCCTGGTCTTGAGCGAGCCGGCGAAGCTGGCGCGGCTGGCGGACGTCTCTGGGCCGCCGGCTTTGCAAGGCGGGTGAGCGTATCGCCGCGCCGCAGCGCCGCCACTTCGCTTGGATCGAGCAGGCGCCATGCGGCGAGCGCGAGGCCGCTTAGGATTACCGCTCCGATGCGGACGCGCCGCAGCTTAGTCACTTCATACCCGAGATCGTACATCATGAGACGGATCTGCCGCTTGATTCCCTGGCGCAGGACGATGCTGAACTTTTGAGGCCTCAACTCAAGGATCGATTCCATCTTCGCCCGCCCTCCTTCGATATGAAAGCCGCGCAGGAGCTTCTCGCGGTGCGCAGCTTCGAGGGGCTTGTCGAGAGTGACTTCGTACTCTTTGTCGATCTTGAAGCGGGGATGCGTGAGCGCGAGAGCGAGGTCGCCATCGTTTGTGACGATGAGCAGGCCTTCGCTCTCCAGATCAAGGCGCCCGACGTGAAAGACGCGGGGCCAATTCGGGGGAAGCAGGTCGAAAATCGTCTTTCTGCCATGCTCATCCTCGGCGCTCACGACATAGCCGCGCGGCTTGTTGAGAATGGCATGAATGGGGACCTGCTGATGGAGCACGCGGTTGCCCACCTTCACGACATCGTGCGGGCTGACTGTGGTGGCGAGATCGGTGACGCCGTGTCCATTGATAGTCACGCGGCCTTCGCGAATGATTTCTTCGACGCCACGGCGCGAGCCGAGTCCGGCGGCCGCAAGGAATCGGTTAAGGCGGATCTGGCCGGGTTTGAGTGAATTGGGTGCGGGCATCGCTAGTCGGTAATGATCGGGCGAAATGAGAGCTGGACACCCTCTCCCTACTCTGTTTTGCCGAAGATGAAAGGGCGCGCGCTCGGGCGTCCACTGAAACCACGATCTTGCAAAGGCGCGATGATTCAATTAGCGGGACTCTCTCTCTGAAGCGACCGACGCTCGACAGGCGGGAGCTTGCGAATAGTCGGCGAGCGTTTCGAGAGCATTAACCGGGTGCCGCAACATTCGCTGCTGCAACTGCACCGCGCCGATCGATACGCCCTCTTGGCGGCCTTCTTTTAGACAAAGTCTGCGCAAGGCGGGTTACGGCATCACCCCGCAAGGCGTCTAAGCTCGACGACGCCAAATAGACCACCAGCCCCCAGGCGCGGGGCCAGAGCACGAGATCGTGAAGCTGCCGGGATGCATCCATCCATCCGCCACCTATCGTGTCAAACAGTTATTCATAATTCACCCGGTCCAAAGCATAAAGATCGAAACGATCGATCTGCTTTAACCTTGCCAGCCCTCTTCACCCATGCCGGGATGTCCCGGAAAGCTTGTAGCCGGGATCATTACCTGGCCGACTCCGGCCAGAGCGTTCCCGCCTTTTTCCATTCGGCGACCAGCTCCCGGAAGCGCTGTACGGGCGGCGGGTCATTGTGGTCGGGCCAGACAAAGACGAGCGGAACCGAGACGAGCGGCTTGAGCGGCACAAAGCGTACAGGTTGCGACATCATGAGCACGCATTCTGGGACGACGCCGACGCCCGCCCCTGCCTCGACGTAGCTGAGGACCGTGCCGATGAGGCTGGGCGTCTGCGCAAGGCGCGGGGTAAATTCCGCCTTCCTGCATGCGCCGAGAATGGCGTCGTGGAGGCCGACTCCTTCGCGCCGTGCAAGGATCACAAGCGGCTCGTTCGCGAGCACGCGCCAGGAGGCTTCCTGAAGCGCGGCTCTTTCGTGGCCCTCGGGAAAGACCGCGCCGAGGCGCTCCTCTCGAAGCAGCACGGTTCGCAAACCCGATATGGGCGAGGCGGAGACGGGCCTGGTAAACGCCGCTGAAAGCCGACCTTTTGCAAGCATTTCCCACACGCGCTCGGGCGTGCGCTCCTCCAAATGAATCGACACCAAGGGATACCGTCTGCGGTATTCATGGAGCAGCCGGCCGAGAAACGGCTGGGTGGGCGGCCCGATGTAGCCGAGCCGCAGTTCGCCCTCCTCCCCGGATGCGGCGCGGCGCACACGGCGGATCGCTTCGTCCCAGCGTTCGAGCAGAATGGCCGTCTCTCGCAAGAGGACCGCTCCCGCCGGAGTGAGTCGCACGTGGCGTCGGTTGCGCTCAAGAACAGGCGCGCCGAGATCGGCCTCCACTTCCTGCACCGCGCGGCTCAGTGCGGGTTGCGCAATATGAAGCCGCTCGGCGGCGCGGGAATAGCTCAATTCCTCGGCAACGGCTTGGAAATAGCGGAGATGACGGAGGTCCACGAGGCCGAGAGTAGCGGCAACGCAACGGGGATGAAGCGGGAATTAAGGCGCAATCCGCGGAGGCGCTACATGCTTCATGAAGGCAGCATCGCGTCAGATCGTAAATCCTCTCGTTGAGCCGAACGGGCCCGCGCGTCCAGCCGACCTGCCGCGTATGCGTCGAATACGCGACGCATTTCGTCCCGAACCCGCTGAAAGACGGCGTACTTCTCGTCGTCGGTTCCGGTTGCGTGCGCCGGATCGTCGAAGGCCCAGTGATGCCGGTTGACCTGTCCCGGAAACATCGGACACGCCGCGTCCGCATTTCCGCAAACCGTGATAACAGTTTCCACGTTTTCCTTTAGGAACTCGTCCAGGTGCTTCGATCGATGCGCCGAGATGTCGATGCCGATTTCATCCATGGCGCGGATCGCCAGCGGATGCACATAGCCGGCCGGCTTCGACCCTGCACTCGCCACGCGCAGCGCATTGCCGACGCCCGCTCGCAGAATTCCCTCGGCCAGATGACTCCTGCATGAGTTGCCCGTGCAAAGTATGAGAACGAGTGGAGCTTGCATGACCTTCCTATTGATCAAGAGTTGGCGCCGGTGGTGGGAGAGGCGCAGCAACCGGGTCGCGAACGGCGCAGCAAACCGGTGCTGCAAGGAGCGCGCCGAGAAGCGGCCCGGCGAGATACAGCCAGAAATGTTCGAAATGCCCGCTCACCAAGGCGGGCGCAAACGAGCGCGCGGGATTCATCGATGCGCCGCAAATCGGTCCGGCAAACATGGCTTCCAGCGCGATCGTCGCGCCGATTGCAATTCCGGCGGTGATCCCCTTTTCCTTCGCTCCCGTCGAGACGCTGAGGATGACAAGCATGAGTATAAAAGTGAGGACGATCTCGAAGACAAAGCTTTGCATTTCCGACCCGGCTGGAAGCGTTGCTCCGAGAGTGGCGTCCTGCGGGAAGAGAAAGCGCAAAAGGCCACTTGCCGCCACGGCTCCGAAGATCTGGGCGCCGAGATAGGCCGGAACAGCGCGCCCTGGAAATCGGCGGGCGGCGGCAAAGCCGATGGTGACCGCGCAATTAAAATGCGCGCCGCTCACATCGCCGAAAGTGTAGATCATCGCGAGGACCACCAGTCCAAATACAGACGCGATGCCTGGATGCGTGATAGCGCCGCCGCTTGCACGATTTACGACGATCGCGCCTGTCCCAGCGAACACCAGGGCGAACGTGCCGATAAACTCGGCAATCAGCTTTTTATACGTGGGCGTCTCCATGTTATTTACGCGTTGAGAGGCTCCTGCGGGCCTTTGGCGCGGGCGCGGCGCAGCATTCGCCTGTCTCATTCAACCATTCCACTTTGGCCGCGATCTTTGACAGCCGGCGGACGTCCGCCTTGAAAATGGCGTGCGTTTGCGTGCAATCCTGCAGGCACTTCAGATTCGCATCGAGGGCGGCGGACGGTTTCTCTGGCAGCGAGTAAATCATCCAGTTCCGCCTTCGCTCCGCGGTGACGACCCCTTTTGCCTTGAGATAGCCGAGGTGCTTTGAGATTTTGACCTGGGGCGAATCGAGCAATTCTTGTAGATGACAGACGCAGAGCGGCCCATGGGCGAGCAGATTGACGATCCGCAGCCGGGTTTCGTCGCAGAAGCATCGGTAGATTTGAATGAGACCTGCCGGACTGGTGGGAGCTTTCCGCGAGACATTCACGAGACAGTAATATACCTGTATTTGAATATAGTCGTAAGGGAATATATAGGGCCGAACTTCCCGGCTGCAATGGGTGCGCTTTCAACCCTTCGCGGTCATCGTGCCGATACCACGACTCTCCAGGGATTTGTTAAAATTTTGCGCCGCCGCTTCCAGATCCGCGAAGCGATTTTCGCTTTCAATGGCGGCATGAGCAGCAAGATCAACCCGGAGGCGATGGAAGAAACCGGCCTCAAATTCGTGACTCGGCTCAGCAACGCCACTTTGGAAAAGCTGATGGGCGAACTACCTGGGGCCGATTTGTATCGACTGGTGGAAATCGTCAAGGACGGCAAACGCCGCGTCATCGACGGCGGCCCGTGGCGGCGACAAGCGTAAGGAAGAAGTCATCGCGGCAGAGGCCTCATCGGTCCAGGCGCAAGGCCACTACAAGAACCTGTTCGAGGTCGAAGAGGCGTATTGCGAACTCAAGAGCCACCTGCGAGTGCGGCCAGTTTTTCACTGGCGCCCGGATCGTGTCATCAATCATGTGCGCCTTTGCTTTGTGGCTTACTGGATGAGTGCCGTTTGAGCGGCGATTCGGGCAGGCTCCGAAGCGTCAAATTGATCGCAAAGTTTCCGGTTCCTCAGCGATTCAGCAGACCGCGTGTGCGCAGCCATAGTTCGGCGCGGCCCGGCCAGTCTGCGGCAGCCTGGCCGGCGGACGGCGCCAGCCCGAATCCGTGTCCGCCGCTGCTGTAGATGTGAAGCTCCGCTGAAACTTTTGCCTTTCGCAGCGCCAGAAAGACGAGTGTGCTCCCTTCGGCAAGCGAACCCGGGTCGTCGTATGCCTGCGCGATAAATGTCGGCGGCGCGCCGGGGCCGATGTGGATTTCCGGCTTCAACTCTGTAAGCGAGTTATCGGCGAGAATCTTCCACGGGTAGCACAGCATCAGAAAATCGGGCCGGCAGCTCGACTTGTCCACGTCATCCACAGAGGGGTAGAGCCGCTGTTCATCGTTCGTCGTGGCGATCAGCGCGACCTGGCCACCCGCGGAAAATCCGAAGAGGCCGATCCGGTCGGACTTTACCTGGAGGCCCGATGCTTTGGCGCGCATGAGGCTCATCGCGCGCTGGGCGTCTTGCGCGGGAAATTCCCACGGTTTGGGAAGCGTGTTGGTCGGGCAGCGATGTTCGAGCACGGCGGCGACAAAGCCGCGTTCGCGAAACCATTGTGCGAGATCCGCGCCTTCATGCCCTGAGGCAAGAATGCCGAAACCGCCCCCGGGAACGATGACCACCGCCGCGCCATTCTTTTTGTCTGCCGCCGGTTCGTACAGTTCGAAACGCGGCTCGGCGATATTAGTTATGCGTAGAATGGGCGGATTTTCACCGGGCTTGGGCGGCGTCACGATCTCCGGCCCAGGCGTGGTGAAACCACCGGGCGCGCCGCCCTCCCAAAGCTTCCAGACGGCGGAAGGTTCAGCGTGGGCCGCGGCGAGAGAGAGGGCCGCAAATGGGAGGAGGAACAGTCGGAATTTCATTTCGCGGCGCTATTCGGCAATTTCAGCCTCCCAATGTCGAGCTTGGTTTCAATGGAGGCCGAGCCCGAGACTCGGATGCGTTACGCCTTGTCGAGGCTGTACTTCCCCGGTCCGGCGAAGATCAGCACGACGAGGAGGAGCCCGAGTTCGATCGTCTTCTCAGCGTGAGCGAGGCTCGCATGGGCTTCGCCCACCGCTGCCATCACGACAAAAAAGCCCCAGAGAAGTGCGGCGGGGCGGGTCCAGAGGCCGAGAATCATCAGGATGGAGGCCAGGGTGTCCGCAACGGCTTTGGCTGTAAGCCAGAGCGCGCTCCAGAATCCGTGATGGCTGCCGTGATGGATCCAAATGGCGAATGCTTCGAGCAACCTGGGCCAGGCATGAAAGCTCAGCAGCAGCATCCCGAGGATGGCGCGGACGATCAGCAGGACGGCGTCTGTATAGTTTTTCAGCGAAGACCACATGGCCGGAAAGCTAACGGGGGCCGCCGGGTCGAGCGAGTTCAAAAAATCAACCGCAGGGAGGCGAGCGCGGCGGAGACCAGGATCAGCGTCTCGAAAAGCTTCTGAGGCACTATCAAAACGAGGCGCCGCCCGAGCCAGGCGCCGAGGATTACCGCCGGGGCGAGCGCGAAGTTGAAAAGTAGCGAGCTGCCATGAATCAGCCCCAGTTGCGCGCTGAACGGAATTTTGAAGAGATTGATGAGCAGGAAAAACCATGCGCTCGTGCCGATGAGTTCGTACTTGGAGAGCTTGAGGGCGAGAAAATAGAGCGACATCACCGGACCTGCGGCGTTCGCCAGCATGGTGCCGATCCCGCTCAGGCCGCCCATCGACCAGGCAAATGCGTGGGAGTGAGGGATGTGCTCGAACCTCGCAGGCCGGAATTGCCGGAGCGCCTGGAGCAGCGACATCGAAAGGACGGTCCACCCGATGACCGGTCCGAAGCGCGCGTCCGAGATGAAGCGCATCAGCATCCATCCCGTCACGACACCGATCGCCGTAGGCGGCAGCATCCGGCGCACCTGCTTCCAGTCGGCGTGCCGCTGGAATGCGGCGACAGCGCAAATATCCCCAAAGATGAGCATCGGCAGAACGATACCGGTCGATTCTTTCTGCGGGAAAATTTGCGCCATGATCACGACGTTCAGCATGCTCAGCCCGATGAAGCCGCTCTTTGAGATGCCGATGCACATCGCGCCCGCGACCGCGAAAAGCCATTGGAGCAGGGAGAGGTGTGGCATGAAGGAGATGGCGCGCGCCGGGAGACGGACGATCGAGAACGGCAACCTTTCCGGTGCGCTCGATTTGAAATCACGAAACGTGAAGTACGCAACAAAGAG
Source organism: Chthoniobacterales bacterium (assembly GCA_038238905.1). Classification (GTDB taxonomy): domain Bacteria; phylum Verrucomicrobiota; class Verrucomicrobiia; order Chthoniobacterales; family Chthoniobacteraceae; genus JBBSFI01. The sequence continues at coordinate 89,215 of JBBSFI010000005.1, read as the reverse complement.
ATGCGGCGGGCCCTCGCTTTCCGCCAGAAAACGCGAGGCAGCCCTTATCAATCCGTAGGGCGATTCAGCCCCCAGCCCAACGCACCGCGTTGGGTCCAGAACAACAAGCGGGCGAGCCCAGTAAGAGCGGCTCACTTCCCAGACTTGCACTTTCATTTCGTCGAAAAGGACCCGATGCCTTCGCAGAAGAGCCCTGCATTCTTCCTGGAAAGAATTCACCCGGTGATGCTCCCGTGGCTCCGTGCGTTCAAACAGTCTGTCCCGTAGTGCGGTCCGTCCCGTAGTGCGGTCCTCGTCCCGTAGTGCGGTCCTCTGGGGTGCAGGAGTACTGGATACTGGATCCCGAGACGGAGGCGCATCGGTTCTATGCGCGGCAAGGCGAGATTCTGGTGGAATTTGCGCGGGATGACGCGGTCATTCGCTCGAAGGTGATTCCTGGCTTCTGTCCGCGCCGGGACTGGCTGAAGTCTGGCAGCGATCTGGCAGTTTCCGACTGTCTGGCGAGCATCATAAGAAAAGATGAAGGCTGAACGAGTCGCTGCGCGCCATTCGGCGCCCAAGGCTTCCTGGGAATGCTTGGCGGTTCTGCTCGTGGCGATCGCTTCAGCCGAATACTAGACCGGCTCGCGGGCCGCGTTTGCTTCATCCGTCCCTTGGCGCAGCCACGGCACGGCGTAAGCGAGGAGAGCCGCCGCTCCCAGCGGTTGCGCGGCTAGCATCCACGCGGGATGAAAGTGGGGCGCGAAGCTATTGCGAGCGACGGCGGCGAGCAGAAGGAGGTATGCGGCGGAGGCGGCGGCTCGCATGGGAAGCGGTTGGCGGGCGGCGAAGGCATTAACGAGGCAGAGTGCAGCGGCGGGGGCGAGCAGGATGTAGGTGTACGATTCGGTCGCGGGGCCAAGGAGAGTCATCCAGATGGAGACAAGGACGAACGAACCGGCGAGGAGGCGGGTTTGCGGCCAGCCTCTGCGGGCGCCGACGAGATTGAAGAGGGCGATGCCTGCGCCGGCGGCGATCTCGAGTGCGCGATACCAGGCAAACTGAAGCGGCAGGTGGGCGGTTCGGGTGAGGATGTACCAGAGGTCGAGGGGAGCGTCTTTTTCGCTGTAGCTGGCGCGATTATCGGCGAGGCGTGTTTCGGCCCAGGCGCGATATTGCGCGGCCACGTAGTGGGGATGCTGCATGGCGAAGACGGTGAGGCCGAGCGCGGCGAGGAAGAGAAGCAGGCGCCAGCCCATCCGTCGCGGGGCGATCACGCAGAGGAGCATGCCGGCCGCGATGGGGTAGATCTTGAGATAGGTGGCGAGGGCGATGCTGGCGGCAGACGTGCTCCACTTCGCGGCGGCGGCTGAGGCGAATGCGAACAGGATAAGGCCGGCGACGAGCGGATTTGCCTGCATGACATCGAGGTTTCCGATCGCGAGCGGGAGGATGAGGAGAAAGACGGCGGCGAAATGGCGGCGCTCGATGGCAGGGAAAAGCCGGGCGCGGAGGACGGCGTGAAGGCCGCAGAGGAGAGCCGCCGAATTGAGGGCAAGCCAGCAGAGGCCCGCCAAGGGAAGGGGCGGGAGCGCAAGCAGCGCAAAGAAGACGGCGGCGAGCGGGCTGTACACGAAGCCGCGCCAATCGCCGTAAAGGTACTCGCCGTTTAGCCAGTGCTGGCCGGCAAGGACATAGACCTCAAGCGTGCTGCGCCCGTGATGCGGGCCGAGCCTGTGAATGATGATGCCCGCAAGCGCGGCGAGCCACGCGACGGCCGCAAGAGTGGAACAGAGTGGCCGCCCTCGGATCGCGCGCGGCGTCACGCCCGGGTCAACGCCCGTAGAGGCACTGGGCGAGGTAGCCACTGAGCGCCGTGAGCCGGTTCTCTTTGCGGAATTGCTCGATCTTTTTGCGGTCCACTTCCAGTGCGCGGTCCCAGAGCCAGACGAGGTTTTGCGAAGAGACTGTGAGAATGTCGGTGATATTGGCGGGATCATCGACGCGCGGCGCCTTCACATCGAAACAGATGGGGCCGGCATACTTCGCATCCTGCAGGACGACGAGAAGCGCCAGATCTTTGAGCGGCTCCGTGTAGCCGAAGGGGAGGTCCTGGTCGTACCGCTGGCCATCCTGGGAATTGAGATGGATGTGGAAGAGCTTGCCCGCTTCGAGGCACAGCTCAATGTCCCAGAGATAATCGAGGCCGGCGATGCGCGAGTGGGCCGTCTCGGGATTCGCGCCGTAGATCGATTGCACGGCGGAATCGAGCCGCGAGATGAGGTAGAGGACTTCGCCGACATTGGCGAGGTACATATTGGCGCGCGGCTCATTTGGCTTGGGCTCGAGCGCGATCTTCAATTTGCTCCCGTACTTTTCGAGTGCGTATTGTCCGACTTTATTGAAGCCCTCGACGAGGCGCTTGAAGGAATCGCGCCCATTTTTTGCCAGGACGAAGTCGAAGCCCTCGCGTCCGTTCCAAAAGACCATGGTCTTGGCGCCAAGCTCGGCGGTCGTATCGACGGCGCGAAGAGCGTTATCGAGGCCCTGCTTGCGGATCTTCGGGTCGTTGGAGGTCATCGCGCCATCCTTGAACATGGTCGCGGTGAAATAGCTCGGCGTGTACATCGCGCACTTGAGGCCGAGTTTTTTGGCGATCTTCGCGGCTTTCGGAGCCTGATCGGCGGGAATCTCGGTATCGTGCGCCTCGTAGAAGCTCATGCCGACTTCGGCAAGCAGCGGGAGCCGGTCGAGAATGGGGATCGCCTCGCGGGTCGGGCCGCCGAAGGGATCGCCGCCAGGGCCAATATTCCAGACGCCGGCGCCGAGGCCGTTGATGCCAGCCTTGTTCTTGAGGGTAATGGGAGTAGCCATGGATTCTTTGGGAAGCGAGTTGATTGGGAGGGGCTGAGGGTGCGAAGGGGAGACGCCTTTCGCAAGCCAAACTTTTGCAGAGGCAGCAACACGCTTCCCGACGGACCGCGTGAACCCGTTCAGTGCCCGCAGCCCGCCGGAGCCTACTCGCCCAACTCGACGTTCCAGTACGCGAGGTCGATGAAATGCCGCCAGCTCTCGTGAAGCTGCGAATCGAAAGTGATATGCACGAACGGCCGCCATTTCGGGCGCTCCGGCTTCCGAATGAGTTTCATATGCACCTCGTGCGGGAGGCGGTTGCCCTTCTTCGTATTGCAAGGGATGCACGAGCAGACGATGTTTTCCCAAGTCGTGGCTCCCCCTTTATCGCGCGAGATGACGTGATCGAGGTTCAGATCTTTGCGATCGAGGTGTTTGCCGCAGTATTGGCACGTATTCTTGTCGCGCTCGAAGATATTATGCCGGGTGAATTTCACCTCTTTGCGGGGCATGCGATCAAAAAGGAGCAGCACGATGACGCGTGGGATGCGCACCTTGAAGGAGATGGTATGGACCATGTCGTCCTCTGGCTCGCGGGTGGAAAGATCGCGCCACCCCTCGAAATCGTGAGTCGAGAAGTTCCGCCCATCCGCATAGACGACCTGGGCGTGGCCCGCGCAAAGGAGTGTAAAGGCGCGCCGCACGGAGCAGACGTTGATCGCCTGCCAGAGACGGTTCAGTACCAGTACTTGGCTGTTGAGCATTCGGCGCCGAGCAACGGGGATAGCCGGGGCTTGGCTGGGCGGAAGCTAGCATCCTGCAACTGGGGCGTCAATGGATGGGACGCGGCTTTTGCAAGGGAAAAATGCAACGATCGTGTGACGGTTGCGCAGAGGAAAGGGCGGCAAACCGCGGCCTCGCGTATCCCGGTGCAAGATTATCCCGCGATCCGGATGAGCAGCTGGCCGAGGGCGATCTCGGGATCGAGAGCGGAGGTGACAAGCTGGAGATTGGCCGCGAGAGACGCTTCGAGAGCCTTGCGCAGCTCGCCGAGTTTGTAGCGGTGGGCGTGGATGGCGGCGAGGCCGAGAGCGTATCCATTGATGCCGCCCTCCTTTTTACGTGGGAGATGCGAGGTGGCCTCGGGCGGGAGACGCTCGAGTGTCTTGCCAAAGAAGAAAGGCTGCTGCGGTCGGCTCAGCTTATGGCGCTGCATGAGATCCTTCACGAGCAGGAGATTCCGCACGGTCGGGATGATGGCGACCAGGAGAATGCCGATGGCGGATTCGCCCTGAAAGAGGAGTTGATCCAAAAGGGAGAGGGCGCGCTGGATATTGCGCTCGGAGAGCGCGTTGCCGAGTTCCCAAATGATGCCGACGCGGGACATCGGCACGAGGAGCCGCACATCTTGGACGGTGATCTCGCGCAGCTCGCTCCCGAGGTAGAGGGCGAGTTTATCGAGTTCGTTTGCGACGATGCGCCGTTCGCCGCCGGTATAGAGCACGAAACAATCGAGAGCGTCGGATGTGAACTTAAGGGAGGCGTCGCGCGCGAGTTGCTGGACCATGATCGAGGCCTCCTCCTCCCAGCCGCTCTTGCTCGTGTCGAGCTTGTCACAGACTTCGATCTTCGCGACCTTGCCCAGAGTCTTGTAAAACGTGCGGCGCTTATCCGCTTCATTCGCGCTCAGCAGGAAGCGCGTGCTCTCCGGGAGGCCTTGCGTGAGTGTTTCCGCAAGCTTTTCGAGCGCCTCGATCACAGCGGCCGAGCGGCCAAGGACGTTGTCGGCGAGGAAGTTAGCGTTTTTAAGCCAGACAAGCTTTTCACCCCCAAAAAATGGATAGGTAAGGAGCGCCTCGACGGTTTGATGGATGCGCGTCGCCGCCTCCTCGGAGTGGGAGGCCACGCCATCGATGATATCCGTGCCGAAATCGCCGGCGGGCGCGAGCTGCGCGGCGAGTTCCTTCGCCATGCGCTTCACCTCCGATTCATCGGAGCCAAGGATCGCATGAATCTGCCCGGACGACTGCTTGGTTTTCGCTGCGGCCATTTACTTCGTGAACCGCTCGTAATGTTTCATGAAAGCGGGCCAATCCTTGTACTTATCGCTATACACGAGGAGCACGGCGTCCTGCATGCTTTTGCCGGAGAGGACGGCATCGATGAACTTTGGGAAACGATCCTTGGGAAGCTCTGTCATGAGAAAGCGCGCGAATTTCTCGGAGCTTTGGTAGAGGCGGCCGATCGCCACGGGATCGCTCGGATATTCATTCATCGTCGCCAGTGTCTCGAGCGGCATCTCCGCCATGCTGAGGCTCCGCTCGTAGCGCTTGGCAAACTGGCCTTTGCGGGCAGCGACGCTGGCTCCGCCCATGTACTCGGCGAAGCCTTCATTCAGCCAGAGCGGCCAGCGCGCGCCGGGGTAAAGGCGCGCGACGACCGCGTGCGTGGTCTCATGCGCCAGTGTGTGGGAATCGAAGCTTGTTCCAGAGCCGGAGTTTCCGCCGCCCCGCACATTCAGATATAACTCATCGCCCCAGGCATAGCTGACAGCCCACTTCATCGGATTGTCGGAAACATTGAGGAAGTCTTTCCATTCGTCGGCGTCCTCGAAAATATAGACATGCGACTTGCGCTTGTACCGGTCGGGCTTCGCGCCGAGAAGACTTGCGACATACCAGAGGTCGTACTCGACCTCGCGCGCCACTTTTTGGGCTTCCGTAACGCGCCGGTAGTGCAGGATGAAATTATCCGTCTCCGCGTGCTTCCATTTTTCCGGATTGATGGCGAGGGCGGCCTTGCCATCGTGGCTGATTGTTTGATTGGAGAGCTCCGAAAACTTTTTCTCTATCAGTGGGATATCCTTGCCGGGCGGCGCATTTGCCGGCTGCCCGGCTCCAAACCCCGGCAGCGAACTGGGAGCGGTCGCCGTGTTCAGTGGAGCGGGCGTGCCGCGTGCGATCACTCCCGGCGTGGACGGGACGGCTCTCTTCCAGAAGTCGGGCGGCGGCGTGGATGCCTGCGCGAGTGCGCGCCCAGGCCGGATCGTGCAAAGGATGGCGAGGACGAGAAGCGCGAAAACGTGCGATCGGAAGCGCGACTGTGGAGATTCAGTTGGGTTCACGGGGATTTTCGTCAGTTGCGTACGGCTTGAATGCCTTCTCCAGAGCATCGACATTGAAGAACTTTCTACCAAAACCTTTTTCGATCGACGTGTCGAAGCGTTTCCCGCGCGCCATCGAGTCCAGAAACTCGAGGAAGCCCGGCCGGTCGGCGATGCTCAAGAAGCGGACGAGCCGCTCGGATTCAAAGTAAAAGGGGAGCACATGCTCGGCATCGACCGGGTAGGCTGCGGCCGATGTGAGGGCCGAGAGCGGAAGGTAGCTCTCCTCCTTCACAGCATACGAGCGGGGCCGGGAGGAGTAGCCGCGCATCCGCCAGAAGGTCGAGTACCAGTGGGAGGCGGTATTTTCCGCGAGGCCTTCATTGAGCCAGAGGGGTATTCCTGCGCCGAAAAATCGAAATACGATGAGGTGAGTCAGCTCGTGGGCGAGCCCCGGCCCGGGGGTGACGTTTCCCAGCATCGGCTCGCGCCGCAGGAAAATGTCTCCGCCCGAATGCACGCCGCCGGACCATTTCTCGACTGCCGAGGTGCTCTTGAAAAGGTCCCAATCGGCGTCCTCCTCAAAAATGTAGATTTGGCCTTTACGCTCCCATTGGGTGGTGTCCTTTTTTAATTCCTGCGCGATGGCGCTGTAGAAAAATTCCGATTCCACCGCGGCCGGCTCACCGATGAGCGGGGTGAAGTAGTGATAGATGAAATGATCGGTCTCGCCATGTTTCCAATCCTTTTCCCGAATGGCGAGCGCCTGCTGGCCGAGGGCACTGACGGAGGAGTCGGAGAGCTTCGTCAACTGCTTCTCGACCAAAGAGAGATGCGGCTCGGCGGCGCTCGTCGGCACGACGATGCGGAAAGCCCCTCCCAGAAGAATCAGCATGCTCAGTAAACGGGAAGGGCGCGCGATCATGGCGGATGGCATTTATCAGCACGGGGCAGCTTTGCAAATCGCTGCGGCTGGGGCGAGCGGGACGATCTCAAAGCGCTTGAATAGCACGGAGCTCGGCCCGAGAAAGAGAGTCGCTAGATGAGACTGCCTCCCCACCTCCTTACCTGGGCCGCGGCGGTTGTCGCGATCACCCTCCATACGAAACTGCATGCGGAGTTGGCAGGGGCTCCTGCGCCATCCATCGACGTGCCCCTTCCAGCGCCCGGCATGGGCTGGTCCACGTATAACTTCTTTGGCCCGAGGCATAACGAGGCGCTCCTGCTGAAAATGGCGGATGCCTTCGACAAGTCCGGGCTGTTGGCGGCCGGGTACAACATTCTGCGCATCGATGGCGGCTGGTGGGGCGACGATGGGAGCCGCCGGTGGTACTACTGGACCGAGGGTGGCAAGTACGAGGGTGGCGCGGGTTACGCCGCGGGCGATCCGCATGTGGATGCGCGCAATTATCCGCGCGGCATCAAGCCGCTGGCGGACGATTTGCATGCGAAAGGACTTAGCCTCGGCTTTTATCTAGCGCCTGAATTGAGCACGGGCGCCTCCGCGAATTTTCCGGGAAACAAGGAAGCGCCTGTCCAGCCAGCAACGGGCGGGAATCAACTTGTGGCGCAGCACGCCCGATGGGTAGCGGATAGCGGCATCGACCACCTTTTCTTCGATGGATACGATTGGGGGGAGACGAAGGGAATCGATCCCTACACGACGATGTTTCAGTCGCTCCGCACCGAAGCGCGGAGAGCTGGCCGCCCGATTATCTTTTCGATCAACACCGGCTGGAAAGGCCGTCCGAAAGAATGGGCCGACGAATGGCGCACCGGCCGGGACATCGACGGACAATGGAGCACGATTCTGGAATGTCTGTCAGGATTGGCCGAGCCGGGGCCTGCGGGTCGCGGACATTGGAATAATCCCGATTACCTCATGGTGGGGTTTATCGGCGATGAAGAGGCGAAGTCGCAGATGAGCCTCTGGTGTATAGCGGGCGCGCCATTGTATCTGTCGCACGATTTCCGCGTGCTGAATGTGTGGGATCGGTACGTGCTGCTGAATACCGAAGCGATCGCGGTGGATCAGGATCATGGTGGAACGCCGGGAAGCCGGGTGCGGACGCTCGGGCCGCTCCAGATCTGGGTGCGTCCGCTGGATGGAGGGGCGAAAGCGGTCGTGGTATTGAATGCGGGAGAGGCGCCGCAGCAAGCCGAGTTGAAGTGGGCGGATATCGGCCTGGCGCAAGACCCAGCGCAGGTGCGCGATCTGTGGGCGCACGCAAATCTGGGCGCGGTCGCCGGGGCATTCTCCACGGAGCTTCCGCCGCACGGCTGCGCGTTTTTGCGGGTGGAAGGCGGAACTGCGGGGCACGCGCCACTCCACGCCAATTGGGCTCCGGATCCCGGCGCGAAACCGTCCCTCGCGCCGCTCCCGTCCAAAGGGTGGACCGCGCGTACGGATATGCCGCGAAAGGATGACCCTCTGGCGAATCTGCTCGATGGCGATCCGAAGACTGGGTGGTGGAGCTACGCTGAACCCGGACAGTCATTGGAGATCGATTTCGGCAAACCGATTGTCTTCGATCGATTGGTTATCGATCATGCCGGTCGCGGTCCGAACGTCTGGCCATATCGAGTGCTTGCGCCGCGCTCGACTTACATTTTGCAGGCATCGGACGATGGGCATCATTTCAGTGAGATCGCCGCGGATAGTTTCGGGCCTGTTTATACTCTCGCGACGTTCAAACCGACGTCGGCCCGTTACATTCGCATCGTGATCGATAAATTCGTAAAAACGAGTTTCAACGACGACGCGACATTTAACGTGAAAGATATTTACCTTTTTAACACAAGAGGCCCGGCGGAGTAACATGAAGGAGTGGCTTGTGTTGATTTGGATTTCAGCGCTGGCGAGAACGGGCCCGCTCGTGTGTCTATTGATTGCGGCGCAAGCGATTGCTGAGGTCAATGACCTTGATCCAACTTCAGAGAGTAATATATCGAGCCGGATAGCGGCGGGGATCAAAGCCGGGTTTTCCGATCCGTCTCATAAGGTGAGAGGAGAAATGCTGCGGTATTGTTGCGAATACGAAGGCGATTCCTCCGTTAAAGAAGGATCAAATCATTGCGCTGTCGGGATTTCTTTCGCTTTGGGAGGGATCGAAGGAGCACGCAGAGTTGCGGAGAGAGTTGTGCGAACGCATTGCGCAAGTCGTGGCGATCGGAAACACGAAATCCAAAGAACGACAGAACGACCTCCACGCGATGGCCGAAAAAGTTGAGAGAGTCCTGCTTATGGCGCCGCGTTGGAGTGTGTGGAAAGGACGATTCGGAGACCGTGATCAATCGATGGGGATGGTTCTGAGTCGAAGGATGAAGGATCACTTTCGATTGTGAAGGTTCCCACAAAGTGAAAAAAGTTTTGAAAAAAGCTTGTGGATTTTGTGAACCAGGCCAGACTTGGTCTAGATATGGATATCGTCAACATGCAGGAAGCCAAGACCCATCTTTCGCGCCTTGTGGAAGATGCGCTCACCGGCAAGGATATCGTCATCGCGAAGGCCGGGAAGCCGCTGGTGCGGCTGGTGGCCTTCCAGAATGCGAAAAATCCGAGGGTGCTCGGGGTGCTCGCTGGCGAGGTAGTCGAAGCGACCGACTGCTGGGAGGCCGACCCCGAACTGGAAGCGGCTTTCTACGGCGAACCGAGCGTAGAGCCTGCGGCGCGTGCGGCTGAAGGCGCGCCGTGAATCTGCTCATCGATTCTCATGTGCTGCTTTGGGCGCTCAGCGCGCCTGAGAAACTAGCCGCACGGGCGCGCGATGCGATCACGGAGCCTGCGAACTCCGTGTTCTACAGCGCGGCGTCCGTTTGGGAACTTGAGTTGAAGGCCGCCAAGGGGAAGCTCGCCCTGCCGCCCGACTGGCTCGCGGCGGCTGGGACGACCGGCTTCACCGAGTGGAAAATCGACGCGCAACAAGCCATCGCGAGCGCGCGCCTCCCGTGGATCCATTCCGATCCATTCGATCGCCTCTTCGTCGCACTCGCTCAACTCAACGATCTGACGCTCGTAACGCGAGACCGGATTCTGAGGTCGTACCGGGTGCGTCTCATCGAGGCGTAACACGCAGTTATGCGCGCGTCTTTTTGCGCGCTCCTGCCCGCGGGGCGTTGTACTTTACAGGTTTTCGTTTCGCTTCGAGCTTGGTGAGACCGGCGCCGTTCTTGAGCTCGCCGATCTGGTCGCGGAGGAGGGCGGCGCGCTCGTACTCCAGATTTGCGGCGGCGTGCATCATTTCCTGCTCCAGTTCGCGCAGCGTCTCGCTGAGCGAGAAATCGCCGCCGCCTTCGCGAATGACACCTTCCTCCAGTTGCCGGCTTCTCAGGATTGTGTGCAGACTTTCCTGCACGGCGCGATGGACGCTCTGAGGCGTGATCCCATGCGCTTCGTTGTATTCCATCTGCCTGGTGCGCCGATAGTCGGTGATCGCCATGAGCGCCTCCATGCTGCGCGTGACGGTGTCGGCGAAAAGATAGACCTCGCCGTTCACATGCCGCGCGGCGCGTCCTGCAGTCTGGATGAGGGAGGTCTGCGAACGGAGATAGCCTTCCTTATCGGCGTCCAGAATGCAGACAAGCGACACCTCGGGAAGGTCCAGGCCTTCACGCAGCAAGTTGATCCCGACCAGCACGTCGAATTCCGCCGCCCGCAGCGCTCGCAGAATCTCGACCCGCTCGATGGTATCGATGTCGCTGTGCAGGTAGCGCACCTTCAATCCCACATCGCGCAGGTAGTCTGAGAGATCTTCCGCAGTGCGCTTGGTGAGCGTGGTAATGAGGACGCGCTCCTGCTTCTCGATTCGCTGCCGGCAGAGTTCGAGCGTCTCGTCAATTTGCCCTTTCAAGGGGCGAACGGTGATCTTTGGATCGAGAAGGCCGGTAGGGCGGATGATCTGCTCAACCACGAGCGCGGCTCCGGGAGTCGAGACATCGAATTGCTCCACAGGCGCGTCTGTGCGCGAAAGCTTTACGGCGCGCAGCGGCAGATCGGGGCTTCCGGCGGCGAGCGCAGGCACTGGCTCGTCCCTGCCGATCTGCGAACGCGTGTGCGGGATGTACCCGGCGTTTCCCGCAACGCTGTTTTTGATTTCGAATTCAGCGGGCGTGGCGCTCACATACAGAAGCTGGCCGGCCATCTGCATAAACTCATTGAATGCCAGAGGCCGATTGTCGAGCGCGCTCGGCAGCCGGAACCCGTACTCAACGAGGGTGGTTTTTCGTGCGCGATCTCCTTCGTACATGCCGCCGATTTGAGGGATGGAGGCATGCGACTCATCGATCACGAGCAGGAAATCGCGTGGAAAGAAATCGAGGAGCGTGTAGGGGCGAGAACCGGGGGGGCGGCCAGACAGATGCCGCGAGTAATTCTCGATGCCGGCGCAGAAGCCCATTTCCTGCATCATTTCCAAATCGTACTCGGTGCGCATTTTGAGGCGTTGCGCTTCGAGCAGCCGGCCATGTTTCTCGAAGAAGATGATCCGCTCGTCCAATTCCTCGCGGATCGTCTGCATCGCGCGCTTCATCTTATCGTGGGGCGTCACGAACTGCTTTGCCGGATAGAACGTGGTCATCGTCAATTGCTCGAACGTGTGGCCCGTGAGCGGATCGAAGCGGGTGAGCCGCTCGATTTCATCCCCAAAGAACTCGATGCGGATGGCGAGTTCATCCTCGTTTGCGGGCTGCACTTCGATCACGTCGCCGCGCACGCGGAATTTGCCGCGGCCAAACTGGATATCGTTCCGTTCGTAAAGCATTTCCACCAGCTTCGCGAGCGCGCTCTCGCGAGAAAGCGTCTGCCCGGTCTTGAGGGTGAGGAGCATGCTCTGAAAATCCTCTGGCGACCCCAGGCCGTAGATGCACGAGACGCTGGCGACTACGAGCACGTCGCGCCGTGAAAGAAGCGAACTCGTGGTGGAAAGGCGGAGGCGCTCGATCTCTTCGTTTATCGAGGAGTCCTTCTCGATGTAGGTGTCGGTGCGCGGTATGTAGGCCTCGGGCTGATAGTAATCGAAGTAGGAGACGAAATATTCGACCGCGTTGGTCGGGAAGAATTGCTTGAACTCCGAGTAGAGCTGGGCGGCGAGCGTCTTATTGTGCGAAATAACGAGCGTGGGCCGGTCGATATTTTGCACCACGTTCGCGGCGGTGAAGGTCTTTCCCGATCCCGTTACGCCGAGGAGGGTCTGGTGCCGGTTCCCCGCCGCGACGGATTTCGTAAGTTTGGAGATCGCCTGCGCCTGGTCGCCGCACGGCTGGTATGTGGAGGAGAGCTGAAAGGCCATCGGTGCGAAATCGGAACTCTAGCACGAAATCGTTCGCGGGCGCATTTCCGGTCCGGGCGCCGGCGCGACCGTCTGTTTGATTGCGGAGAGGCTCGCGTGAACTACAACATTCGATCGCATGGAAAAGCCAGCCGCCCCGATTTCCGTCCGTGCCGGACAGCTTGAGTTTCTGAAGTTGAACGCGTCGGCGTGGGAATGGCGCGACGCATACCATTGGATCCTTTCACTCACATGGCCGCGATTCGCGGGTGTGGTGCTGAGCGGCTATCTGTTGCTGAACACCGGGTTCGCCGCGGCGTATAGTCTCGGCGGAAAGTGCATCGCCGAGATGTCGGCTGGGTCATTTGTGGATGCCTTTTTCTTCAGCGTCGAGACGCTCTCCACCGTGGGGTATGGCCATTGGTATCCAGAGACGCGGTACGCCCATGTGGTCAGCGCCATCGAGATCGTGTCGGGAATGTTTTGGATGGCGATGATCACCGGTCTCATCTTCGTGCGCTTTTCGCGTCCGATCGCGCGGATTGTGTTCAGCGACTCGCTGGTGGTGGCGCCATTTGATGGGAAACCTACGCTGATGCTTCGCGTTGCCAATCTGAGGCATCAATCGCTGGTCGAGGCGGAGTTTCGGATCATGCTTCTGCGTGACGAGACGACCGTCGAAGGGGAATCGGTGCGCCGCTTCCATATGCTCAAGCTGACATTCGACCGACTCATTATGTTTCCGGTGGCGCTCACGCTGCGTCATATCGTCGACGAGCAAAGCCCGCTTTACGGGGCCACGCTGGAATCGATGCAGCGCAGCGACAGCCGGTTTATGGCATCGATCGTGTGTGTCGATGCTGTCATTCCCGCGCCGCTCCAGAAGCAGCGTGACTACACGTGGCGGGATGTGCGCTTCGGCCACCGCTTTGTCGAGATCTACGCGGACTTGGAGGACGGGCGTCTTGCGGTCGATTACGGCCGCCTGCACGAAACGGAGCCGGTTGTGTAAGGACGATAACAATCGGTTTGGATCTAACTACGAGCCCTCGTGAGCCCTGCCGTAGCTCCATTCAATGACAAGCGCGAGTGCTGCCGCCGCTGCTCCGAAGGCGCATACGCAGGGCCAGCCGGCGGCGTGCCAGCAGAGGGCGCCGAGGTATGAGCCAAGGCCGCCGCCAATGAAGTAACAGAACATGTAAACCATATTGAGCCGGCCCCGCGCCGCCGGGTCGATGCTATAGATCCGTGTCTGATTTGAGACATGGCCCGACTGGACGCCGAGATCCATCGCCACTACGCCAATGATGATTCCCGCGAGGTGCTGGCCGAAAAGTCCCATAAAAACGAACGAGGTGAAAGTGAGCCAGAGCGCGACGACGATCGTAAATCGCGGTCCGTGCTTGTCCGCGAGATGACCGACTGCTGGCGCTCCTGCGGCGCCGAGCGCGCCGACGAGTCCGAAGAACCCGGCAGCCGCGCTGGGGGTGGCATAGTTATATGGCGCGCCTGCGAGCAGGAAAACCAGTGTTGTCCAAAATGCGGAGAATGCGGCGAAGAAGAGTGCGCCAAGCAGAGCCGATTCGCGCAGAACGGCATGCTTGCGCACCAGATCGAACGTCGAGCGGATGAGTTCGGACCACGAGATGTTCACTTCCGGGCGGCTGACGGGGAGGGTCGCGCGCACGAGAACGGCGAGCAGAAGAATCAGGCCTGCGGCGATTCCGTACACGGCGCGCCAACCCCAGAGGGCGCCGACTGAGCCGCTGAAGGTTCGGGCAAGCAGCACGCCGAGAAGGATGCCCGAAACGACTATGCCTACCACGCGGCCACGCTCCTGCGGCGCAGCAAGATGCGCGGCGAATGGAACTACGACGTGCACATTTGCCGCAAACGCGCCCATTGCGAAGCTGGCCGCGCTGAGCCAGAGAACGTTCGGGGCGGACATCATGAAAAGCAGGGACACAAATCCGCATCCAATCAGGGCAAGAACGAGCGAACGGCGCTCGAACTTATCTCCGAGGGGAACGAAGAGGAGCATCCCCGCCGCCGTGCCAGCTTGGGAAAGCATCGCGACGCCTCCCGCCTGGGTGACGGAAAGATGAAAGGTGCGCGCGATCTCGCCGAGGAGCGGCTGAATGTAATAGATATTCGCGACGATGACCCCGACGGTGATGGACAGGATGAGGACCGTCCGGCGCGGGAGTGGCTCCGGCGCCTGGGCATCGATCGCAGGCTGTTTGGAGATCGGTGTCATTCGGTATTAAAACTGCGATGGGCCGGCATGCAGGCGGGCGCGGGAGATTCCATCTTACAAGCGACCTGCGCGACCGGGATTCAGCCGGCTCCGAGGCCTTCATATAGCCGCGCGAGGCGGCGGGCGTGTTCGTCATATGCCGATTCGAAGAGTGCGACGGCCTTTTCGGCTCCGCAAATTGCGGATGCGGTGAGGACGCGTGGCGGCTGGCCGGATTGGGTGAGGCGGAGCGCCACTTCGGCTTTGATGCCATTCACAAGGAGGCATCCGCCAACAGTCGAGCCAGGTGCGACTGGCGAATCGAGGCCTTCGATCGAGACCATGGCATCGCCGACTGGGGCGCCTGTATCGAGCACGAGATCGGCGAAGTCCTGTAGTTTGCGTCCATCGGGGCGCCTGGACGCGCTGGCATCGCTGTGCGCCTGGGAGATGATGGCGACGACGCGCACGCCCCTCTTTTGGAATTCTTCGGCGATTTCGATCGGGACGATATTGCAGCCGCTGGACGAGATGACGAGCGCGGAATCCTTCGGCGAGAGATCGAAATTGCGCAAGATGCGTTCGGCGAGGCCGCTTACGTTTTCGAGGAACATGGCCTGGCGCTGGCCGTTGGCTCCGACGACGAGATTGTGAAAGGAGAGCGACAATTCCACGATGGGATTGAAGCCGGGAAAGGAGCCGTAGCGCGGCCACATTTCCTCGACCATGATCCGGCTGTGGCCGGAGCCGAAGACGTGGACCATCCGCCCGGCGAGTATCGTATCGGCGAACCAATCGGCGGCCCGTTCCACGGATTGCAATTGCGCCGCGACGGTTTCCACGATGCCACGAGCTTTTTCGAGATAACGAGCGGCGGGTGTCATATGGTGCGCGGAGTCATACGCTCTCTGGAGCTAGCATCGCTTCGCGCGCAGCGCCAACCGCGCCGGCCCATTCCCCGAGAGCGGCGGGGAGAATCCGCACGGCATGTCCTGCGGGGCGCCACTCGATCCGGTCCAATTCCGCCGCAAGCGGCTGAAAAAGAGCCTCTCCGGCTTTGGCGATGCCGCCGCCAATGACGATCGCTTCCGGATCGACGACATTGACGATGGACGCGAGTCCGCACGCGAGCGCGCGGATGCTGGAGAGCCAATGGCACGATGCGGTCGGATCTCCATTGCGGTAGGCAGCAGCCAGCTCGTGGGTGGTGTTGCAGCCGGTGCGCGCTTTCACATTGTGATTGCCGATCATGTCTTCCAAAGCGCCGGGCGTCCCGACAATGCTGGGCAGGCCCGCCGTATCGAGACAGATGTGGCCGATGTGGCCCGCGCGTCCGATGTGACCGCGCAGCAGGCGGCCATCAGCCATGATTGCGCCGCCCACGCCTGTTCCGAGCGTAATCATGACGATGTCCCGCAATCCGCGCGCCGCGCCGACCCACGCCTCTCCGAGGAGTGAAGCGTGCGCGTCGTTTGTCACGGGGACGAATGTTCCGCGCCCGAGCAGATCGCCCCATGCCAATCCCTCCAATCCATCGAGCCGCCCCGGCATGAAGGCGATCGAGCGTCTGTCTTTTGCCGCCAAGCCAGGTGCGCAGATTCCGGTTGGCAATTCCGGGCCGATCGAATCCGCCAAACGTTGGACCGAATCGATCCATCGTTTTTCGGGGCGTTCGACTGCTTCCTTGAGCAGAATATTTCCGTCGCGCGCCGTCACGACAGCCTTGATCAGCGTGCCGCCGACATCGATGCCGAGGAACCCGTCCATTTGTTAGTTGCGATCGACCGCTTCCTGGCCGCTCGCTCCGCAGGCATCGGAGACGCACCACCCTCCATCGACGCTCAGCACCTGGCCTGTGCAGAACTTCGCCCCATCGCTCATCAGGAACACTGCGGCCGCATCGAGATCTTCCGGGCGCCCGATTCGGCCGCCGTCGAGGGGCTGTTTCGCTTTGACGAAGCGGCGAATGGCCGGATCTTCCGCGGCGCGCCGAGCCATCGACGTCTCGACGAGGGCTGGCGCCAGGACATTGACGCGGATGTTATGTGCCGCGTAGAAGGCGGCGATCGATTTCGAGAAGCCGATCGCCCCGGCCTTCGCCGCCGCGTAGGCGTGAGTGGCGAAATGAGGGACGGAAGGCGACCACGCCAGGACGGAGCTCATATTTAAAATGGCTCCGCCTCCTTTTCTCTCGATGAAGCGCCGGATGGCCGCGCGGTTGGAGAGCATCAGCGACTTCAGATTGAGATCGAGCGTGGCGTCCCATCCTTCGTCCGTGATCTCGTGCAACGGACCGTCGCCCATGCGGCGGCCGCTGCCTCCCGCGACATGGTAGAGCCCATCGAAGTTTCCGAATTTCGCGATGGCGAGATCGATTGCGCGCTCGGCGCTTTCCGGTTCGCGGGCATCTGCGGCGATTCCGCGGGCGGCTTCTCCGAGCGTGAGGAGCGCCTTGTCCAGTGACTCTGGATTTCGGCCCGCGACAACGACGCGCGCTCCCTGCGCCACGAAAGCTTTCGCCGCGGAGAGCCCGATCCCCGTCGTGCCTCCTATCACGACGATCGACTTGTCATCGAGCAGAGCCATCGGCGCCGCCGGTCAAGCGACCGCCCACGGCTCGCGGTACTCCCGCGTGAGCCATTTGGGATTGCCGGACCCAGGCGCAAACTCAATCTTCTCCGGGTTCCACTTGATCGTCTGGCCGTAGCGATAGCCCATATTAAGCAAGTGGCAGGCGATGACGGTCCGAGCGCCGATTTCGACATCGGCGATCGGGCGCTTGCGCGAGTGCATGCAGGAGATCCAATCGGCCTTGTGATCGTCGGAATGATAAAGCCGCACCTTGGCATCAGCTAGATATGTCTTCTCGACCTCGTCGAGTTGCTGCGCGAGCGGTGTCTCTGGTGGTTGAGCGTCTTTTTTCGATTTAAAGAGCGCCACCTCTTTGTCGCCGATGATGAATTGGCAGACGCCGCGATTGACGTAGATCGTCCCTTTGTCGCCGAAGAAAGTGACACCGTTTTGCTCGATGTGCTCCATCTCGACACCATTCGCATATACGAGTTTGCCGCCCGCTTTCGCCGTCTTCCAGTTTTCGGGCGGGATGACTTCCACCGGGCCGCTATCCGCGTCTACGCCGAGGCCCCATTGGGCGATATCGACGTGATGCGCGCCCCAATCGGTCACGAAGCCGCCGCCGTATTCCCAGTAATCGCGCCAGGCCGGGAAGTGGGTATGGACGCCGCGCGGGGAGAGGATCGAATTGTATGGGCGGAGCGGAGCCGGTCCGAGCCACATATTCCAATCCAAGCCTGGCTCCAAGGGCTCCTCCGGCAGATCGCACGGCCTGCCGGGCCCGCCGAAGCCCGCCATCACCTTCGATAACTTGCCGATCACTCCATTGCGCACCAGTTCGCAGGCGACGCGAAATTCCCTGGATGAGCGCTGCTGCGAGCCGACTTGAAAAACGCGATTGTTTTTGCGGGCAGCGGCGATGACGGCCTGCGCTTCGTGCACGGTGTTAGTGAGAGGCTTTTCGCAATAGATATCCTTGCCGGCATTGCATGCCGCGATGGCGATCGGGGCGTGCCAATGATCCGGGGTCACGACGACGACGGCGTCGATATCCTTGCGGGCGAGCAGTTCGCGAAAGTCGGTGTAGGTGTCGCATTTAGGATCCGTGGCGCCCTTTTTTGTGTATCCCTCCTCGACGATCCGTTTTCCATCGTTGCGCCGGGTGGTATCGACATCGCACACTGCGACGATTTGCGTCTGCGGCTTGCCGAGGAATCCCTCGAGATGCCAATGGGCCTGCTTGCCGACGCCGATCACGCCGAGAGCGATGCGATCGTTTGGCTTGGTCTCAGCCGCCCAGATGCGGCCTGGCAGAATCAGCGGGGCTGCGCCTGCGGCGAGTGCTGCTTTGAGGAAGGAACGGCGTGAGGCGAGGGGATTCATGGGGAAAGAAGTGTGGGCGCAGCAGTCAATCCCGGCAAGGGCAAAGCGTTTGGGGATATGATGCCGGTGTGAGGTGGCGCCGTTGGGGAGTTTCTTGTGAACGTTGACAATGTGCGGGGAGTGCGCGGAGTATCGGGCGCTTGAAAAGGACCTCTGAATTTATTGGGCGCGGGAAAGGAAGCTCCGAGCTGCGATGAAGATCGGGCTGGCTCGGCGGGGATACTCGGCGACGGGAGGAGCGGAGGCTTATCTGCGGCGGTTTGCGCGGGCGGCGGGGGATGGTGGGGACGAGTGTGTGCTTTTTGCGAGCAAGGAGTGGCCGCGGAAGGATTGGGCGGGGGAGTTGCTGCGGGTGAAGAATGGAAAGTCGCCGCTCGATTTCGCGCTCGCGCTTTCCAATCTGCGTCCGCGGGAACACTGCGATTTCTTCTTTTCGCTCGAGAGGGTCCTGGCGTGCGATTGTTATCGGGCAGGGGACGGGGTCCACGGGGCATGGCTCGAACGGCGGGAGCAACTCGAGCCGCGCTGGAAGTCGTGGCTTTGGAGGAAGAGCGGCAAGCATCATGAGTTGCTGCGGCTGGAGGAGACGCTCTTTCGCGGAGAGGCCGCGAGGACGGTGATCGCCAATTCGCGGATGGTGAAGGAGGAGATCGTCCGTCATTACGGATATCCTGCGGAGCGGATCGGGGTGATTTATAACGGTGTTCCGGCGGCGCTGCCGCCCGAAGAAGCGGAGGCGGCCCGTGCGCGCCTTAGGCAGGAACTCGGGCTCGCGGACGATGCTTATGTACTTCTCTTTGCGGGGTCGGGCTGGAGCCGCAAGGGGTTGCGCTACGCGATCGATGCGGTGAATCATCGGCCGGTTGGCAATCCACACCTCATCGTGGCGGGACGCGGTTCGCGTTTTCGGATGCCGCGCTCGGCGCATGTTACGTATCTTGGGCCGGTTCCGAATCTTGGGCCGGTGCTGGCGGCGGCGGATCTTTTCGTGCTGCCGACGCTGTACGATCCTTTCTCGAACGCTTCGCTCGAAGCGCTTGCGGCGGGATTGCCGGTGATTACGACGGCTTCAAACGGTTTTCACGAGTTGATCGAACCGGGGGTCGATGGAGATTTCATCAGCCATCCGCGCGATGTGGCCGGGTTGGTGGGGTGTCTGGCGAAGTGGGCTGGGAGGGAGAGGCGCGAAGCGGGCCGTTTTGCGCGGAGGGAGAAGGGGGCGCGGTTTACGGTCGAGAGGAATCTTGCGGAGACGCGTGCGTGGTTGCTGAAGGGCGCGGTCTGAGAGGCGCACCGTGGTTCCGGGCGGGGAACGGTGTCACGCGGGGGCGCGGAGGGGGAGCGCTGTGGGGTTGGGTGCACAGGAGTTCCGGTGGGAACCGGGAGTGCTCAGCGCATGGTTTTTAGGTAGGAAAGGAGGTCGGCCATTTGCTGGTAGGTGAGGGCGGCTTCGAGGCCGTCGGGCATGAGGGAGAGGCCGGTGGATTGGATGGATTTAAGGTTGGTGCGCAGGAGGGTTTCCTCGCCGCCGCCGGGGCGGCGGATGGTGACGCTATTGGCGGTTTCGTTGGCAATTACTCCGCTGAGGTCCTGACCGTCGTTGGTGATGAGTTCGTAGCTGATGTAGTTTGGCTTTACCTCGCGATTGGGGTCCAGGATCGCGGTGATCAAGGTGCCCGGCGAACGGTCTTCGAGGGTGGCGAGATTTGGTCCGGGAGCGACTCCGGTTTCGGGCTTGTGGCAGATGGCGCATGTGTTGCGAAAGACGATCTGGCCTTGGGCTGAGTCGCCTTTGAGCGGCAGGACTTCTTTGCCGTAGCGGGCGACGAGTTCGTCTTTCGTCGCGGACTGTGGTCCTTTCAGAAATTTTCCGGCGCGTTCGCCGACTAGGCTTTTCAAGAGGGCGTCTCGACGGCGCGGGTCGAGATCGATCGGTTTGATTTGTCCCGACTCGAGGCCATCGACGAGGGCGGCTAGGTGTTCAGGGCGCCTGAAGAGGGCATCCAGGGCGTCGGGGCGGACGGCGGGGCCGATACTGGGCCAGCGAGAGACGATCGCGGCTGCGGCTTCCGGGCCTTGCTGGAGGCTGAGGGCGCGGACTGCGGCGAGCTGCACGGCGAGCGGCTGCGCGGGAGCAAGCAATTCGGCGAGGAAGCGGCCGGTTTCCGGAGAGGGGAGGTAGCTGAGGAGCTGAATGGCGTCGGCGCGGGATCCCTCGGGCTGGGTCGCATCGGCGGCTGTGGCGCGGGCTTCGTCGAAGAACTTCGCGGCGCCGGACTGCGGGTTGCTTCCAAGGTGTTTCCCGAGCGAGCTTCCGGCCCGGGAAAGGCCGCTGGCGAGGTTCCTCAAAATCGCCTCGGCGATCGATTTTTGACTGCTCAACTCGGGCGCCTGAAGCAGGGCGAGCACCTGTGCGATTTCGGACGAGTCATTGCGAGCGCCAGCCACGGACGCGAGTTCACCGAGCATCTCTTTGCCGCCGGGCTTCTTTTGAAACTCCGAATCGCGCGCGAGCAGGGCGAGGAGCGCACCGGAGCGCTGCGAGGTGGAGCAGAGGATGGCGCTCCGCATCCATCGATCACCCGCGTTCTGGCGCGCGATCACCGCGAGCCGGTCGATCGTGGATTCGTCTTTGGAGTGGCCGAGCGCCATCGCAGTGCGAAAGCGGACGCGGAAATCGGAATCGCTGGAGAGCCCGGCAAGTTTTGCCCGCAAGGGGTCGGAACGATCGAGCAGATCTTCGGAGACCTCGACGGCCTGCTCGCGGACGCGGGGGTCGGTGTCGGCGAGCGCGGCAGCGGCGGTCCCGGCGTCGAGCGCGTCCAATCCACTGAGCGTCCAGAGCGCAAGGATGCGGCCTTGCGGGAGCTTGGCGCTCGCCACGAGCACCTTCAGGGGATCGACTGCGGTGCGATCCTGGCGTTGATAAATGAGCCGTTGGGCCGTTTCGCGGGTCCAGCTATCAGGATTGTCGAGAGCGGCCACGAGATCGGTTGTGGAAGAGGCGCCCCAATGCGGCGCCGCCGGGCGGGTGAACTTTTCGGGCACGATGCGCAGGATGCGTCCGCGGTCGCGTCCGGTGTGCAGATCGTAGTGCTTGAGGATATCGCCAGGGATGGCGGTCTCATCCTCGATGATCTCGCGATACATTGCCGCGACGTAGAGACAGCCGTCGGGGCCATTGGCGAAATTGACCGGGCGAAACCAGTTGTCCGTGGAGGCAAGAAACTCCCGCTTTTCGCGTGTGTCGCGCTCGGGTCGCTCCGCTTTGAAGCCGGCGCCGTCTGGGCGCAGCTTGAGGCGGATCACCACATTGTTAGCAGGCTCGCCGACAAAGGCGTCTCCGTCGTACTCCGGCCCATACTGTGAACCGCGGTACACGGTAATGCCCGAGGCGGAAGTCGCGAATCCTTGCGGAGCGAGTTCCTTATCGGGAAAGCGGCTGGCGTGCATGTCGGAGTTGGTGTTGACCCAGCGCGTCCAGAACTGCTGGCGCGCGGCTTTCCACGGCTCGGGCGCGCTGATGGGGAAAAGCTGCGTCCACTCCGGGATGCAAGCCTGCTGCGTATTGGAGACGGCGAGGAACGGATTGCGCGCGAGTTCATCGTGCGGCAGGACCGGATGCCAGACGAGATGCGTGGCGTCGCAGGTAAATAGATTGCCCCAGTCGTCGAACGTCTGGCCGAACTCGCCCCCGCCCGTCACGGCCTCGGCTTTGAGCGTGCGCGGATCGAATCTGAAATCGCGTGCGTGTTCCTTCCCGGCTTCGTCGCCGACCTTTGCCATCTCGCCTCCCGCGTACGAGCCGCAGACGTAGATATGCTGGTCGAGATCCCAGCGGAGGCTGTTTGCGACTTCGTAGGTGCGCCCACGGAAGCCCGTAAATACTTTTGTGCGCACATCCGCAACTCCGCTGCCGGTGGTGTCCTTAAAATACCAGATATCCGGCGAGGAGGCGACGAAGACGCCGCCATCCCAGACGGCGATTCCGCCCGGCCACTTCACGCCATCGGCAAAGATCGTGCTCTTATCGTAGATTCCGTCACCATGGGTGGACTCGAGGCGGCGGATGCGCCCGAGCGGCTCGTTCGGTCCTGGCTCGCCGGGATAGTTCCAGAGTTCACAGACGTAAAGGCGGCCTTCCTCATCCCATGCCATGTCCACGGGATCGGTGACATTTGGCTCGGCAGCGGCTATTTCGACGGCGAAGCCTTTTTCAACGCGAAATGTTTTTAGAGATTCGGCCGGTTCGGTCGGCGGAATGTGCTTAAGGACGGCGTTGAGGGCGGCATCTGATGTGGCATCGCCAGAGGCGAGGTGGCTGGCAAATCCGAGGGCGAGGCCGGCGAATAATACCGCAGCGCGAGGGAGGATGCGAAGGAAGGGCATTGTGTGAACAAATGGTCGATGAGGGTGTGCTGCGAAAGGAAAGGTTTCAAGGGGCAGGCTTTGCCTGAACTTGGCCAAGGGCGCGGAGGGGGTTGGCTTTCAGCCCGCTCCGCGATCTCCGCGCCCGGCGTGAGATCTTGGCGGTGCGTGGCATCGCCCGTGCTTGGATGGACATCTGCCATGACTACTTTTGCCTTTCAAGCGCGGGACACCGGCGGAAAAATTATCTCCGGAATGCAGGAAGCGTTGAACGAAGACAACGCGATCAATACGCTGATGGCGCGCGGACTGATGGTCCTCGCGATTCAGCAGAAAGCGGTATCGCGATCGGCGGCAGGGAAGGGGAAGGTGAGTGAGACGGATCTCGTGCTTTTCACCAGGCAGCTCGCGACGATGGTGGATGCGGGGCTTCCGCTCGTCTCGGGGCTTACGGCGCTCTTCGAGCAAGCCGACCCGAAGCGGCAGGCGGGGTTGCGGCGAGTGGTGGGCGAGATCAGCGCCATGGTGCAGAGCGGATCGAGTTTCAACGAAGCGATCCAAAAGCAGCCTCAGGTCTTCAATCGCCTCTACATCGCGATGATCAAAGCTGGTGAATCGGGCGGCTTGCTCGCTGAGATTCTGGACCGGCTGGCGGTCTTCCTCGAGGCGGCGGCGCGCCTGCGCAAAAAAGTGAAATCGGCGATGATGTATCCTGTCGCGGTCATCAGCATCGCGATTGCGATCACGACGTTCCTGATCGTAAAGGTCGTGCCGATCTTCGGGGACATCTTCAAGGATTTCGGCGCGAAGCTTCCGGCGCCGACGCAGATACTGCTCGATCTGAGCGATTTCATCCGCAGTTCGTGGTACATCCTTATCATCGGGATGCTGGTTATCTTTTTCTCGATCCGCTATGCGTTGCGAACGGAACGCGGGCGGCAGGTGTGGGATAGATGGAAGCTTAAACTGCCGATTTTCGGCCAATTGACCCACAAGATCGCGATGACCCGGTTTTCGCGGACATTTGCGCAGCTTATCCGATCAGGTGTGCCGATTTTGGAAGTAATGGAAATCGTCGGCGATACATCGGGGAATTACGTGGTCGAGCAAGCGATCAAAGGCGTCTCGCTCGATATCGAGAAGGGCGACCACCTGACGGCCGCGCTTTCGCGCCAGGCAGTCTTCCCGCCAATGCTCGTGCGCATGGTCGGCGCGGGCGAAGCGACGGGCAAGATCGACACCATGCTCGAGAAAATGGCGGACTTCTGGGACGAAGAGATCGAGGCCGTGCTCAATGCCCTGACCTCGCTGCTGGAGCCCATGCTCATCGTGATCCTCGGCGTCATCATAGGCGGCATCGTGATCGCCCTTTTCCTGCCGATCTTTAAGATGAGCGATGTAGTGTCTGGAGACAACAGCGGGCAATAAGGACCGCGCCGTAGCCGACACCGAGCAGAGCGGCTGTGCGCCAGCGGCTCTCGCTTTTGGAGAGCCAGGCGATCTGATCGCGCAGGACGTAAGGCATGCCGATCCAGAACATGCCGAGGACGATGTAGAAATACATCAGGGCAACAAGCAGGAGCCTGCTGGGCTCAGGCCGGAGCCACGCGGCCTCGAGAAAAGGCTCGGCGCCGAGGAGGGCCAGCATGCCGAGCGCGCGAACGGCGAGAAACTCTTCGACATACATGCCGGTGAGGATGGCGGCGATCGGAATGATGACGAGGAGACGCGGGCGCCAGTTTGAGAATTCGCCCAGATCAATCGTCCAGATCAGAATGAAAGACCAAACTGCTGCGAGGAACAGCAGAGCGAGGCCCCATGCGCGGGATCTGGGAAAAGCCTTCAACCAGGACTTGGCGGCTGCAGGGCGCAGCAGGGCGATGCCGTGAACGAAGACCAGCGCGGCGCCGGCTATGAGGAATGCCGGCCACAAGGAGAGAGGGTAAATCATGAGCGAGAGCGGGAAGAGAAGCCCCGCGCCCACCGTGGCTCAAGGTAAATCTCGGCTAAGGATCCAGGCTGGAAGCGCGCGGGGATCATCAATGCGTTTGCGCGGCCCCCCGGCGTTCGTCCACGCTTTCACGCCAGGCTGCCACCATAAAGAGCGCAACGGCGACGCAGATGCAACTATCCGCGACGTTGAAAGCGGGCCATGGATGCGCGAAAGGAACGTGCAGATCGAACAGGAGGAAATCGACGACGTGGCGCCGGGCCGGATTCAGCCGGTCGGTGACGTTGCCCAGAATGCCAGACATGAGAAGCGAAACGCCCCAAAAATAAAGAGGGCGCCTGAAGGCTCCGCGGCTCCAATAGAATAACAAGGCGACCAGGGTGGCGAGCGACAGCACCGAAAAGAAGAGATTTTGATCGTGAAACGCGCTAAAGGCCGCGCCGGTGTTGCCCCAATTTACCAATTCGAAAATGTCTGGAATAACCGTGCGGCTTCCGAACTGATATTCGATATGTGTCACGATCCAATATTTGGTTGCCTGATCGAGCGCGTAGAGCGGGAGGGCAATCCAGAGCGGATGTTTAACGATTGAGGCGCTCATAGGCAGCTCACGCTTGCAGCGATGTGACGACCCGCTCGCAGCGATCGCAGAGTTCGGGGTGCGCGGGCTGTAGGCCGACGGTCGGACGATGCCGCCAGCAACGGGAGCAGCGCGCCTTTTTGCTGGGCACCAGCGTCGCGCGCGTCTCGGCTCCGGCAGTCACCTTCAATTCGCTCAGGATGATAAACTCTTCGAGTTCTTCGAGCCGCTCGACCGCAGCGCGAGCGCTCTCCGCATCGGATATCTCGAGGGAGACAGCGCCTTCGAGCGCATTCCCAATTTCCTTTCGCTGCCGCGCGGCTTCAACCGATTGCGCGACGAGCGCACGCAGTTTAAGCCAATCCGCGACCAAGCGTTCCGCCTCTTCGTTTCGGAGCGCATCATCGGCGTCTGGAAAAACTTTCAGGTGGACGGAGCCAGCCGAATCGAAGAACTCCCACGCTTCGTCGGCAGTGAAAGCCAGGATTGGCGCGAGGAGCCGCGCGAGCGCGTCGAAGAGACGGCGCATGGTTTCCTGAGTTGCAATCCGTCGCGGCGAATCCGCTGCGTCGCAGTAGAGCCTGTCCTTTGTGATATCGACGTAGAGCGCGCTGATATCGACCGTCACGAACTGGTTGAGTATCTGGAACACCTTGCGGAAATCGTATTCCGCGTAAGCTTTGCGGCATTGGGCGATGACACTCTGGAGGCGGCTGAGCATCCAGCGATCGAGCACTGTCGCGCCAGCGAGCGGATCGGTGGACAATGATTTAGGCGAGGCGTTGGCGAGAAGAATCCGAAGGATATTGCGGAACTGGCGATAGGCGTCGCTGAGCCCGGAGAACGCTTCCTCCGAGAACGGCACCTCACCGGTAAACTCGACGCTGGCTGCCCAGAGCCGCACGATATCGGCCCCGTACTTGTTGACGAAATGCGCCGCATCCATCGGCTTGGCGTAAGTCCCCTGTGCAGACTTGGAGACCTTCTTGCGCGTGTCCTTATCGACGACAAAACCGTGCGTGATCACCGTGCGATAGGGCGGTTTCCCAGCGTGGAGAGCGACGCTCGTCATGATCGAGGATTGAAACCAGCCGCGATGCTGATCGGTGGCTTCGATGTACACATCGGCGGGGCGAAAGGGATACCGTCCATCGGCGGCGGGCGCCGCGCCGTCCTCTTGCAGCTCAGCCCGCTTCTGGAGCACGGCGAGGTGCGAAACGCCGGAGTCGAGCCAGACATCGAGCGTGTCGTTGCGCCGGGTCGCTCCGGCCGGGAGAGAGAGCGCGTCGCGCCACCACGCGTCGTCCCGCTCGAACCAAGCGTTGGTCCCATCCCGCTCGACGATATCGGCAACCTTTCGCGCGAGGGCGGCGTCCAGAATGGCGCTCCCATCCGGCCGGTAAAAAACCGGGAGCGGAACACCCCACGAGCGCTGCCGCGAGATGCACCAGTCGGGCCGCGATTCGACGGTCCCGCGGATCCGGTTGCGGCCCCAGGCCGGCACCCACTCGACGGCGTCGATCGCAGCGAGAGCTGCGCCGCGGAGCCGCTCGACGCGGATAAAGAATTGCTCGACCGCGCGGAAGACCACTGGTGTTTTCGAGCGCCAGCAATGCGGGTAGGAATGGCGATGGACCTGCTCTCCGAGCAGCGCGCCACTCTCCCGGAGATTCGCGATTACTTCCTTGTTTGCGTCGAAAACGTACTTCCCAGCCCATAACGGGATGCCGACCTCCTCGGTGAAGCGGCCTCGTTCGTCAACCGGCGAAAGCACGGGAAGGCCGTTCTCGACTCCGGCCATATAATCGTCAGCTCCGTGTCCCGGTGCGATATGCACCTGGCCTGTGCCAGTCTCCATCGTGACAAACTCGGCGGTGATGATCTTTGCATTTCGATCAAGGAAGGGATGCCGCGCTTCGCTTCCGGCGAGTTCCGCGCCCGTGTAGCCGGTGAGCACATGGTCGCCAGCATTTTCCAAAAGACGGTCTTCGAGACCTGGGCGTGAGTAGCCGACCTCTTCATATCCGGCCGCTTCGGTAAATGCCTCCACCAACGGCTCGGCAATCACGAAAAGCTCCGATTTCTGAGGTTCGAGAATCGGTTGGATGCCATCCAATTTTCGGCGAAAAGCGCGCAAGACGTACCGCTGGCGAGGATGCACGGCGATGGCGACATTCGCGGGCAGGGTCCATGGCGTCGTGGTCCAGATCACCATATTCGCGATGCCCGCAAGCGGGCCGCTCACCAGCGGAAACTTGACGAAGATTGCGGGATCCTCGCGGTCCGCATATTCGACTTCGGCCTCGGCGAGAGCCGTCTGGGCTCCCGTGCTCCAATAGACAGGCTTCTTGGATTGATAGACCAGATCCTGCTCGATGAAGCAGGCGAAGGCGCGAATGATTTCGGCTTCGTAGGCAGGATCCATCGTGAGATACGGCTTGTCCCACTCGCCAAGGACGCCGAGGCGTTTGAACTGGCCGCGCTGCACGTCGATATATTTGCGCGCGTATTCTTCCGATTTCCGACGCACTTCCGCAGGCAAGAGGCCGCGCGACTCCTTTACAACCTTGAACTCGATCGGTAGGCCGTGGCAATCCCATCCCGGCACAAAGGGCGCCTTGAAACCGAGCATCGATCGGGACTTCACGACCATGTCCGTGAGAATCTTGTTGAGGGCCGTGCCCATATGGACGTCGCCGTTCGCGAACGGCGGCCCATCGTGCAGGACGAACAGAGGGGCATCCTTGCGGCGCTCGACGATCTTGTGGTAAAGCCCCTCCGCCTCCCATTTGGCGAGGCGGTCCGGTTCGCGCTTCACCAGATCGGCCTTCATTGGGAAATCCGTTTTGGGAAGGTTTAGCGTGTCTTTGTAATTCACGGGTATGTTCTTGCCCGCCTGGCGGGTCTTGGATTCCGCGTTATGTTACTTGTCAAGGCAATCGTCCAGCGCGGAGACCAGTTCGCCGATCGTCCCGACGGTTTCGTCGCCCATATTGGAAACGCGGAAGGTCTTTCCCTTGAGCTTTCCGTAGCCGCCATCGATCAGAAACCCGTGGCGTTCCTTGAGCCGTTTTAGGAATTCCGGCACGTCGATTTCACGGTTGTTGGCGACGCATGTGAGAGACTTCGAGCGGCTGCCTTCGGCGGCGAAGAACTCGAGGCCATGGCGGCGGACCCAATCGTGGACAAGCTCGTTTGTGGCGGCATGGCGCGCATGCCGCGCCTCGATCCCTTCGGCGAAGATGTCGTCGAGCTTCGATTGCAGCGCGTAGATATGGGAGATCGAAGGAGTGCTCGGGGTCATATCCTCCGCCTGGTTCTTTTTGAACTCAATGAAGTCGAAGTAGTAGCCGCGACCCTTCACCTCAGCCGCTCTGGCGAAGCCGCGCTCGGAAACGCTGAAGAGCGCGAGGCCGGGAGGCAGCGCGAGCGCTTTTTGCGAGCCGGTTAGAAGCACGTCGATGCCGAGATCGTCCATTGGGATCGGGACGGTGGAAAACGAAGAGACCGTATCGACGATCAGCAGGACGTCCGGAAATGCGCGCACGGCTTCCGCAATCTCCGCGATTGGGCTCATTACGCCGGTCGAAGTCTCGTTATGGATGACGGTTACGGCGTCGAAACTGCCGGATTTAAGCTTCTCGCGGATCTGCTCCCCGCGGATGGGCTGGCCCCAATCCACTTGAAGCGCCTCGGCTTCGCGTCCGCATCGCTTCGAGACATCGAGCCATTTGTCGGAAAACGCGCCGCACATGCAGTTGAGAACCTTGGCATTCTCTCGCACGAGATTGCGGATAGCGCCTTCCATCACGCCCCATGCCGAGGATGTGGAGAGGAAAACAGGCTGCCGTGTGCCGAATAGCTCCTGCAAGCGAGGGTGGATCGATGCGTACAGCTTCTTGAAATCGTTGCTCCGATGTCCGATCATCGGCTTGCAGAATGCGGCGAAGGTCTTCGGCGACACCTGGACTGGACCCGGAATAAAGAGCTTGTAAGACATGGATGGTTTTCGGCGCCACAACGGCGGGGGCGGAGAAGAAACAGGAAAGGTGGTCTGGGAGCAACCGATTTACGGCGGTTTCCGAGGAAACTGAGGTGAACTGAATTGGGGACAGGATTAACAGGATCGGCGTTTCTGCGTTCGACGTCGTTTGTGGCATGGGGTGCATTCCTGAGCATCGCGTTCCGGCGCGCGATATTCGTTTGAAGGGCGGGGTCTGCCGGATACGTGTGATGTCAACGATGAGCAATCAACGGGCAAAGCCAGATCCCAATGCCGGGCGGGCTGCGCCGTGGCGGCCGGCATGCTGCCTTTTGTTTTTTGCGGCGAGCCTGTTCTCAACCGACGCGGTGCTGCGGCCGATGCTTCCTTTCCCGAGGATATCGCATGTCGCACAGAAGGTGGAATGGCTTGACCTGCACGGCGGCGCGTATGACACGCTATTCCTCGGCACAAGCCGGACGCATGGCGGCATCCAGCCCGATCTTTTCGACACGATCATGACGGAAGCGGGGGCGCCCGCGCATTCTTTCAACCTGGGTATAAACGCGATGCGGCCTCCGGAGGATACGTATGTACTGGAGTCGGTGCTGTCAAAGCGGCGGACTGCCGTGAAGTTGGTGATCTGCGAGTGTAATCCAGTTTTTTTCTATGACAGCGCATCGGCCGGGAATGGGACTGAGCGGCTCGCGTATTGGCACGACGCGAAGCGGACAATGGCGATGCTTCTGGAGATGGCCGAAGAAACGAGGCAGGGGAAGGGGTGGCTCGGCCGTTCATGGAAAAGCTATGCCAGACTGGCAACGAACGCGACTCTCCAAGTCTCGCTCTTTCTCACACACTGCGCGAACTTTGGCCGAGGCTCAGAGACGCTCGCGATTGAGTTGGGAATTTCCAGCCCAGCGATCCTGGGCAACGATGGGGATCGCACGGATGGCTACGAACCGCACGAGCCTGGGCGCGATGCCATTGACGATGCGGACTGGAAGATCTTTTCGCAGATGCGAGAGGATCGGCTGCGGAAACCGGCGGCGCTGGTTGCAACGACACGGGAAGCACAGATCCAATTGCGGGATAAACAGCGGCTTATCGCCGCGAGTGGCGCGCGAATGGTCCTGTTCCGGCCGCCCATTCTGCGGGACGAGTTTGCGCCAGACCCGCAGCTTTTGCCGGGCGTTCCCATTTTCAACTTCGCGAATCCAGCGCGATACCCCGAGTTATTCGATCGAACGAGCCGGTTCAACATGGGTCACTTGAATGCCGCAGGGGCGAAGATCTTCACGAGGCTTCTGGCGACACGGGTTGCGGCGTGGCGTCACGGTGAGGACGACGGGGACGGGCCGGGAGCACCCTGAGCCGTGGCGCCGCCAGCCACGGAGGCGGCGCGGCTGCGATGAGGCGGAAGCTCTAATCTTGCATTCGGCTGCGCCGCGATGGTTTCGCCGAAGAGCGCGACCATTTCTATTTCCCGATCTGGATGGAACGGAAGGGAATTTATCAAAGCCAATGCGGCAGAGCGCTGCACCGCGAGGGTGGCCTCGCGCCGGTACGCATGGCGAAGCTCCGCAACAAGACTTGGGGTGATGGTGGCGCCCTCTTTTTCGAGATTTGCGAGGAGCGTGCCCGCGATTTCGGCGGCCATCTTTTGGAGAGCGGGTGACGGGTTTTGATGTTTGTGATCGTACCCTGGGCCGCCATCGACCTGGCATACACTCCGGGGATCGATCTGCCGGTGGAGTTCGCACAGCATCCCGATTTCGAGACCCCACCCGGATTCGAGCGGCAACCGGTCCGCGAGGTCTCGGCGGATCGCGCATTCTCCAGCGAGGGGATAGCGAAACGCGAGCAGGAAATCGACGAGCGGGCCGTGGCCTAAAAGGCGAACGATGGCTTGAAGCAGCGGGGCGAGGAAAAGCCTGCTGACCCGGCCGTAGAGCCTGTCGGTGACGCGGGAGTAATACATTTTCGCGAAGGCAAACGCGAGGCTGGGATGCATGAGCGGGTAGCAGAGCCGCGACAGGCTCGACCGCTTGAACGATGAGACATCGCAATCGATCACGGCGATCGCTTCGGATCGGCGCTCGGAGCAGACGAGGCCGATGGCCGCCCAGACATTGAGACCCTTTCCATGTGGCGCCGCGTCGGCGGGCAATCCCAGTGATTGCGCATGGCGGGAGGCAAGCTCCGGTCCGTCGTTGCGAAGGATGCGCACATTCGGAATGGCATCGAAGACGCGCGGCAACCCGGCGGAAGGCGGCCCATTCAGGCTGACGACGATTTCGCGCAGCCATGCTGTGGAGGCCAATTCCGCAGCGATATGAGCGAGGGCTGGACGCTCGAGATCGGATGTGTGGCACGGCAAAATGAGGGAGACCGGGCAGGAGGCGGCGAGCGCCGGCATCGCTTCCTCGATATCGGCGAGGTGTGTCTCATTCAGCCGTTGGAGCGTGCAGATGAGGCCCGCTTGGGCGAAGTCGCTCATCGGAGCGTGTGCTCAAGGCTGGCCCGTCGGCTGCTCCTCCGAATCCTCTTCGTCATCCAGCTCCTCCTCGATTTCCTGCTTCATTTTCCGGGAAAGGAACGGGCGGAAGAAGCCGTAGAGCAAGTATGCCACGAAGATGACAAAGGGCATCCATTCGTAAAAGATCACAGTGAGCAGAGGCACGGCGAGGATGGCCAGAAAGCGTGAGAGGGACCGGGTGGTGCGCCACGAGATTCCTTTGAAGCTGGGGTACTTGAACTTGCTGAACATCATCCAAGCCAGGAAGATCATGAGGGGCGGAAGCACCCACTTGCCAGGGCCGATCGAGCGTCCGCGCTCGTTCAGCCAGAGCAGGAAGATCGTGAGCGAGGCGATCAATCCCGCGGCGGCGGGGATCGGGAATCCTCGAAAGTCTTTTTCGGCGCCGTGCGGATCGGCAGCGGCGATACAGTTGAATCGCGCGAGGCGAAGGGCGCCGCAGACGAGGTAGATGGACGCAATGATCCAGCCAATGCGAGGGAAAGCGTAGAGGACGACGCTGTAAACCATGAGCGCCGGCGCCACTCCGAAAGAGACGATGTCGGCGAGAGAATCGAACTCGCGTCCGAAGGGACTGTCTGTGCCGCCGAGCCGCGCGAGCCGGCCATCCAGCAGGTCGAAGATGCACGATGCGAGAATGAGCCAGACGGCGATATGGATTTTGTCCGTAACGAGAGCAAGCGCCTGTTCCGGCCCAGCGGGAATGCCCTCGGCGCGCTCCATGGCTCCCTCGACGATCTTCAGAGTGGCTGCAAAGCCGCAGCAGAGGTTCCCAGCCGTCATCAGATTCGGCAGCAAGTAGATCTTCGGGCCGGCTTCGTTGGACATACGGGAAATTCTTTTACGCGAGCGGCGCGAATCGCGCGATAATCGTTTCTCCGCCCTTAACCTTGTCGCCGATCTTCACGGTGACCTCGCAACTCTCGGGTAGGTAAACCTCGGTGCGCGAGCCGAAGCGGATCATACCGAAACGCTCACCCCGCCTGAGAGAATCGCCGAGCTTCGACCACGGAACAATACGGCGGGCAATCGCGCCCGTGATTTGTTTCACGATCAATGTGGCGCGTTCGCCTTGGAAGGCCCAAGTGAGAGACTCATTGTCTCTGGAGGCGTCTGCATGCCGGGCATCGTGAAAGGCTCCGGGGTGATGCTGCATGTAGGTGACCTTGCCATCGATCGGCATGCGATTGGTATGCACGTCGAAGACGGAGAGGAAAATGCCGATGCGTTTCATCCGAATGCCTGAGACCTCGGTCTCCTCGGCCTCGACGATGTCGGCTACGGTGCCATCCGCGGCGGCCACGATCGCGAGCGGGTCGGCGGGCGCCTGCCGGTCTGGATCGCGGAAAAAATTGATGCAAAAGAGGATCAGAATTCCCGATATGGCGGCGAGCCAAAGCCAATGCACGACGATGGACGCCGCGCACGCCATGAACAGAATGGCGAATATCCAGCGGCCTTCATAGAAAGTTTGCAGACGCATGGGGGAACAGTTGAGTGAGTTTTGCAATCTGACGAGAGGAAACCGCGCCGGCGCGAAGGAAACGCAGAGAACTCCTCGCATGCGCGGCGATCATGGATAAGGTGGTCCGACTACGATTTTTGCGATGACGACCCTTTCCATCGATCCCCAAATCACCATGCGCGAACTGGAGCTGGCGTATCCCGGCGCCCGCCGCGCGCTTTTTCGGCGATACCACATCGGCGGGTGCGCCAGTTGCGGATTCGATCCCGGCGAGACACTGGCGAGCGTGTGCGCGCGCAACGAGAATCTGCCTGTGGACGAAGTGATGGAGCACCTGCAAAGCAGCCAGGAGGCCGACGAGAAGATGCAAATTACGCCCAGGAAGCTGCAGGAGACGATGGAATCGGGGGGGGCGGATCTGCTTCTGATGGATGTAAGAACGCGGGAAGAATACGATGCCGTGCATATCGCGGGCGCGACTTTCTTCACCGGGGATCGAATGCAAGAAATGCTGTCATCTGTGAATCGCGAAGCCACGCTCGTGTTCATCGATCACAAAGGTGAACGGAGCATGGATGCGGCGGCCTACTTTGTGGGGCATGGCTTCGCCTCGGCCCGTTCTCTGCGCGGCGGGATCGACGCATGGAGCCAGGAAATCGACCCATCGCTGCCCCGCTACGATTTGGAGTGATCCATGGCCATGAGCGACGATCTGAAGAGCAAAATCGAAGAAGCGATCCGCAGTCCCAAAAATATTGGGGAAATGGAGGATGCCGATTCCGTCGGCACGGTGGGCAGCGCCGATTGCGGCGACATGCTGCGGATGTGGGTAAAGTACAAGGATGACGGCTCTGGGAGGAAGGTGATCGACCGGGCGACATTCCAGACATTTGGCTGTGAGACGGCAATCGCGGTGGCCAGCGTCGCGACGGAATTGATCCTTGGAAAGACTCCTGAAGAGGCGCTATCCATGTCGGGCCGGGATCTTGCGGCGCCGCTCGGCGCGCTTCCGCCGATGAAGATTCATTGCGCACAACTCGTGGAGGGTGCTCTCCGTGCAGCACTCGCTCCGGACGGCGCCCCCGCCCCTGCCACCGATCCTGGCAGAACTGCCGACAAGCCCGGTTCATTGTACGAAAGCTTCGCCGGGGCTGCCTCTGAGAAAAAAGTGAAGGTTGTATTAAAACCTGCCGACGGTGCTCGGGCTGATGAGCATGGGGCGGGAAATTGATTTTTGTCGGCCAACTCCTGAGCGGCTGCTGTTTTTCCACTTATGAACGATAACACCGAGACCATTCTTACGCGCGATTGCGAGGCGATCCGCATACCGAGCGGGGAGAGACAGATGCTAGCGAAAGGAACGCGGGTATATATCACCCAGGCGCTCGGCGGAAGCTATACGATCGCCGGCGACATGGGCCTCGCGCGGATAGCCGACAGCGATGCCGACGCGCTGGGAATAGAGGCCGCCAAAGCCACGGAGGCGGATCCGCACACGCCTGCGGCAGTGGTGGAAGAAAAGTCGGTCTGG
Organism: Chthoniobacterales bacterium; assembly: GCA_038238905.1. Taxonomy (GTDB): domain Bacteria; phylum Verrucomicrobiota; class Verrucomicrobiia; order Chthoniobacterales; family Chthoniobacteraceae; genus JBBSFI01. The sequence goes on along the minus strand of JBBSFI010000005.1, from coordinate 54,405 downwards.
GATCAACTGCGGACATGCTACGACCCGGAGATTCCAGTGAACATCGTCGATCTCGGTCTCGTGTATGACTGCACTGTGAATCAATCTGGGACGGAGCCGGCGCAGATCGACGTGAAAATGACACTGACAGCGCCCGGATGCGGCATGGGCCCTGTGATTGCCCAGGAGGCGCGGCAGAAGATTATGACAATACCCGGCGTGGGTGACGCGGACGTTCAGCTCGTGTGGGATCCACCGTGGAGCCAGGCAATGATCAGCGAAGCCGGCAAGATGAAACTAGGGATGCTGTAGGCGCCCCTCGAACGATGCCGGATGAGCGGACCAGCATCGCGGATGCTATTTCACGAAGCCGCGAATTTTTAGCCAGACGAGCAGGTCTTTGGCCCACGGATGGACTTCGCCTGGAGCTGCGCCATTGGCGCCCTTGCTAAGGCCTATTCCATGAGAGCCTTTTTCGAATACATGCAGGTCAAACGGAACGCGATTCTTGAGAAGCGCTTCGGCAAACGCCATCGAGTTCGCGACTTTCACCGCGTTGTCCTCATAGGTATGCCAGATGAAGCAAGGAGGCGTCTGGGGCGTGACCTGCTTTTCGTTGGAAAGCTGTTCGATAAGCTCGGGCGACGGATTGTTTCCGAGCAGATTTTGCCGGGAGCCGCCATGCGTGTTCTCTCCCATTGTTATCACTGCATAGCATAGAATGCCGATGTCGGGCCGCGAGCTTTCCCGATCCACGGGATCTTGTGAATCGGGTTTACCCATGTCGAAGTGTGTAAGGAGTGTGGATGCCAAATGCCCGCCTGCGCTCGACCCCATGATGCCGATGCGTTTGGGGTCGATCTTCCAATCGGCGGCCTTGCTGCGGGCAAGCCGCACGGCGCGGGCAGCGTCATTGAGCATGGTCGGATGCCGGTAACCATTCGAGCCGAGCCGGTATTTCAGCACCAAGCCGGCGACGCCATTGTCGGCGAGCCACTCAGCGTATCCCTGCCCCTCATGTCCCGCCAGCCCGCCGTAGCCGCCGCCCGGACAGATTACGATGGCAGCTCCGGTGGCCTTCGCCGGATCGGGCAGAAACGGCGTGAGGGTCGGCACGTCGTGCTCAGCCGTTCCAAGCGCGCCGGGAGCCGCTTCGGACCAAAGAGGGATGGCAGGGAGCGGAGCGGCCGAGAGTGAGGCGCAGACGAGGAGAGCGAGGGAAGCAAGGAGCAAACGCATAATGGCTCGGTGTCCAGCTTTCGGCCGCGACGTTTATTAGCTCCGATTTAGGGAGAAATCCGCACGGTTAAAAACACGCGGCGATCACGTGGCGCGCCAGCGACGCAGCGTGGGATCGTTTGCTTCAGGCGGCGGTGGTGGTTGCCCCGGCGCGGGAGCGTCTCCATTGTCGCCGCCATTTGGGCGCTGCCCGGAGTTTGGAGATGGGGGGCGCAACTCATTGCGTGATAGCTTGCCATCGCCGTTCTTATCCAGTGCAAGAAGTGACTTGGAGGCCTGCGCGATCTCATCGGCAGAAAGCTCGCCATCCCCATTAAGGTCCAGCGCCATCAACACGGGACATGGGGGAGGAGGAGGCTGTCCAGCGCCTGGAGGTGGAGGCCCTCCCTTGTGTCTCTTATTGGCGCCAGAGGCGCCACCCGGATTTCCATGAGGGCCACCATCGCGCGGTGGAGGCCGAAGCTCATCTGCTGAAAGCTTTCCGTCGCCGTTTTGGTCGAGCGTGAGCAGCGACTTCGACGCCTGCGCGATTTCGTCGGCCGAAAGCTCGCCATCTCCATTCAGGTCAAGCGCCATTAGGACCGGGCAGGGCGGCGGCATGCGGCCGCCGCCGGGAGGACGCGAAGGAGGCGGGGCGCCTCCCCCGATCGGGGCATTCGCAATGAGGGCGAGACCGATTCCGGCGGCGAGAAAAACAGGAGGCAGTCTATTCATGGGGAAGAAATAGCTTATGAGCGTCGCGACTGTTATACAAGATGCAATCGAAAGACGGATTTCTTGCAATCCTCCGAGCGATCGGAGACAGTCTGTGGTAAGCTCGATCTTGCGCGCCAACGCTGCAAAAATCGCATGAAAACAACACTCGAATCGAACGAAAAAATCCTCAAGGAAGGGCCCGCGAATCTCCAGCGAGGCGTGGAGACCGTGGGCGGCAAACTTTACCTTACGGATCACCGGCTCATATTTGAATCGCACGCATTGAACATCCAGCGCGGGGAAACGGTCGTCCGGATCGCATCGATCCTGACAATCGCGAGGTGCTGGACGAAATTTCTAAAGATCATTCCGCTGTTACCAAATTCAATCGAGGTGACCGTCAAGGAAGGGGAGCGCTTTCGCTTCGTGCTATTTGGACGCGATGCATGGGTCAATGCGATAACAGCGCGGATAACTTCGGTGTAGTTTGGGGAAGTCCTAATGGGCAAAGTGCCGGCGCCAAAGAGCAGGTCGATGTCACTTGCAGCGCAAGCCTTTCGCCTGAAACGCAAGTGTAGAACAGCGTAGTTAGGTCGCGGCGGAATGATTGAAGTCCAATTTCAGCGCGGGCTTGAATTGCCTGCTCACGGCCTGTGGCTCGATCCGTGGGATGCGCGGCCGATGGCGTTTGTTTCACATGCGCACAGCGATCACATCGCTCCGCACCGCGAGGTAATCCTGAGCGCGGGCACGGCGCGACTGATGCAGGCTCGGATGCCCGGCAATCGAAAGGAGAATGTGCTGTCGTTTGGCGTCGCGGCGGAATTTCCGGGATTTCAGGCGACGCTGATTCCGGCTGGACATATTTTCGGATCGGCGCAGATTCTGGTGGAGTCGGACGCCGGCAGCCTTCTTTACACGGGCGACTTTAAGTTACGCCCGAGCCTCTCGGCGGAATGCGCGGAATGGCGCCGCGCGGAGACGCTCGTGATGGAGACAACCTATGGGCTGCCGCGGTACTGCATGCCGCCGACTGAGGACGTGCTCCAGCAGATGGTCGCATTCTGTCAGGAGGCGCTCGAAGAGGATGCCATCCCGGTCTTGCTTGGATACTCGCTTGGCAAATCGCAGGAAGTGCTCTGTGCATTGATCAAGCACGGGCTTACACCGATGCTGCATGGGTCGGTATTCCGGATGACAGAGATATACCGCGAAATGGACCCCGAGTTTCCGACGGGCTATGTCCGTTATGCTGCGGGAGAGATCGCGGGGAAGGTGCTTGTTTGCCCGCCGAGCGCGGCGCGTTCACTGATGCTCATGCGCTTAAAAAACCGCCGCACGGCCGTGCTAACCGGATGGGCGCTCGATGCGGGGGCCAAGTTTCGCTACGGGTGCGACGCTGCCTTTCCGCTTACGGATCATGCGGATTATCCCGATCTGATCCGGTATGTGGAACTCGTCCAACCGAGACGGGTGCTCACGCTGCATGGATTTGCCAGCGCATTTGCGGCCGACCTTCGCAATCGTGGCATCGAAGCTTGGGCGCTCAGCGGAGAGAACCAGCTCGAACTCACGCTGGGAATGGCGCATCGAGCCATCGGAAATAATCGAGAGGGAAGAGTCGGTGAATCGCCGCCGGCCGCGCCATCGCCGGCAGAATGCGGCAGCTTTCAACAGTTTGCCGAGATCGGCGAACGGATCGCTGCAATAACCAGCAAGCTGAAGAAGATCGAAACACTCGCCGGGTATCTCGGAGAGACAGCCGCTTGTGATGCGGAGATAGCAGGGATCGCCGCCATGTTTTTTACGGGACGCCCCTTCGCGCAGGCAGACAATCGCACATTGCAGACGGGGTGGGCTGTGATCCATCGCGCGCTTGCCGCAGCCAGCGGAAAACCAGAGTCGCACATCCGCGAAATCGCCCGCGGACATGGCGACGCCGGGAAGACCGCGTATGAGGCGCTGTTGGGAGCGACTGCGCCGGAGCGATTCAGCCTTTCAGATTCCTGTTTCTTTTTTGATGCTCTGCATGTGGCGCGCGGGCCGATCCAGAAGACGGAACTGCTTCAGGACCGATTTGCGCGACTCGATCCGCTAGCCGCCAGCTACGTGGTCAAGATTCTCACCGGTGACTTGCGCATCGGCCTCAAGGAGGGATTGGTCGAAGAGGCGATCGCGAAGGCATTTCAGGTGGCGCCTGAGGAGGTAAGAGAGGCCAATATGCTCCTGGGGAACATCCGTGAGACGACGCGCCTGGCAATCCGGGGCGCGACAGGCGAAGCCTCGCTCCGGCTATTCCATCCGATTAAGTGCATGCTTGCCAGTCCCGAGGCGACAGCGACAGGGGTGTGGGCGCGGCTGCGAGAGTCGCAGATGGCGCGGACTCAACCCATGCAAGGGGCTGAGCAGACAGTCGAAGAGCCCACGGACGACGCTTCATTTTGGGTGGAAGACAAGTACGATGGCATCCGTGCGCAGTTGCATTTTTCCGACGGGAGAGTTCAGATTTATTCGCGCGATTTGCGCCATATCACCGCGCAATTTTCCGATCTCGCCCGGAATGCGCGCGGTCTCAAGGTCGGTGGAGTTATCCTGGATGGAGAGATCGTGGCGCACGCGGCTGGGCGGGAGCTTACGTTCTTCGATTTGCAAAAGCGACTGGGGAGGAAGACCGAGGACGATCTTTTCCTTGGGACGAGCGATGTGCCGGTGGTCTATCGGGCATTCGATCTTCTGCTGCTCGATGGGCGTTCGCTCCTGCGGACCCGGTTGGTGGAGCGCCGGAAAGTGCTGGAGCAAATTGCAATGCCAGCGGGCTTGGAGCTGGCTCCCATCGTTCGGGTCCTATCCGCCCATGAAACGGAGGCTGCGTTCAAGGGGGCGCGAATGCGGGGTAACGAGGGGCTGATCGCCAAGGACGGCGCGAGCCTCTACACACCGGGCCGGCGCGGGCTGGCATGGCTGAAACTTAAAAAAGAACTCGCGACGCTGGATGTGGCCGTGGTTGGCGCCGAGAAGGGGCACGGAAAGCGATCCGGTGTCCTGAGCGATTACACCTTTGCGGTGCGTGACGACGAAACCGGCGCTCTGCTGACCATCGGCAAGGCGTACTCTGGCGTGACCGATGAAGAGATCGACGAGCTGACCGAGCATTTTTACGCGACGACGCTGGCGGTGCATGGAAATTACCGCGAAGTGCGCCCGGAAATTGTGTTCGAGGTCGCTTTTGATTCCGTCCAGCCGAGCACGCGTCACCAAAGCGGCCTCGCGCTTCGGTTCCCGCGAATCAAAGCGGTTCGCCGGGACAAGACGATCCACGACATCGACACGTTGAGCTACGCCCGGAGCCTCGTGCGCGCCTACGCGGGCCAGGCGCCATGAGACCACGCCCCGCTGTTCATGCAAAAGCTGCATCGACTTGCAGTCCCACGCTAGTCGATATTATGGATGGCAACCCTGATGAGTGACCGCGAGCCTCTTTCGAAGATCCACCGATTCATCGTGCGAACTGGTTTCTTTGAAACTGCGGCGCTCGCAACGCTGTTCATCCTGGTCGGCAGCATCCTTGGCTTTGTAAAGATCGCTGAGGAAGTCGGCGAGACGGAGACAGGTGGTTTCGACACATGGGCCTTGCGCATCTTCCGCGTGCCGGGGAATTTGGAGATTCCAATCGGGCCGGATTGGATTCTTGGCGCCGCGCGCGATCTCACGGCGCTTGGCGGCCCTGCGGTGCTGGCTCTCGTGTTCCTCATCACGGCGGGGTATTTTGGCTTGCGGAAAAAGTGGGGATCTCTGGCGCTGGTTTCCGTCTCGACGATAGGCGGAGCAGCGGTTGCGGATGCGCTGAAGAACGCGTTTCACCGCGCGCGCCCCGACTTGGTGCCGCATCTCGCGCCCTTTAGCGGGGAAAGTTTTCCGAGCGGGCATTCGATGCTGTCCGCAATCATCTATCTGACGCTCGGATCGCTTCTTGCACACACTACGACGGACCGCGGGGTAAAGGCTTATTTTCTCACCGTTGCAAGCCTGCTTAGCCTCATGGTCGGCGTCACGCGCGTGTACCTCGGCGTTCATTTTCCGACGGATGTACTTGCAGGCTGGTGCGCGGGAACGGCGTGGGCGCTTCTTTGGGGAATCGCGGCTCGCCTGCTTCAGAACAGAGGAGTGGTCGAACCGGAAGCTGCACCGGGATCGCCGCCTTGAAGCCTCGCCGGACGCCGATTAGGCCGCGAACAATAAGTAGAGGCCGAATCCGGCGATCGCGCTTCCTGCAACGCGAACTGCGCCCGCTTTTGCCCTCTGCTGAAACAGGATGCCGATGCTAATGCCGAGAGCGTGCAGCGCCGCGGTCGCCAGAACGAAGCCCACCCCGTAGGCAAGGCCGGAAGACGACGGAATCATCTCCGTGCCATGCGAGTGCCCGTGAAATAGAGCGAACAGCCCAACGATCGCTGCACTGGCAACAAGCGGCAAGCGGACGGCCGCCGCAACGAGAACACCGAGCGCCAGAACGGAAATAACGATTCCCTTCTCGACGAAGGGCATTGAGACGCCTGCCATCCCCAGAGCGCCGCCAAAAGCCATGACTAAAACGAAAGTGAGCGGCACGAGCCAGATCGCGCGACCTCCCCGCTGAGCTGCCCAGAGACCCACGGCAAGCATAGCGCAAATGTGATCGAGACCCGTAAGCGGATGGGCCACGCCGTTTAGAATGCCGCTTGTGCTTCCCACCCCTGTGTTGGCGTGAGCAAGCACCGGAGCGAGCAGGGCGATGGTAATGAGACCGAGCGACTTGAGCGAGTTTTGTGCTTTCATACGGCGAAGCTAGCGGGGAAATGGCGGCTTTCCAGAGCAAAACGCATCATCCCACGAAATCGAGAGTATCCGCGATTCTGAATGCGCTGCCAAACGTGAACCGTCGGCGCGATCGACGCTACTTCATCATGTCGTCAAGCACCGGGTCCATCGCCTCCGCCCAGATCACGTAGCCTTCGTTTTGGAGATGGAGCCGGTCGGGCTTGTAGAGTTCCGCCTTGAGATCCCCGTCATCCTTAAGGAAGCGTTCGCTGAAATCCAAAAAGCGAATCCTTTTGCCATCCGCCATCTTTGCCTGGGCGGAATTAATCGTGCGAACACGCTCCCTGGCGCCTTGATCGAGCAGATGCGTGTTGCCGATTAGCAGTATTTTGGTCTGAGGGCATTTCGCCTTGATCGCAGTGAGCACGGCCTGGATACCTTTAATCGTATCCGCTGCGTCGAATCCCGGCCACATGTTGTTCACCCCAATGCAGAGGACGACGACTCGCGGCTGAATCCCATCGAGTATCCCGTGTTCGATCCGCCACAAGACTTGGGGGGTCCCATCGCCGCCTACCCCGTAATCGACTGCGCCCATTTTTTCGTAGTGCGCCTTCCACTGCGGCTGCTCGCGCCATCCGAGTATGAGCGAATCGCCAAGAAAAAGGAGCGGAATACCTCCCTCCTTCGTGCGCTTGAGTTCGTCCTCCACAAATAGCCGCCATGCATTTGGATAATCCGGGTAAAACCCCTCCGCCGGATCGCAGGAATTTTTCGGGGCTGGCGGACCGTTTGGCGGCGCGGCGACTGCCGCGGAGATGGGTTTTGCGCCGGCGCCGGGATCGGATCCATCGGCGCTGACGTCGTCGATCCAAGCCTTGCCGGGGCCTTGGATCATGAGTTGGACGCCTGCGTGCGCCGCATTGGGCGGGAGCGACACGCCGCCGCTCACTTGCTTCCAGTCGAACCCTGTCACGCTGTTGCCTATGATCTTCAGTTCAATCCCCTTCCAATCCACCGTGTAACTCTGAACTGCGAAGAGCGCATTGGCGCCACCCGCGGCGCGCAGCCAAGCCGAAAGTTGCAAGCGCTCGCCGCCTTTTACGTCGAGCATCTGAGCTACTTGCGCCGTGGCCGGTCCTCCGACGCTTTCCATGCAAAGCGACGCCGGGGCGGAGTGGTAAGCAGCTGTATCGCGTGTGATTTTGACGCTTCCCGACGCGGTCCAATCGCTTGCCCAGTCCGCCGGCCGGCTGGACCCTTCATCCATTTTGGGGTTTTTGATGACGACCTTCATGACGGGCGGCAGGGTGCTTTGCGGCGCGGTTTCCGCCGGTTCGGCGGCGGCCGGCGCGATGAGAGCGAGAATAACGATAAGGGTCGGACGCATTAGTTAGGCAGGCTGGTAAGTGATTAAGCGGTGAGGGCGACAACCGGTTAAGGAGACGCGGGAGATCAGCCACTCACGGCGTCACCGCGGCATTGCCTGCATCGAGGCGTCTCAAGGAGGGCAGCCTGTAGGTCTTGGCGAGGACTTGCTCGCTCTCCGCCATGTCCTTCGCGTTGAGGTAAATCTCGCCCGGATCTGTCGAGAACTGGATGCGATGGATCCCATCGACCGCTTTCGGAAGCGCGGCGGGAACATCGGCGAGACTATGTATCTCGACGCCATTGATCTTTGTCACAATCAAATGCCGCAAATCTTCATAACCGATCGTCGCATCGGACGGCAGCACTCTGCTAAGGAAAACAACCTTGCCTTGGCCGTCGGGAAAGAGTTCCGATTGATGACGGTCGAGATAGACTAGATCTTCCGGCGCCTTTTTTAGCCAATCGGCGCCCCATTCCTTAAGGTATTGCTGAGAAAGCTCCTCGAGAATGAGACCCCCGAAAATGTAAAAGTTCGGCGGGCGATCGATCACATACGGTTCGATGGTGTACTCCGTCACCGAGCGATGGCTAAGGCGCACCATCGCGTCCTTTATCTCTCCCTTGCGGAAAAGGGTGAATTTGACATCGTCGCCGTCGTAGTGGCGGGTTGAAAGCAAGTTTCCGAGCGATATCTTTCCGTAAACCGGGTCATTGTAATTTCCATCCCGGTCGATTGCCTGGTTATCGATGCGGAGCAAGACGTCTCCCGGCGCGAGCCCCGCCTTTTCGGCGGGCCCGCCCGCCCGAAGTTCCGTTATATAAATTCCGCCTGGCGATTGATCGTTCAGACCCAGAAATTTGCGAAGCTGGGGATCGCGCGTGCCCGTATAGGCCATTCCAGAGCGGGGAAAGCCTTTGTAAGGACCATGGGACGCGTCCCGCAGGAAATGTTCGATGACCGGGGTGGGGATGATGTCCACATTGGTCGATTGAGCGTCGTACCGCATAACAACCCCGGCGAGCTTGTCTCCTTTTACGACAGGCAGCATAAAGGCGGCTTCCCGGAACTGAAGCGAGGCGGCGAGGTGATAGACGAGAAGAGGCGATTCATCGATCGGATAGTGGGCGACCTCCGCATTCGTCATTGCGCCGCGGGTCATGAGCAGCGCCCCATTCGTTTCCAACTGCAATACTGTAAGCGTGTCGCCGACGGTGGCGACCGTGAGTTCCAGAGGCGCAAATGGCTTCAAGAACTTTGTGTCATCGGTCTTCAGCAGGGCGAGGTTCGACTCGTAATCGACCGCCTCAATCGACGCAGGAGCCTTTTGACCGCCTTCGGGTGTCTCGAACTCGACATAGCTTGCATTAGCCACGAATTCTGCCGTTACCAGAACGCGGTTATTGGGGAGGACGGCCCCGACGGCCCGCCTTGAGTACGGCGCCTTCTTGCCCCACGGGTGGAAGAAATCCCAAGGTTGATTTGTTATATTCACCCGGACCACAGAGTATGCCTTGGGCGGTTCGGCTCCGATTGATTCTCCACGGAGCACGGCCGCCGGAATACAGGCTGCAACGAGGATTATTTGAACGAGGCGCATAACTGTCTTCATAAAAAGCGGGCTTAGGAAGCGTTTTCGTCCAGATTCTGCTCCGCCAGGACGTTGTATCGCTGCTTAATTCGATTCCTGGCTGCTTCCACCGCGGACCGTTCGAGGACCAAGGGCCTGCCATCTCCCCAAAACTTTATAACATAAAACTCGGGCTTGCCCTCAAGCGCTTCCGCGAGGTCCCGGAGAGTCCGTATCTTGCGATCGTTCACCTCATCGACGATTCCTTCGTGGAACTCGCCAAGATACGCATTGATTGGATCGGGAAGAATCGAACTTAAAACAATGATTTCGGGATGCTCCCTGTACACTTCCTTCGAGATAAAATCGTCGTAATAATGGTTGACCCGCGAGTTTTGGAATTGATACGCTGTGAACAGATTCCGATTCAAAGGCTGAAAAAGAAGCCCGGCGAAAAGGATGTATGTGGGCTGCACGTCGTACGCGTTTGCCTGCATCACGAAGGGGAACGGCCGGTCGAATTTTATCGTGACATCGAGCGGCTTGCGGTCGCGGACGATGGAAAGCTGGGAAGTGTCGCCGATGAATTTTCGTTCGGCGATCTCCGCCATCATCACGCGCTCGCCATCCAGATCGACAAGGCCATCGCTTGCCACCGCATGGCCGTCCACGGCGAGAATAACATCGCCGACCTTTAGAGCCCCGTCGCACACTCCAGCCGCCGCCACACTGCTTACGACCACGCCGCTGTCGTCGTTTGGCAGCCCAAGCGATCTGCGCATCGCCGGGTTCTGTGTGTTGAAGATGCCAATCGAAAGATCCATGTAGCGATGATAATTCCCGCCCTCGATCGCTTTCAAAAAGTGCTTTATCACCGGAGTCGGAATCATGTAACCGACGTTTTGGGCCACATCGCCGCTGTATCCTTGGAAAGCGACGCCGACGACCTTGCCCTCCTGCATTACCGGGCCGCCCGAATTTCCTGGGTTGATCGCCGCGTCGATTTGGACCGTGAGGTGCGAGTCCATCATCGAATGGGAATACGTGCGAAAGTCGATGCGCGAGACAATGCCGCGCGTCACGGAAAGCCGGTCGCCACCGATCGGATATCCATAGACCCGGACAGCGGACTCGATTACGGGAATCTCTCCAAGCGGCAGCGGCTTCGTATTCTTGAAGAAGGCGGGATCCTTTACCTTCAGAACCGCCAAATCGCAATCGTGGCCCACTTGCGCCACCTCGGCGATGTACTTGTGCGGATCGTTCTCCTTCTCAAGCGTAAGGAAGCGGGCATTGCTCACGACATGGGCATTCGTCATGACGCGATCTGCGCCCACCACCCATCCGGTGCCGGTTCCCCCGCCCGTCTGCCCGGGCAGCCACGGTGTGCGATAGTTTGGCTCTTCGCTCGTATTGGAGACGCGGCAAAGGCTTGTGCGTATTTCAGCTAATTGGGCCGGAGCCGTTGCGGAGAGGAGGAGCAGGGCAACAGTGGTTCGCAATGTGCAATCGATCATCGATGCGCACCATGGAGGTGCGCCTCCTTCTCTGCAAATTCAAAGCGGTGCGGCTCATCCAACCGCATGGCTCGCTCACGAAACTTCACTTTACCTTTTCCAGCCGAAACCCCGCCGCATCGAACCATGCTTCGCCTTTGGACGCTCTCAGTTCGGCCACGAGCACCACGGGCCCAGGCGCATCGAACTCGAAGGCGATCTCTTTCCATCCGGTATCTGCGACGATTTGATCGGCGGCGGCGCGGACACCCCCGGAAATCCGGATACCCGCGCCTGACCCAGCGGCGGACGCCGATCCAGCCACGCCTTTGGTCGTGACTTGCGCATAGAAGCGGAACTTGCCTGGGGGAAGAGTTACGGATTGCCGCCACGAGCCGGTGCTCTCGCCGCTGGCCTTGATGTGGAGGCACTGCCGCCCGTCCTGAGCCGCCTCGTCCATCGCGGCGCCACCGCCCTCGGCGTGCCACCCCTTTGCATCCAGCTTTACGATCCCATTGGGATCGAGCTTGATAGGCTTCGGCAGCGCATCGAGTTGTTTCCCGATGCCAATGATCCGGTTCGCGACCCGATCGTGAGCTTCCTTAATGCGGGGCGCGTAATCCTTGGCCCACTGCGGGTTGTTCCTGGCAAGCGCGGCTTGCACCATCTCGCCGACCGCAGTCACGCGCGCGGGCCAATCCACCGATTTAACGACTTCGTCATAGATCTTTTCGACTCGATTGCGGTATTCGGCCTTCCATGCCGGATTGCTCATCACGGCCTGGCCCACCATCGATCCGGGATCGCGAAAGAGCGGGAAGTTGGCATCTGTAAAGGTCTGGTCGGTTCCGTGTATGAAGAAGTATGCCTTGCCATTATCCGCGTCGAAATAGACGCGATAGTTGTTCACGTTGAAATTATAGCCGTCCCAGTGACACGTAAGCGATTCCACCGCGGTGAAGGAGAGGTAGGCGTCGATATCGACCAATTTTTCGACGAGCGCCCAGCGCTTCTTCGGGTCCCCTTCGTGACAGGCGGCGACGAGCGCCTTGATATTTTCACGATTCGCTCGATCCCCCTGATCCTTGCCCATCTCTGGCCGGAGATCGCCGTGATCCGCATTGCCGCCATCGTAAAGGTCGCCTTCGGTGCTCCGGAAGAATTTCGCCAGGAAGTCGCGGTCAAACGCCTCCTTGAATACATACAAGCCGAGATCCCGCTTTTGCCATCGCACCAAAGCATGGGCGCAGCGCGATGCCGGGACGCCGGCGGCGCGTGCGATTTCGCATGAGAACTGTTCGTTTAGGAAACTGTTGTCTTGCGCGCCATTATTCAGGTGCCACTTCAGAAAGCCATTCCAGCGCGTTGCCTTCTGGTATTTGTTCATACTGAGGCTGAGTCCTGGCTTTTGGTCCGGCCCCTGGAAGCTGGCGGAGCCTTTCAGATGGACGGCCACTCCTTTCCAGACCTTCGTGAGGTCGTCCACGGTCATCGTGCATTCCGCGAAACGGCGCGGTTTTTCGTGGATGTATTGCCACTCTTCGGGAGTGAATTCGAAGCTGAAGTACGGCACGTAATCCTGCTGCTGGAAGAATGCGTCCTCCTTTTCGCGATCGGTGGCCAGTTCGTTGGCGGCCGGCTTTCCGACGCTTGCGCCTGTCGTTTCCCCTCCATGCCGACCTGCGGCGGTGGGGAGTTGCGCCAGCAGCAGTCCACAGGCTGCGAGCACGGAGGCCAGAGGAGATAACCGGCGAGGCGGCATGATTCGAGAGAAAATCACTTCGACTTTTCGACGCGAAAACCTGCTTTATCGAACCAAGCTTCTCCCTGGTTTGCGCGCATCTCAGCCACCAGAATCACGGATCCGGGCGCGTCGAACTCAAACGCGATCTCTTTCCAACCGACATCGCCAGTCACTTGATCGTCGCCGGTTCGCGTTCCGCCTGAAAGGCGCACACCGGCGCCGATCCCGGAGGCGCCAGCCGTCCCGACGACGCCTTTTGTCTTGATTTGAGCGAACATCTTATACTTTCCAGGCGGTAAGTTTACGGATTGTCGCCATGAGCCGGCGCAATCGCCAGTTGCCTTGATGTGGAGGCATTGCCGCCCATCCAGAGCCATCTCGTCCATCACCGCGCCGGTTCCTTCCGAGTGCCAGCCTTTTGGCTCTACTTTCACGACACCGCTTGGGTCGAGTTTCATTGGTCGCGGCATCGCTTCGAGCTGTTTGCCGATCGCGGCTATGCGGTTTGCGACGCGATCGTGGGCTTCTTTGATTCGCGGCTCGTAATCCTTGCCCCACTGTGGATTGTGTTTGGCGAGCGCGCGCTTTACCATTTCGCCCACCACGTTCACGCGAGCAGGCCAATCGATCGGCTTAAGGACGTCGTCATAGATCTTCCCCACACGGTTTAGGTATTCCGCCTTCCAGACTGGATTGCTCATGACTGCCTGGCCGACAAGCGACGTTGGATCCCGTAGAATCGGAAGATTGGGATCGCCGAATGTCTGATCCGTGCCGTGGACAAAGAAACATGCCTTGCCGCTATCGGCGTCGAAATATAACCGGTAATTGTTCTTGTTAAAGTTATAACCGTCCCAGTGGCAGGTCAGCGATTCGACTGAGAGGAAGGAGATGTATGCATCGATATCGAGGATCTTCTCCATCTTTTCCCAGCGTTTCTTCACATCGCCTTCCGAGCACGCCGCAATGAGTTGCTTGATGTTTTCGCGATTCTCGCGATCGCCCTGGTCCTTGACCATCTCGGGTCGGATATCGGCGACGAACCCGCCATCGTACAGGTCGCCATCTGGATTCTTGTAAAATTTGACTAGAAAGTCGCGATCGAAAGCCTCCTTGAAAACAAACAGCCCGAGGTCGCGCTTCTGCCAGCGTACGATCGCGTGGGCACATCGCGAAGCGGGGACGCCGACAGCGCGCGCAATTTCGCAGGAGAACTCTTCGTTGAGGAAACTATTGTCTTGCGCCCCATTGTTCAGGTGCCACTTCAAAAAACCGTTCCAGCGCTCGGCTTTCTGAAACTTGTTCATGCTAATGCTAAGTCCAGGCTTTTGATCGGGTCCCTGGAAGCTTCCCGCCGATCCTTTCAGGTGGACGGCGACGGCTTTCCACGCCTTCGTAAGGTCGTCCACAGTCATCGTGCATTCCGCAAACCGGCGCGGTTGTTCGTGAATGTACTGCCACTCCTCGGGCACAAAATCGAAGCTGAAGTACGGCACGAAGTCCTGTTGCTGGAAGAAGGCGTCCTCTTTGGCGCGGTCGGCCGCGAGTTCGTCGAGAGGAGGTTTCCCGTTGCTCGTTCCCTTTGCCGCGTCCCCGTTTTCTTTCTCCTTGTCTTTTTTATGCTTATGCTTCCCCTCGGGGTCGGGAGTTTCGGACGAGGCCGTGGCGGCTGGCGCGACGACCGTGGGCGCGGCTGCGGCGGCGAGCAGGATCTGCGGTTTCGTCGCGGGCGGAGCAGGCTGTTCGGAAGGAGTGGCTGCCGCGGGTGGCGCCCCGACTGCCGCCTTTATGAAAGGTGGCGGCGCGGCGCGCAAATCCGCCTCGGGAGCGCGATCCGCGTTGTCTGCTGCGTCTGCCCTCTTCAGATTGCTCCCTGCACGCGGTGAGAAGATGGCGGCTCCAAGCCCCAGGACGAGCAGAACCCCGGCGCCGTTCAAAATCCAGAGCCAAACCCGCGGCTTCCTCCGAAGGAACGGGTTGGGGGTTTGAGGGGCGGGTTGGGAAGGGCGTCCGCGGCGTCGCATGGCAAGAGTTGAATACCTTGCGCCGCCACCGATTATTAGCGAGTCGAGATTGTCGGCTCTCGCGCGATTACGCCGCCGGGGGTCGGAAGGCGTGTCGCTTAATTCGGATTCCGTCCACCTAGGACGCCGGGCGCTCCCCGTTGGCCATCGTGAAAGCAAACTTCAACAGAGAGCCGGAACGCGGGCCCATCCGCTTTTGAATGTGGCACCGGGATCAGTGCGTGGCGAAGTCGATGCAGACCAACCGATCCTCGCTTCGCAGGTAGAGACGCCGATCAGCCAGCACCGGCCCAGCCCAGCATGGATAGGTTAAGCCGGGAATCTGCCACCGCGAAATCTCATTCACGGCCTGCGCATCGGGCTTAAAAAGTCCAAGCAGCCCCGCCTCTCCGAGCACGATCAATTTCCCATCGGCTAGAATCGCCGAGGCCCGTCCAAAGACATTCGGAGCGGGATCTCCTCCGGCAAGTTTTGCGTGCCCGCCATTCGGCCATCCTTCCGGACGGTCCCACTTCAGCTCCCCGGTTGCAAAATCGACACACCGAAAACGCGCATCCGGTTCATTGCGCCCGCTGAACGCAAATAGGTGGCCATCCGAGAGCACCGGGCGGCTCCAATGCATCTCGAGTTGGAGGCCGCGCCAAACTTCCTCGACGGATTTCGAATCGGGCGCCACGCGGAGCAATACAGAGCCGGTTTTATAATAGGCTGACGAGAGCAGCACGCAGTCGTCCTTCACGACGGGCGTCATCGCATTCACTGACGAATCGGCGCGGGAACGGAACCAGTACGAGAAGCTTACGGCGCCGGTCGTTGGGTTGATCGAAACGAGGCCTTGGCGCGTGCAGCAAAGAATCTGTCGCACACGATGAATTGTTGCCGCCACGGGCGCGCAATAGCTTGCCTGCTTCTGATAGGCGGGATCGCCCGTTTGCCATTGCACGAGCCGCTGTCCGGGCCAGCCGTTCATCGGGACGCCATTCCAGTTTTTTTCTCCCACGCTCTCCCATACGGTCTTGCCGCTCTCAGCGTCGAACGCGACGACCCCCGAATTTGGCTGTCCGCCAACCATGGCGATCAATAATCCGCCTTCGAGGATCGGAGCGCTGCCCACTCCAAAGAAAGCGTCGGGCACGTTAAAATCCGCTTGTGTGTCGCGCCGCCAGACTTCCTTTCCCGTCTGGAGCTCGAGGCAGAGGAGAATCCCTTCCGCGCCGAAGGTATAGCAGCGAGTTTGCGTCAGCAGCGGGGAGCACCTTGGGCCGTTATTGTACCCGAAAGGATCGACAAAATGGCTGGGATATGCATGTTTCCAGACAGTTTCCCCAGATTCCGCCTTGCACGCTTCCACGATTTCCTCCCCGCCGATGCGATGGTGAAGCACCAGGAGACCGGCGCGGACAGACGGGGCGCTGTATCCGCTGCCTACGGCGCGCGTCCAAAGCAACGGCGCGGGCAGCGCATTCACCAGTTCTTTCTCGGGGGAGCAATCGTCGCCGGTTGGGCCGAGGAAGTGCGGCCAATCTGCGCCGGAAGCTGCGAACCCACCCAGAGCAAGGATGCACAGAGCAGCCCAAAAACCTGCCTTCTGCGCAGGACTCATAGGATCGACGCGGGTTGGGCTGATGTGAGTATGGGACATGCTCCGGGCCGGATGGGGGTTCACGGGAAGGCGCAGTGGGGGTGAAATGAGGAGGATGTGAACAGCGGACACCAATCCACGCCGGTCAGCAAGGTGCGCTAGCTGTCGCTCAGGAGCCGGTTTGGAGGTGTCGTGGTGAGCATTACGCGGTTATTGCCGTTTAATTGCTGGAGTTCAGCGACAAGCTCGCGCGGTTTGGTCGCGTCGCGAAGATTCACGAGGTAGAGCAGTTCCGTCATCATTCCCGCCTGGATGGATTCTACGGAGAGCATGTCGAACCGAACCAAATGGCGGGCAAAACTGTCCCGAAAGGCGGCATCGTAATCGACATCGTTTGTGACGCGGATTCGCAGATAGTGCGAAGCGCGGGCGGGCGCGAACAGATCGAACCGGGAAAAAGCAAAAATGATGGCGCTAATTAGGACCGTCGTGACGGACGCCAGCAGATAGGCGCGCGCCCCGACACCCATTCCCGCCGACATAGCCACGAATAGAAAGCCGATGTCACGCGGCGTGCGGAGCATCGTGCGGAAGCGGATGACGGAGAATGCGGCAAAGATGCCAAAGGCGGTAGCATTGCGATGCTCCTTATCGACGTGAATAACCATCACCACGACGGCGATGCAGGTTCCGAGGATGAGGAGGGAGTGAACGTACTCCTGCGAATACTCGCCCCCCCGATACGTCCACTTGTAAACGGTCGCGACGAGCATGGTGAGCGCGAAGCTGAGAGCGATCGCAAACACGATCTCGGCAATAACGGGGGGCTCCTGGCCGAAACCGAGGGAGTGCTGGAGCTGAGTAAGGATGTCGTTCATTGAAAATAAGACGGGGCCTGGGAGCGCACCCCCCACGTCTCGCGGCTGAGCATGTGCTCGAGATCTGCAAGCGGCGGGACCACGCCATACTGCACCTTCACGGGTCCGCCAAGCTGCGAATGCAGGACTGGATCGCCTGCTTCCAGTGCGTTGCAATATTTGCTGTGGCTCTGGTAAATGCACCCGTATTTGCCAACCATACAGGAGAGCCAATATGGGACGCTGCCGATCACTTTGACTTCCATCACGCAAAAGCCGTAGGGAAGAAGAAATTTTTCGAAGCGGCGGTCGTCTGGAATCGGTGTGAGGTCGTCAAAACGGTAGCCGATTTCCGTGTCAAACGTGATGCGGAGATCTACTTCGGGGTCGAGGCCTGTATAAGCGTAGCGGTCGTAGCGCATACAGCAACTGGGACGAAAGCCGCTGTCATGCACGAGGCGGAAAGCCTCGTCGCAAACTCGGCGGTCGTTTTCTGGCAGGTACGAGGCATCGATCGCCTCGCCTGATCCGACAGCGAGCGCCATATCGAGCGGGATGCGAGCGCGCCGCTTTACCACGCGACCAAGGTGCTTGTGCTTGATCTCCATGAAGCTCGTCGGCGGCAGCACGCCATCCAGGCTGCCGTACACCCGGACCCGCATTTTGCGCCTGCTGGGCCAGCCGCGCACTTTTTGCCAGTAGCAGTCCCGCTCCTCGTTGTCGTAGTAAAGGCTGACGATCGGGTAGTACGCAGTCTCCGTCGCGTTTTCATCGGCTTGGAGATACGGCAGCAAGCGCGGCATGAGTTCTGCGCGCTGCTCGGGTCCAATGACAAATTTAAGCTCGAAGCGATCGGCGCGATAACTCACAATGGCTGGAATGAAGGCGTCGGAAAGTGAACCTGAAATGGTTTGGAATTGGCTGGCTGGTGTGGCGAACGGCCTCAATAGAAGCGACGAGGAAAATTGCAACTCTTCACTGTCACCCCTGCGCCCCTTCTTTCTTGGGTTCCCTCCCGCTTTTAATCGCCGCCAAAAAAGCGCCTGAACGAGTGGAAGATGCTGTCGGGCAGAGAGCGCCTCCCCGGCGCGCCAGGCGCTTCTCCTCGGCGAGAGGAATAGAGCACGCCGCCGCGATGGACGTTGCAGGAGTCTCGGGGAACGAGTGACGCGGGCAACTCGATGGCATACGAGGAGCGCGCGGAATCGCATCCGTCGGTGGCGAGTTTGTTTGAGACCGCGCAAACATTGACCCGTTCGAGCGGGCTCGGCGGCCTGAAGGCGGTTGAGGGATATCGCCTCGGTGAGGCTGCATTCATGACATCAACCCAGATGGGCAGGGCCAGGGCCGCGCCGTAGCCGTGGGGAGCGATCGGTTCCGGCCGGTCCAGGCCCACCCATACGCCGCATGTGAGCGATGTGGTAAACCCGACGAACCAGGCGTCCTTGAAGTCATTGGTCGTTCCTGTCTTTCCGGCAGACGGTTTGCTCCAGCCGAGCGAGCGGGAGGATGCCGCGGTGCCACGCTCCATCACTTTCCCCAGTTCCGATGTTATGAGCCAGCTTACCGCCGGATCCAGACCGGTGGCCTGAATATGCGCAGCCCTATAAAGAACGTCGCCGGACGCATCGTCGATCCGTTCAATCACGTAACTCTGCCTCCGCAGCCCCTCGTTCGGGAAGACCGTATAGGCGGTGGTCAATTGGGCGAGGCTTGTGTCGAAAGCGCCGATGAAGCTCGACGGCTGCCCTGTCATGCCAGAGAGGCCCGCCGCTGCCGCCGTCTGGGCCACCTCGTCCATCCCGGCCATATTGCCGATGCGCACCGACATCGTATTGCGCGACTGTATCAGTCCTTCCTCAGCCGGGAGGGGACCCTTAAACGTGCCGTCGGAATTTGCCGGAGACCAATTTCCGCCGCCTCGAATTTCGCCAGGGACAATGCGCCCATCGTCCACCAGCATGCCCGGAAGAATCCCTCGGCGATAGGCGGCCGCATAGACAAACGGCTTGAACGTGGAGCCAGCCTGCCGCTTTGCTTTTACCGCGCGGTTGAAATTGCTCTCCGCGTAATCGCGTCCGCCCACGATGGCGCGGAGGGCGCCGGTGCGATTTTCGATGACGACGACCGCGCCCTGGAGGTAAGGAGTCCCCCCTTCCTCATCCCGAGAGCGCTCGGTGAACTGGGCGCGCTTTGGATGCGAGTAGCCCGGCTTGGCCTCCACCTTGCGCAGCTCAGCGTCCACGGCGGCTTCCGCCGCTTTTTGCAGCGCCGGATCGATCGTCGTGTAAATCTTCAGCCCTCCATCCATCCGCTGCTCTTCGGTGAGAAGCGCGCCGACTTCGCTTTGCACCGCTGCCATCGCGTAGTTCTGCTCCGGCGCAGGCGGGCGCTTATGACGCAACGCCATTTCAGAGCGCTTTGCTTCGCCGGCATCCCGCTCCGTGATTTGCCGCAGTTTAACCATCCGGTCGAGCACGGCGTTTCGAGCGGCGATCGCCCGATCGAGATGATCGAACGGTGAATAAAATCCCGGCCCGCGAATGATCCCCGCGAGCAAGGCCGACTCCGCGAGGTCGAGGTCGGCGGCGTGTTTTCCGAAATAGGTGAGGCTGGCAGATTCCACTCCGAAGATGCCTCCCGCGCCGAAGTAAATTCGATTTACGTAATTCTCGAGGATTTCATCCTTCGTATAGTGTTGTTCGATACGGAGCGCAACGAACGCTTCAAGCAGCTTGCGATGCGCATTTTTTGTCTGACCGCTAATGCGGTCGGGGTAGGAGTTACGAGCCAACTGCTGGGTGATGGTGCTCGCGCCTTGAGCCGAACCGGAGAATACATTCCTAAAGACCGCGCGGAGGATTCCCGCGGGATCGACTCCGCGATGCTGGTAAAATCGGCTGTCCTCCCGCGCAAGCAGGGCTTCCTTGAAATTGGGCGAAACTTTCGCGAGCGGCACGACGATCCGGTTCTCACCGGCAAACCGTGAGTACACCTCGCCGTTCATGTCGTACACCGTCGAGCGCGATGGCATCTCCTTCACTACAGCCATGTCGAAGGTAGAAGCCCACATCCCGTACGTGACGCAAACCGCGGCGGCTCCGAGGACGAACAGCACGAGAAAGAAAACGAACAGGCGCCTCCAGACGGAGCGGCGTTTTGGAGCGGGTCGGTTTTTCTTTCGCAATTCGGCAGTAGCAAGGGCCACGCAAAGTATTTCGAGTGGAACGCACAATCTCACAAGAGGGGGATTTGCAATGCGCAGAAGTCCGCCCGTGCATGGGAACGGCCAAACCGATGCATTGGAGGCGCTGGCAATTGTGTGTGAACATTTTCCGAGGGCCTTGCGTCTGACTACCAAAGCGCTTTTACCATGAACATCAGAACCCTCCTTCGGATCGTCCCTACTGTCGTCGCGTGTGCGCTGTGTGCCGCGCCCAGCCGCACGTATGCGGAACACGGAGGAGATGGGGGTTCACATGGCGGCGGACGCGGTGGCGGTGGCGGGCGAGGCGGTGGTCACGGAGGGGACGGTTGGCGCGGGGGTGAATCGCACGGGGGTGGATGGCGCGGTCGCGGCAATTGGGGAGGCGGATACGGATGGTGGGGCGGGCCGACGATCGGCTTTGCATACTACGGGGGCGGGCCGTACTACGGCGCTCCTTACTACGATGACTACTATTATGGCGCGCGCCCAGGCGTCTATCGGGGAGTGGTTCGTTACGAAGATCGAAGCGGCGGGTCTGTAGAGCTTGCCGTGGACGTTCAACGCGCGCTGAAGCATCGCGGGTATTACACTGGACCTGTGGATGGCGAGATCGGAGGTGGAACGCGCAGCGCCATTCGATCCTTCCAGAGCGATCACCGAATGGATGTGACGGGCCGGATTGACGGGCGCCTCTTGCGGACGCTCAATCTGGATTAAGCAACCCGCTTGATGGGGGCGTGCGTCTTTTTCGGCGCGGGTTGAGACACCCTTTAGCTAGGCAGGACAGCATTTGTCCTACCTGGACGATTATTGTCGCGCCATGCAAATTCATGCACCATTGAGCGGATGTCCGGCCCTTGCGACCGGCCGCCGCGGGTTTTTGGTCTCCACCGCAGCCGCGCTGACGGTGCTTTTTCGAAATCGGAGACGTCAACTGGAGCTCGGCGGCACACGGCTTCTCGACCGAGTGCATGTTGCCGGATTTCAATACCATGCCGGGCCGGGTTGCCTTGGCCGCCTTTCACCGGGCGATTTTGTCGTTCTGCAAGCTGAGCCGGGAAATCCGCACGATCGCCACGCGGTGCGCGTGTGCTGGAACGGGCGGCTTCTCGGCTACGTGCCCCGGAGCGGGAATCGCGCGGTGAGCCGGCTGCTGAGGCAGGGGGCTCGGATTGAGGCGGCGATCGTGCGGATTAAGGCGTCCCGGCCACCGTGGGAGAAGCTACAGATCGAAATTACAACGAAATCGTAACAGTCGAATCCGTTTGCGTGGGGTGGCGCGACAAATGGGACCGTGGGTATTTGTTGGATAGTTGGAATGCGGGCTTATGAATGGCCGATGGACGCAAGAAGGAGCTTCTCGACACGCGTAGTGTTTTTCGACGCAGCGGGGACGTTGATTCGCCTGGCCCGCAGTGTCGGCTGGCATTATCGCCAGGCAGCGATAAAGCACGGGGGCGACTTTTCGGAGGCGGATCTGAATCGGGAATTCGGCTTGGCGTGGAAAACTCACGAGCCACCTGTGGAGACTCGCCGCAAAAGGCTTGACGACGATAAGGACTGGTGGCGCGCTTTGGTTTGGCGCGTGCTGGATGGGGTCGGAGCTGGAGAGTCGCTCGACCGGGCGGCTTGTTTCGAGACGCTCTATGCGGAGTTTGCGCGGCCAGGGGTGTGGGAGCTCTTTCCGGAAGCGCCTGCCGTGTTGGATGCCTTGTCGGCGAAGTACGAGTTGGGCATTATTTCGAATTTCGATGGACGACTGCGGACCGTGCTGAGGGATCTTGGTGTTGCGGATCGGTTCCGGCACTGGGTAATCTCAAGCGAAGTGGGTGCGGACAAGCCGTCGCCATGGCCATTTCAGCGCGCGTTGGAAATGGCGGGAGTTGCCGCCGATGAAGCGATGCACGTGGGTGACAGCCCGGTCGAGGATTGGGATGCGGCCTCCGCCGCAGGCATGCAGGTGCTCCGGCTCCATAGGCCGGAAAATAGCTTGGCGAGCCTCATCGCCGTTCTCGGAGCGCGGACCCAGTAGGTATGAGTAAAAAAGCTGCGGAAAAGAGTTGAGATGCACAGATTGTGAATGTATGTAAGGAGTATGAAGATAACCTTAAATATTGACGAGGAATTGCTCGACAGAGTAGTGCTCGCCACCAGGGCTAAGACCAAGACCGAGGCGATCAATACCGCGTTGGGGGAGATCGACAGAAGGTATAGGTTGGCGGCATTGCTCGGAGAGGAGATCGATTTGTCTCCCGACGAATGGAGGAGGGCGTTCGACGAGAATTCCGTCGTCGATGAGGGGCCAGTTGCCCGCGTGGCGGAAGACGCTCCCAAAATCAAAAAGACCAATGAGCGCAAGCCCCGTCCTCGTCGATAGCTGCTGGTACATCGAGCACATGCGGCACGGCCGCAATCCCATGCGCGAATTGCGATTGGTCGCAGCCGCTCGCGATGTGGCGATCTGCGGAATCGTCCGTTGCGAAGTGGCTCGCGGTATCCGCGATGCGAATCTGCTCAAGAAATTGCAGGAGAGGTGGGATGTGATGCTCTACATTCCAACCGACAATCGACTGTGGGCCCAAGTGGAGCAGACCTTGTGGAAACTCGATCGGGCGGGGATCAATCTACCGCTTCCCGATGTCGTTATCGCCTGCTGTGCCTTGCGAATCGGCGCCGTAGTCCTCACGTACGACGGGCATTTCGAGCGCATCCCAGGCATTCGATCCACGGATCGGATTTTGTAATTTTCCTCCGGATGGCAGACGACGCAAAGTGCGCTCGGGCGCTCCTGCTTTAACCTCGCGATATGCACTTACCGCACGTCCAGCAAGCGCGGCTTTGGCGTGCCGCCCGCATTCTCGCTCTGGTGCTGGCGGCGTCGGCAAGCGGCAAGGATGACTGGACGGCGGCGGCGCCGGGATGGCCCTTCGAGTTTCCAGCCGATCATTTGCCGCACCCTGCGTTCAAAACGGAGTGGTGGTATTTCACCGGCAATCTGACCGACGAACGCGGGAGACGATTCGGCTATCAAGCAACGTTTTTCAGGCAGGGGCTTCGTCCTCTGGGATCTCGCGCGGGAACAAGCTCGGATTTGCTCGTTAACGACTTTCCGTTCGCGCATTTCAGCGTAAGCGATCCCGACGGGAAGCGGTTCGTTTTTGAGCAAAAAGTCAGTCGCGGGATCTTCGGCGACGCCGGGTTTTATCGCAGCGACTTCCTGGCGTGGATCGACGATTGGGCGTTGCGAATGGATGGCGATCGGTTTCGGATAAATGCGGCAAACGGCGGGACGTCCGTCTCGCTGGCGATGAGCAGCGCAAAACCGTGGACGGTGCACGGTGTGGATGGGGTGAGCCAGAAAGCGGCGGGGGCGGGGCACGCGTCGCACTATTATTCCGGAACGCGCATGACGACGAGTGGGACCATGACAATGGACGGCAAGCCGTTCGCGGTGACGGGCTTAAGCTGGTTCGATCATGAGTGGGCTACGAATCAGCTCACGGACGATCAGGCAGGTTGGGACTGGTTTGGCATCCAACTCAGCGACGGAGCGGACCTCATGCTGTACGCGATGCGGCTGCGCGGCGGAGGGACGTCTCCAGAATCGAGCGGAACAATCGCAGGTCAGGGATCCGAATCCGCGCATCTGGCGCGGAAAGATTATCGACTCACGCCGACCGAATATTGGACGAGCAAAAAAACGGGCGCGCGCTATCCGGTCGCCTGGCGGATCGAAGCGCCGGGATCTGGAATTGATTTAAAAGTGAGCACCCCACTAAAAAATCAAGAGCTTGCGCTCGGAACGATCACTTACTGGGAGGGTGCGATCGATGTGGAAGGAACGCATGGGGGAGTTGCCGTAACCGGCCGGGGATATATGGAATTGACCGGATATGCAGGGCCGCTTTCAGCTCTGAGCGGCGCATCGCGGTAGCAATTCCGGCCGGGTCAAAACTCGGCCTTGATCATGAGTCGGGCGTAGGGAGCGCCGCCGGACCGGAAACTCTCTCCGGCACGGAAGTAATCGAACTCGCGTTTAATAATCTTCCCGGAGCCACGGAGATATCGAAAGGCTTGATTTTCGAGTATATAGCAAGCGCGCCGACTCGATAATCGTAATACTCGACGACGGCATGAGGTGGACTTCACAAATCTTGCCAAGATGCTACGCTGGACGGATCGCATCGAGCTAGAATTTCGCCGAAAGACTGATGCCGCCATAGATCCCGCCTCCTTGTGCAAAGAAGTCAAATTCGGAGCGATTATAGCTGAAGGTCCGATGGATGATATACCCACCGGTGAGATCGATGGAAAGCTTTTCCGAGAGCTTCACCATGGCGCCACCGCCGAGCCGCACTTCGTAGTAATCGATCCATGCGCCTTTCAAGTTTGAACTGTGAAAGGCCGGCGCGAAGCTGCTATCGGTGCGGTAGGTGCTGTCCTCGAACTCGGCGCCGGCGTAGAGCGACGCTTTCTTGTTTACCTCATATTCGACGCGCGGCTTGGGCAGGACGGCGTCGAAGAGCAGTTTGCTGGTTGCCTGCCAGCGAATTCCGCCGCCGGGCAGGACGGGGTTTGCGCGGTCGTAATCGATCGAGACACCGAGGATGAATTGAAGGTCCTTGCTATAGACATAGGAACCGCCGACAACAAATGGCACGGCAAGCGCGTCGGAGAAAAGCCTGCTCGAAGCGCTGTAAAATCCGGGCTGCGCTTCGATGCGCAGGAAGGCAGAACTGAGCACCTGCAGATCCAGGCCAGCGATGAGAGTCTCCTGCTGGAGTGTGTTTGGAAACCGCGTGCCGGTGGTCGAACTGAAGGAGATGTTTTGCCATGAGACGCCAAAGCGGATGGGCGGCCCTTCTTTATACTGTGAAGTAAGGACATAATCGGCGTGGGATGCCTGCTCTGAGACCTTGCCGCGATCGGCGTCGCCGCGGCCTGCATAGGAGTAGCGGCTGTTAAATTCGCTTGAAAAGGTCCACGGATGCTCCGCCGCGCCGGTTGCCGCCGAGTCGATAGCGGCAGGCGGGGCCGGAGAAGCTGCGTCTCCGGCGGACAAGTGGGCGAGCGGAAGGGCTGCGAGAGCGGGGAGGAGCCATCGGGGAATGCGGCGAGAGTGATGCGGATTCATCGATTCAATCACACTCAGTGGGCGGTGTCCTTTTGGAAATGGGCGATCAGACGCTCCACCTCCTTGGCAAAAGCCGACCCGGCAGCATTGCGTTCGATTCCGTGGAGTGCGCCCAGCGAGGCCGAGGAAACCAAATCTGCGCGCCAGACCAAGGTGCTGGCTTTTCCGCCGGGCATCGGCCAGAGCTGGTAGAGGGTAATGTACGCGTAGTAGTTTCCGGAGGCGTAATATTGGATGTCCACGCATTGGGCTGAACCGGCGGAGATCGTTTCTGTGGTCGACCCGAGGTTCAGAATGGCTTCTCCGTCGCCATCGACCATCTCCCAGTAGAGCGAAGGCCGCGAAGGCCTCCCGCCTGCGCCTGCGGCCGCGATGGCGGCTTTAAATTGATTGTGAAGCCTGGGCTGCGCGCGAAGCAGGGCGGCTAACTCTTCGGCGGGAGCGATTTTCTGACCCCCTACGACATACGCGGGCTGTGCTGGAGCGCCGCCGCTGGCAAAGGCGCGGGCGCGCTTATCGAGTAAGGCGGACCAAAAACCGGCTGCCGCAGGCGGAAGCGGTGATGGGCCGTCGGCGCTTTTCGGCGCCAGCGCGGCTTCCGAGCTGCTCATCTGCAAATCCGGCGTCTCTGGATTCAGTTTGAACGTGGCGGCCGCGAGCGAGCGAACGGCTCCATTCCCTGGCGCCGCTGCGAGTTTCGAGAAACTTGCCGGATTCGAAGGAGATGCTATGTCGCCGTGCAAATAAACCTTGAGGTCCGGATGACCGGCGCCATTCCATTCTTTCAATGATTCGACGGTTTTCTCAAAGGGCGCTTCCACTGCGAAGACGCTTTCGATCCCCAGCCCGCGGGCGTAGGTCATTCCGGGGCTGCGCGCCGAGACGATCCCGCCTTTCTCGATTTTCGCGTAGTCGGGCTTCGAGAGTGAGGAGAACGAAGCAATTTCGGACGCTGGATCGGCGTGAGAAGCCGCTGGCGCGAACGCCAGCAAGCCAAGAGTCATCAGCCAATTAAGATGTGTGCGAGCTTTCGTGAGCACGCGGCTTTTCAGCGGGAAGCAAAGTTTCTTCATGAAGAGTCTGGAATAATTGCGGAGAGAGGCGCGCCGCGCAACGTATGATCGTACTCGATCAAATAAGGAAGCTTTACGATCGCAGCCCGGCCGTGGATGGCGTTTCCCTCACGATTCGCCAGGGGAGCATTTACGGTCTCCTCGGTCCGAATGGCGCCGGCAAGACCACGATCATCCGGATGCTCTGCGGCCTGACGCGCCCAAGCAGCGGGCGCGGGGAGATCGATGGCGTCGATACGTGGAAGGAGCGGTATCGTGCCCGGCGCCATTTCGGTTACATGGCGCAAAAGTTTAGCATGTACGACGATCTTACGGTGACGGAGAACCTGCGTTTTTTCGGTTCGGCGTGCGGTGTTCCGGCGTCGCTGCTGGACGACCGCGTGGCGCGGCTTTTGGATCAGGTCGATCTCACCGCGAAGCGTGGAGCAAAATCGGGGAGTCTCTCGGGCGGAATGAAGCAGCGACTGAGCCTGGCGTGCGCCCTTATTCATAAACCGGCGGTGCTGTTCCTCGATGAACCGACATCGGGCCTCGATCCGATGCACCGGCAGGAACTTTGGAGCTTGCTCTACTCCTTGAGCAACGAAGGGAAGACGCTTCTGGTCAGTACTCATTACATGGATGAAGCGGAGCGCTGCACGGAGGTCGGTTTCCTCCACCGGGGGCGGCTCCTGGCATCGGACAGGCCGGGAGCGATCAAAGAAGCGCACAGGAACAATCTGCTGGAGATCCAGGTCGAACCGCAGATGCCTGCGCTTCTTGCGCTGAACGCGACGCCTGGAGTCTTGGGAGCGTCGTTGCGGAGCGGATGGATTCGGCTGTATGCAAGCGATCCACGGCAGTTGCTCGCGGGCTGGCAGGCTGCGTGGCCGTTTTCGGGATTGAGACTGATCGACCACCGGTGGACGGATCCAGACTTGGAGGATGTCTTTCGCGCCTATTCGCAGGGGTTTGAAGCATTGCTGCGCCAGGAGACGCTGCCAATATGAACCGCTTTCGTCCAGCCGCTCTTTTGGGTGTGGCCTATAAGGAGTTCCTGCACATCGCGCGCGATTGGCGGATCCTTATTGTATTGATCAGTTTTCCGCCGGCCTTCACGCTTCTTATCGGGCACGCATTTGAGGTAACGGCGCTCAGTAATGCGCCGACGATTCTTCGGGACGAAGACGGAAGCGCCGAGAGCCAGGCCTTCACCGAGTTTCTCTCGCACAAGACGGCGTTCGATTGGAAGCGGCAGGCGGCGGGCGCCGCAGAGCCCAGGCTGCTCCAGGAGCGAGTGCAGGGCGCGGTGATCATTCCGAAAGGGTGGGGCGCCGGCCTGAATAACGGCGATCCGATTCCAATCCAGGCGATACTCGACGGCACCGACACGACCACAGCCGCCGAACTTGAGGGCGCGCTGGACCAATCCCTCGGCGAATTCCAGCTCAAGCAGCGTGAGGTGATGGTGGACAATCTGCCAGAGGAGATGATCGAACTGGGCAAAAAAATCCCAGTCGATTTCCGCAACAAGATCGTCTCATCGATGGCGCAATGGACCGTGAAGACGAAGGTGCTCTACAACCCGGAGGAGCGATTCATCGATTTTGTGACGCCTGGAATCATCGGCCTTATCTTGCAACTGGTCACGGTGCCTTTGATGGCGGTGACGATCACGCGCGAACGGGAGACTGGCACGTTGACCCGGCTGCTGCTTACGTCGCTGCGGCATTGGGAGATCGTTGTGGGAAAGGTCCTGCCGTATCTGGCGCTTTCCATGATTATGGTCGGCGTCGTTGGCGCGATTGCTCACTGGCATTTTGGCGTCGTCTTTCACGAACCAGTCATCGTGGCGCTTCTTTGCTTTCTATTTTTGCTCTGCTCACTGGGGCTGGGCCTCGTGATCTCCGCCTTTTGTAACAATCAGGCCCAGGCGATTCAGGTGACGGTATTTTTTCTGCTCCCGATCTTTCCGCTATGCGGCGCGTTCGCGCCACTGGAGCAACTTCCCGATTCCGTGCGCTATTTTGCGGAGGGCTTTCCTTTGACGCATTTCTGCCGGGCGTTTCGCGAGGCGAATCTTGCGAGGGCCGATTTCTCATTCATCGGAGGCGATGTCGCATTCTTATGCATTTTCGCTTGCGCCACCTTCGCCGCTGCGGCGCTCCTGCTCCGTCGCGCCGAGAATTGATGATGTCCGCCCCGCTCCTTTTGGAAAGAGGATGACATAAAGGTAATCAAAACGCCGTTTGTCCGGAAGCCGGGAGGTCATAGGGTGCGCGGTTTGCATGATGAGCCAATCCGTCACCCAGGAACCGCACCGGGCGTCCCGTGCGCTGGAAGAATTCCGCACAAGCCACGGGCGCGCGAGTGTATTTGAATCCGTGGCGGATTTGGACGAATCGCTGCGGGAAAAGGCGCTCTCCGCCCAGTGCCGCGACATGCGGTACTACGGCATCATCGAGCGATCGCTGGCGAACCCATTTCAGCATCGCTGTCTGGTGCTGGAAAATGCGGAGACGGGAGAGGCTGGCGTGCAGCCGTTCCTTTTCGTCGATCAGGATTTACTTG
Organism: Chthoniobacterales bacterium; assembly: GCA_038238905.1. Classification (GTDB taxonomy): domain Bacteria; phylum Verrucomicrobiota; class Verrucomicrobiia; order Chthoniobacterales; family Chthoniobacteraceae; genus JBBSFI01. The sequence continues at coordinate 25,087 of JBBSFI010000005.1, read as the reverse complement.
CCGGCTTGCCGGGGAAGCTTCGAGAAGGGGTCGAGCGATTGCGGAAGCGGTGGCCGCGCCTGCTGGTGCTGCGGATGCTCATGGTCGGCTGCTCTGCGGGCGAAGGCCAGTTGGACAGTTCCGAGGGGTGGTTCGTCGATTCACTGCAGCAGGCGCTCGATCGATTCCGGATGCGCGGGGATGCGTCCATCATCATGTTGAAGGATTTTCCGCGGGAATACCGCGATGCGCTGCGGCCTTTCGAGGAGAGCGGCTACAAACGGGTGCCGAGCATGCCAGGGGCTGTGTTGCGATTGGATTTCGCCAATTTCGAGGAGTATATGACGACACGGCTCAGTAAAGTTTTTCGGAAGAATCTGCGCCGCAAATTTCGCGCGTTGGACGACGCGGCTCCGCTCGAGATGGAGGTGATTTCAGATGCTTCGGCGATCGTGGACGAGATTTTTCCGCTGTACTACCAGACGTTCAAGCGCTCGGACTTTAAGTTTGAAGAGCTTACGAAGGCGTACTTCCGTCTGATGGGGCAGGTGATGCCGGACCGGACACGATATTTCATCTGGCGGCAGGGTGGTCGCATCGTGGCTTTCAATTTGTGCATGATCCACGACGGGACGCTGTACGACTTGGACGTGGGCCTCGACTACACGGTCGCGCTCGATCTCCATCTCTATTTTGTGACGTGGCGCGACATCATTACATGGAGTCTCGAAAATGGGATAAAGCGGTATCACACAGGGCCGCTGAACTATGATCCCAAGCTGCACCTGCGGCTGGCTCTGGCTCCGCAGGATCTCTACGCGCGCCACGCCTCGCCGTTATTCAACGCGATATTCCGGATCGCAATAGAGTTCTTGCAGCCGGTGCGGCATAATAAGACGCTGGAGCAGTTCGCGAACGCGGCTGAAATGGCGTAAAAGGAGCGGCTCTCGATCCCTAGGCTGCGGCTTTCCCGCAGCAGTTCTTAAACTTTCTACCGCTGCCGCACGGGCATGGCTCGTTTCGTCCGACTTTGGCCGGAGCGATCGCCGGTTCCGGTGTCGCGGATGCGGATAATGCCTGATCGAGGCTCGGCTCGGATTCGCCAGGTTGCAGCGCTGGATGCGATGGACGTTTGCGCTCCGGCGGCATGGTCGCGCCGCCTGTTCCGAGCACTGCAATCTGTGAGGCGCCGCCGCTCTCGTCGGGCGCAATAAGAAATTGCGGAAGGCTTGATAGGAATTGCTCGAAAGCCAGAAGGTTGGAAGTGGAACGGAAAAGGTTATGCAGAATCTCTCCTTTAATGTTCCCCATCAACTCGGTGAACATCTCATAGGCTTCGGTCTTGAATTCGATGAGCGGGTCCTTCTGCCCGTAGGCGCGCAAGTTCACAGCCTCCCGCAGTGAGTCCATTCCGTACAGATGCTCCTGCCACAACCTATCGATGGCGTTCAGCATGATGTGCCTTTCCAAAAAGCGGAGCGCTTCCGGCTCTTCATGCGCGCATTTCAGTTCATAGCTTTTCTTTACTTTCTCTATGACCATGTTGCTCACTTCATCCGCGGCTTTCCCGTCGAATCCGGCGGATTCTTTTGTCATTCCCATCGGAAATGTGCCATTTACCCAGCTCAAGAGAGCATCGTAATCCTTTTCATCGTCGGGGGGCAGGAACGATATGACTTTATCCGGAATCGCCTCGTCGATCACTTCATAGATAAGCGGGCGGACTTCCTCCGAGTTGATGGCGTCGTTCCGCCATCCGTAGATGACCTCGCGCTGCTTGTTCATGACGTCGTCGAACTCGAGCGCCCGTTTCCGAATAAGGTAGTTGCGCTGCTCGACGCGCTTCTGCGCTGTTTCGACCGACTTGTTAAGCCACGGGTGCTCGAGCGATTCCCCTTCCTTCAGCCCCAGCCGCTCCATCATCCGCGTCATGCGGTCGGCCGCGGCAAAGTTGCGCATGAGGTCGTCCTCGAAAGACACGTAGAAGCGGGTGAGGCCGGGGTCGCCCTGCCGCGCGCAGCGGCCGCGAAGCTGGCGATCGATGCGGCGCGATTCGTGCCGCTCGGTGCCGATCACGTAAAGGCCGCCGGTGCTTGCGACGTTAGTTCCCAGTTTGATATCTGTTCCGCGGCCCGCCATGTTGGTCGAGATCGTCACCGCTCCGGGCTGTCCGGCTCGGGCGACAATTTCCGCTTCCTGCATGTGATATTTCGCATTCAACACAGCGTGCGGGATCTTTTCCCGTTTCAGCATTCGCGAAAAAATCTCGCTTTGCTCGACGCTTACCGTTCCGACGAGGACCGGTTGTTGCTTGGCATGCGCAGCCTTGATCTCCTGCACCACAGCGCTCACCTTTTCCCTGCGGGTCTTGTAGATGAGGTCGTTTAAATCGTTCCGAATTACGGGGCGATTCGTTGGGATCACCGCCACATCAAGCTTGTACACGTCGGCGAACTCGTTTGCTTCCGTCTCTGCCGTGCCTGTCATTCCAGCCAGTTTGAAATACAGGCGGAAATAATTCTGGATCGTGATCGTCGCCAGTGTCTGGGTCTCACGGTCGATCGTCACTCCCTCCTTCGCCTCGACCGCGCCGTGGAGGCCGTCGCTCCACCGGCGGCCTGGCATTTTGCGGCCAGTAAACTCGTCCACGATGAGGATCTTCCCTTCCTCGACCACGTAATTGACATCCTTCTCGAAAAGGCAGTAAGCGCGGAGCAATTGCGAGATATTATGGATGCGCTCGCTCTGCTGGTCCATGTAAGCCTGGCGCTTGGCCTTCTCCTCGACCTTTTGCGCGGGGGCCAGCGCGTTGTCCTGATCGATCTCCGCAAACTGGGTCATCAGGTCGGGCAGCACGAAAGCATTGGGATCCTCGGGGCTCATAAACTCGCGCCCTTGTTCGCTCAGGTCCGACTCATGCGCCCGCTCGTCGATGGTAAAGAATAACTCTTCTTTCAGCGCGAAAAGCTCCTCCCGCCGGGATTCCGTATAGAAGCCGAGTTCCGCCTTGTCGATTGCGCGCCGCTTTTCCGGATCCTCCTGCGCACGAAGCAATCCCTTATTCCTAGGCTGGCCCACTTTCACCTTGAAAAGAGTCCGCCCCACCTCCTCCGTTTTGCCGGCTTTCCAAAGCTCCTCTGCTTCGGAGCAGAGCCTGTTGCACAGCATCGTCTGCTTGCGCACGAGCTCCTCGACGAGAGGCTTGAATTTGTCGTACTGATGCGTGGAGACCGTTGCCGGACCTGAAATAATCAGCGGCGTTCGCGCCTCATCGATCAGGATGGAATCGACCTCGTCCACGATCGAGAAGAAATGACCGCGCTGGACCTGCTGCTCCTTGCTGCTCGCCATCCCGTTGTCGCGCAGGTAGTCGAAGCCGAACTCCGAATTCATCCCGTAAGTGATGTCACACGTGTACTGCTGCCGGCGCACCTCGGGATTTTGGTCGTGCTGGATGATGCCGGTCGTAAGCCCGAGAAAGCTGTAGAGTTGCCCCATCCATTCCGCATCGCGGCGGGCAAGGTAATCGTTCGTCGTGATTAGGTGGACGCCGCGTCCTGCAAGCGCATTAAGGTAAAGCGGCAGCGTTGCTACAAGCGTCTTGCCTTCACCGGTCGCCATCTCTGCGATCATGCCGCGATGCAGGCACATCCCGCCGATGAGCTGCACATCGAAGTGGATCATATTCCAGGTCGCTTCCTGGTCGCAGACCGAGAAGATGTGCTTGCGCTCCGTCAGGCGGCGCGCCGTATTCTTCACCGCCGCAAAGGCTTCCGGTAAAATGGAATCCAAGTAGATTTGCTGGTCCGCCGGCTCCTCGATTTTCGAAAGGTCCTCCTTCCACTTCGCCGTCTTCGCCTGCAGGTCGTCATCCGAAAGCTTCTGGTACTCCGCTTCGAGGAGGTTGATGCGATCGACCTCAGGCCGCAAACCCTTGATCATGCGCGAGTTTTTCGAGCCGATTACCTTCTTGATAAGCCAATTGATCATTGCAGTTGAGACGTGAGGAAATGACGATGTAAGCCGAGTGCGCCGCGCGCGCAAGCCGTGGAGTGTCGACGCCTGCTTTCCCTGCCTGGAGGCATGTGTCCGCCGTCGATCTAGAATCGGCCCAGGGATTTAACGGAGTGCCATTCTCCAAGGCGGCTGGCGGCGCCCGCCTGCTTCTACAGCAGCAGCACGACTTTGCCGTGTGCTCCTGGCGTTCGCACCTCCTCGTGCGCTTCACTCGCCAGCCGCAGGGGAAATTGCTTCCCGATTACCGGACGGTAAACTCCTCGGGAGAGTCCCTCGCCGAGATGCCGATGGATCTCCGCAAGCCGTCCCTCAGCGACGGATGACAGCATCACTCCGCGAATATCGGATTCCCGAGTCATCGCGTCACGGGGGTTGATTTCCACCGCTCCACGGCTCCCCACGACCGCCACACGACCGCCTGGCGCAAGAAGCACCAGATCTTTGCCCAGATTCACATTTGCCAGCATTTCAATGATCGCATCTACTCCGCGCCCACCCGTGCGGCTAAGGATCGCTTCCAGATAGCCCGATGCATGGTGATCGAAAGCCGCCTCCGCTCCCTGCTCGATGAGGACCAGCCGTCCAGATTCGGTCCCGCCGGTCGCAAAGACGACCAGCCCCGCCTCTTTGGCTATTTGGATGGACGCGATTCCGACTCCGCCCGTTCCACCGTGAATGAGCACCGTTTCTCCCTTCTCGATTCGGGCGCGATCATGCAGCGCGTGCCAGGCTGTCGCATACGGAACACCGAGCGAAGCTCCTTCGGCAAATCCCATCTCGGCCGGCAGCGGATGCACATGCTTTGCTTCGCAAAGACAGAGTTCCGCGTACGTGCCCGTCAAAGATCCCGCCACGTACACGCGCTCACCGGTTTGGAAGCCTTCGACTTCCGGCCCGATGCTCTCGATCCTCCCGGCGCCATCCGTTCCCGGCGTGTAAGGCAGCGTCGGTAATTTCGCGTATTCACCGGAGCGGATGTAGGTCTCGACTGGGTTCACTCCCGCCGCGTGCAAACGCACGAGCACCTGGCCAGCCCTGGGCAACGGCCTCGCCGTCTCCGAAATGCGAAGCACTTCCGGTCCTCCGAACTTCTCGACTCGAATCGCGTTCATCTTCAACATCGTAATCGCGCTTTCATCACTCGCCGCTGGCTTTTTTCAATCATCCAAATGCTCCGCATCGGCATCTCCGGCTGGACGTATCCTCCTTGGCGCGGCGTTTTTTACCCAGAGAAGTGGCCGCATCGCCGCGAGTTGGAATATGCGAGCAGGCAGGTGAATTCCATCGAGATCAACGGAACCTTTTACTCGCTGCAAAAGCCGGCCAGCTTCGATTTGTGGGCCGCGCATACGCCCGACGATTTTGTTTTCAGCATCAAAGGGGGGCGTTTTATCACGCATTTAAAACGGTTGCGGAAAATTGAGACGCCGCTCGCGAACTTCCTCGCGTCCGGCCTGCTGCGGCTCGGCTCCAAGCTCGGCCCGATCCTATGGCAATTTCCACCGAATCTGAAATTCGACGCGGAATTGTTCGAGACCTTCCTCGCGCTGCTTCCTCGGGATACCGGGAGCGCCGGCGAAATGGCGCGCAAGCACGACTCTCGTCTGAATGGACGCGCGGTGGTGGACCCGCTGCTCCAAATGCCGATGCGGCACTGCCTCGAAGTGCGCAACGAGTCCTTCATGGACGCATCCTTCTTCCGGCTCCTCCGCAAGTATAAGGCAGCGTTTGTGTTCGCAGATTCCGCCGGCAAATGGCCGTATGCCGAAGATCTTACTTCCGATTTTGTGTACATCCGCCTGCACGGCGCGGAGGAATTGTATGTGAGCGGCTACACCGATGCCGCGCTCGACTGCTGGGCTGGCCGAATCCGTGAATGGAGCGAGAGCAGGCAGCCATTAGACGCCAAACTCGTTTTGCCGCCGCCCAGTCGGCAGCCTAAGGTCCGCGACATCTTTGTGTACTTCGATAACGACGCCAAAGTCAAAGCTCCGGCGGATGCCCGCCGTCTCTGGCAGCGTCTCGCGGGAAGTCCGCTTCAGGGAAGCGATGCATAAAGTGCGAATCTGAAATGCCCGGAGGTTCGCGCGCCCGAACGTCGAATGCGTCCAGTATTCAGATCGTCTGGCATTCGGAGCCGCTCGGCGAGGGCTCCTGCCATCTCTCCGCAGCAGGAATCTCCTTGTAACATTCGGCAAGCTCCGCTCGTTTCCTTGGATGGGTCTGCCGCTGAACACACAAGCTCTCCAGAAAGTCGATCGATGGATCGGCATTCCCGTCTGCGCTGCGCTTTCCGCCTTCCGGAAGGCGCTGGCTTTTCTGCGCCCTGAGTCGGCGGACGGAAAGCCGAACAAGATCCTGTTCGTAAAGTTTGCGGAGCAAGGATCGACCGTGCTCGCCTTTCCTGCAATCTGCCGCGCAATCGAAATGGTGGAGCGGGAGAACGTGTACTTCGTCGTATTCGAGGAGAACCGATTCATCCTCGACCTCATGGAAATTATCCCGGTGGAAAATGTCATCACGATCCGGCACGACGGCATTCTCGACATGGCAGTTCAGGCGCTCGGGGCTCTGCAGCGCATTCGATCGCTCGGGATCGATGCGGCGGTCGATATGGAGTTCTTCTCGCGGTCCTCGGCGGCGCTCACGTATCTCACGGGCGCCAGAATTCGGGCCGGATTTCACACTTTCTTTGGAGAGGGGCCGTACCGCGGCGATCTCATGACGCACCGGCTGCTGTACAATCCGTACCTTCACACAAGCCAGATTTTTCAGTCCACGGTCGAGTCGCTGGAGCGGTCTCCGCAGGAGCTGCCGACCTACGGCGCGCAGCCTCCCCAAATCGAGCGGTGGCTTCCGGAGATCCACGCGAACGCCGAGGAGCGACAGAAAGTCGTCGCAATAATGCGCGCCGCATTTGGGGGTGAACCGGGGCGCGTCCTGCTGCTCAATCCAAACGCGAGCGATCTGATCCCGCTGCGGAAATGGCCGACCGAACGCTACATCGAACTCGCGCGCCGTCTGCTCGAACGATTTCCCGAGGTGCGAATCGGCCTTACGGGCGCGCCCGATGAAGCCGGTTCGATCGAGTCGGTTGCGAAGGCAATCGGCAGCGCGCGATGCGTATCGTTTGCCGGCAAGACAACGCTTCGCCAGCTCCTTGTGCTTTACACCCTGTGCGATGTGCTCGTGACCAATGACAGCGGACCCGCGCATTTCGCGTCGATGACATCGATTGCGGTGGTGACGCTGTTCGGCCCCGAGACGCCGTCGCTCTTCGCCGCGCGCAGCCCCCGGAACACGGCTCTCTGGGCCGGCATTTCGTGCAGCCCATGTGTGAACGCATACAATAACCGGCAATCGCCGTGCCGGAACAACGTCTGCATGCAGCAGATCACGGTCGATCAGGTCTTCGACGCGGTGTGCAAAGCCTACGCCGCGGGGCCGACGGCGGAGCGGGCAGCGACGCCGACCAACGCCATGGCAGGCGCGATGGAGGCGTCCGCTCCAGTCGGATCTTGAATTTTAAACGCGATTTTCTAGCGTCCTTCCGCTTTTTTGATATTCCAAGGCATGTTCAATTCACACATCTTCCGTTTGGCGCTGTTTTTAGCGGCCGGCTGCTGCGCCGCCTTGGGCGAAGAGGATATCCGCGTGGGAGAGTTTGCGTCGCTCACAGGGGGAAGCGCCAGCTTCGGGCAGTCTTCACATAAAGGGACGGCGCTCGCGATTGACGAGATCAATGGCGCGGGTGGCGTGCTCGGCAGGAAGCTTAAACTCATCTTCGAGGACGACCAATCGCTGCCGGGCCAGCCAGCGACGATTGTCCGCAAGCTGATCTCCCAAGATAAAGTGGCCGCCGTCCTTGGCGAAGTCGCCTCGTCGAAATCGCTGGAAGCGGCTCCGATCTGCCAGGAGAACCACATTCCGATGATTTCGCCGGCTTCGACGAATCCGAAGGTTACTGAGGTCGGCGATTACGTTTTTCGCATTTGCTTCATCGATCCGTTCCAAGGGACGGTGATGGCAAAGTTTGCGCTGTCGAAGGGTTGGAAAAAGATCGCAGTGCTTACGGACGTTAAGCAGGATTATTCGATGGGCCTCGCCGACGCATTTGTTAAAGGGTTCACGGCAAACGGGGGACAAGTCGTGAAGGAGCAGAAATATTCGACGGGTGACAAGGATTTTAAAGCGCAGCTTACGTCCCTGAAAGCGTCCAAGCCCGAGGCGATCTTCGTGCCTGGATATTATGCGGAGGTCGCCCTCATCGCCCGGCAGGCGCGGCAACTGGGCATCAAAGTGGCGCTTTTGGGCGGCGACGGATGGGTGGGTGACTCGCTGCTCGAAGTGGGCGGCAAGGCGCTCGATGGCTGTTTCTACTCGTGCCATTTTTCAGCCGAGGACAAGGCTCCCGCGGTCCAAAACTTTGTGGCGCGCTATAAAGCAAAGTATGGCTCCGAGCCGGACGACATGGCGGCGCTCGGGTATGATAGCGCGGGGATCCTGGCCGAGGCGATCAAACGCGCGGGCGCCACCGATGGGCCAAAGCTTCGCGATGCCATTGCGGCGACAAAGGGATATGCCGGCGTCACTGGAACGATCTCGCTTGACGCCCATCGCAATGCGGAAAAATCAGCGGTGATCGAGACGATTACCAATGGCGCAATGCACTTTGTCGAGACAGTCACGCCATAGCTTGAGCCGGACTGACAGCGTGCTTGATCGCCGGTTCGGAGTTCAGACGAGGAGACCGGCCGCAAGAGGGTCTTTCCATTGATAGAGTTTCTTCAACAACTGATCAATGGCGTCTCTCTCGGCGCCATCTACGCCCTTATCGCGCTAGGGTACACGATGGTGTTCGGCGTGCTTCGCTTTATAAACTTCGCGCACGGCGATGTATATATGATCGGAGCGTTCGCCGGGCTGTACGCAGGGCCGAAGGCGCTGCGATTGTTTGGCGGCCAGCCGGGGTATATCGCGGCGCTGCTCGTGCTCCTCTTTGCCATGACGGTGTGCGCGGCTGTGGGAATCGTCATCGAGTTTCTGTGCTACCGCCCCCTGCGTTCGCGGCCCAAGCTCTCCGTGTTGATCACGGCGATCGGCGTGTCGCTTTTTATAGAAAATGTCTGCCAGGACTCCCATGTTTTCGGACCCAACCCGCAGGCATTTCCGACTATTATAAATGACACCGCGATCGAGATCCCGTCAAGCTGGGGAACGTTCGCAGATCTCACAGTGACCACGAGCCAAATCCTGGTGATCGTGGTCACGGCGGGCCTTCTTCTTCTCCTCACCCAGATCGTCCTCCACACCAAACTCGGCATGGCGATGCGCGCCGTCTCTTTCAATTCCGTCGCCTCGTCGCTCATGGGAGTCAATAACGACCTTATTATCTCATTCACCTTCGGCCTTGGATCGTCACTGGCTGGGGCGGCGGGAATTCTCACTTCGATTCAGCAGCCGTCCATTGATCCGTTGATGGGCATCCTGCTTGGCCTGAAGGCATTTGTGGCGGCGGTCCTGGGCGGCATCGGCAATCTTCCGGGGGCGGTGCTTGGAGGATTGCTCATCGGCGTGATCGAGACAATGGTCGTGGGCTATGTTTCTCCGACTTACAGGGATGCGATTGTGTTTGGAGTGCTCATCCTGATCCTCATATTCAAGCCGTCCGGTCTGCTCGGACGCGGCCAGCGCGAAAAGGTATAGTTATGCGCGCCAAGCTCATCCTGCTCGGCGCACTGGCTCTGTGCGCCGCTCTGTCACAAATAACTCCGAGCGTCAATCCGTACTACTACGATGTGCTGATCGGCATCGGAATCAATATCATGCTCGCGGCAGGTCTGAATCTCGTAAATGGTTACACGGGACAGTTCTCGCTCGGCCACGCCGGTTTCATGGCGGTCGGCGCCTATCTAGCCAGCGCAATGAGCCTTGCCATTCAATTTCCCTATATTGACTGGCCGGATTGGAGCGGCCCGCGGTGGTTATGGGCCCCGAAGGGGATATGGCTGCTGCTGGCCGCCCCGCTGCGGCTGCTTGAGTGGATGCACAACAGCCTCGTCTTTCTGGCCCACGGCTTGCCCGCGCAGGCGCAGTTTCTCTGCGTGCTGCTCTACGGAGGCGCCGCGGCGGCGCTCGCCGGGCTGGTAGTGGGCATTCCATCTCTCCGCCTGCGGGGAGATTACCTCGCGATCGTGACGCTCGGTTTCAATGAGATCATACGCGGTGTCATCCAGAACGCTGAGCCGCTCGGAGCGCAGCGCGGCCTGGGTGGGATGATGCGGCATACGGATTTCCTTTGGACGTTCGGCTCCGCAGCGGTCTGCGTCTATGTGGTGCTGGCGCTTGTGAATTCGACCTATGGACGTGGATTTCTAGCTGTCCGGGACGACGAGGTTGCAGCGGAAGCGATGGGAATCAATACAACAAAGTACAAAGTGCTCGCCTTTGTCATTGGCGCTTTTTTTGCTGGAATAGCGGGCGGGTTGTACGCCCATTTTAAGCAATATATCCATCCGGATGGCTTCAATTTCCTCCGGTCTGTCGATATTGTAGTGATGGTGATTCTTGGCGGAATGGGCAACACAGCGGGCGTCTGTGTCGCCGCGGTAATCCTCACGATTCTTCCCGAAGTCCTCCGCCGGGTTGGAATCGAAAACCGGATGATTCCTTACTCGCTTCTGCTGATCGTCCTGATGCTGTCGCGGCCCCAGGGCTTGTTCGGCGGCCTTGGCGTTGCACGAAAAAAAGGGCCGGCAATTGCCAAATGAGTGCGGTGCTTCAATTGGAGGAGGTGACGGTCCAATTCGGCGGTCTGAAAGCGGTCAGCGACCTGACGCTGCAGATCGGTGAATCGGAACTCTTTGGACTTATCGGACCGAACGGCGCCGGCAAGACAACGGTCTTCAACCTCATTACAGGCGTCTATCGTCCCACCGTCGGGAGGATTCTTTTTCGCGGCAAATCGGTGGCTGGGCATCGTCCGTACCGGATTACGGCGCGGGGAATTGCGCGCACCTTTCAAAATATACGGCTCTTCGCGTCGCTTTCCGTGTACGACAATGTCCGCTGCGCCTGCAATATGCGGCTGAAGCACGGCATCTCGCATGCCCTGTGGCGTGGGCGGGGTTTTGAGGACGAAGAGGCGAGTGTCCGTGCTGAAGCGATGGAACTGCTGGAACTCTTTGGGCTTGCCTCGGTGCGCGAGTTGCCGTGCCGCGCCCTGCCTTATGGAGACCAGCGGCGCCTTGAAATCGTTCGCGCGCTCGCCACGAAGCCGCGCCTCCTCCTGCTCGATGAACCGGCCGCCGGAATGAACCCGACAGAGAAGGTCGAACTGATGAAATAGATCCGGTACACGCAGGAGAAGTTCGGCCTCGCGGTCTTGCTGGTGGAGCACGATATGAAGGTTGTCATGGGCATTTGCCAGCGCATCGCCGTTCTCGATTACGGACGCAAAATAGCGGAGGGATCGCCCGCTGAGATCCAGCGGGATTCCAAGGTGATCGCCGCGTATTTGGGAAAGGAAGAAGTATGACGAGGAAAAGGCATGCTTGAGATCCGCGATCTTCACGTGAGCTATGGCGCGATCACCGCGCTGCACGGCATTTCGTTGAATGTCGAGAAAGGGACGATCGTGACGCTTGTCGGCGGAAATGGGGCGGGCAAGACCACTACGTTGCGCGCGATTTCCGGCATCGTGCCCGTGCGCTCCGGCTCCATCCGTTTCGAGGGATCGGAAATCAGATCGCTCAAAGCGCATGAGATCGTAGCGTGCGGCATCGCGCAATCCCCGGAGGGCCGGATGGTTTTCGCCAATCTGACGGTGCGTGAGAATCTCCGGATGGGCGCGTTCCTGCGGAAGGATCGGGCCGGCATTTCGAAGGACGAGGAGTATGTATTCAGTATCTTCCCGCGTCTGAAAGAGCGGGAGAAGCAGAGCGCTGGCACGCTCTCCGGCGGCGAGCAACAGATGCTGGCCATTGGACGCTCGCTCATGAGCAGGCCGCGCTGCCTCATGCTCGACGAGCCGTCGCTCGGCATTGCGCCGATTTTGGTCCGCACGATTTTCGAGAAGATCGCCGAGATCAATCGCGAATTAGGACTCACAGTTTTGCTCGTCGAGCAAAACGCCAATCTCGCGCTGGAAGTGTCGCATCGCGGGTACGTGCTTGAAACGGGGCGGATTATCCTGGAAGGCGCCTCGGCTGAACTGAAGAGCAACGCGCAGGTGCGGGCAGCATATCTTGGGGGATGATCGCCCTGCCGATGTCGAGCCGAGAACGGCGGAAATAGGGAGGCCGTGGAGGCTTCCAACGCTGCCTCTGCTCCGGTTAGATTCCAGTCGGGCTGCCCTGCGGATCAGGGCGTTTCGTGTACACTTCGAATTGTTCGTGAGTCATGTACGCGCCCTGGTAGTCATAGTGCGCCTGAATCCAAGCCTTCGTCCGGGTCGCCCAGACGCTGAACCGGGACGAGTCCGTGCCGTTGATGTCCCAGTCGCTGAGGACGATAACGGCGGGGCGATAGTGTTCAAGGCGTTCGATAGCGCGCTCTTCCCAATCGCGGCGGTGCATGGCGTTATCGACATAGAGCGATCGTTCATAGGTGGGGAGATCGGTGATCAGATTGATCGCGGGATGGTACGGGTAGGCCACCAGGTAATCACCTGTGGACGAATGAGCGCGTATTACTTTTACCAGCGTGGTGAGCCCCTGGAATTCGTCCTTCGTGAGGAAAACGTTCACTCCGTTGGCGCCATGGAACATGGTCCGGCGATTCCGCTTGGCGTCGATGGTGCCGCTATAGCGATTCGCGAGCATCTGGTTTAAGTAAAGACTGGCGTGCAGGAGAAGAAGCGCGAGCAATCCGCAGCGAGCCCAGCGGCGCACCTGAAGCCCCGCGGTAAGGAGGATCGTGGCGCAGACTGCGGCGATCCAGAAACCAGGCGAAAACTCGGAGAGATGGGGAGCGTCGGGACGGAAGAAGAAATATTGCGGGAATACCGTGAGGGCGCCGCCGAGCGCCAGAAGCGCTGCGAGATGCCGGTGCAACGCATCCGATTCCTTGCGTTTGAGCGCCAGGCAGAGGCCCGAAGCCGCCCAGATCACAAGTGGCGCAAGTGTGAGAAGCGGAGCGTAGAGGAGGATGACGAGCTCTCGACGGCCCTTTTTCTTCGGATGAAGAAAGTCGCTCCAGCCAGGGCGCCCCAGCACATCGGAGTTCCACGAATGGCGCAGAGGAACTGCTGAAGCCCCTCTTGCCGCTGGATCCAATATGGTCTCAACCGGAGGAGGTGATGTGCGCGGCATTTCCGATTGGCGCGGCCCCTTGATGCGCTGCGACACGGCGTCAACGATGCTCTTTGGCCAAGCCGCGTAGTTATCGACGAACTCCTTGTCAAACCCGCGCCGTTTGGCGTCAAGCCAGACTGGAAAGTGCAGTGCCAGCACGATCGAAATGAGCAGCAAAGGGCCGCCAATAAGGATGCGCCGGCGAAGCGTAGGCGTGAAGAAGGAGTCGCACGCGACGATCGAAATCGCACCGATCCAGAGCAGGCCCATAAACAGGCCGACATCGATCCGGATCAAGAGCGTCAGCCCGAGCACGAAGGAGCCGATCGCAAGCCAGCGCCAGAGCCTGGCTGGCGGCTGTCCGGCCGCCCCCTGCGTGCGGGGATCGACCATCGCAAATTGTAAAAGACAATAGATGTTTGCTACTGCCATAAGCGGCATGTAATTCTTGAACGTCATCCCGGGAACGAGGACCAGCAGAAGTCCGGCGAGGAATGCCAGCCAGCGTTTGTTGCTCATGCGATCGACGCAGAGAAAGCCGAGCACCGCCGTCAGCGTCGAAAGCACAAAGCAATAGGCGCGGAGCAGGACGAAGTTGACACCGAAAAGCTTAAAGAGACCGACGACTGGGTAGAACCAAAGCAGATTGTAACCCGGGTCCACATCAATGAACGGACGCTCCCCCGCAAGCATCCGCTTCGCGATGAGAGCGACCGTGCCCCCTTCGTCGCGAAAGTTTATGCCGCACCGGTAGTAGCTGCCATAATACGCGATCGCCACGCAAATCAGGGCGAACAGCCAAAGACAGCGGTGGCCAAGAAGTCTTGGAAATTTAGTCATGTATCGGCGGAGGGCGTACTGTTTTTTTAGACAGGATTTACAGGATTTACAGGATTTACAGGATGGGATGAGCGTTAGCGGAGAAACAGGGGTGAATGGCACGATGTCGAAGCCGCGTCTCGCCGCGTCGTTCGGTCCGAGTGTCCGTCGAGACGGTTCATAGAAACGACAAATCCTGTAAATCCTGTTAATCCTGTCCTAAAATCCCAGCGCATTACAGGACGGGTTCGTTGTGTGAGTCCCTCGGGCGGTACGTCCGGGTCTTGCGTTTGATTTCGAGGCTTTCGGCGCCGAAATTGAAAAGCAAGCCAATATCGACTCCAGTAGCCGTCAAGTAATGGACAAGCTGGACCTCATGGGCGGGCGCGAGAGCACGGACGGCCTTATTCTCGATCAACACGATCCCGGCGACGAGCATGTCTGCTATAAAGTCGCCGACGATGACACCGTCGTAACAGACTCGAATCGACTTTCCGCACTCCAATTCGAGTCCGCTCTTGCGCAACTCATGCGCGAGTGCCTTTTGGTACACCGATTCTAGAAATCCGTGTCCCAAGGTGCGATGGACGGCAATAGCGCATCCTATAATCCGTTCCGTGAGTTCGCGGTGATCCATGCAGAGTGATGTGGGACAGGATTAACAGGATTAACAGGATGGAATGCGCGTTAGCGGAGAAACAGGGGTGAATGGCACGATGTCGAAGCCGCGTCTCGCCGCGTCGTTTGATTCAAGCGTCCGTTGAGACGGTTCATGGTTAAGACCAATCCTGTAAATCCTGTTAATCCTGTCTAAAAAAATGAACACGCTATCTAGGCGGTTGGTATGCGCTTGGGAAGGCGGGGCCTTCGGCGCGGACCATTTGCAGATATTCGCGGTACTCGTTCTTGGGGAGGGCGGCGATGACGGAATCGAATTGGGCCGTGTCGATGAAACGTTGATTAAAAGCGATCTCTTCGAGGCAGGCTACTTTAAGGCCTGTGCGATTCTCGATGGCGGCGATGTAATTCGAGGCGTCGAGAAGGCTCGCCTGGGTGCCTGTGTCGAGCCATGCCATGCCCCGGCCCAGGACGCGCACATTGAGTTCGCCGCGGCGCAGATATTCGAGGTTCACGTCGGTGATTTCGAGTTCCCCACGGGCGCTCGGCTTTAAATTGCGGCAGATTTCGAGGACTTTGTTGTCATAGACATACAAGCCTGGAACGGCATAACTGCTTTTGGGATGGGCCGGTTTCTCTTCAAGAGAGAGCGCCTTCCCATCGGGTCCGAATTCGACCACTCCATATCGCTCGGGATCGCGCACAACGTAGCCGAAAATGCATGCACCTTGTTTCAAGAGGAGTGATTCCCGGAAAAAATCGAGGTTGCCGTAGAATATGTTATCACCGAGCACGAGACAGACCGGGTCGTTTCCTATGAATTCGGCGCCGATCAGAAACGCCTGGGCGATGCCGGCGGGCTTCTCCTGCTCGGCGTACTCGAAGCGCATTCCGAGTCTGGCGCCGTCTCCCAGCAGATCCCGGAATTGCGGGATATCCTTTGGCGTGGAAATAATGAGCACTTCGCGGATGCCGCCGAGCATTAACGTTGCAAGCGGATAGTAGATCATCGGCTTGTCGTAAACGGGCAGCAATTGCTTGCATGCGACTCGCGTCAATGGGTAGAGCCGCGTTCCTGCGCCTCCGGCTAGAATAATGGCTTTATGAGTCATGGGTGTGGGTTATGAGCAAAAAAGTGAGATATGTCAGGAGGCGGATTCGCTTTCGGCGCGCGACCACGCCAGAAGTTTTGCAATCCACTCCGGCGCTACCTTGCGTGAAAGCTTCCATTTCTGTGCCAATACAAAGGGCGGACCGGAAGAATTGGCGAGTGCCGAAAGAATCTTCTCCTTCTTCGCCGGTAGCCTCACTCCCGCACAGTCCTCCGCAAGCAAGGCGAGGATGCTTTCCGGGAGCGCATTTTCGTCTTCCAGCGTGGCGCTTATGGTTATTTTGCACAGTTGCTTCAGCAGCCAAGCTGTCAGCAGTTCCATTCCGCCAGTCGCGTGAACGTGGCAAATGCCGCGGTGCGCGATCCATTGGCGCAGCCAGAGCGCTTGCCGCGCGTGTCGCAGAAAGAGGGCGGATGAAAGCTTCTGACCGAGACCGGTTCGCAAGGTTTCGATTCTTCGCGCCAGCTCTCGCTCTTGCTGCCATTCGCCTTCCACGATCATGCCATCGGGGAGAAAGTCACAGCGGGCGAGGATCCTGCGAGCGGTTGCGGAGGGCGCGCGCCTTCCCGCATCGAAAGCGTAGAACCGAGCGCCGCTGTCTTGGACGGCGAGTTGGTCCACTTCCGCTTCGACGGTCCCGGATGGCGGCCATTCCGACAGCAAAACACCGAGGCCGCCCGCGACGGAAGAGGGGCTGCTGGAGTCCTGCTTCACCCGTTTTTCAAACTCCTCGTAAAGGGGCTTGACCGTCTGCTCGACGGCGAAGTGGCTCTCTATCCGGGCGCGCCCTTCCTGCCCAAACATGCGCCGACGATCAGGTGAGGTGATCAGCCGGTCGAGAGCCTCCGCGAGCGCGTCCACATCGTCTGGCTCCACGAGATAGCCGGTCTTGTCATCGATGACCTGTTCCGGTACGCCTGCCAGCCGGGTCGAGACCACCGGCTTTGCGGACGCCATCGCTTCGAGGATTACCGTGGGGAAAACGTCGGTGGCGCCGTCGCGATCCGTGGTGCACGCGAGGGCAAAGATGTCGCAGGTGCGGAGCGAGGAAAAGACCTCTTCCTGCGGCAGTGCGCCAGTAAGACGCACGCAATCGACCAGGTTCAGTTCTTCGATCTGGCTTTGGAGCCGCTCGCGCCACGGACCTTCGCCGATGATGTCGCAGGAGAAGGCGAGCTTCCGCCACCGGAGCTTCGAGCAGGCGCTGATGAGATGATGGAATCCTTTGAATTCGATCAGACGCCCGATGCTGACAATGCGTACGATCGGATTGCATGTCGCTGCGGTAGGCGCGGGGAAATTGGTGAGATCCATCCCGTTGAAGACGCGCAGCATCTTCGCGGACGACTCGGGACAGATCCCGGCAACGAGGCCTTTCGAGTACTCCGTCTCGTTTGCCACGAACTCCGCTTCCCGACAGATTTCGCGCAGCAGGTCGTCGCTCCCCAGGTCGACCATGAAATCCTGCCCGTGCGTGGAGAGCGAAAACGGGATGCCGCTCAAATGTTTGATAAATAGCGCCGTGTGCGCCGCACGATTGGCGAAATGCACGTGGAAATGCGTGATGCCGCGGGCGGCGAAGAGGTCGGCGAAGTAGAGGGCGTTCCGCGCTCTGAGCTCGGGCTTGTACGCCCGCCCGTACTTTTGCTCCTGGTCCGCGATGAATTTCGCCGGCCATCGGCCCGCTTTCATCGCGTCGGTCTCGGCGAGTTTAAGAATCGCGGCGGGTGGCGCATATTGCACCTGCGCCTTTAATTTGGCAGCGTGCCCGTGCCGGAAGCTCGTCGGCGGCGGATAGACGGAATAGAGTTCCAGATCGACGCCCATGCGCTCGAGAGCGAGCATCTCGGTATCGCAAAAAGTTTGGGAGACGATCGGATAGCGGGAAAAGAGATACGCAAGGCGCACGGAGAGCGGCCATCTTCGGGCAAGGGGCCGGTTTCGGCAAAGCAGAAATGAGGGGAAGGCTTCCCCTGCGGACAACTCCCCCCGATTGGCGAAGTTCGGCCAGGGCGCTGAGGGCGCAGATGGAGCGCGGGCGGGACTGGAATCGACTGAATGGGCATCCGCAAAGCCGTCTGGCACGAACTGTTGGCATGACTACTTCCGATCATACGACTCGAACCGAACATCAGGAAGGCCCGGTCGCGCGGGCCATCGAACAGCAAACGGCGAAGCTTCCCTCCGACACCTTCCTCTGGGCGGCTCTGGGTTCGATTGGCCTTTCACTGAGCCTCAAGGTGCTCGGACGCCGTCACGACGCCCTTTTCGTCGGACAATGGGCGCCCACATTTTTACTTCTCGGAATTTACAATAAGCTCGTGAAGCTGCACGGGTCGGATCCAACGGATCGGACGAAGTAGCGGGCGCTGGCGCGGGGAGGCCGTTCAGGAGCAGCTACGGCTTTCTGATCTACGCCGCCTGGATGGCCGTAAGTCCGCACCCTTTTTTGCAAAATCCTCCGACCCCTTGGAGCGGCTCTCCTCCCTTCGTATTAAGGGGGAGAGCGGGTGACGCGACTCGAACGCGCGACATCTTCCTTGGCAAGGAAGTGCTCTACCAACTGAGCTACACCCGCGTTTTGCTGAGCGGCGGAAATTACGGCGGTTCAGAATCCGCGCAAGGAAAAAGTGCGAACCGCTTCAGTTTCAGATAACAGGGAGCGAGATAATCTTTGAATCCGAGCGGGTCGGCTGCACATTGGGCGTCCAAAATGATCCTCCCGCCGATTTTTCGCCCGAGCTTCGCTTTTTTCGCTGCAGCCGGTCTAGTGTGGTCGGCTGAGATGCCGCATTCACTGGCGGATACGCCGGGATTGCCACCCGGCGCAACGGCTCCCTCCGAGACGGCGATTCCGGAAATCAAGGCTGGCGTGGACAAGGCGATCGACGCGGTTTTCCCGGCGCTGGTGCGGATCGAGGTGGTGATGGAGCAGGGGGGCGGCGGGCGTATGAAGAAAGGGACTGGGGTGGGGAGCGGATCGATCATCAGCGCGGATGGGTACGTGCTCACGAACCATCACGTTGCAGGCCGGGCGACGCGGATCTCTTGCCAGCTTAGCAACCATGAAGAGGTCGATGCCACGCTTGTCGCGACGGATCCGCTGAGCGATCTGGCGGTCATCAAGCTCGATCTGGGCAAGCGGCGCGCCGGTTCCGCTCCGCTCGCGGTTGCCCGGTTTGGCGATTCGGACGCGTTGCAGGTCGGTGACAGTGTGCTGGCGATGGGTTGTCCGGCGGGTCTCTCGCAATCGGTCACGCTTGGCATCGTGTCGAACAAGGAGATGATCGCACCCTCCGGCATGGGCGGCATGGAGATGGACGGCGAAAACGTCGGCGAACTCGTGCGCTGGATCGGGCACGACGCGGTCATTTTCGGCGGGAACAGCGGAGGGCCGCTTGTGAATTTGAAGGGCGAAATCGTTGGCATAAACGAGATCGGCATCGGGAGTCTGGGCGGAGCGATACCTGGCAATTTGGCGAAGCGGGTCGCCTTCGAATTGATCGAGCGTGGAAACGTGCGGCGGAGCTGGATCGGAGTCGAAGCGCAACCGCTCCTCCAGACGATGGATGACAAGGATGGGATCCTGGTCGCGTCGGTGACGGAGGGAAGCCCGGCGGCGGCCTGCGGCATCCAGGCGGGCGATGTGCTTGTCTCGTTCAATGGAAGTCCCGTGCCTGCGGCCCGCTATGCGGAAGACATTCCGATTTTCAACCGCCTCGTTCTTGAGACCCCGATCGGCAGCAAGGCGCCGGTAAAAGCGAGGCGGCACGGGATGCCGCTCGAATTCGAAATATCGACTGTCGATCGCGAACGGAGCGTGGAAAAAGAGGAAGCGTTTTTGGCGCTCGGAATGACCGGCCGCAATCTGAGTCGGTTGGCGATGCTCGATCTGCACCGCGCCAGCACGGCAGGAGTGCAGATACAAAGTCTCAACCAGAGCGGACCCACCGCGGAGGCCAAGCCGCCGCTGGCGGTCGGCGACATCGTAACCCGCATCGACGGGACGCCGGTGGAGAGTGTAAAGGGGCTGCGCGATGCCGTGGAGAAGATCACAAAGGATCGCCCCGGTCTGATTACAGTGGCCGTTGAGTTTGATCGCGATCGGCAAAAAATGATTTCTGCGGTGAAACTCGGCGCCACGCCAGATAAGGACATAGCGGTGCTGCCTGAGCGTGCGTGGCTGGGGGTGAAGTCTCAGGTGCTCACGCGCGAACTTTCGACCGCGCTGCGCCTCAGTGTTCATCGAGGGATCCGCATCACGGAAGTCATACCCGACACCGGCGCGGATAAAGCGGGACTGAAAGTCGGCGACATACTCACGCATGTGGATGGCCTGGCGATCAATGCGAGCAGGCTCGAAGAGGGAGAGGCCTTCCCGAGCATGATCCGCCCGTATTCCGTCGGCGCGACGGCTGTCTTCGATGTGCTGCGCGCGGGAGAAGCGCTGAAGATCACAGCGCGGCTCGATGCGCAGCCTCGCAATTCCGAAGGCTATCCTGAATATACCGACAAGCGCTTCGAGTTTTCGACGCGAGGCCTTTCGCCGTCCGACAGAATCGAGGAGAATCTGAAGCCGCCTGAAGACGGACTGCTGGTCACCCGTGTCGAACCATCGGGATGGGCCGCGCTGGCAGGGCTTGAAAGCGCGGATCTCCTCATCACCGCCGAAGGGCAGCCTTGCAATACGATCGACGCCCTCAAAGAAATCCTAGCCGCGTGCAGCGAACGCAAAGCGCGGACTGTGACGCTATTTATTAAGCGTGGCATTCATACGCGCTTTATCGAAATCGAGCCGCGCTGGTAAATTACTCACTATGAAAATAACGACCGTCTTCCTTTTGTGCGCGATCACAGCCGGGCCGATCGCTGGCGCCGTGGCGCAGACCTTCAACCCCGAGCAGGCGCGCGAGATCGTGCATGCGCATGAGGAATCCGTACTACCCTTTCGCGCGGCGATCAGCTACAGCGCCAGCGCCGGCGGGCGCACAGCGCCCGCGCGCGACCAAGTCATCCGCGCATCGGGAGTAGTGCTGACTGGCGATGGATTAATTGCAACCGCTCTCAGTGTGCTGGAGCCGTCATCTTTGCTCAACGGACAGAAGCTCTCAGGAGCCGGCGGGGCCGAGTACAGCGTCAGCACGGAAATCAAGGAGCTCAGCATCATCATGAACGACGGGCTCGAAATTCCGGCCATAGTCGTGCTGAAGGACGCCGATCTCGATCTCGTATTCTTTCGCCCCAAGCCTGGCGATGAAGATGCGAAGGACGCCAAGTTTCATCCGCTCGATCTGGCCGATAGCGCGCCCGCGGATTTGCTCGATCGATGCGTCATCCTCAATCGCCTGAGCAAGAGCTACGGATATCAGATCGCGGCAACCGTCTCGGTGGTTAATTGCAAAGTCGAGAAACCACGGCTGCTTTATCGCATCGCCGGAGCGACGCCGGGCACCCCCGTTTTCACGGCTCAGGGCAAGCTGCTCGGCATGGCTCTCATTCGGAAGATTCAGGGAGACGATTCCGCTGAGAATCGGCTGAACAACTTGGCCGAATTGCTCGTGGTCGTGCCTGCCGAAGAGATTGCCCGGGTCGCCGAGCAGGCAAAGAAAGCAGTCATCCCGGCAGAAAATGCGGCGGACTCTAAGCCTGCCAGCCCAGCGCCTACCGCTCCGGCAGCGAAGAGCGAAGCGGCTGCCGATTCGAGTGCCGCATCGCCGAAAGCGAATCCGTAAGTCCTCGATGTCGCCCGCCGCATTGAAAGCGCTCGGCAAGGCGGATCCGGTACTTCGCAAGCTGATCCGAAAGATCGGCCCGTGCGAACTCATCGCTCAAAAGCGGCGCTCGCCATTCGAGTCGCTCGTGCGGGCTGTAGCGCACCAACAATTGCACGGGGCCGCTGCCGAGAAGATCCTCGGCCGTTTCCAGGATCTCTTTCCCGGCAAGCGCTTCCCGAGCGCGGTGGCGCTCGCTGGCATTTCAGACGAGGCGTTGCGAACGGCAGGATTTTCCGGAGCCAAGAGCGCCGCGCTTCGCGATATCGCCGCGAAGACCATCTCCGGAGCGATCCCGGCGAATCGCGAAATAAATAAGCTGAGCGACGATGAAATCGTCGCGCGGCTCATCGCGGTGCGCGGCATCGGACGCTGGACCGCCGAGATGCTGCTCATCTTCCAACTCGGACGGCCTGATGTGCTGCCTGCTGATGATTACGGAGTGCGTAATGGCTTCCGCGTCGCGTTCGACCTTCCCGACCTCCCCAGTCCGAAGACAGTCCTCGAGCGCGGAGAGCGCTGGCGTCCGTTTCGCACGACGGCAGCCTGGTACCTCTGGAGGGCGGCTGACGCATCCAAGGATGCGGGAAAAATCTGACCGCTTGCGACGAAGACCGCCGGCGTACGCCGGATGCGGTCGGCCAGGAAGACTGCCGGCGCCGCGAAGTGACGGCGACTCAAGGCATCCCCGGATCGACAATCTTTTCGTTCCACGCTTGAGCCTTGCCTCGGCGGCGGCGAGTCTTTGCGCCCTTCGATGTCTGGATCAACCGTGGCCCCATCCCCATCCGGCCGAGATCCGTACGCTGCTTTCAAAAGCTCCGCGTACCGACTCTATTCCGCGGGAAATTTTGTTTCCGTTCTCGGGCGGCAAATGCTCGGCGTCGCAATCAGCTACGAAGTCTTTCGGCGGACGCACTCCGCGACCGCGCTCGGGTTGATCGGTCTTGCAGGCGCGCTTCCGGTGATCTTCCTGGCATTGCCGGCAGGGCAGGCGGCGGATCGCTTCAATCGGCGCAATATCATCGTCGTCACGCAGGCCCTCGGATTTCTGACGTCCGCCGGCTTGGTGCTGGTTTCGATGCATGCAGGCGCCATTACCGAGACGCCAATCTTGAGGAGCTTCGCGGAGTGCCTCCGTCATCTTGCGTTACTCTGCCGGGAGAAACCGCAGGTCGTCGTATTTGGGCCGGAAATACCGATTATGTTCGGCCTGCTTGTATTGAATGGCGTGGCTCGCACGTTCGGCTGGGCGGCCCGCACTCCGCTGATGGCGAATCTCGTTCCCCGATCCAATCTCGCAAATGCAGTGACTTGGGGCAGCAGCCTTTTCGAGATCGGCAGCATTGCCGGACCGGCTGTCGGAGGGATGGTGATCGCCGGGTACGGATTCCCTGCCGTGTACGCGATCGACGCCGCTTGCAGCCTTGCCTTCATCGGTTTTCTGCTTTCGATTCCGTTCAAGAGCGATCCCTCGCCGCGCAAAGCTGGCGCTCTCGCCGAGCTCTTCTCAGGCATGCGGTTTGTCGCCGCGACCAAGGCCATTTTGGCGACCATCACGCTGGATCTCTTCGCGGTCCTCCTCGGCGGCGCGACCGCACTCCTCCCGATCTACGCGGATTCGATCCTGCATGTCGGCGCGGTTGGTCTCGGCTGGCTCCGCTCGGCGCAATCTATCGGAGCTGTGGGAATGGCAATCGCCCTTGCGCACCTTCCGCCGATGAAACGCGCGGGATGGACGATGCTCCTTTCCGTGGCGGGATTTGGAGCGGCGACAATCGTGTTTGGATTGTCGCATTCCTTCTGGCTCTCGCTGCTGGCGCTCGCCGTTGCGGGCGCGTGCGACAATGTGAGCGTCGTCGTGCGGCACACACTCGTGCAGCTTCTCACGCCGGACTCGATGAGAGGGCGTGTCGCGGCGGTGAACAATATCTTCATCGGCTCATCGAACGAACTGGGAGCCTTCGAGTCGGGAATCACCGCCGCTCTTTTTGGGCCTGTCATCTCCGTTGTCGCAGGGGGAATAGGGACAATCCTGGCCGTGGCCGCCACGGCGGCACGCTGGCCGGAAGTGATGAAAATCGGCCCGCTTTCAGTCGCTGAATCGGCTGAGACAATAGACGAGCGTGAAACGTAGGCAGATATTCGCCAGGCGGCGCCGCGTGCCGCGTGAAGGCTATCTCTGGCACGGACAGTGCTTCTATCACCTTCAGCAACATGCGCCCATGACCTTCCTCGTTGTTGACGACAACCATTTACTGAACCGCTTTCTCACTACTTTCCTGCGGGACAAGGGGCACCATGCCTTCTCGCTTACCGATGGAAACAAGGCGCTCCCCTGGCTTGAGGGCAATGCGTGCGACGCGATCATTCTCGATATCGGGATGCCCAAAATCGATGGCCTCTCGCTAATTTCGATGATTCGGGAGAAATTTGCCGAGTTGCCGATCGTTATGTTTACCGGCCTCGGATACGACGAAGAAGCGATGCAAAAGGCGCGCAAGGCGGGCGCGAATGGCTACGTAAGCAAGGGCCTCGGGCCGAGCGAAATCTACTCGGCGCTCATGCGAGTGCTCGCTCAACCCGCAAAGCCCGCCACGCCGGCTTAAACTCTGACTGCGCTTTAGCGGCCCCGCCGGGCTTGCTGTCTTCTTCATGCACGATTTGCTGCATCGGGGCGACAGAATCGGCGGCATCGGCTTCGGAGATGAATCCCCAGCGAACACGGCGCCCGCTTGTGGTTTTCCTTGAGATGGCAGATGCCGCAGCCATCGAGCCATGCACAGTCCCGGTGTAGGAGGCGGCCTTCGCCGCATCGATGTTTAGATTCGCGGCGGTCGCGATTGCGTCTTGATTTGCGCCGAGGAACAGAAATTCCCAGTTGTATGCCTCGGTCTGATGCTTGATCCGATTCGAGATATCGCGCCAGGAATAGTGCGCCGAAGCGTTTTCAAGACCGTCGGTCATGATGGCCACGAGCACCTTGGCCGGTCGCATTGGCTCAGGAGTTTCGGAAAGCCGCTTTCCGAGTTCGTCGATCGTCCGCCCGATGGCGTCGAGGAGCGCCGTCGAGCCTCGTGGGACATACGTTTCGGAATCCAGCGGCACGACTTCGCATACTGGAAGCGAACTTGCGTGGAGTAGATATTCGTTGTCGAAGAGGACAACCGAGAGCCGGGCCTCGCCGGGCGCGGCTTGCTGCTGGCGAAGGAATACATTGAAGCCAGCGACAGCAGCTTCGGCAACCGATTGTATCGAGCCGGACCGGTCTAGCCTAACTTCCCGGCGGTTTTGGGCAGTTTCCCTGTAAATTCGACGTTTTTGGCAAAATGTTGTCGCAAGTGTTCGTTCAAGCCACCAAATCCACTCGCGGCAACAAAGTTTACGTCACCTATCTGGTGCGTGAATCCTTCCGCACCGCCAAGGGGCCTCGCTCCCGCACCGTTTGCAATATCTCCGAACTGCCAACCCCTCTTCG